>NZ_JBFAJV010000044.1:0-1015 GCF_040655415.1 Actinosynnema sp. NPDC050436 | reverse complement strand
GGGGCGTCCCCGGGTCGGGGGAATCCGGGGCGAACGCCGGACCGCGCGGGACCGGTTGCGGCAGGATGCGGCGGCATGGACGCCGTACGGGTCGCGCTGCTGCGGGAAGTGCTCGCCGGCGTCCGCTACTCCACCTGTGCGCCTGGTGTGGAACGCGCATCCTCGCGGTGCGGGCCTCGAACGCCCAGCTCATGGCGGACGGCCTCGCGGCGGCCGGGTACGGCCTGCACCTGGGCACGTCCACCCTCCGGCACTTCGAGCGGATGCCGTTCGGCTCGAACCGCAAGGGCGAGCGCTTCGGCCTGGTCAGCGTCCTGCACGACGGCTGGCGCGGGGCGTACGGGTCCGCCGGGCGGCCGTGGCGGCGGCTCAAGGCCGAGTTCGGCGTGATCGGCTACGAGCGGGCCTACGAGGACACGTGGGGCCCGGACACGGGCTTTCACCTGCACTGGCACACGCTCTGGGTGACGGCCGCGCCGCTCGATGAGGACGGCCAGTTGGAGTTCCGCCGGGCCATCGCCACGGCGTGGGCGGACGGCGTGCGCAACGCGGGCGGCTACGAGGTCAGCCAGACCTGTGACCGGCCGGACTGCTCGTGCGGCGGCGAGGGGCACGGCACCGACCTGCGATCGCTCAACTCCGGTGAGGAGGGCGAGACGGCCCGGTACCTGTACAAGGACGGCGACAAGGGCACGGCGAAGATCGGGCTTGAGCTGTCCCGGCAGGACCTCAAGGACGGCCGCCGGTTCGGCCGCCTCGGGCCGTGGCAGCTTGGCGACGCGGCGGCGGACGAGCTGGCGGCGTCCGGCGGGGTGCCGGGCATCTTCACCGAGAAGTACCGCGAGCGTGAGCGCGGGATCTTCGGCGTGCGCAAGCAGTACCGCACGCAGGGCCTCAACGCCCTGGTGAAGAAGCTGGAGATCCCGCAGGACGAGCGGACCGAGGACGAGATCACCGACGAGTCCGGCGGCCTGGTCCCGATCCTCGTCATCCCGTCCGGCACCTGGTACCGGCA
>NZ_JBFAJV010000043.1:0-1029 GCF_040655415.1 Actinosynnema sp. NPDC050436 | reverse complement strand
GGTGCTCGGGCACGGTCTTGATGACCTGGCCCTTCACGAAGATCTGCCCCTTGCCGTTGCCCGACGCGACACCCAGGTCGGCCTCCCGCGCCTCGCCCGGCCCGTTCACCACGCAGCCCATCACGGCGACCCGCAGCGGCACCTCCATGCCCTCCAGACCGGCGGTGACCTGCTCGGCGAGCGTGTAGACGTCGACCTGCGCCCGACCGCACGACGGGCACGAGACGATCTCCAGCTTGCGCGGCCTCAGGTTCAGCGACTGCAGGATCTGGTGGCCGACCTTGACCTCCTCCACCGGCGGCGCCGACAGCGAGACCCGGATCGTGTCGCCGATCCCCTGGCGCAGCAGCGCGCCGAACGCCACCGCCGACTTGATCGTGCCCTGGAACGCCGGACCGGCCTCGGTCACGCCCAGGTGCAGCGGGTAGTCGCACTGCTCGGCGAGCAGTTCGTAGGCCCGCACCATCACCACGGGGTCGTTGTGCTTGACCGAGATCTTCAGGTCGTGGAAGTCGTGCTCGGCGAACAGCGACGCCTCCCACAGCGCCGACTCGGCCAGCGCCTCGGGCGTGGCCTTGCCGTACTTCGCCATCAACCTCGGGTCCAGCGACCCCGCGTTCACGCCGATGCGGATCGGCGTCCCGCGGTCGCGCGCCGCCGCGGCGATCTCGCGCACCTTGTCGTCGAACTTCTTGATGTTGCCCGGGTTCACCCGGACCGCCGCGCACCCCGCCTCGATCGCCGCGAACACGTACTTCGGCTGGAAGTGGATGTCCGCGATCACCGGGATCTGCGACTTGCGCGCGATCGCCGCCAACGCGTCCGCGTCGTCCTGGGACGGACAGGCCACCCGCACGATGTCGCAACCCGACGCCGTCAACTCCGCGATCTGCTGCAGGGTCGCGTTGACGTCCGCCGTCACCGTCGTCGTCATCGACTGCACCGACACCGGGAACTCGCTGCCCACACCCACCGACCCGACCATCAGCTGGCGGGTCTTGCGCCGTTCGGACAGCACGGGAGGCGGCA
>NZ_JBFAJV010000042.1:0-1207 GCF_040655415.1 Actinosynnema sp. NPDC050436 | reverse complement strand
TCATACTTCTAATTATAACCGCAAATTGTAAAATGAAGATAGCCACCTTGAGTCAAGCAAAAAACATCTGAATCTCTTATACTAGAAGTTCGACCAAATAGTATAAAAAGGAAATTCAGATGCAAGACTATTCTATCACAAGCCAGAGCAAAGGGAAACACCTGACCAATCAAGACCGTTTAAACATTGAACGTTGGCACAATAAAGAAGGACTGAGCAACCGTGAGATTGCGCGCTTATTGAATAAAGCTCATGGGACGATTGACAGAGAGATGAAGCGAGGGGAAATCCAGCTCAAGCGGAAGGTAAAATACTCTGCTAAAAAGGCTCAAGAAAATTATGAAGGATTGAGGGCTCACAGTGTTCGTCCGAGTAAACTCACGACTGAGATTGATTGTTATGTGAGTACACGTCTTAAAGAAGACAAGGACTCTTTGGAAGTCATTCATCAGGCTCTAAAAGGAGTTTCTCTGAGCAGCCTCTACAATTGGGTCAACTGGGGCTGGTTAGAAGCCAAGCGTCATCATCTTTTCTATCCGCAGTATAAGGCGGCAAAGAAAATCAAACCTCGTGCGCCAAAGCATCCTTTTGGTAAGTCTATTGAAGAACGGCCTGAGTTCATTAACAATCGCTTAGAAGTGGGGCATTACGAGATTGACACGGTCATTCTTACGAGAGCTAAGAACAAGGTGCTTTTGACGCTCACAGAGCGAAAATACCGCACGGAGATCATTCGCTTGATTGATGGGAAAACAGCACAGGCGGTCAATGATGAGCTGGTGGAACTTCAAAAAAGTTATGACTTCAAATCCATTACCCCTGACAATGGCCATGAATTTGCAAGGCTCTCTGAGGTCGTAAGCTGTCCAGTTTACTATGCACACGCCTACGCGAGCTTTGAGCGAGGGACGAATGAAAACCATAACCGAATGATTCGTAGGCATCTGCCAAAAGGCACAACAAAGACGACCCCTGAAGAAGTCGCCGCTATCGAGTATTGGATGAACCATTATCCAAGAAAAATGTTCAACTATAAGAGTTCATATGAGATGAGCTTGGCTGGCTAACTTGGACTTGCAATTTGCGAAATTTTAATTATACTAACTAATAATATTAAATATCGAGGTTCCAAAATGATTAACAACTTTAAAAAATTTTATTTTTTCTTTATGAATGATCCACATTAGTTTTTGGCTAATAAAATGTG
>NZ_JBFAJV010000041.1:0-1231 GCF_040655415.1 Actinosynnema sp. NPDC050436 | reverse complement strand
GACAACCGCCGGCTGCTCGCCCGGCTGCGCCACGACGCCTACCACGACCCGCTGACCGGCCTGCTCAACCGGCCGGGCTTCCGCGAGGCGGGCAACGAGCCGATGCGCCAGGCCGACACGTCGGTCGTCGTGCGGATCGACCTGGACGTGCTGTCCACCGTGTCCGACGCGCTCGGCCAGGCGTGGGGCAACCGGATGGTGGTCGCCGCCGGCCGCAGGCTGCGCGACGAGCTGGGCCCGGAGGTGCCGCTGGCCCGCCTGGAGGGCGGCGCGTTCGCCGCGCTGCTGCTGGACCGGCAGGCCGAGCGCATCCAGGAGATCGCCGAGCGGCTGCGCACCGCGCTGTCCGTGCCCTACCCGGTCGACCGGCTCACCGTCGAGGCGGGCGCGGTCGTCGGCTGGGCGTCCACGGCCGACTGCGAGATCGAGGACCCCGACCCCGACGCGCTGCTCCAGCGCGCCGACGTGGCGGTCCGGGCCACCAGCGAGGCCGAGCCGCTGCGCGCCTACGCGCCGTCGATGGGCCAGATCTTCCTGCGCCGCTTCCAGCTCGTCACCCAGTTCCGGTCGGCGCTGGAGAACGGCCAGGTGTCGGTGCACTACCAGCCGAAGGTCGCGCTGCCCAGCAGGCAGGTGGTCGGCGCCGAGGCGCTGGTGCGCTGGAAGCACCCCGAGTTCGGCCGGGTCGACCCCGACGAGTTCGTGCCCGCCGTCGAGGCCACCGGCCTGGTCGACGTGCTGACCGACTTCGTGATGGACAAGGCGCTGGAGCGGGTCCGCCGGTGGATCGACCGGGGCCTGCGGATGTCGATCGCGGTGAACCTGTCGGTGCGCACGCTGGCCGACGAGGAGTTCCCGGACCGGGTGGCCGCCGCGCTGGTCAAGCACGACGTGCCGCCGGAGCTGCTGACCTTCGAGCTGACCGAGTCCGGCGTGATGGCCGACCCGGAGCGGGCGCTGCCCGTGCTGCGCCGGCTGCACACCATGGGCGTCGTGCTGGCCGTGGACGACTTCGGCACCGGCTACTCGTCGCTGGCCTACCTGCGGCAGCTCCCGGTGGACGAGGTGAAGATCGACAAGTCGTTCGTGCTCGGCATGGGCACCGACCTCGGCGACATGGCCGTGGTGCGGTCGATCGTCGAGCTGGGCCACTCGCTGAGCCTCACCGTGGTGGCCGAGGGCGTGGAGGACGACGCCGCCCGCGACCAGCTCGTGGCCATGGGCTGCGACG
>NZ_JBFAJV010000040.1:0-1238 GCF_040655415.1 Actinosynnema sp. NPDC050436 | reverse complement strand
CGCCGCGACGAGGAGCGGGCGCGGGCCAAGGAGCGCATTTTCAGCCTACGGAACGCATTCGGTCAGTGGGAGCCCAGGCGGCAGCGTCCCGAATTGTGGAACCTCTACAACGGACGGCACCGTCCGGGGGAACATGTGCGGGTATTCCCGCTCTCCAACTGGACCGAGCTGGACGTCTGGCACTACATCGCGCGGGAGGGGATCGAATTGCCGTCGATCTACTACGCGCACCGGCGCGACGTCTGGCTCCGGGACGGCATGTGGCTGGCCGAAGGGCCGTGGGGTGGTCCGCGTGACGGCGAGGAGCTGCTCACCAGGACCGTCCGGTACCGGACGGTCGGCGACGGCTCCTGCACGGGAGCCGTCGAGTCCGACGCCGCCGACATCGGGGCCGTGATCGCCGAGGTGGCCGCGTCGCGGCTGACCGAGCGCGGCGCGACCCGGGCCGACGACCGGCTGTCGGAGGCCGCCATGGAGGACCGCAAGCGGGAGGGCTACTTCTAGATGAGCGACCTGTTGAGGCTGGCCACGGCGGGCAGCGTGGACGACGGGAAGTCCACGCTCGTCGGCAGGCTGCTCTACGACACGAAATCCGTGCTGGCGGACACCCTGGACGCCGTGCACCGGGCCAGCGCGGACCGGGGGCTGGCCACGCCGGACCTCTCGCTGCTGGTGGACGGGCTGCGCTCGGAGCGCGAGCAGGGCATCACCATCGACGTGGCCTACCGGTACTTCGCCACGCCCCGGCGGTCGTTCGTGCTGGCCGACACGCCGGGGCACGTGCAGTACACCCGCAACACGGTGACCGGCGCGTCCACCGCGCAGCTGGGCGTGCTGCTGGTGGACGCGCGCAAGGGCGTGGTGGAGCAGACCCGCCGGCACGCGGCGGTGCTCGCGCTGCTGGGCGTGCCGCGCCTGGTGCTCGCGGTGAACAAGATCGACCTGGTGGACTACGCGGAGGCCGTGTTCTCCCGGATCGCCAAGGAGTTCACCGCGCACGCCGGGGCCCTCGGGTTCGCCGAGGACGCGGTGGTGGAGATCCCGGTGTCGGCGCTCGCGGGCGACAACGTGGTGGACCGCTCGGCGAACACGCCGTGGTACTCGGGCCCGACGCTGCTGGAGCACCTGGAGACGGTGCCGGTGGAGCCGGACCCGCACGACGCGCCGTTCCGCTTCCCGGTGCAGTACGTGATCCGGCCGCGCACCGCCGAGTACCCCGACTACCGGGGCTACGCCGG
>NZ_JBFAJV010000039.1:0-1462 GCF_040655415.1 Actinosynnema sp. NPDC050436 | reverse complement strand
TCCCCCCGTTACCTTTTTCGTAGTTCCTGATCGAGGAGCTGTGGTCGCCGGGTCCGGCATGACTGACGCCCCCAGTCGAAGGCATGATCCGGGGGGTGGTGTCACCGGACCCGGTGGCATCGCCGGACCGCTGATAGGGACACGGCCGCCCGCTGGGCAGGTCTCGTCGTAACGTGGGTGCCGGCCGTCGATGCCCGACCGGCGACCACCCGCGATGAACGAACGGCAGGACGGATGACCAGCGGTTACCAGGTGTTCCTCGGCCTGGACGTCGGCAAGGGCGAACACCACGCCGTCGGCCTGGACCCGGCGGGCAGACGGCTTCACGACGCGCCATTGCCCAACAGCGAACCGAAACTGCGGGCCCTGTTCGACAAGCTCGCCGCGCACGGACCGTTGCTGGTGGTGGTCGACCAGCCGGCCACGATCGGCGCGCTGCCGGTCGCGGTGGCCCGCGCGGCCGGCCATCGGGTGGCATACCTGCCCGGCCTGGCCATGCGCCGCATCGCCGACCTCTACCCCGGCCGGGCGAAAACCGACGCCCGGGACGCCTTCGTCATCGCCGACGCCGCCCGCTCGCTGCCGCACACACTGCGCCCGGTCGACCTCGGCGACGACGCCCTGGCCGAACTGGACGTGCTGGTCGGCTTCGACGACGACCTGGCCGGCGAGGCCACCCGCATCGGCAACCGCATCCGCGGCCTGCTCACCGGCGTCCACCCAGCCCTGGAACGCGCGATCGGCCCGCGGATCAGACACCCGGCGGTGCTGGAGATCCTGTCCCGCTGCGGCGGCCCGACCGGCATCGCCAAGGCCGGCCGCCGCAAGCTGACCGCGATCGCCGTCGCCCACGCGCCCCGCATGGGCGACAAACTGGTCACCGCGATCCTCGCCGCGCTGGACGAGCAGACCGTCGTCGTCCCGGGCACCACGGCCGCCGACACCGTGCTGCCACGCCTGGCCGACAGCCTGAAAACCGTTCTTCTGCAACGCAAACAGGTCGCCGCCGAGGTCGAGGGGATACTCGATGCACACCCTCTCGCGGGGGTCCTGACCTCCATGCCCGGCATCGGGGTCAGGACCGCAGCCCGCATCCTGCTCGAAGTCGGCGACGCCTCCGGCTTCGCCAGCTCCGGCCACCTGGCCGCCTACGCCGGCATCGCCCCGGTCACCCGCAGCTCCGGCTCCTCCATCAAGGGCGAACACCCGGCCCGCACCGGCAACCGCAAACTCAAACGAGCGTTCTTCCTCGCCGCGTTCGCTGCCTTGTCCGACCCCACCAGCAGGGCCTACTACCAGCGCAAACGCGACCAAGGGAAGAAACACAACGCCGCTCTGATCTGCCTGGCACGGCGCCGCTGCGACGTCCTGTTCGCCATGCTCCGCAACAAAACCCACTACCGACACCCCGGGACAACTCCTGCCCCGGCTGCGGCTTGACAACCACATAGGGACACCCCCC
>NZ_JBFAJV010000038.1:0-1541 GCF_040655415.1 Actinosynnema sp. NPDC050436 | reverse complement strand
TAAATTAGTTAAGACTGGCATAAAAGTGTCATATTTGTTTTCCATTTGTTGAATCAGCTCTATATCTTTGTTATCCATTTGAGAATCCTCTCTTTTTTAGCAATTATCTCAAAAAGCAATTTTTAATGCAATCATTAGTATTTAATAAAGACCCGAATTGCTAGTTGATTATTTAGCCATGACTTGATACCCGATAGAATATCTTAAAGTCTCTGGTTCCAGTGATTTAGCTGATTTTAACAGTAAAGAATACGCTAAAAGTATCATCTCTAATTTCAATTGAAAACCTTGAGGCGAATGACTTTTACAACGCTCAGCTCCTAGATTTGTCAAAAAAGAGAAAACTCGCTCAATCACTTTTCTACGTTTTGAAAAATTAGGGAAAAGGATTTTCTTTTGCTTCATGTTCTTCCTGACAGGTGTAATTAGATCAATTCCTTTTAATTCCAGCCTATCATGCAGTGACTGACCTAAATATCCCATATCTCCAAGGACTGTTGGTGTCCCAAATTGACTCAACACTTCCTCGGTCATTGAACGATCAGCCATTGAAGCAGGAGTAATTGTGTAGTCTATGACATAGCCTGATTCACTGACTAAAGCATGACATTTACATCCATAGAAGTACTGTCCCTTTGTAGCATTGTAGCCAACATTTGCATCATCTCCAAGAACTTTGCTTCTGAAATTACGAATAGGCTGACACAAAGGAAGGGGGAAGCTGTCAATAATGGATACACTCATTCCTTCAACCTCTTTAAAGACGAGTGCTTGGCGAATGACTTGGATACTCGGTAAGAGGGCATTACAACGGCGGACAAAGCGAGAATATTCTAGGAAATTAGGAAATAAACTTTGAGCCAATTGGTGCTTAGCTTTAAGCGTTTCACTAAAATGCAGTACGCCCCAGAGGTAACAAGCGATAACTAAGCAATCTGATGTTGCGAGATGGACGTTTTTTCGGTTTTGAACCTCAAGGGGAACACTCGTTTGATAAAGCGTCTCAATGGTTGTCAGTAAATAAACAAAAACTTTTGGAAGTGTGCTATTATAAGTCATATAAGTCGTGCGCTTTCTAATGCTTAGTGGTTTAAGATTAGGATAGCACGACTTATTTATTTTCCAATGAAATTAACTAGCAATTCGGGTTAATTACGGATTTTTTATATCTTCAATGGGTTCATTAATCACTGAATTTGATTATCTTGTTTTAATGAATGTGAAGTCATTCGGTTAAGGGGAGTCTTTGATTTGTCTAGTTAGCTATCTGGACAGATGTTAAGTGTTAATTACAGTGAAGGCAGATGAAAACTTATTAAAAGTTATTCTGCTTGATTAAGAATGGTAAGATTTCACCATCTAGATACTTTTATTAGAACTTAGGTGGACAGGAGGACCCAATTTTTAATCCTTCCTGTTATATAGTTTTTGTTTAATATTTTTCGGGAGGATTATCAATGCAAATCGCAAAAAATTATCTTTATAATGTAATATATCAGGTCTTTATAATGATTGTGCCATTACTTACCATTCCTTATTTG
>NZ_JBFAJV010000037.1:0-1778 GCF_040655415.1 Actinosynnema sp. NPDC050436 | reverse complement strand
CTCGGCGGCACGGCCGAGATCTACCGCAGGGACCGCTGGATCTGCTGGAAGCACGACTGCACCGGCGGGCCGGACCACACCTACGCCTTCGACGCTCAGCTGTTCCGCATCGGCTGAGACCACCGCCCCAGGGAAGCCGTGAGCCGCGGGCGCGACCGGCGCCCAGTGCGTCGCCGAGGCGTCGGTTCCGGGTGCGCGGGACTGCGAGCACGCGGTCGAGCTGCTGCACGGGCGGGTCCGCGACCGGTCGCTGTACGAGGGGTCAGTCGCCTGTCGGCTGCTCCTCGGGCAGCAACGCGTCCACCACGATCTCGACTCTGCCCGTGAACACGTCGATCGTGCCCACACAGCCGGTCACCCGTATGAAGTCGAAGACTGACACCGAGTCGCCCTCGCACAGGACGAACAGATCGGCCGGCGCCACAGCGGCCCGGCTGGCGGAGCCGTCGCCGAGTGCGCCGGCGGGCGATGCCCTACCAGTGCCGAGCACCCTCGCCACGACGACAGCGGCCACCGGTTGCCGTAGCACGACCACGACCGCCGCATCTGCTGCCGAAGGACCTGACCCGGCTCGGATGATCAGCGGCCGGTCGTGGCGACACGCATTTCCCAACGCTGCACCAACTTGCCGTTCGCGCATGACGTCAGAAGAATATAGCTGAGCGAATCGCTGCTGACAGTGGCGCACATGCCATCGCCGAGATTCTGCCACTCCGCAAAGTCCCTTACCCGGTTCCGCAGGGTCCAACCCAGTGCCTCATCGTAGGGCGCGGCGACGAGTCCGGTGTACACCTTGCTGACGCACAAGCCGGTGCCCTGGTTCTTGAGCGTGAAGTTCGACGCATTCCCGTCACGTTGCCAGCGTTGCTTCGACTCGGTTTTGTCGCAGATTTTTTGAAGCAACCACGAGGTTTGCCCCGACGGCGACTCGACACATCGGTTATTTGCCACATTCCGAATGGTGACAAGTTCAGCGAAATCATCCTCGGCATACGCGTCGACCGGAGAGGACGCCGGGCCACCCGGCTTTCCTTCGGTCCTCTCCACCGCCGTCCGCGTGGTCGGCTCGGCACCGGCCGCTCGAACGTCCGCGCCTGGTGTGAAGATCGCCGGGAACACCAAGCTCGCCGACGCGAGCACAGCGGCGGCCACCATCGAAGGTTTTCGACACCGTCGTCTCCTCGTGCACCGATCGACCACCCCGAATCCGGACAACAGGCGGGACGATCGACCGGGTGGTCGGTTCGTCGGTCGGCCCTTCCGCCGGCTACCCTGCGGTCCGCCATCACCCACACCGACGGCGGCCGTTCCCTCCTTGTGCACCGGAGATTCATCCACCCGTGGACGGCGACGGGAGCGGGCGTACTCGACGACCTGGGCGGCCACCTGCCCCTCAACGGCACCGAGGAGCCCGCGGCGGCCGCCGAGCGCAACGTCGGGCCGATCCTGCTGGCCTCCGCCGTCATGTTCGCCGGCGCCGGTTGTTGGCGGGGTGGACACGGCGCTGATCCGGTCGCAGTGGGACGAGATGCTGCGTCTGGCCGCGTCGCTGAAGTACGGCCACGCCACCGTCTCCCTGGTGGTGGGCAAGCTGCACGCCGCGTCGCGGCGCTCCGCGCTCGCGCAGGCGCTGGTCGAGTTCGGCGGGCTCCAGCGCACCCTCTACGTATTGGTTACGTGGAGTCCGCGAGCGAGGTGATCATCTCTCGGCGGGCGACCACGAACCGGGGAGACACATCGGGCAACGAAAACGGCGTGACACCGGCGAATCGTCTGTG
>NZ_JBFAJV010000036.1:0-3107 GCF_040655415.1 Actinosynnema sp. NPDC050436 | reverse complement strand
GTTCGCCATGCTCCGCAACAAAACCCACTACCGACACCCCGGGACAACTCCTGCCCCGGCTGCGGCTTGACAACCACATAGGGACACCCCCCCGCACCGGTGAGCGGCCCGGGCCGGCGCTGCCGTCCCGGGTCCCGCGATCCCAGCCGGGAAGCGCAACGCGCTGCAAACGCGACGGGGGTCGCACCCCGTTCGCCGTGACCCCGGCCGACCACCGGGCGGCGGGCTCTGCGGGCCCCGTGCCCCCGCCCCCCGCCCCACGGCCGGGGTCACGGCCCCGGAGCGGGCCGAGGAGGGGACGTTGAGGCACACGCTGATGCCGTGGGAGCGCGCAGTGCACTTCCGGCGCGGCGCGCTCGTCGGAGAGCTGGGTCCGGGGGAGCACTCCCTGCCCCGCCGCGACGAGGTGCACCGGGTCGACACCCGGCCGCGATCGCAGACCCCCGCCTGGCAGGACGTCCCGACCGCCGACGGCGTGCTGGTCCGCGTCACCCTGGTGGTGAGCTGGGCGGTGTCCGACGCCACCGCGTTCGTGGTCGCCGCCGCCGACCCGGCCGCCGAACTCCACCTCGCGCTCCAGCTCGCGCTCCGGTCGGCGGTGCTCACCCGCACCCACGACCAGGTCGACCCGGCCAGGGGCGAGGTGGCCGTCGAGGTCCAGGACATCGTCCGGCCCCGCGTCGCCGAACTCGGCGTCGACCTGCGCCGGGTGGCCGTCCGCGACGTCGTCATGCCCGCCGAGCTGCGCAGGGCCGCGCTCGCCGAACTCGTCGCCCGCTGCGAGGCACGCGCCTGCCTGGAACGCGCCCGGGGCGAGACCGCCGCCCTCCGCTCCCTGCTCAACGCCGCCCGCCTCGCCGAGCAGCACCCGGCCCTGCTCCAGCTCCGCTCGCTCCAGGCCGCCCAGACCGTCGTGGTCCGCGACCCCCGCTGAGCGCCGGCCCGGCTCGCTAAGCCGCTTCTCAGGGATGTGTGGCACCTTTGTGTGGTGCGGATCCTGGTAGTCGAGGACGAGGTGCCACTGGCCGACGCGATCGCGCGCGGCCTGCGGCGCGAGGGCATGGCCGTGGACGTCGCCTACGACGGCGAGACCGGCCACGAGAAATCCACCGTGACCAGGTACGACGTGGTCGTGCTCGACCGCGACCTGCCCGGCATGTCGGGCGACGAGCTGTGCAAGGAGATCCTCAGCTCCGGCGCCCTCACCAGGGTCATGATGCTCACCGCGAGCGCCGGCCTGGACGACCGCGTGGCCGGCCTGTCCCTCGGCGCGGACGACTACCTCGCCAAGCCCTTCGCGTTCCCCGAGCTGGTCGCCCGGGTCCGCGCGCTGGCCCGCCGCGCCACCCCGGCCACACCGCCGCTGCTCACCGCCCGCGACGTCGAGCTGGACCCGGCCCGCCGCACCGTGCGCCGCGCCGGCCGGCCCGTCGAGCTGACCCGCAAGGAGTTCGGCGTGCTGGAGGTGCTGCTCGCTGCCAAGGGCTCCGTGGTCAGCAGCGAGGAGCTGCTCGAACGGGTGTGGGACGAGAACGCCGACCCGTTCACCACGACCGTCCGGGTCACCGTGATGACCCTGCGCAAGAAGCTCGGCGAGCCCGGCATCATCGACACCGTGGTCGGCTCGGGCTACCGGGTGCCCACGGCCGGCGTTGCCCAGGACGGCCCGCGCTGAGGCGCAGGCGCGGACCGGGCCTGCGGGTCCGGCTGACCCTGCTGGCCACCGGCCTGGTCGCGTTCGTCAGCGTCCTGCTGCTCGTGCTCGGCTGGATGCTCGTCGGGCGGGTGGTCGCGTCCTCGCCCCGGTTCCCCGACGGCAGCACGGTCCGGGTGGACGGGGTCGAGGTCGACGCGGGCGTGCTCGCCGAGGTCCTCGGCCGGCAGGCCCGCGACGACGTCCTGCGCTCCGGCACGATCGCCTTCCTCTGCGTGGTCGCCGCCGCCGCCCTGCTCGCCTGGACCATCACCGGCCGCGTGCTGCGGCCCGTGCACGACGTGACCGACGCGGCCCGCAAGCTGTCCGCCGAGTCGCTGGGGGAGCGGCTGCGCCTGGCGGGCCCGCGCGACGAGGTCGCCGAACTCGCGGACACCTTCGACCAGATGCTCGACCGGTTGCAGGCCGCCTTCGACTCCCAGCGCCGGTTCGTCGCCAACGCCTCGCACGAACTGCGCACCCCGCTGTCGGTGATCCGCACCGAGCTGGAGGTGACGCTCGCCGATCCCGACGCCGACGAGGCCGAGCTGCGCCGGATGGCGTCCGTGGTGCGCGCCGCGACCGAACGCGCCGAACAGCTCGTGAGCGCGCTCCTGCTGCTGGCGCGCACGGACGGGCTGGGGTTGGCGGTGCGGGAGCCCGTCGACCTGAACGCCGTGGTCGAGTCCGCGTGGCGGGCCGTGCGGGGGGAGGCGGAGCAGCACCAGGTGCGGGCGTCGTTCGTCTCCGCACCCGCACCGGCCGTGGGCGACCCCGCCCTGCTGGAGCGGATCGCCGGGAACCTGCTGGAGAACGCCGTGCGGCACAACCTGCCCGGCGGCTGGATCGAGGTGCGCACCGAGGGAGCGCCGGACTGGACGTCCCTGCGGGTGTCGTCGTCCGGCCGGCTGGTCGCGCCGGATCGGGTGGACGAGCTGTTCGAGCCGTTCCGGCGGGGTGGCGCGGACCGGACCGCGCGCACGGGCACCGGGCTGGGCCTGTCCATCGTGCGGGCCGCCGTCGCAGCTCACGAGGGTCGGGTGCACGCGTCGGCCATCCCCGGCGGGGGCCTCTCGGTGGTCGTCCTGCTGCCGTCTGCACCGCACTGAAGATTGTTTTCGTGGCCCCGGTCACACATGATCCGGTTTAGACCCCGTGGCACGTGCTCTGACCTGCGAGGACAGTGCGCTGGACCCCCGATTTGTCTCCGCGTTGGGCGACGTGTAACTTTCTCTCTGCCAGCGCGGAACGGGCCGGGACAGACCGGAACGGAGCGCGGGACACAAGCCCCGGAGAAAGTCACTCGAAACGAGTGGGTTACGATGGTGAGCGCGTGTTCTTTGAGAACTCAACAGCGTGCCGAATAGCCAGTAAATTTATGAACCTCGTCAAGAGGTTTCCTTTGAGATTGACT
>NZ_JBFAJV010000035.1:1673-4853 GCF_040655415.1 Actinosynnema sp. NPDC050436 | reverse complement strand
TGGTCCGGTTCGGTTCTTTCAGAACCGCACAGTGGATGCGTAGCATGTTTGTGAGCAAGTCCTCGGCCTATTAGTACCGGTCAACTCCAGCCGTTACCGACCTTCCATCTCCGGCCTATCAACCCAATAGTCTCTTGGGGGCCTTACCCCACAAAGGGTGGGATACCTCATCTAGGAACGAGCTTCCCGCTTAGATGCTTTCAGCGGTTATCCCTTCCGAACGTAGCCAACCAGCAATGCCCTTGGCAGGACAACTGGCACACCAGAGGTCCGTCCGTCCCGGTCCTCTCGTACTAGGGACAGCCTTCCGCAAGTATCCTACGCGCGCGGCGGATAGGGACCGAACTGTCTCACGACGTTCTAAACCCAGCTCGCGTACCGCTTTAATGGGCGAACAGCCCAACCCTTGGGACCTACTCCAGCCCCAGGATGCGACGAGCCGACATCGAGGTGCCAAACCATGCCGTCGATATGGACTCTTGGGCAAGATCAGCCTGTTATCCCCGGGGTACCTTTTATCCGTTGAGCGACCACGCTTCCACAAGCCATGGCCGGATCACTAGTTCCGACTTTCGTCCCTGCTCGACCCGTCGGTCTCACAGTCAAGCCCCCTTGTGCACTTGCACTCGACACCTGATTGCCAACCAGGCTGAGGGAACCTTTGAGCGCCTCCGTTACCCTTTGGGAGGCAACCGCCCCAGTTAAACTACCCACCAGGCACTGTCCCTGATCCGGATCACGGACCGAGGTTAGACATCCAGTACGACCAGAGTGGTATTTCAACGACGACTCCACAACCACTGGCGTGGCCGCTTCACAGTCTCCCACCTATCCTACACAAGCCGAACCGAACACCAATACCAAGCTATAGTAAAGGTCCCGGGGTCTTTCCGTCCTGCCGCGCGTAACGAGCATCTTTACTCGTAGTGCAATTTCGCCGGGCCTGTGGTTGAGACAGTCGAGAAGTCGTTACGCCATTCGTGCAGGTCGGAACTTACCCGACAAGGAATTTCGCTACCTTAGGATGGTTATAGTTACCACCGCCGTTTACTGGCGCTTAAGTTCTCAGCTTCGCCCCGAAGAGCTGACCGGTCCCCTTAACGTTCCAGCACCGGGCAGGCGTCAGTCCGTATACATCGTCTTGCGACTTCGCACGGACCTGTGTTTTTAGTAAACAGTCGCTTCTCGCTGGTCTCTGCGGCCGAAAAATCCTAGCCCGCAAGGGGCTTCAAATCCCTCGGCCCCCCTTCTCCCGAAGTTACGGGGGCATTTTGCCGAGTTCCTTAACCACAGTTCGCCCGATCGCCTCGGTATTCTCTACCTGACCACCTGTGTCGGTTTGGGGTACGGGCCGCATGAACACTCACTAGAGGCTTTTCTCGACAGCATGGGATCACCCTACTTCGCCTCAATCGGCTATGCATCACGTCTCAGCCTCGTGCAGCACGGATTTGCCTATGCTGCGGCCTACACGCTTACACCAGTACTACCACTCACTGGCGGAGCTACCCTCCTGCGTCACCCCATCGCTTGACTACTACAAGTTCAGGTCCCGCGCTCCACGTCACTCCTCACCCGAAGGATCGGAGCGGGCTTCGGGCGGTTAGTATCACAAGGTTCGCCATGGGCGCGTTCACACGGGTACGGGAATATCAACCCGTTGTCCATCGACTACGCCTGTCGGCCTCGCCTTAGGTCCCGACTTACCCTGGGCGGATTAGCCTGGCCCAGGAACCCTTGGTCATCCGGCGGCAGAGTTTCTCACTCTGCTTTCGCTACTCATGCCTGCATTCTCACTCGTCCAGCCTCCACACCTGGATCACTCCGGCGCTTCGACGGCTGAACGACGCTCCCCTACCCATCCAGCACTGCTGCTGAATGACACGGCTTCGGCGGTGTGCTTAAGCCCCGCTACATTGTCGGCGCAGGACCACTTGACCAGTGAGCTATTACGCACTCTTTAAAGGGTGGCTGCTTCTAAGCCAACCTCCTGGTTGTCTGAGCGACCCCACATCCTTTCCCACTTAGCACACACTTAGGGGCCTTAGCCGGCGTTCTGGGCTGTTTCCCTCTCGACTACGAAGCTTATCCCCCGCAGTCTCACTGCCGCGCTCTCACGTACCGGCATTCGGAGTTTGGTTGATTTCGGTAAGCTTGTGGGCCCCCTAGACCATCCAGTGCTCTACCTCCGGCACGAAACACACGACGCTGCACCTAAATGCATTTCGGGGAGAACCAGCTATCACGGAGTTTGATTGGCCTTTCACCCCTAACCACAGCTCATCCCCCAGGTTTTCAACCCTGGTGGGTTCGGGCCTCCACGCAGTCTTACCCACGCTTCACCCTGGCCATGGCTAGATCACTCCGCTTCGGGTCTAGACCACGCGACTCACACGCCCTGTTCGGACTCGCTTTCGCTACGGCTACCCCACACGGGTTAACCTCGCCACGCAGCACTAACTCGCAGGCTCATTCTTCAAAAGGCACGCCGTCACCCCGAAAGGCTCCGACGGATTGTAGGCACACGGTTTCAGGTACTATTTCACTCCCCTCCCGGGGTACTTTTCACCTTTCCCTCACGGTACTAGTCCGCTATCGGTCACCAGGGAGTATTCAGGCTTAGCGGGTGGTCCCGCCAGATTCACAGCGAATTTCACGAGTACGCTGCTACTTGGGAACACCGTCAGGAGGTACCGGGTTTTCACGTACGGGACTCTCACCCTCTACGGCCGCGCTTTCCAGACACGTTCCGCTAACCACAGTACTTTATGACTCCTCGACCGTCCGGCAGAACGATCAGACAGGTCCCACGACCCCGCACACGCAACCCCTGCCGGGTATCACACGAATACGGTTTAGCCTCTTCCGCTTTCGCTCGCCACTACTCACGGAATCACGGTTGTTTTCTCTTCCTGCGGGTACTGAGATGTTTCACTTCCCCGCGTTCCCTCCACACGCCCTATGTGTTCAGACGCGGGTGACCCCACATGACTGGGGCCGGGTTTCCCCATTCGGAAATCCTTGGATCTCAGCTCGGTTGACAACTCCCCAAGGCTTATCGCAGTCTCCTACGTCCTTCATCGGCTCCTGGTGCCAAGGCATCCACCGTATGCCCTTAATAACTTGCCACAAAGATGCTCGCATCCACTGTGCAGTTCTCAAAGAACAACCAGACACCAC
>NZ_JBFAJV010000034.1:0-9494 GCF_040655415.1 Actinosynnema sp. NPDC050436 | reverse complement strand
CACTCAAGGGTGGTTGTCTCCGACCGGGCCACACGGGGATGACACGACGACCCGCACTTCCGTCATCCTTGGCGGCTCGCCCGTCCGGCGAGGACTCCCTAAAACCCGCCCGCCCGCATTCCGCCGGGCTCACGCTCAAATCCGCTGCAACCCGGCCAACACCCGCTCCATCAACGCGATCGAGGGCCGGCCATCCCCCTCGCCCCCGCCATCCCCGTGCACGTTGATCAGCGCCATGTCCGACATGTCGGCGAGCAGCACCCGCACCACCCCCAACGGCAGCCGCTCAACGAGGACAGGCGGTGGGTCAAGCCGGAGATGGTGGACGGGGCGAAGCCGCCGCCGCTCGGCGTCCCGCTGAATCGCCCGGCGGCGAACGCCTGGTTACCGCTCGCTGGCCGGGCTGGGGTCACCCAACACTTCGAACACCCAGGCCGACAGACGGTGCGCGTGGCGGACCCCAGATCGGGAGCCCGAATTCGCCGACGACCAGGATGGAGGTCGAAGGAAGGGGTTGACCTCCTCTGGTTGCATCCCGTAGCGCTCGCGCCTCTTCGGCGGCACCGTCTTTCAGACATTCCAACGCCTTGTTGAACCACTGTTCAGCTACGTGGAGTCTCCCCTTCGCGCGAGCCAGGCGCCCCAGCAGTACGTGGCACTCTGCCCGCTCCGAAGCGATCTCGGAGTCCTCGGCGCAGTCGGCGTACAACTCGTCGGCGCGGATGAGTTTCGTACTTGCTCCCTCCAAGTGGCCGGACAGGATCGCCAGCGCCCCCAGTTCGCGCAGTGCCCACGCCACTCCGACGCTGTTTCCGTACGTGAAGTGCCACTCGACCAACTCGACCAGACACCCCGCGACGGCTTCTCTCATGCCGCGCGCCCGGTAGGTACTGGCGAGGGTGTCCAGCGCGTGAGCATGTCGACAGAGCGCTTCGTCGGTCGGCCCCGACTGACACCGGGCACGCCAGACGGACACCATCCGCGACGCGGTTGTCGTGGCTGCGGGAAAGTCATCCATCTGCCCGTAGGCGACGGTGGCCTTGTAGAGGAGTGTGGAAACGGATTCCGCCATCGGGAACCGATCGGCCAGTTCCAGACTGACGCCGTGGAGCCTGGTGCGGTGGATCTCCGACCTGCCCGAAGGCAGTGCCGCCCACAGGACACCGAGCACCTCGGCCGCTTGGTCGACCTCGCCCTTCATCATGCGGGACCGGACAACCGACAGCACATCGCACTATCTCGAACAAGTCGCAAGATTCGAGCGGGACCAACCCAGGGCTTGTTCTCAGGGCGTAGCCTGTTGGATGCGGAGCGTGGTTGGAATCGTCTGAGCGTCCACAGCCGTCCACAGCCGTCCACAGCCGTCGGGAGCCGGCGGAGGGCCTGAGCCTGGCCGTGATGGCCCAACGCACGCACTACAGCAAGTCGATGCTCGGGATGGTGGAGAAGGGCCAACGGTCCGCGACGCCCGACCTGGTGGCGGCCTACGAACGTGCGTTGAACGCACAGGGGTTGGGTGAGGATGTGAACAGACGGGAGCTGCTGGCGGCAGCCGCCGCCGTGCTCGCCGGGGCGAACACGCCGGAACCACTGACCCGCCTACTCGACGGACTCACGTCCGCCGAAGCCCCCGGCAGGGTCGGACGTTCCGAGGTGGAGGCCGTTCGGCACGCCACCTCCGTCTACACGACGATGGACCTCCGGTACGGAGGCGCCGTCGCGGCAGACGTCTCCAGCGGTGCTCTGCGTTGGGCGGTCGGCCTTCTGGACGCACCGATGCGGGACGACACCCGCGTCGCCCTCTCAGCGGCGGTGGGTGCGCTGGCCGACCGGGCGGCGTGGACGCACTTCGACTCCGGACGGACCTACGCGGCACGCCGACTGTCGACGCTGGCGCTCCGCACGGCCGATGCCGGGAGCGATCCGGACCTCCGCGCGCACGTGGTGCTGAACATGGCTGCCCAGGTCGGTGACGCCCTCCCGACGGATGCGGTGAACCTGGTCGAGTCGGCCCTGTCCGACTCCCGCGTCTGCGGAATGGAACGCGCGAACCTCCATGCCGGTCTGGCCGGGCACCTGGCGAAGACGGGAGATACGCGCCAGGCGCTCCGACACGTCGCCGAGGCCGAAACGCTTGCCGGGCGTGGCGGGGAAACGCCGCTGTGGCTGAGCTTCCTCACGGCCGAACACCTCGACTCGATCATCACGCAGGCGCTGGCCGCCGCCGAGGAGAACCATGAGGCGATCCGACGATTCGAGAACCTCCTGCCCCGCATGGACCCAACGCGGTTGCGGGGACGCGCGGGACGCATGATCGACCTCGCCGACCTCTACGCCAGGACCGATCGACTCGACGAAGCGCAAACGTTGGCCGACCGGGCCGATGAAGCCCTGAGCGACGTCAGGTCGACACGGGTGACCGCTCAACTGGCAGCCCTGCGACAGCGAGTGTCGCCCGGATGATCGTCGGCACTCGACGGCCCGCACTTCGCCGGGCGCACGCTCAAATCCGCTGCAACCCGGCCAACACCCGCTCCATCAACGCGATCGAGGGCCGGCCATCCCCCTCGCCCCCGCCATCCCCGTGCACGTTGATCAGCGACATGTCCGACATGTCGGCGAGCAGCACCCGCACCACCCCCAACGGCAGCCGCAACCGCGCGGCCACCTCCGCCACCGAGTGGGGGTGGCGGCACGGGTCGCTGATGATCCGGTGCTCCGCCGTCGAGGTCAGCGCGTCCCGCGCCGCCCGCTCGTTCGTCGTCACGATGGTCTCGATGGCGAGGGTGGTGTTCGAGCGGGTCCTCCCGCCGGTCCTGGTGTAGGGGCGCACCCGGAAGGTCGACACCACGAGCTCCTCAAGCGGTCGGGATGATCTTCTCGGCCGTGAAGGCGACGCCGCCGACGCTGTGGTCCGGGTCACCGCCGACGCAAGACCCTACGTGCGACACCCCGATCTGTCCCGCCTTTGTACCGAATGTCCCGGCACGGACCGCCGCGCACCACCCACCGTGGCGACGCAGTTCCCCAGGGTGCCTAAATCCGCCCGAATCCCGCACGCAACGGTCGGATGATCATCCGACCGGCGGCCTGGAGTCGCCGCAGCGCTCCAGGCCGGCCCCGGATCACCCGATGGGCGTGGGATTCACCTTCACCGCAACCTCGCACCACTCCCGACCGGGAAGCGCCCCCGGCCGTGGCTCATCCGAGCCTCTCCCACCGTAGATCCCGAGGGAGCGCTCTCACAACCGCGCCCCCGAACGTTGCCCCGCCCGCCACCGAAAATTCGAGTGCAGCGCGCAATCCGAGCGCACCGCGCAATCCAGGGACCGGGGAAGCCTTCACCCCGACTTGGTCATCGCGGCCTGACGGCGTTGGGAAGCGTGAAGGTGATCGTCTCCTTCGTCGTCTCGCGGACCTGGACGTCCCACGCGCCCAGTTCGGTGATCAGCTCCTCCACCAGTTCCGGCGGCGCGGACGCGCCGGCGCTGACACCGATCACCCGCACGCCCTCCAACCACTCCGGGCGGATCTCCGACGCGTCGTCGATCAGGTGCGCCGGGGTGCCCTGCCGACGCGCCAGCTCCACCAGCCGCACCGAGTTGGAGGAGTTCGCCGACCCGACCACGAGCACCAGGTCGGCGTCCTGCGCGACCTCGCGCACCGCCTCCTGCCGGTTGGTGGTGGCGTAGCAGATGTCGTCGGACGCGGGGCCGCGCAGCGCCGGGAACTTCGCCCGCAGGGCGGCGACGACCTCGGTCGTCTCGTCCACCGCCAGCGTGGTCTGCGTCAGGTACGACACCCGCGCAGGGTCGGGCACCTCCAGTCGCGCCACGTCCTCCACCGTCGCCACCAGCACGATCCGGTCGGGGTCCTCGCCGAGCGTGCCCTCCACCTCCTCGTGGCCGGCGTGCCCGATCAGCACGACGGTGTCGCCGCGCGCGAGGAACCGGCGGGCTTCCGAGTGCACCTTCATCACCAGGGGGCAGGTCGCGTCGACCACGTCCAGTCCCCGGCGGGCGGCTTCGGCGCGCACCGCCGGCGACACGCCGTGGGCGGAGAACACCACCGTCGACCCGTCCGGCACCTCGTCCAGCTCGTCCACGAACACCGCGCCGCGCGCCTCCAGGCCGGCGACCACGTGGGTGTTGTGCACGATCTGCTTGCGCACGTGGATCGGTCCGCCGCGCTGGTCGAGCAGGTGTTCCACGATCTCCACGGCCCGCTCCACCCCGGCGCAGAACGACCGGGGCGAGGCGAGCAGCACAACGGGAAGGGCCATGCCGGGCTCCTGACTCTGGGGACGGGGGCCGGGCGCGCGGGACGCGCCCGCCGATCAACTAGGCGTGCCACGAACCAGAAGAACCGAACCAACACCCGAACAGCTCACAACAAGCCGTCAGATCCAACGAACCTTCACGCCCAACGAACTCTCACGCCCAACGAACTCTCACGCCCAACGAACCTCCACGCCCAACACCCTCAACGAACCGTCACCGGTCCCGCCGAGTGGCAAGGCTTGCCACCGCGTCCAACTCCCGCTCCGCCAGCTCGGTGGGCTCCGCCGCACGCAGGTGCGTGCGGGCCTGGGCCAGCAGGGCCTCTGCCCGCCCGAGGCTCCACTCACGCGCACCGGACGCCTCGATCAGCGCCGCCGCGCGCGCCAGCTCGGCAGCGGAGAGCTGTCCCTCCGTGTGGTAGAGGTCGTCCAGCTCCCGCGCCGCCGCCGTGTCCGAGTTGAGCGCGGCCACCACGGGCAGCGACTTCTTGCGGTTGTGCAGGTCGGAGTACACCGGCTTGCCGGTCACCGCCGGGTCGCCCCAGATGCCCAGCAGGTCGTCGGTGAACTGGAAAGCCAGCCCGACGTGCTCGCCGAACAGCCGCAACTGCTCGACCTGCTCGGCCGTGCCGCCGCCGAACAGCGCGCCCAGCGCGCACGACGCGCCGATCAGCCCGGCGGTCTTGTTCTGCGCCATCCGCACGCACTCGCCGAGCTGCACGTCACCGCGCTCCTCGAACGCGAGGTCGGCGGCCTGCCCGTCGTTGAGCCGCTGGGTCGCGGCGGTCAGCACCCGGATCGCGTGCGCGGCGGACGGGTGGCCGCTGCTCGCCAGCACGTCCAGCGCGAGCGTGAGCAGCGCGTCACCCGCCAGGATCGCGGCGTTCACGCCGTACACGGTCCACGCGGTCGGCCGGTGCCGGCGGGTCGCGTCGCCGTCCATCACGTCGTCGTGCAGCAGCGAGAAGTTGTGCACCAGCTCGACGGCGACCGAGGCCGGCAGCGCGGCGGTGGCGGTGCCGCCCACCGCCTGCGCGCTGAGCAGCACCAGTGCGGGGCGCACCGCCTTGCCGGGGTCCGCGCCTGTCGGGTGGCCGTGCTCGTCCCACCACCCGAGGTGGTAGCCCGCGATGCCGCGCATCGAGTCGGGCAGCCGGTCCACCGCCGCGCGCAGCGCCGGGTCAAGGCCCGCGCGGCTCCAGCCCAGCACCTCGCGCGCGGACCGGTGCGCGGTGGTGACGTCCAGCTCAGTCATCGGCGGTACTCCTGTTCGGGGGATGCGCCCGGCTCTCTGCAATGCGCCCGGCTCTGCGGGGATGCACGCCGCCCACGCAAGTGCACGTGCACCGGGTGGCGGGCGCGCGAGGGCACGCGCCCGAACCACGAACCGTTCCGGGAAGATCACGCGGCGCGGGACGGACAGCACCGTCCGGACAGCATCGATCGGACGCCACCCGACCGGACGGCACCGCCCAGCACCCGCCCCCGCGCGCGAGGGGTCAGTAGCGGCCGATCTCCACGTGCTCCAGCACGCCCAGGGCGTCCGGCACCAGCACGGCCACCGAGTAGTACGCGCTGACCAGGTAGGAGATGATCGCCTTCTCGTCGATTCCCATGAACCGGACGTTGAGCCCCGGCTGGTACTCGTCCGGGATGCCGGTCTGGTGCAGCCCGACCACGCCGCCGTCCTGCTCACCCACCCGCAGCGCGAGGATCGAGCTGGTGCCCTGCTCGGTGATCGGGATCTTGTTCGACGGCAGGATCGGCACCCCGCGCCACGTCGTGACGCGCGTGCCCTCCACGTCGACCGTGCCGGGGTACAGGCCGCGCTTGGAGGTCTCCCGCCCGAACGC
This sequence comes from Actinosynnema sp. NPDC050436, assembly GCF_040655415.1. Taxonomy (NCBI): domain Bacteria; kingdom Bacillati; phylum Actinomycetota; class Actinomycetes; order Pseudonocardiales; family Pseudonocardiaceae; genus Actinosynnema; species Actinosynnema sp. NPDC050436. The sequence goes on along the minus strand of NZ_JBFAJV010000034.1, from coordinate 3,362 downwards.
GGCGATCGCCCTCGGGTGGGCCAGGAAGAACGCCGTCTTGCGCCGCCTGCTGAGCAGGTCGTCCAGGTCGTCCGGGGTGGGCGGCCCGGTGCGGGTGTGGATGCGCTGCTTGAGGTCCGCGTTGTGCAGCAGGCCGATCTCGCGGTTGTTGATCATCTCGTGCTCCTGCCGCTCGCGCAGGGCCTCGACGGTCAACCGCAACTGCTGCTCGGTCTGGTTCATCGGCTGGTTGTAGAGGTCCGCGACGCGGGAGTGCACCCGCAGCACGGTCTGCGCCACGTGCAGCTCGTACTCGCGCGGCGCGATCTCGTAGTCCACGAACGTGGTCGGCAGGTCCGGCTCGCCGTCGTGGCCCGAGGCGATCTCGATCGCCGCCTCGCCGTGCTTGTTCTGCGGCTTGCCACGCTCGCGCGCCACCTGGTCGATGTGCGCGCGCAGCGCGTCGGCCTGCCCGTTGAGCTGCTGCACCGCCCGCCACGGCAGCACCAGCGCGATCACCGGCGTCACCGCCTTGACGGTGAAGTCCCACTCGGCCTCCTGGCCGGTGAGCACCTCCGCGCCGAAGTGGTCGCCGTCGGCGAGGGTGTCCAGCACGGTCTGGTCGCCGTACTCGCCCTGGCCGACCTTGTTCACCTTGCCGTGCGCGATCAGGAAGACCTCGTCGGCCCGGCCGCCCTCCTCGACCACCACGTCGCCGGGCGCGTACTCGCGCTGCTCGAAGCGGTCGGCCAGGGCGACCAGCACGGCGTCGTCCGGGAAGTCCCGCAGCGCGGGCAGCTCGCGCAGCTCCTGGGGGATGACGCGGACCTCCGCGCCGGTGCTGGTGAAGGTCACCCGGCCGTCGCCCACCGCGTAGGTGAGCCGGCGGTTGACCCGGTAGGTGCCCGCCTGGGTCTGCACCCACGGGAGCTTGCGCAGCAGCCACCGGGGGGAGATGCCCTGCATCTGCGGGGTGGACTTGGTCGTGGTCGCCAGGTTCCGCGCGCCCGCTGGGCTCAGGCTCTGGCGGTGCTCGGCCTCTTCCGCGATGGGGCCGGGGTCCGTCACGGTCACGTCAGGTTCCCTATCTCGTCGTGGGGACTCGTCTTCGCGGGGTGGCGCGTCATGCCGGCGGTGCCGGGCCCGCTAGTCCTCACGGCCGATCTCGACGTGTTCGAGCACGCCGAGCGCGTCGGGGACCAGGATCGCGGCCGAGTAGTACGCGCTGACCAGGTAGGAGATGATCGCCTTCTCGTCGATTCCCATGAACCGCACGCTCAGGCCCGGCTGGTACTCGTCGGGCAGGCCGGTCTGGTGCAGGCCGATGACGCCCTGGTTCTGCTCGCCGGCGCGGAGCAGCATGATCGAGCTGGTGCGGGCCTTGCTCACCTCGATCTTGCCGCACGGGAGGATCGGGACGCCGCGCCACGCGGGCACGTGGTGGCCGTTGATGTCCACGCCCGTCGGGTAGATGCCGCGCTTGTTGAACTCGCGGCCGATGGCGGCGATCACCCGGGGGTGGGCGAGGAACGCGGTCGGCTCCTTCCACACCACGCCGAGCAGCTCGTCCAGGTCGTCCGGGGTGGGCGGGCCGGAGCGGGTGTGGATGCGGTGCCGCAGGTCGGCGTTGTGCAGCAGGCCGAACTCGCGGTTGTTGACCATCTCGTACTCCTGCCGCTCGCGCAGGGCCTCGATGGTGAGCCGCAACTGCTGCTCGACCTGGTTCATCGGCTGGTTGTAGAGGTCGGCGACGCGGCTGTGCACCTTCAGCACGGTCTGCGCGACGCTCAGCTCCAGCTCGCGCGGGGCGAGCTCGTAGTCCACGAACGTGCCGGGCAGCGCGGGCTCCCCGTCGTGGCCGGACGCGATGTCGATCTCGGCTTCGCCGTGCGCGTTCTGGCGCTGCGCGCCGCCCGCGAACCGGTGCTGGATGTGCGCGCGCAGGCCGCCCGCGTTGCCGTTGAGGCCCTCGAAGTCCTGCCAGCTCAGCACCAGCACGATGACCGGGGTGACCGCCTTGACGGTGAAGTCCCACTCGCCCTGCGGCCCGGCCAGCACCTGGTCGCCGAAGTAGTCGCCGTTGGCCAGCACGCCCAGCACGGTGTGGTCGCCGTACTCGCCCCGGCCGACCTTGTTGACCTTGCCGTGCGCGACCAGGAAGACCTGCTCCTGCGCGCTGCCCGCCTCGACGATCACGTCGCCCGGCCCGTACTCGCGCTGGCGGAACCGGTCGGCCAGCGCGGCCAGCGCCTCGACGTCGTCGTAGCCGCGCAGCAGCGGCAGCTCGGTCAGCTCCTGCGGGATGACCTGCACGTCCGCGCCGGTGTTGGTGAACGTCAGCCGGCCGTCGCCGACGGCGTAGCTGAGCCTGCGGTTGACGCGGTAGGCACCGCCGTTGGCCTGCACCCAGGGCAGCACCTTGAGCAGCCAGCGCGAGCTGATGCCCTGCATCTGCGGGACGGACTTGGTCGTCGTGGCCAGGTTCCGCGCCGCGGCCGTGCCTAGGCTCAGCCGGGGCCGATCGGTGTCCACGTCCGAATCGGTCACAGTCACCACTTACACCGCCAATCGGATTCGTTCGTTGGGCCGGATTGACGGTAGTGACGCCGAATGCGCAGCGGGAAGCGGCCAACACGGCGACCTCCCATAGAGCTATCCGGAAGGCATTCGTGCACGGGGCGTGCAGGTCGTAGTGGGTGCAAGTAATAACGGGTGATTCTGTGCGGCGTTCGGGACTCCATTCGGGTTGACCTGGAATCTGTCCCTCGGATGGGGCAGCGATGATCACCTCAAGTGGGGGTTGACGACCGGTCCTGGTGTCGCCGGAGTCGGCATACCGCAGATGTGCGGCTTGAAGATCATCCATCGGGAGGAGGGTTTTCGCAGTACTGCGGACAGGAATCGGGCCGAATCACCGTTCGAGTGGTGGCGCGCACGGGCGGCTCCGGTGCGGAGGGTGCGGGCGTTGCTCCGTCCGATCACGCAGCGGTAGGCGTGCGGGGGGTGGGATTGCGGGGGTAGCGGGCTGTGATGTTGATCAACGCCCTCAGGTCACTTCGCAAGTCCGCACGATCAGGTGAAGTTCGGTTGAACCGACCCTCGACCCCGCGCCACCCACCCCCGAAACCACACCCACATCCGCGCACCCGCCCCCACACCCGCACCCGCGCACCCCCCACCCGTGCCCCGTGCCCCCGCACTCGCGCCCCACCCGCGCGTCGCGCCCGCACCTCTCGCGCCGACACTCCCGCGCCCGCACCTCGGCCCCGCACCTCGGCCCCGCACCTCGGCCCCGCACCTCGGCCCCGCACCTCGGCCCCGCACCTCGGCCCCGCACCTCGGCCCCGCACCTCGGCCGCGCGCCCCGGCCGCGCGCCCCGGCC
>NZ_JBFAJV010000033.1:0-12162 GCF_040655415.1 Actinosynnema sp. NPDC050436 | reverse complement strand
GCAAAGGGTGGTTGTCTCCAGACCAGGCCACACGGGGAGAACACGACGAACCGCACTTCTCCCCCGGCGGCCTGCCCAGCGGCGAGCGCCGCTTTCAATCTTTTCCCCGAACCCCGAACCCCGAACCGCCCGGCACCTCACCGGATCACACCGTGCGAGGCCGCCCGGCCACCCACCCCAACCCGGTCAGCAGCACCAGCAACCCCACCAGCACCAACATCGACACCGTCCAGTCCCCGGTGGCCCCGCGCAGCACCCCGAACGCGAACGGCCCCGACGCCGAGATCAGGTACCCGATGCTCTGCGCCATCGCCGACAGCCGGGCGGTGTCCGCCGTGGACGCGGTGCGCAGCGAGATCATCACCAGGGCCAGCGGGAACATCCCCATCCCCACGCCGACCAGCACGACCCACAGCGCCGGCGCGAGGCCGGGTGCGAGGGCCAGGCCCAGCACGCCCGCCACCGACAGCGACCCGAGCCCGAGGACCAGCCCGGACTGGCTCGCCCGCCGGGCGGCCAGCGGCGGCACGATCAGGCTGACCGGCACGCCCAGCACCATCGTGATGGCCAGCAGCAGCCCGGCCGTGGTCCGGTCGACGCCGGCGTCGCCGAGGATCTGCGGCAGCCACCCCATGACCGTGTACGCCAGCAGCGACTGGAGCCCGAAGAACACCGTGATCACCCACGCCAGCCGGTTGCGCAGGAGCGACCGCGCCCGGCCCGTCCGGACCGGTGCCGACCGCACGACCTCGCCGTGCCGCGCCCCGGCCAGCCAGACCACCAGGGCCGCCGCCGACAGGAACGCCCACGCGCCCACCGCCAACCGCCACGACCCGAACGCCGACTCCAGCGCCGGCGTGAACGCGGCGCCCAGCGCCGCACCGGCCGCGAGCGCCGCCGTGTACACGCCGGTGATCACGCCGACGCGGCCCGGGAAGGAGTCCTTGACGACCACCGGGATGAGCACGTTGCAGACCGCGACGCCGGCGCACGCGATGAACGTGCCGCCCAGCACGACCGCCGGTCCGTCCACGACCCGAAGCACCAAACCTGCGGTCAGCACCACCAACGACAGTGCGACCGCTCGGGCCATCCCCAGCCGCCGTCCGAGCCAAGGGGCGAGGAAGGCCGCGAAACCGAAGCAGAGCGTGGGTACCGCCGTCAGCAGGGACGTCCACGCCGTGGACACCCCCAACGACGTCCGCACATCGCCGAGGACGGAGGCCAGACTGGTCACCGCGGGGCGCAGGTTGGCGGCGGCGAGCGCTACGCCGATCGCCAACAGGGTGCTGCCGACCAGGGCAACTTGGCGGTTCCGGACCACCGGAGCAGCAGGACTACCAGAAGGATGGACCGGAGTCGTCGCATTGGCACTGGGTTCAGTGGCAATGTGAACCACCGGTGTCCGGTCTGGCTGGGTCTGCTGGATCGTCACCGGACTACTATTACAGACATGGGATGTTCGGATGAAAGGATGACGCTGTGCCGTTGGCCACTACCCGACGGGCCGGACTCGTCGACCAGGTGATCGACCAGATGAGGGACGCGATCGCCGGCGGCGAGTGGCCGGTCGGCCAGCGCATCCCGCCGGAGCCTGAACTCGTCACCGCGCTGGGCGTGGGCCGCAACACCGTGCGCGAGGCGGTGCGCGCGCTGTCCCACGCAGGACTGCTGGAGGTCCGCCAGGGCGACGGCACGTTCGTGCGCGCCACCAGCGAGCTGTCCGGCGCGGTGCGCCGGCTGTGCGGCAGCGAACTGCGCGACGTGCTCCAGGTGCGCCGCACCCTGGAGGTCGAGGGCGCGCGCCTGGCCGCCACCCAGCGCACCGACGAGGAACTGCACCGCCTGGAAGCGCTGCTCGCCGAACGGGACGCCGCGCTCGCCGCCAAGGACTGGCAACGCCTGGTGGAGCGCGACGCCGCATTCCACGTGCTGCTCGTGCAGTGCTCGCACAACACGCTGCTCGCCGAGCTCTACCAGGGCCTCACCGAGGCCGTCCGGGCGAGCATCACGGCGACCGTCGACACCGACCACGAGGACGACCACGTCTCGCACGGCGGCCTGCTGGACGCGGTCCGCGACCGCGACCCGGCGCGCGCGGCGGCCGAGGCGGGCGGCTTCCTGGAGGAACTGCTGGAACGCCACTCCCACCGCTGAACGCCTGCGGGCGATACCAGGCGGGGACCTCCCACGGTGGCGGAAGAACCTTGGGAGGCCCCCTGGTGTGGCGGCCTGCGACACGACCCCCGACCAGCCACCCCACCCCGCCGGTCGATCAGCCGCTCGCCCCGACAATCGCCCGAACGACTCCCACCGCAACAGCCCGACACCTGATCGTTACTCTCTTCTCTTCTCCAACCGCTTCCCCCCACCGCTTCCTCCCGACCGCCCCCTCCCAACCGCTCAAGCAGTCAGCCGCTCCTCCCAACACCCGCGCAACGCAGCCAACATCGCCACCACAGCCGGCCGCCGACCGGCCTGCGTGCGCCACATCGCGTACACCCGCCGCGTGGGCGTCGGCCGGAACGCCACCGCCCGCACCCCCGCCGGCAGCGCACCCCGCCCCAGCCGGGGCAGCAGCGCCACCCCCACCCCGCGCTCCAGCAGCGCGAGCTGGGTCTCGTACTCCCCGATCCGGAACGCCAGCTCCGGCTCCATCCCGGCCGCCCGGAACGTGTTGACCAGCCAGTCGTGGCAGATCGTGCCCTCGGGCTGGCAGATCCAGCGCTCCCCGGCCAAGTCCTCCGGCACCACCGACTCCCGGTCGGCGAGCGGGTGGCCCACCGGCAGCAGCACGTCGGCGAAGTCGTCGCCCAGCCGCGCCCGCGACAGCCCGTCGGGCACGGCGAGCGGTGCGTTGTCCCAGTCGTGCGTCACCGCCAGGTCCAGCTCGCCGCGCGACACCGCCTCCATGCCCGGCGGCGGGTCCAGCTCCACCAGCCGCACGTCCAGCGCCGGGTGGTCGCGCGCCAGCGCCACCAGCACCGCCGGCAGCAGCCCGCGCGCGGCCGTGGCGAACGCCCCGACCCGCAGCTCCCCGACCGCCGCGCCGCGCTGCTCCTCCAGCGACACCTCCGCGTGCTCGACCAGTCGCAGCACCTGGTCTGCGGTCGCCGCCAGCAGGTGCGCCGCGTCGGTCAGCGCGATGCCCCGACCGCGCCGTTCCAGCAGCGTGGTGCGGGTCTCGCGTTCCAGCTTGGCGATCTGCTGGGACACCGCCGAGGGGGTGTAACCGAGCGCGGCGGCTGCCGCGCCGACCGAGCCGTGCCGGGCCACCGCGTGCAGGGCGCGCAACCTGCCGAGATCGAGCATGTAGCAATCCTAAACCCAAAGCTTCAGAATCCATCGCTGGTGCTAAACGGTGCGACGGCCAAGACTCGAGGACGTGAAACTCGGTCACGCCGCGCTGGCGGTGCTCACCACCGTCATCTGGGGCGTCAACTTCGTCGTGATCAAGGTGGGCCTCGCGGAGTTCCCGCCGCTGCTGTTCTCGTCGCTGCGCTTCCTGGCGGCGGCCGTGCCCGCGCTGTGGCTGGTCGGCCGGCCGGGGGTGGCGTGGAAGTGGGTGGTGGCGGTCGCGCTCGCCCTCGGCGTCGCCAAGTTCGGCCTCCTGTTCCTCGGCATGGGCGCGGGGATGCCGGCCGGCCTCTCCTCGCTCGTGCTCCAGAGCCAGGTGATCTTCACCGTCGTCTTCGCCACCGTGCTGCTCAAGGAGCGCCCGCGCCCCGTCCAGCTCGTCGGGATGGCCGTCGCCGCGACCGGCATCGTGCTGATCGCCCTGGACTACGGCCTCACCAGCCCGCTGTCCGCGCTGCTGCTGGTCGTGTTGGGCGCGATCGCGTGGGGCCTGTCCAACGTCGCCACCCGGTACGCCAAACCGCCGGACGCGCTGAGCTTCATCGTCTGGGTGAGCGCGGTCGCCACCCTCCCGCTGCTCGCCCTGTCGGTGATCTTCGAGGGGCCGTCGGCGATCATCACGGCGTTCGGCAACGCCACGTGGGCCGGCGTCACCTCACTGCTGTTCGTCGCCTGGGTGTCCACCCTGTTCGGCTTCGGCGTGTGGGGCTTCCTGCTGCGCGAGCACAACGCCACCACCGTGGTCCCGTTCGCCCTCCTCGTCCCGGTGGCGGGCATGTTCTCCGGCTGGCTGTTCCTCGACGAGCACATCTCCCCCGTGCGCCTGGGCGCAGCCGCCCTGGTCCTGGCCGGCATGGCCGCGACCACCATCCACCGCCCCTCCCGCCGCCTCCTCGCCGCGCCGGTCTCCTGACCCCCTCCTCCTCACCGCCCCACCAACCCGGTGCCCGGCCCGGCACCAACCGCACGGACCGGTGATTGACGGCCGACCGCGCTTCCGCTGGGCTGGACCGGTGGAGCACCGGGTGCTGTCGCCCAGGACGATCGCCGTGTGGGGCATCGGACTGCTGGCGCTGGCCGCCGGGTCGATCGTGCTGCTGCTGACCACCCTCGGCACCGGCGCACCCGAGGACGGCGTGCGGCTGGACGTCATCCGGACCGCGTCCAGCATCGTGCTGGGCGCGGGCGGCGCGGCGGCGCTGCTGCTGACCGCGCGCCGGCAGCGGTCCACCGAACTCGACCTGGCGCAGAAGGACCACGACGCCACCGAGCGCCGCGTCACCGAGCTGTACGGCAAGGCCGCCGACCAGCTCGGCAGCGATAAGGCACCGGTCCGGCTGGCCGGGCTGTACGCGCTGGAGCGGCTGGCGCAGGACAACCCGGCCCACCGCCAGACCATCGTGCACCTGGTGTGCGCCTACCTGCGGATGCCGTTCACGCCGCCGCCGGACCTCCGCGCCCGCACCGGACCGCGCGACACCGCGCGGTTCCAGGAGCAGGAGGTGCGGCAGACCGCGCTCGTGCTGCTGGCCGGGCACCTGCGCCCGGACCGGCCCGAGGTGTTCTGGGCGGACATCTCGCTGGACCTGTCGCACGCCACCCTCGTGAAGCTGACCCTGACGCACGCACGGGTGCGCCGGGCGTCGTTCGTCGGCACCACGTTCGTCGGGCCGGCCACGTTCCGGGGCACCGAATTCGCCGGGCACGCGGACTTCCGGGAGGCGCACTTCCGCGGACTGGCCGATTTCCGCCGGGTCGGTTTCGGCGAATCGGTGTTCCGGGGCGCGAGCTTCGCGGGCGAGGTCGATTTCGGCGTGCACACCCCGGCATCCCTGTCCGGAGCCCGCGCCAAGCCCGGTGACCTGCGGCGGAAGTGGCCGGACGGGTGGTCGACGCGACCGGGCGACAGCGACTGGGCGGCCGTCGTGCGCGAAACGTGACCGCACTACCCCCGATCGGACTACGTATCCCCGGTCAGCCCAGCGGTACCTTCCTCATGTGACTACTCGTGAGTGGAGGTGTGCTGTGCATTCGACCAGGTGCATGGTCCTCCACCTGCGCGCGGGGGACTCCATCTAGCGCCAGGGGTTCTTCCCCAGCGGGTTCAGCGAGTTCCGAACGGCCGCGCTCGCGGCCACCGGACCCACGCCGGCGAGCAGTCACCCGACTTGGCGGTCGGGCGGACGTCCGCCCGCCCCTCCGGTGGCACCCCGATCCGGACCCGACGGCGACCGAGCGGTGCACCCCGCGCGACTTGGCGGTCGCGCGCACCGCAACCGCCGCCCGACGCCCGCGATCCGCGTGCAACGCCCACGGCTCCGCCCCGCCGAGGACTCCGCCCCCGGCCGACGCTCCGGCAGGACTGCGCCCAGCGCAGAAGACCCCGGGACGGCACCTCCCGCAGCGCGTCCGAACGGTCGACGCCCGCACGCGAACCGCCGAGCAACACCACGCAGCACGCCGAGCGGTCAGCTCTCCGCCGGCGGACCGGCGGGTGGCACGACCGGCAGCCCTGCCGGCGGGCCGCCCTCCAGCAGCGCGAGGACCGCGTCCGTGTCCAGGTGGTCGGCCACCAGGTCGCCCAGCAGGTCGAGCTGCGCCGCCCGCTGCCCGGCGAAGTCCGTGTCGGCCGCAGGCCGGAAGCCGTCGCGCCCCGCGTGGCCGGCCGCCCACCGCAGGAACTCCCGGCGGAAGTCGTCGTTCTCCAGCAGGCCGTGCCAGTGCGTGCCGGCGACCCGCCCCACCAGCGCGCCCTCCGGCGCACCGCCGGGCAGCTCGACCAGTCCGGCACCGGTCCGGCGGACGACCTGGCCGTGGTGGATCTCGTAGCCCTGCACCGCCGCCCCGAACGCGGTGCCGCGCGGCCGGTGCAGGGTCTTCTCCGGCGCGAACCGGAAGTCGACGTCCAGCAGCCCCAAGCCGTCCACCACGCCCGCGCCGGACTCCACGTCGTCCTCGACGCGCCGGCCGAGCATCTGGAACCCGCCGCACACCCCCAGCACCGGCCCGTCGTGCCGGGCGATCGCGTCGGCGAGCCCGGTGGACCGCAGCCACCGCAGGTCCGCGACGGTCGCCTTCGAGCCCGGCAGCACGACCAGGTCCGCGTCCGCGAGCCTCGACGGCTCGGTGACGAACCGCACCGACACGCCCGGCTCGCACGCCAGCGCCTCGACGTCCGTCGCGTTGGAGATCCTCGGCAGGCGGACCACCGCCACCCGCAGCCACTGCTCCCCCACGGGCGGCGCGGGCCGGCCGATCACGCCGTCCGCCGCGTAGGACAGCGAGTCCTCCGCGTCCAGCCACAGCTCCTCGCGCCACGGCAGCACGCCGTGCACCGGCCGCCCGGTGAGCGCGCGCAACTGCCGCAGGCCGGGTTCCAGCAGCGCGGGGTCGCCCCGGAACTTGTTCACCACGAACCCCGCCACCAGCGCCTGGTCGGCCGGGTCGAGCAGGGCCACCGTGCCGAACAGGTGCGCGAACACCCCGCCCCGGTCGATGTCGCCGACCACCAGCACCGGCAGACCGGCAGCGCGCGCCAGGCCCATGTTGGCGATGTCGTTCGCGCGCAGGTTGATCTCGGCGGGCGAGCCGGCGCCCTCGCAGACGACGACCTCGAAGTCCCGTCGCAAATCGTCCAAAGTGGACAGAACGGTGGTCATCAGGTCCGCCTTGCGCTCCCGGTAGGACAGCGCGGTCACCTCGCCCACCGCCCTGCCCAGCACCACCACCTGGGACGTCCGGTCGCCGCCCGGCTTGAGCAGCACCGGGTTGAACCGCACGCTCGGCTCCAGCCCGCACGCCGCCGCCTGCACCGCCTGCGCCCGGCCGATCTCGCCGCCGTCCGCCGTCACCACCGAGTTGTTCGACATGTTCTGCGCCTTGAACGGCGCCACCCGGACACCCCGCCGCGCCAGCCAACGGCACAGACCGGCCACCAGGACGCTCTTGCCGGCGTCCGAGGTCGTCCCGGCGATCAACAACGCACCGCTCACCGCCGCAAAACTCCCTCGTTGTCGGTCTCGGCTGACATCATCCACGTCATGGTCTCCGCCCCCGCCACCACCGTCCTGGTGCACAGCCCCTACCTCGGCCCGGCGAGCCTCCGGCCGCTGGCCGACGCGCTCACCGCGCTGGGCCACCCGGTGCTGCTGCCGGACCTGCGGGTGACCGTGAACGCGGCCCCCGTGCACCAGCGGCTGATCGGCGGGTTCGCGGACGCCGTGGAGGAGTCCCCGGTCGACGGCGACCTGGTGCTGGTCGGCCACAGCGGGGCGGGCCCGCTGCTACCCGCGTTCGCCGACGCGCTGGAGATCCCGGTCACCGGCCTGGTGTTCCTCGACGCCGACCTGCCCGCACCCGGCCGGAGCTGGCGCGACGACGCGCCGGCCGACCGGATGGCGCACCTCAAGTCGATCTCACGGGACGGCCTGATGCCGCGCTGGGACCGGTGGTTCGCCCCGGAGGCGCTGTCCGCGATGGTGCCGGACGTGCGGCTGCTGGAGGAGATCGTCGGCGAGGAGGCGGAGGTGCCGCTGGCGTTCCTCAAGGAACCCCGGCCCACCGTGGCGTGGACCGGGCCGTGCGCCTACCTGCGGCTCAGCGAGTCCTACCGCACGCCGTTCGCCACCGCCCGCGACCTGGGCTGGCCGGTGCGGGAGCTGGACAGCCACCACCTGGCGGCGGCCGCCGACCCGACCACCGTGGTCGGCCCGCTCACCGAGCTGGTGACCGAACTCGGCGCGCTCTAGGGACCTCCGACCCGCTGCCCGCCGGCAGACCGCGAGGCCCTGGACGGGCGTTCGGCAGCCTCCGGGCCGGCGGTCAGCAGACGGTGAGGATCTCCGAACCGCTGTCCGTCACCACGATGGTGTGCTCGAACTGGGCGGTCCAGCTCTTGTCGCGGGTGGTGACGGTCCAGCCGTCCTCCCACACGTCGTGCTCGATGCCGCCGAGCGTGATCATCGGCTCGATGGTGAACGTCATGCCCGGCTCGATCAGCGTCGGCACGTGCGGCGCGTCGTAGTGCAGCACGACCAGCCCGCTGTGGAACGTGCGCCCGATGCCGTGCCCGGTGAAGTCGCGCACGACGCCGTAGCCGAAGCGGTTGGCGTAGGACTCGATGACCCGGCCCACCACGTTGAGCTGCCGGCCCGGCTTGACCGCCTTGATGGCCCGCAGGGTGGCTTCGTGGGTGCGCTCGACGAGCAGCCGGACGTCCTCGGCCACGTCCCCGGCGAGGAAGGTGGCGTTCGTGTCGCCGTGCACGCCGCCGATGAAGGCGGTGACGTCGATGTTGACGATGTCGCCGTCCTGGACGACGGTCGAGTCCGGGATGCCGTGGCAGATCACCTCGTTGAGCGAGGTGCAGCACGACTTGGGGAAGCCCCGGTAGCCCAGCGTCGACGGGTACGCGCCGTGGTCGCACAGGAACTCGTGGGCGACCGCGTCGATCTCGTCGGTGGTCACCCCGGGCACGACGACCTTGCCGGCCTCCTGGAGCGCTTGGGCGGCCAACCGCCCGGCCACCCGCATCGCCTCGATGATCTCGGGGGGCTGCACCCACGGGTCGGTGTTGCGGCGGGGCTCCTTGCGGTCCACGTACTCGGGCCGCTCGATCTCGGCGGGCACGGGACGACGCGGGGAGAGCTCACCTGGCTCCAGGACGGCACGCACGGACATACGCGACACAGTACGGCTCACCGCGACACGCCACGCGCGCCGTGCCCGCATTGTGGTCGGTCGGACGTCCCCGCCGGGTGTGGGCGGGCAGGCCGGAGGTCAGCCCAGCGCGCCGAGGAAGCGGGCCGAGGCGTCCACGGCCGGGGACGAGCTGTTCGTGCCCAGCAGCAGCGTGGCGAACGCGATGTCGCCCCGGTAGCCGACGAACCAGCCGTGCGAGTTCGTGCCGTCGCCGAACTGGGCGGTGCCGGTCTTGCCCCGGACGTCGCCGAAGGGCTTGAGCTGGGGCGCGGTGCCGGACTCGACCACCTCGCGCATCATCGCGCGCAGCGGTTCCAGCACGGCCGGGGACGGGGCGGTGGGCTGGTGGCCGACCTTGGTCTCCCGCCCGTGCAGCACGGTCGGCGTCGGCATCGAGCCCTTCGCCACCGTCGCCGCCACCAGCGCCATGCCGAACGGGCTGGCCAGCAGCTTGCCCTGGCCGAAGCCGTCCTCCGCGCGTTCCACCACGTCCGTCGCGGGCGGCGCGGAGCCGGTGACGGTGGTGATGGCCGGGATGTCGAAGTCGACGCCGAGGCCGAACTTGTCGGCCTGCTTCGTGAGCGCGTCGGCGGGCAGCCCGGCGGCGATCTGGGCGAAGGTCGTGTTGCAGGAGAAGGCGAACGCCGAGTGCAGCGGGATGGTGCCCTTGTCGAAGTCGTGGTCGTTGGGCACGATCCGCCGCCCGTCGATGGTCATCCGGCCGGGGCAGGGCTGCGGCGAGTCGGCGGGCACGCCGCCCTCCAGCGCCGCCGCGGCCGTGATGATCTTGAACGTGGACCCCGGCGGGAAGCGCCCGGTCAGCGCGATCGCGCCCTGCTCGTCGGCGGGCTTGTTCTGCGCGACCGCCAGCACGTCCCCGGTGGACGCGGCCAGCGCCACCAGCATCGCCGGTTCGGCCACCGGCTCCAGCGCGTCCTCCGCCGCCGTCTGCACGGCCCGGCTGACCACGGTCTTGATCGCGCGCGCGGGCTCGGGCGCGACGTCGTGCAGGTCCTCCACCTCGGCCCCGGCCGCGTTCGTGGTGTAGATCCGCAGCCCGGACCGGCCGGAGATCTCCTCCTCGACCGCCTTGCGCACGGGGGGCAGCAGCTGCGAGCCGAAGTCCCGCGCCGGGGCCAGCAACGACGTCTGCGTGGTGAACCGCACGCCGGGCAGCTCGTAGATCGCCGGCTTCACCGACTGGTAGTCGGCGTCCCGCAGCGCCGCCACCTGGTACACCTGCCCGGCGGGCACCTTCGTCGCGCCCTCGGTGATGGACGCGGCGGTGATGGCGGGTTCGATGCGGCCCAGCGCGCCGGCCAGCGCGCCCGCCACCGCCGCCAGGTCGCCCGCCTGCGCCGGGTCCAGCAGGATCGACACGACCTGCTCGGGCGCGAGCAGCGGCACGCCGTCGCGGTCGAGCACCGGGGCCAGCGCCGGCTGGACCTCCGTCGCGCCGATCGCCTGCTGCGCGGCGAGCTTCGGGTGCAGGACCGACGGCGCCCAGTGCACCTTCCAGGTGTCCTCTTCCCGGCGCAGGTCGAACTTCGTGTCGTAGGACCAGACCCGGTCGTGCCCGAGGTCCCACTCGAACCTCGCCGACGCGTCCGCCGTGGACGACTCGCCGCCGGAGCGCACCTGCTGCACGGAGGTCCGCACAGCGGTCGGCTTCAGCACGCCGCGCACCTTGTCCAGCAGCTCCTTGGCCTTGCCGGGCTCGTCGGTCAGCGCCACCGCGCCGTCCACGTCACCGCCGGCGACCTTGGCGAGGAACTCGCCCGCGACCTGCTCGGGCCCCGGCCGGGACGAGAACAGCCCGCACCCGCCGAGCCCGAGCAGCAGGACGACGGCCAAGGCGGTCTTCCGAAGCATCACGGTGCGAGTATGCCCAACCCCTAGAACAGCACGGTCGCGTACTGCCCCACCTGGGAGAAGCCGATCTTGCGGTAAGCGGCCCTGGCGACGTCGTTGTAGCTGTTCACGTAGAGCGACGCCGTCCGGCCCAGTCCGCGCACCAGGCGCTGCGCCACGGCGGCCGTGCCGGTGGTGCCCAGGCCGTGCCCGCGCCGGTCCGGCCGCACCCAGACGCCCTGGATCTGCCCGACCCGGGCCGACATCGCGCCGATCTCGGCCTTGAACACGACCTCGCCGCCCTCGAACCGGGCGAACGCCCGCCCGCCCGCGATCAGCTCGGCCACCCGCGCCCGGTAGGACGTGCCGCCGTCGTCCGCGCACGGGTCGACGCCGACCTCCTCGACGAACATGGCGATCGCCGCCGGCAGGTACCGCTCCAGCTCGTCCGGGCGCACCGGCCGGACCAGCGGGTCGGCCACGACGGACGGGGTGCCGCCCAGGGCCAGCAGCGGCTGGTCGCCGCGCACCTCGCGGGCCGGCCCCCAGTCCGGGGCCAGTTCGTCCCACAGCCCGAGGACCTGCTCGGCCGGGCCGACCAGCGACGAGCACATCCGCCCGCGCCGCCGGGCCCGGTCGGCGAAGCTGCGCAGCGCGGAGGCGTTGCCCCCGAGCGGGATCAGGTTCGGCCCGGCGAAGCACAGCGCGTCGACCCGCGCGCCGCGCAGCGCGCGCTGGTCGTAGGCCCACACCTCGCCGCCCAGCCGCCACGGGTCGAGCCCGGCCACCTCGACGCGCGCGGCCACCATGCAGGAGGCCACCGGGTCGATCGCCAGCAGCGCGTGGACCTCGGTCAGGTCCCGCTCGTCCAGCAGCCGCGCGCCGGCCAGCCTCAGCACGGCTCAAGCCTGCCAGATGGATCGCATTCCACGCGCGCCAGCCACCCGGCCGGCGCAGTGCCCGCACCCCGGTCCGCCGCCGGATGCCGGGCGCGCGCCACGAGCCGGCCCCGGGCAGGACCGGCACCGGCCCCGCCCGCGACCGACGAGGTCGGCTCAGCCGACGGTCACCACCGGTTCGCCGACCGACGCGCCGTCCACGCCCTCGCCCATCTCCTCGGCCAGGCGCATGGCCTCCTCGATCAGCGTCTCCACGATCCGGTGCTCGGGCACGGTCTTGATGACCTGGCCCTTCACGAAGATCTGCCCCTTGCCGTTGCCCGACGCGACACCCAGGTCGGCCTCCCGCGCCTCG
>NZ_JBFAJV010000032.1:0-30976 GCF_040655415.1 Actinosynnema sp. NPDC050436 | reverse complement strand
CCTGTTCGCCATGCTCCGCAACAAAACCCACTACCGACACCCCGGGACAACTCCTGCCCCGGCTGCGGCTTGACAACCACATAGGGACACCCCCCGGGGACCACCCCCGCTCGCGCGGGGGGAACCAGGTGGTGTGGGAAAACTGGCTCGCCGGTGAGGGACCACCCCCGCTCGCGCGAGGAAGACCTCGGGACGCCGCGCGGAAGCTTGCTGAGGAGCGGACCACCCCCGCTCGCGCGGGGAAGACCTGCGCGCCAGGACGTCGGCGACGCTGATGTCGGGACCACCCCCGCTCGCGCGGGGAAGACCGGATGTACACCAGCGACGCGGAGCACCACTTGGGACCCCCGCTCGCGCGGGGAAGACTCGGTGACCATCCGCAGCGTGCCGACCGGGGCCGGACCACCCCCGCTCGCGCCGGGAAGACCTCGCGCCGCACCTGCCCGCCCTGGTCGACATCGGATCACCCCCGCTCGCGCGGGGAAGACTAGACGTTTGGTGCGGTGCCGCCGAGCGTAGCCGGACCAGCCCCGCTCGCGCGGGGAAGACGATCACCACCGCCTGCGCCCGGCGCTCATCCCGGGACCACCCCCGCTCGCGCGGGGAAGACATCTCGTCGGAAACGGTGATGTCGACCCAGTAGGGACCACCCCCGCTCGCGCGGGGAAGACGTCGTGCTGGTCGGCCGCGTGGCGCTGATCGACGGACCACCCCCGCTCGCGCGGGGAAGACCCGTCGACGCCGCCGAGAAGTCCGGCAAGGCCAGGACCACCCCCGCTCGCGCGGGGAAGACGAAGAACGCCGCCGCGCGATCCTGCGTCCCGTCGGACCACCCCCGCTCGCGCGGGGAAGACCAGCGCTGGCCCTTGCGGCGGGCGAGGGTGCGCGGACCACCCCCGCTCGCGCGGGGAAGACGTCGACGTGGACACCGACGCGGAGCGCGAGGGCGGACCACCCCCGCTCGCGCGGGGAAGACCCGGCCTCGCGGTTGAGCGGGTCCTCCAGGTACGGACCACCCCCGCTCACGCGGGGAAGACGGCGAGCTCAACAACACCGCCGTGCCGCAGAAGGGACCACCCCCGCTCGCGCGGGGAAGGCCGCAGCAGGTTCCGGTTCATAATCTCTGCCCCTGGACCACCCCCGCTCGCGCGGGGAAGACGATCTCCATGGCCCGGTCTGTCGCCACGTCCAGCGGATTACCCCCGCTCGCGCGGGGAAGACCGTTTGCGTCCATTCTTCCAGCCTCCCGGGCAGGGACCACCCCCGCTCGCGCGGGGAAGACGGGCGACCGGCACATCACGTTGCAGGCCATCGGCGGACCACCCCCGCTCGCGCGGGGAAGACGGTCTGCTCGTCGACGCCGGCGGCGCGGGCGAGGGACCACCCCCGCTCGCGCGGGGAAGACTCCGTGGGGTCGCTGGGGTTGTCGAGCGTCCTGGGGCCACCCCCGCTCGCGCGGGGAAGACACGCAGGTGCGCTCGTCCAGCAGAAAGCCGGTGGGACCACCCCCGCTCGCGCGGGGAAGACCAGGCACAGCCGCGCCGTAGTCATTGTCGTCCCGGACCACCCCCGCTCGCGCGGGGGAGACATCGCCCTCCGGAGCCACCAGCCACACCGCGCGGGGACCACCCACGCTCGCGCGGGGAAGACGCAGGGATGAGCCAGCACCGTGAAGCACGAGAGGGAACACCCCCGCTCGCGCGGGGAAGACCTCGGCAAAGCCCGGCAATGAATCGCGGCTGGGGGACCACCCCCGCTCGCGCGGGGAAGACCTGGGTGTGCGGCTCAACGTCGCCAGGGCGCACGGACCACCCCTGCTCGCGCGGGGAAGACCGCGTCCTCTCCGTCCACGACCCGTGCGTGCGAGGACCACCCCCGCTCGCGCGGGGAAGACGAGTCCGTGTTCTCGTGGTGCGACAGGGCCTCCGGACCACCCCCGCTCGCGCGGGGAAGACGCCCTCGCCGTCGCTCGCGGCGCGCTGTTCGCGGGACCACCCCCGCTCGCGCGGGGAAGACTCCGGGAGCTGGTCTACCTCGATGACGCGGGGCGGACCACCCCCGCTCGCGCGGGGAAGAGGTGTTCGACCAGACCGCCGACATCGGGGCGTTTGGACCACCCCCGCTCGCGCGGGGAAGAGCGGCCGCCACCTGGGCGCGGGTGAGGCCGGCGCGGGACCACCCCCGCTCGCGCGGGGAAGAGGGCGGACCGCCGACGGCGACCGCGACCGTGCACGGACCACCCCCGCTCGCGCGGGGAAGAGGGCGGCGGCATGTGCTGCGCCGGGGCGGCGGTGGGACCACCCCCGCTCGCGCGGGGAAGAGTTCCCGGCAGCGGCCCGGACGAGGATTCCCGGCGGACCACCCCCGCTCGCGCGGGGAAGAGACCGACTCCGCGATGGTCAACTTCCACAACCGCGGACCACCCCCGCTCGCGCGGGGAAGAGAGCGGTTCGCCGACGGCGGCATCGTCGGCACCCGGACCACCCCCGCTCGCGCGGGGAAGAGATCTTCGCCCAGCCGGCCAGCGCCTCCAGGTCCGGACCACCCCCGCTCGCGCGGGGAAGAGAGCTGGTAGCGCTCGCCGTTCATCACCATGTCGGGACCACCCCCGCTCGCGCGGGGAAGAGTTCGACAACCGGCAGCCCCTCGTTCCCGCCGAGGGACCACCCCCGCTCGCGCGGGGAAGAGACGCGGTCAACCCGGAGACCGGCAAGGTCAGCGGGACCACCCCCGCTCGCGCGGGGAAGAGACTTCTTGACCAGTGAGTTTACAGCGAGGTGAGCCGGTTTTCATTCGGTGCGCTCCGGTTCCGTTTAGCTGTGCTGTGAGGCTGGGTAGTGGTCGACGCCGTTGGCACGCAGTCACGCCTTCCTCGCCGGCGGCAGTCCACCCGTGTTCGACCGTTCGTCCCGAGTCGACCTCACTGGGCGTGCGGGGCGAGATACGGGTTGACCACCTGTGCCAGGTGGGCCGCGGCGTGCGAACCTTGATGCCGGACGCCTCGCAACTGTGCGGCCAGTGCGGGCGGGGCTCGGCGGCGATCGCACCCGACGGCCGGGTGTGGCCGTGTGTGTTCTCGCGGTGGCTCACCACCGGAAACGTACGAGAGGAATCGCTCGCGGAGATCCTCGGCGGTCAGCGGTGGCGGGAAGCGACGGCGGCCCTGGCGCGGCAGTTCGACGCGGCGGGCAAGCCGCCCGCACCGCCGTGCGATCCTCGATGCGGCCCGAACTGTGGGCCGGCGTGCAGTCCGTCATGCCGGCCCACAGGCGCCGGCCCCTGCGGACCCAGGGGCGGATGCCAGCCGAACTACGATTAGGGAGTGTGAGTGTTCGTCCGTCGCGCCTATGTGCCCGAAGGCCTTCGACCGGCAGGCCTCCGACGTTGGCCGTACTCGGTACCCGCCGTGGCCGAGGTGGTCGAGCACGGTGTCGAGTTCACGCACCCGGTGACGTTCCTGGTCGGTGACAACGGGTCGGGCAAGTCGACCTTGGTCGAGGCGATCGCCGAGGGGTTCAAGCTCGACGCACGTGGCGGACGCGCCGCTCGCAAGGCCGGTCCTGCGGACCCGACGAAAACCGCGTTGGGCGAGGTGTTGCGGTTGGAGACCAGCGCCCGGGGTGCTGCCATGCTGGCCGGGCCGCGGCTGCGGAAGAAGGGGTTCTTCCTCCGCGCCGAGACGGCATTCGGCATGACCGAGAACCTCGGCGGTGTTCCGGGCTACTGGGAGGAGAACACCGCCGAGATGAGTCACGGCGAGGGGTTCCTCGCCGTGTTCCGGGCGATGTTCCGCGACCCCGGGTTCTACGTGATGGACGAGCCCGAATCGGCGCTGTCGTTCACCGCCTGCCTGCAACTGGTCGCCCTCATGCACGAGTTGGGGGACAGCGGGGCGCAGGTGGTGTGCGCGACGCACTCGCCGATCCTGGCCTCGACCCCCGGGGCGGACATCATCGAGGTGGGGGAGCACGGGCTGCGGCGGGTGAAGTGGTCCGACCTCGCACTCGTCGACCACTGGCGTCGGTACCTGGAGAACCCGAGCGCCTACCTACGTCACCTCACCGACTCGTGAACGCCCACCTCGCCGCCGAACCGGCCGGCGACCCCGACGCGGTGTTCCGCAACTTCCAGCGGCACAACCTCGGCCGTGCCGCCGAGCACTTCGACCTGACGATCACGGGAACACCGTTGTTCGGGTGGCGGTTGCGGTCGATCAGCGCGCCCGTGACCGGGCGTGGGAGCGACTGCTGGCTGCGGGTCGTCTCCGAAGAACCCCGGTGGGCGCGGGGCGACGGCTGGACCGGCAACGCCGACGCGAACGACCTCGACGACATCCCCAAGCCCCGGATGCTCGACTCGTGTGAATGGGCGGAAGGCGACTGGCGCATCCAGCGCGCCGAGGTTTTGACCAGGGTTGCGGGGGAACCGTGCTCGGCCACCGACGTGCTACGCACGGTGCCGAGCCTGTCGGAGGGGCGGTGGTCCGAACTGCGCCGCTCGTTCGACATCCTCAGCACGGCTCCCGCCACCCGCACTTACGCGGATCAGGACCGCGTCACCGATCGGATCACGGCGCGGTTCGGCACGTCCGTCGACACCACCGTCACGCAGTGGGCGACGGTGCACGGTGACATCCACTGGTCGAACCTCATGCGCCCGGCGCTCGCCATCGTCGACTGGGAACTGTGGGGACGCGGCCCGGCCGGGGTCGACGCGGCGAGCCTGCTGTGTCACAGCCTCCCGGTCTCCGAGGTGGCCGACGAGGTGCGCTCGCGGTTCGCCGACGTGCTCGACACCCCGACCGGCAGGGTCGCGCAGTTGTACGTCGCCGCGCGACTCCTGCGCAGAATCGACGGCGGCGACTACCCCGACCTCGCCGCACCACTCCACCGCCATACACGGACACTGCTCCACACCCCGTAGCGACCGACGGCAACACCCGGCTCCGCCGCCGACTCGCCGACGACGGGCACGCTGTCCCCGGTGAAAGACCCTGGGGGCTGGAGGCCGGCAACTCGGACATCGAGACCGTGCCAACCAAAACCTCAGCGGCCGTTCCGGTGCTACGGAACCCCCACATCGCCCGCGTCCACCAACTCGCCGCCCTCGCCCTCAGCGACGGCCGCCGCCAGCGCGCCGCGAAGCACGCGCTGACCGCGTGCGTCACCGACGAACGACAACTCGCCCTGCTCACCGACGCATCCCTCTGCCACGGTAGGGCCGGACTCGTCCAGACCGTGCGCCGCGCCGCCGACGCGGGCCCCGACAGCGAACCGGCCGCCCGGCACGCGCAGCTGCCCGCCCGACTCGACCACGGACCACACCGCCGACCGCCGCGCACATGTTGCCGGCTGGTGCCCAGGAGGAAGAGGAGCGCACCCGTCCCTCCACTTCGCCGCCTGCGCCGGGAAGGACACCCGGTTCCTCCCTCGGCGGTCGACCATTTCAACAATGGTTGCGGAGAGTAGCAGGGTCGATACAGTGTCGGCCCATCCCACTGCGCTGGCACACCCCGACATGATCTACGAGGACCAGAGGACACCCGTGACCGACAGCATCCGACCTTCCACCGCCACCACAGCCGAGCACGCTCCTGCAGCCGCCGTGCACCTCAACGAGCGGGACGACCGCGCCGCCGCGGACCCGGAAGTGCTGCGCCGGGCCATGCTCGATGAACTGCGGACGCTCGGGGTGGTGCGCGCCGACGGCGTGGTCGCGGCGTTCCGCGCGGTGCCGCGTCATCTGTTCGCCCCGGAAGCAACCCTGGAGCAGGCGTACGCGGCCACCAGGTCCGTGGTGACCAAACGCGGCGCGGACGGGGCGGCGTCGAGCAGCGTGTCCGCGCCCGCGATCCAGGCCGTGATGCTGGAACAGGCCGACCTGCGCCCCGGGATGCGGGTGTTGGAGATCAGTTCCGGAGGCTACAACGCCGCCCTGCTGTCCGAGATCGTCGGCTCCGCGGGGCGGGTGGTGTCGGTCGACATCGACCCGGAGATCGTCGACCGCGCCGGCCGGCTGCTCGCCGCGGCCGGGTACCCGCGGGTGCGGGTGGTGCACGGCGACGCCGAACACTCCGTCCCCGGCGAGGAGCCCTTCGACCGGATCGTCGTCACCGTCGGCGCGTGGGACCTGCCGCCCGCCTGGTGGGAGCAGCTGGTCGAGGGCGGCCGGATCGTGGTGCCGCTGCTGATGCGCGGCACCACCCGCACCGTCGCGCTGGAGAAGGCCGACGGCCTCTTGGTCGACCGCGACCACCAGCGGGCGGGGTTCGTGGCGATGCAGGGCCTGGGCGCGCACGAGGAGACCTTCCTGTCCCTCGCCGACGGCGACCAGGTCGGGCTGCGCGTCGACGGCCCGGCCGACACCGACCCGGCACTGCTGGCCGCCGCGCTGCACGCACCCAAGGCCGAGGCGTGGTCCGGGGTCGAGGTCGGCGGCACGGAGCCGTTCGACGACCTCGACCTCTACCTGGCCACCCGGCCCGGCCGGTTCGGGCTGCTCCAGGCACTCCAGCCCGCCGTCGAGGCCAAGCTGGTCAGCAGGTGGGCGCGGTGGGGCGCACCCACCTTCTACAGCGCCACCGGCTTCGCCTACCGCGTCACCCGCCGCGTCACCCGCCGCGTCCCCGACACCGACCGCGCCGAGTTCGGCGTGTTCGCCCACGGCCCCGACGCCGCGCACCTGGCCGACCGGGTCGTCGACGCCATCCGCGCCTGGGACCGCGGCCACCGCTACACCGGGCGCCGCGCCCACATCACCGTCCACCCCGCCGCCACCCCCGACCAGGCGCTGCCCGCCGACGGGATGGTCCTCGACCGCCACCACGCCCGCGTGGTCGTCACCTGGCCCACTGTCCCCGACCACGCGACACCCTCGCACACCACCTCGGTGACGAGAACCTCCACCACGGCCTGCTCGACGGCACTCCAGGACTCGCGCTGGCCCTCCACGGCATCCTCGAACCCCAGGCCGACATCGGATGGGACCGATGCCTCCTTGTCATGTGACCAGGTCGCCACTCGCACCTCCTGATCGCGTCGAGCCACCCGATACCCCGACCCGGGCCGCTCGACACAGCAGCCCGCCCGCACCGCGCACACGAGGCGGGCGGGGCCCAGGTGGTGGAGGGTCGCGCGGGGAAAACCGGTCCGGGGTCGGGCCGAGATTCGGGCGCGGGGGACCACCCCCGCTCGCGCGGGGAAGACGGGATGGAGGCGCGGTCAAGCCGCAGCGGCGGGGGACCACCCCCGCTCGCGCGGGGAAGACCAGAACCCGTTCGCCTACGTCGCCCTGACCGGCGGACCACCCCCCGCTCGCGCGGGGAAGACGCCTTGGATTTCGGACTTGGTACGGGCTTCACCGGATTACCCCCGCTCGCGCGGGGAAGACGACCGGCACCGCGTAGTCGTGGTCCGCGCCGGCGGACCACCCCCGCTCGCGCGGGGAAGACAGGCCGTCCGGCAGTTCGATCCGGCCCACGACCGGACCACCCCCGCTCGCGCGGGGAAGACATCGCCGACGTGATCAGGGACTTCGGCGACTACGGACCACCCCCGCTCGCGCGGGGAAGACCTGCCGGCCACACCTCCGTCGAACTCCACCCCGGGACCACCCCCGCTCGCGCGGGGAAGACGTGGGGTGGCCGGGTCGGTCATCGTCACTCTCCGGACCACCCCCGCTCGCGCGGGGAAGACGGTGGCCGGCTCTACGCCTCGGACGCGTTCCCGGGACCACCCCCGCTCGCGCGGGGAAGACGCCGGGTCGACCGGATTCGCGGAGAACGTGCTGGGACCACCCCCGCTCGCGCGGGGAAGACTGCTCCAGGAACGTCCCGCTGATCGGTGCGGACGGACCATCCCCGCTCGCGCGGGGAAGACGTCGGCTCGGCCGGTGGCGCGTCCGCCAGGAACGGACCATCCCCGCTCGCGCGGGGAAGACCGCGATGTGGGTTCCGGCGGGCAGTTCGCCGCGGGACCATCCCCGCTCGCGCGGGAAAGACCTCCGCGCCGCCCAGGCGGCCATGGCCCTGTTCGGACCATCCCCGCTCGCGCGGGAAAGACCTTCGGACAGGGCATGTGGAACACCGCGAAGACGGACCATCCCCGCTCGCGCGGGGAAGACCCGTCGCCACACCTCGCCGTCCAGGTCGGACACGGACCATCCCCGCTCGCGCGGGGAAGACGTGTGGCCGGAGCAGTCGTTCGGCGGCGGCCTGGGACCATCCCCGCTCGCGCGGGGAAGACCCGGGTCGGCTTGGTAGACCGGCACGATCACCACGGACCATCCCCGCTCGCGCGGGGAAGACACTTCTTGACCAGTGAGTTTACAGTGAGGTGAGCCGGTTTTCATTCGATGCGCTCCGGTTTCGTTTAGCTGCGGTGTGGGTTGGGGTAGTGGTCGGCGCGGTTGGCGCGGAGCCACTCCTTTCTCGCCAGCGACAGCCCACCCCTGTTCGATCGTTCGTCTGTAAACGACCTGTCCGTCGCACGACTCGGCCGGGTCGACGACGATGATCGTTCGACAGCGCCGCCAGGTCGGGCGCTGGGGCGCAACTTCCGCGCATTGGGTAGCACATGCTTCGGCGCCTGGTTCTGATCTTTCGGTGCGTGGTGCTCCGGCCATGGCCACCCACTTCCACGAGCGGGTTACCGAGCAGCGGTCGAGCCGTGGGCGTGGTCGTAGCGGTAGCCCAGGTCCGCGCGGCGGGCCCAGCTGTGCTCGACCTGGTCGGGGTGCAGATGCCGGACCAGGTCGAGCACGCTGTATCGCGTGGTGAGGCCGGTGTAGAAGGACATCGTCTCCAAATACCGTCCCTGACCCGGTGGCTGACGTCAGCGCCGGGCCTACGCGGCATACGGTGCAGAGAAGCCGGGCCGGTTGCGACGTCGGTGCCGGCGCAATTACTGCGGTATCTCCATCGGGTGACGGGTAGGGCGGGGATGATCGTGCCCTATGGGCGAGCGACTGCTGGGCGACCTGCGCGATTGGTACGAGATGGACGGCTCCTCTTTGCGGCACCTGGTGGCCGACCAGCTCGCTCCGCGCTCCGCGGCCTACGACCTTGCGGCGATCGCCATGGAGTACCGGGCCGTGCTGAACCAAGCCTTGGATGAGCACGGCTTGGTCCTGGACGAGCGCGACCAGTTGGCGATCGACGCGGAGTGGATCGACGGCGACGAGCTGCGGGCCCTGATCCACGAAATCTTCGACCGGGCCGATCTGGCGAGCGTCGCCGACCGCCACCGCCGTCCACCGGCCGACCGAGAGGGATAGCGCGGGCGCGTTCGACAGTGACGGGCGGACTGTCCCCGTGCCTGCGCCGGAGGGGTCCGCGTAGACCATCCACAGGGGCACGGTTCGCTGCCACGGCGAGGGAGGATGACTTCACTGATGGCCACCGCAACCATGCCGAGGTGCACATGCCCACGTTCCGCTGCTCCGGTCGAACTCGGTCCACGTCGGAATCCTGCTGGTGTAGGCCGTGGAGGCTTCGCGCTTCCACGACCCGACCGGCGTGGACCGACGAGTTCTGAGCCTGAACCCCACCGCCGGACGTGGGCAGGCGGTGACTGCACGACCTGCCGTCCTGGTGGCAAGAGGCGTGGGAGCTCCTGCGGGACACGGCGGCCGTGCTCGGCGAGGTGGTCTGCTCGCCGGCTCCGGAGTCGGTGCTCTGCATGCGGTGTGACGCGTGCCGCCGGGTTCGCGGTGGCGAAGCGACGACCGAAATGTCGGCGGCGTCGTTGCTCCTCTCCGGCGCGCCGGCACGACCACCACATGCCGCTCCGCTTGACGGAGCCCCTCGCGTCTCGTCCGGGATTCCTCCCGTTGTCGCCTGACCAGGTCACAGAGCACCGCCGGCCCTGACCGCTTTCGTGCCGACGGTGCTCCAAGGCGGGGGCTGGCCTTGGGTCCGTTCCCGGAGTCACAGCCACAGGTCAGGACAGGTGCTGCCTGTTCATGGTGATCTGGACGGTGCCGCGCCGAATCCGTTGCCGCGGACGATGGCGGGAGGGCGCCGCGTCTGCCGGCGGGTGCAGGCAATGGCTGTCGCGGTACCGGAACACCAGCGGCGCGACGGTCGGGAGGAACAGGCCAGCGTCGGGGTATCGGAGTATGCCGCAGCGGGCGAGCTTGCGGAGCACGACGGCGACCTCGGTGCGCCGCGCGGGGGCGGCGGGGCTAATCGGGTCGGTCACCTCGTACGGCAGCCGCATCCGAAGCGGTTCGCGCAGCAGCGCCGTCAGCGTCCGGTCGGCGACCGATCCGTGCTCCGACTCGTGCTCCTGGGGCGGACCGTGCACCGGGCCGCCTGAGGGTGGAGCGGACAGCAGACGCAGTCCGGCCCGGCGGACTGCAGGGTCATCTCCAGGACACCGAGCGCGTCCCCGTCCCAGCGACGACGGCCTCGTACACGCAGTCGTCCGGCCTTTCGGCGAGTTCGCACAGCAGGGTCGTGGACAGGTGGTAGAACCCGGTGTCCGACAGTCTGTCTGCCAGGTCCCACGCCTTCCGGCCACGTTGTAGCAGAGTGCGGTGCAGTCCGCGCAACGCGCCGACGTCCACCGCCTCCGCTCCGTCGCCGGCTTCGACTACGTACGGGGACGCCAGCTCCGCCAGCCGTCCCGGGAACGCCATCGCGGTGACGGGGGTGGAAGGGCACTTCCTGCTCGATCAGACCCGCTCGGGATCGTGCCGCTCATCGCGCGACTGGCGGTGTGGTTGGAGGAGGGGATGTCGCGGGCTGCCGGCCACGCAGGCCCTGTTTCTGGTGATTGGAGAGACGGTCCCGGTACGCCCCGCGCCCGTTACTCCCGGCGCGCTGGACCCGCGCTCCCGCCACCGACCGGCGCGAGGCATTCGGGTCCGCTCCTGGGCGGTCGCGCGAGGGTGCCGGCGACAGTGGACAGGGCCGTGGTGATCCGCGCGGCGAGCCGGTCGGCGTAGGCGCACTTCGCCTCGGCCCCGGCCCACCACCGTATGACCGCCGGGGGTCGCAGACCAGCCTGGTCCGCTTGGCCAGCCGCAGCAGCAGGTCGACCTCGGCCGTGATGTCGGCCAGCAGCAAGAGGGAGAGACACAGGTCCGGGTCGGGTTCGGCGTCGAGTACGACGAGCCGGCGGGCAAGGGCGGACGCGTCTCGGCAGTGGCCGAGCAACCGCGCGAACATCGCGCCTTCACGGGTGCTCTCGTCCGGACCAGGGTGTAGTACCTCGAAGAAGAGCAGGGCCGAACCCAGGCGCCCGTCGGCTTCCTCGAATGACGAAGTGATCACGCCCCACTCTCGCGCCGGCACCGGGCCGTTGCGGACCACGACCCGCCGTGGGTCCCCCGATCGGTGAGTGGAAAGGGCTGGCGCACGTCGTCGCCGAACACCTCCGGTCGAGGGGGCGGCCGCAGTCCATACCGGCGATCGAACAGCGTGCGAGAACGCGCTGCCCACCTCCGGTTCGCCCACCGGTGGGCGAACCGGAGGTGGGCAGCCCGGATCGGCCGCCGCCTGGGACGCGCGATAACGCCTCCGGCCGCCCACCATGGACAGGCGGCGATCACCCGGAACGCCGACCCGGTGATCGCAGACGACGTGTACCAGGTTCGGCGTAACATTCTCGACGCCCGCACGCCGCTGAGCGTTGTCCGGCACCGCAGTGCTCTGTTCGGCATTTTGCGGTGCAGGACGACTTGGTGCAGCAGGGCGGCGGTGGTGACCAGCGGTGCGTTCACCCCGTGCGAGCCGGTCGGCCTGTTGGCCGTCGGGCTCTATGGCGTTGTCGACTCCCGCGACAAGGTGCTCGACACCTTGTGCGAATGGCGGAAGGTGTTGTGGGTGTGCGCAGTCGCGTGGGTTGCGGGGTGGTCATCTGCCTCAGAAGTTGCAGGGGTTGGGTGAAATGTAACTCGCCGTCACCCAGCCCTTTACGCCGGTCTTCAGATTGCGGATGTGTGCGAAGGTGTTGCGCGTAGGAGCGCAGTACTCGGTGTCCACCCCGTCGCCGGGGTAACCCAGTCCCAGAACCGTCGATGTCGTATCCGCTCGCAGGCGGATACGTACGCCGGCGGTGTTGAAGTCGCCGGGGTATTCCTCGGCCGACGGGGCAAGCACCGTCATCCGAGTGGCCTCTTGTGCGGTCTTGCCGAGCGTGGTCGTGGACGACGGCACCACGCCGTGTGCGATACCCCCCAGCCCCATGCAGATGACGATGCTCGTCACGATGGAAGCCATCGTTCGCGCGAACGTACTCGACTGGATCTTTCCCATTGATACCCCTCCCCGGGCGTCATATGGAATGAACTCTGTGTCGTGGTCCCCGAGCCCAAGGTCCCACAGCGCACAAGTGCGGGGAACCGGTTCCCGACCGGATCACCCGAACGGACGGCCCATGCGCGAATGGGGTGGGCAAGCCCTTCGCGGGAGACGGTGAACGAGGCCGACGGGTGATCACCGGCCCGTTCACCACGTACGTCGCGCTCGGCGAGCACGACCATGCCCGCTCGGCCTGGCGCGAAGCCCTGACGATGTACCGGCAGCAAGGCCGCGAGTCGGACGCCGAAGAGGTACTGCGGCAACTCGACGCCCTCGACCGCGCGGAAACACCGACCTCAACGGGGACGCCGCAACCCGCCCAGGTCACCACTCCTGCGCCCACGACGTCGGCCGGACCTTGAGGAAGTGCCACGACCTCTGAGACTGATCAAGGCGACATCACAGTGGGACAGCTCAGCAGGGTGCAGGTCGCAGAAGATCGGTATGCCACGCGCGGCGTGACCCCTACACCCTGGCATCGCCCGCGCCCATCAACTCGCCGCCCTCGCCATCGCCGACCATCGCCGCCGGCGCGTCGCCGAACACGTACTGACCGCCTGCGTCACCGACGAACGACAACTCGCCCTGCTCACCGATGCTTCCCTCTGCCATGGTCTGGCCGGGCTGGTCCAGATCGTGCGCCGCGCCGTCGCCGTCGCCGGGCCCGACAACGAGCCGGCTGCCCGGCTCGCACAGTTGCATGGCCGACTCGACCACGAACCGCACCGTCGACCGCCGCCGCCGGCGACGGGCTGCTCGACGATGTGCTCGTTCAGGCAGACGGTGGCGAGCTGGTGAAGGGTGTCGAGCTCGCGCTCGACGTCGGGCGCGGCCATCGTCTCGACCATGCCCACTCACCCGGCAGCCGGAGCGGAGAAGGTGAGCAGCCGGTCACGGATCAGCGCCGCAGACTGCTCGGGAGGTCGCTTGTTCACGTCCACCCGCAGTACGTCGAAGCCCACCTGGAGCAGTCGCTCGGTGGCCTGGCGGTAGAAGTGGGTCTCAGCGTGCGAACTGCCTGGCGAAAGCTGGAAGCGATTGTGTGGCCCACACTCCTGGAGGCGTTCGGAGATGACCTCAGGGTCGGCTTCCAGGATGATAGCGAGGTCCGGCCGCTCAGCCTGTGCGTTGAGCTCCCAGAGGAAGGCAGGTGCAACCCCGTCGAAGCGCTGCATCACCAGACCCGACGGGATGTACCTGTCGCTCAGCACGACACGGCCGGCCTCGGTGTTGGGACGGACTTCGGCCTCGAGGTGGTGGTAGCGGTCGGCCGCGTACAAGCAGGCGAGGGCGTGACCGGTGGTCACCTCGGTCAACTCCCGGCACAGCGCGCCGATGGGACCTTCGCTTGGCTCAGCCGTGACGTGGACATCTTCGCCGGCAGCGACGAGCAGTTGGGCGAGGTGCCGGACGATCGTGGACTTCCCGGCGCCGCTCGGCCCGTCGACGCTGACGAACAGGCCGCGCTGGTGGTCAGACAAGGGCCTGAGGCTCATGCCCGTCCCCCCAGCTTCCGGCCGGTGGCCGCCAGTTCGATAGCGGTCATGGCTTCGGGGGTGAGCTTGATCTGTTCGGCCGCCAGGTTCTCGCGGACGGGTGCGCTGCTGCTGGTCCCAGGGATCGGCGCTACTGCGGGCGAGTGGTGCAGCAGCCAGGCGAGCGCGAGTTGTGCCGGTGTTGCGCCGTACTGGGTGGCCAGTTCGTGAAGGACGCAGTGGGGCTTGCCCAGTCGACCTGATGCCGGCGGGGCGTACGGCACGAAGGAGACACCGGTCATCTCGCAGTGCCGGAGCACGTCTTCCGATGCCCGGCTGGTGACGTTGTACCTATTTTGCACGGCCGCGACTTCAACCAGTTCGCCAGCCGTGCGGAGCTGTTCCGAAGTCACCTTCGACAACCCGCAATTGCCGATCTTCCCTTCGGCCTGCATGTCCCGCAGCACGGCGAGCTGGTCTTCTAAGGCAACCGCGGGGTCAACGCGGTGCAGGTAGTACAGCTCGATCCGTTCAACCCGGAGCTGCCCGAGACCTATCTCGACGCACTGCCGCAGGGACTCCGGTCGCCCACACGGTGCCCACTGGTTCGGGCCTTGGCGAGTGAGACCACCCTTGGTGGCGATGACCAGGCCGTCGGGGTAGGGAAGCAACGCCTTGCGGATGTATTTCTCCGCAGTGAACGGGCCGTAGGCGTCAGCGGTGTCGATGTGCGTGACGCCCGCGTCCACAGCATCGCGGAGCACCTGCATGGCACGACCCGGGTCGTCCGGCGCGGCCCGGTGGCCAGGGCCGGTGAGCTGCATAGAGCCGAAGCCGATGCGCCTGCCGCTAGAAAAGAGCATGCTCATCGCCCTTCTCCGGAGGCTGGCCGCGCAGTTCTTCCAGGCTTGCGGCCTTGGCGCCGAGCAGGACGAACAGCCGCGCGGCCACCAGCGCGTCATACGTCGCCCGGTGCGGCCTGAGGTCGTCGGGCAGCCCTTCGGCAAGGCTGTACGCCTCGACCAGGTTGCCGAGCCGGTAGCTGTCGAGGCCCGGCACGAGCCGCCGCGCCAACTTCAGCGTGTCGAAGACCTCCGGC
This sequence comes from Actinosynnema sp. NPDC050436, assembly GCF_040655415.1. Classification (NCBI taxonomy): domain Bacteria; kingdom Bacillati; phylum Actinomycetota; class Actinomycetes; order Pseudonocardiales; family Pseudonocardiaceae; genus Actinosynnema; species Actinosynnema sp. NPDC050436. The sequence continues at coordinate 16,098 of NZ_JBFAJV010000032.1, read as the reverse complement.
GACTCCCAGTCGGGGAGTTTGCGGCTCAGCACGCCAAGGTCGACGTGGGCGTTGTGCGCCACGAGGGCGTCAGCGTCCAGGGCGGCGAGCACGTCGCCGGTGACGGTCTCGAATGACGGGCAGTCGGCCACGTCCTCATTGGTCAGGCCGTGGATGCGGAGGGCGAAGTGCTTGATCGGGGCGTCCGGCTTCACCAGCCAACTCAACGGCTCCCCGATGACCCCGCCCACCACGGGGACGGCGGCCAGCTCCACCAGGTCGGGCGGCTGCTGGCCGTTGCCCTCGACGTCCACGACCACGAAGTTCAGGCTCGTCCAGTCAGTCATCGTGCGTTTCGCCCTTCCATCCTATGTCGGCACGGCCGTGCCGACGTTCACGGTGCGGGTGGCGCACGTCGTGAACCTGGAAGCCGAGGGCGTGTTGCAGGTAGTAGCGCGGCTGCTCGGTCTCCAGGCCGGACACCACGGCCGCCCGCTCGGTGATGTCCACGACCACAAGACCACGCGCCTCCGGCAGGCGTGCCGCGACCTCCCGCAACCGCTCGGGTGACGGTTGCGTGTGCGCGTTCCGGCAGAATTCGAGCTGACTCAGCGGGCAGATGTCGCACAGCTCGGGAATGCCGATGTGCCCGTTGTAGTCGGGCAGGCCGTGGGCGTAGGCGACCGCCCAGCTCGTCTTGCGGAACAGCGGCGTGGCCGCGTCGAACGTGGTCAACACCCGCTGTTCCAGCGTCTCGGGGACGATCTTCCGCCGCGCGGTGCCCTCGTACGGCTCAGGCAAGCCGTTGGCCTTGTAGTACTCCGCGATCTCATCGCGGTAGAAGAGTCCCGTGAACACCGTGGCGTCGGCGTGCTGCGCGAGCTGGTAGGCCGCCTCCAGGTGTTCCGGCGTGTCGTTGAGACCGGGCACCAGCGGACGCCAGTAGAGGACTGTGCGGTACCGGCGCCGAGCCGGGCCGCTCATGAGCTTCAAGGACTCAGCCGCCACGAACGAGGGGTAGGGCTCGACTTCTTTGTTGTCGATGCCGCTGTAGGTGAACAGCAACGTCAGCTTGATGTGCTTGAGCTGGTTCAACCGCTCGATGTCCTCGGGCTTCATCTGGTGGCGCGTGATGACGAGGACGTGGTTGGTCAGCTCGCGCTCGTCCAGGTCTTCCAGCACGGCGAGGGTGTGAGGCCGGACGACCGGGAGGAACGGGTCGGTGGCCCGGTTGAACACCTGCACCGGGGTCACGTGCGGCTGGAAGTACCGGTGGGTCACCAGCTCCTCGACGGCCTGAGCGTCGGACATGAGCGCCCGCGGTACGCGCTGGTCCCACAGGCCATAGGTGTGCCGGATGCAGTACGCGCAGTCCAGCGGGCACCCCTGGATGTGGTTCAGGCTGAGGCCGCTCTTGCGGTACTCCACGACCTCACGGGCACGGTCGGGCAGCTTGTCAATCTGATCCCTGCTCAGCAGGGCAACGCGGGTCGCCACTGGCTACTCCCAAGCCCCTCGCGGATGGACGCCGTTGATGCGTCCCTTCGGGCAGAGTAGAAAGGGAAGGCCGTGGTGGAAAGAAAGTTTCTCGGTATTTCTCGAAACTTCTTGGGCGAGTGATTGCCCGGGAAATCACTCGGTGTCTTCCGAGGGCTCCGGGGCAAGATCGTCAATGACCCGGTGGATGATCGCTCGGGCGCTGCGGCCGTGACTGGCGACTCCTGCCAGGCTCTCGAAGATGCCGCCGTAGAGGGCGATCTCCTGCGGCTGGGCAAGGTTCAGCTCGGCCGAGAAGGTCTCGACCATCACGCGGTCGTTGTCCAGCAACCAGAAGCCATGCGAGGGAGCGACCACGTAGGCCGTCTCGAAGCCGATGATGCCGAGCTTCACGTTGGGCAGGGCTGACAGCGAGACCAGACGGTCGAGTTGTCCGAGCATGATCTCCGGTGGGCACAGCCGGTACCGGAGAGCCGCTTCGGTGAGCACGAAGTGGAAGCGCTTGTCGGCCCGGTACAAGATGTCCTGGCGCTGCACCCGCGCGGCGACCGCTTCGTCAATGTCGTTGCGCACCTCAAAGACCGTGATGCTCTGTGCGAAGCGGTACCGGGCGTACTCGGCAGTCTGGAGCAAGCCGGGGATGAAGGTGGACTCGAATGCCCGGAACAGCCGCGTCTTGGCGTTGATGTCCGCGACCTCTTGCTGGTGCGGCTTGAGTCCGACGCGCAGCTGGCGCTGCCACTCGGCGTGCTGGACTTCGAGGGTGTGGAGCGAAGCGAGCAGCGCTTCCTTCTCGTCCTCGCTGCTGGTCGCTCGCGCCCAGTCCCGGATGTCGTCGTCGGTGGGGGTCTGCTTGCCGTTCTCCAGCTTGCTGACCTTCGAGGGTGGCCACGACAAGGACTCCGCAAGTGCACGCCCGCTCAGTTTCGCAGCGGTCCGCAGCTCCCGGAGCCGCTTGCCGAGCGCATCACGAGCTTCGTGAACGCTGGTGATGCCGGTCGTTCGCTTCGGTGGCAAAGTCGTCCCGTCGTACGGCGCGGTGCCAGGCCGCATCTCGCCAGTAACTGTGCTTCACGATCTCGGCGGGGTCTTCGATCAGCTCGCCGCCCAGGAAGTTTTCATCGCTGTCGAAGTGCATCCGCACCAGCTTGCGCGAGTCGAACAACCAGTAGTCGTAGTCCGGAAGGCCGGGGGCAACGTCCCGCCTCAAGTACCTGATGTCCTCGCCGGCCTCGTTGGTGTACTCCGAGCAGAAGATGCCGAAGCGGCTGTAGACGGTGAGGGGCGTGGTGACGACCCGTACGCGCGAGAAGCGACGCCCTGCCGCAGTGGCCTCTCGGATCATGCTCAGCCAATTCTGGAACCAGCCCATCTCCACCGGCTCACCTACCGTGAACTGCTCGAGCGCCCTGGTCTCGTTCGCGGACTTGTAGAGGTCGCGCGTCTCCAGCCGGAAGGCGGTGTGCTCGAAGCTGCGGAAAAGTTGCCCGAACTCGGGACCGGGTTCGATCATGCGGCTCAGTGCCGGCCCTCCTGCTCCAGGTAGCGGCGGGCGTACATCCTGAGCACGTCCTCCGGGATCTCGATCAGGGTCTCATGGTCGGGCACGTCCCCGACGTCCGCGAGCGCCTGGGGGTCGGTGACCTTCCAGCCCTGGGCGATGTACGTCACCCGGTCAGTGCGGTCGGTGGCGAACAAGGTCGGGGACTGCCCTTCCTGGGACTCCGGGTCCTTGCCAAGGAATCGTGCGCGCATGATGCCTCCGTTGCGAGAAACTTGGCGAACCGTTCTCGGTCATCGTGGCGGGGAGGCGTAGGAGCGTTAAGACTCGGGAGCCTGGTCGTTAGAGGTGCCCCAGCCACCGAGCCGACGGAGGCCGTCGCTAAACGCGGCGATGTCGGAGAGGGCGAGTTCGATCAGAAGACTGAACCTTTCATCGTGGTTGGCGGCGGATCTCGACGTGGTGCAGAACGAGGATGGCCGCGCCATCCTGCGCGACCACCTGCCTGACCTGCTCGCCTCCTGCCCCAGGCCACCGCACTGGTGGTTCCTGCCTACCGCGACCCCGACGACGACCTGTCCGGCTGGTGGACCCACCACGGCCCCGAACGCCGCCACCCCCACACCCACCGCGAACATGCCGCTCTCCGTGACCTCGCTCGCGCGGGGAAGACCGGATCACCAACCCGTAGCGCGCGGCACATGAGGGACCACCCCCGCTCGCGCGGGGAAGACACCAGCATCCGGTACAGGTCCCCGTCGCTCAGCGGACCACCCCCGCTCGCGCGGGGAAGACAGGGAGCTGCGTACCAGCCTGACGCACGACGAGGGACCACCCTCGCTCGCGCGAGGAAGACGGGCCATTCCGCCCGCCTCTACGGTCCAGCCGTGGACCACCCCCGCTCGCGCGGGGAAGACGTGGACCGGCTCCTCGCCGGAAGCACCGACCGGGGACCACCCCTCGCTCGCGCGAGGAAGACTGGCCAGGCCGGTCTTCCCGCCAGCCTGGAGGGGACCACCCCCGCTCGCGCGGGGAAGACTGGCCGAATGGGGCCTCCGGCGCGGCGTACTGCGGACCACCCCCGCTCGCGCGGGGAAGACGAGGACCGCGCCGTCGTCCCAGCCCGAGTCGGGGGACCACCCCCGCTCGCGCGGGGAAGACCCAGCCGCGCCGGTCGCCGACACCGGGTCTTCGGGACCACCCCCGCTCGCGCGGGGAAGACGTGCTGATGAGCCTGCACGCGGTGGCGGCGATGGGACCACCCCCGCTCGCGCGGGGAAGACCCCGCCGACCCCGGGCGGCGGGTCCGCGAGGTCGGACCACCCCCGCTCGCGCGGGGAAGACGGGGGGAGCCGGTACGTGCCGTTTGCGCATAGCGGACCACCCCCGCTCGCGCGGGGAAGACCCCCTTCTTCCGCAGCCGCGGCCCGGCCAGCATGGACCACCCCCGCTCGCGCGGGGAAGACCGGGCCGTCGTGCGCGAGGCCGCGCGGCTGGGTGGACCACCCCCGCTCGCGCGGGGAAGACCAGGCGGGTCTGACCGCCGTGCCCTGGATTCCGGGACCACCCCCGCTCGCGCGGGGAAGACGGGTCGAGGCTGCCGGAGTCGGGGTCACCGACCGGACCACCCCCGCTCGCGCGGGGAAGACGTGACGTCGATCGTCCACCGTTTCCGCCGGCGGGGACCACCCCCGCTCGCGCGGGGAAGACCTGCCGTTCCGCGACGCCCCGCCCCTGGCCGCGGGACCACCCCCGCTCGCGCGGGGAAGACACTTCTTGACCTGTGAGTTTACAGCGAGGTGGGCCGGTTTTCATTCGGTGCGTTCCGGTTCCGTTTGGGCTGGGTGTGACGCCCGGATAGTGGACGGCGAGGTGGAGGTGTACCACGTCTTCCCGCGACGGACGTCCCACTCTTGAGCCGTCAGTTGTCCGGCTCACGGTCGGAATCGACGCGGTTCCCGACCGGGTGCGGGTGGATCCCCACAATGGGGACGACCAGCGGGTGATGGCGATCCGGGGCGGCAGTCTGCCGTTACCGCTGCGGCTCGCCTCGACCATGCAGCGCCTCCGCCCACTGCCAGACTCGGTCGAACTGATCGATGTGGCAGGCGACCCGGACGCGGTGCTGCGGGTCGATGCCAGCGGCGACGGGTGCGCGGCGGCTGAGCGGATCGCAACTGTGCACGCCATGCACTTGGTCGGCTGAGCGGTCTGGGGGTGCTCACCGGCCCGATGATGACGCCGCGACGATTCGTTCAGCTGAGGGGGAGCAGGGGCTGCGGGCGCAGTGCGCCCGCCGGGTCGCGCAACGGCATAACGCTTGGCGGTCGGACGCATGCGGCGGAAGGCCGATACCCCGTTGTCACCTCCGCGGCGCTGGCGGAGCAGCACCGGGGGAGTAGTCAGCCGTGCGGTCTGCAGGCGCGGTGTGCGCTGGGTGCCTGTGGTCGGGGTAGGCGCGGGTCGGGCGGGCGGGGGTGTACGGACCCGCCCGGCGCGTCCGGCGTGGTGGCGCAGCAGCCTCACATGTCGGCCAGGTATGCGGTGAACGCGTCGAGCTGCTCGGGGCTTGCGTCGTTGTAGGCGGGGAGGGTGCGGTGCGCCCGGTCTTCGGCGGTGGCGGGTCGTGTCCGGTCTTCACCAGCCGCAGTACCGGAAAGCGGGTCGATTTAGGTCGGGCCCGCTCCGGGCATTCCCCAGTCGACCACCCGCACGCTGTTGCCGTCGTCGATGCGGATCTGTTGGCCGTGCAGGTTTGTGTGTATCAGCCGGTTGCCTTGCACCAGGTCGGGAAGCTGCTCGTCCAGCTCGTCCAGCGCCGCGGCGTCCTGGCCTCGCCCTGCGTCCGGGTCGGCCAGGTCAGCCGGTCCACCAGCGGGTGGTCGACCACCGGTCGGTCAGCGGGCGCAGCCCATTGCCGGACAGCAGGCCGATCGGCGTCGCCGTGTCGGCCATCGCCGCCAGGTCGGGCGAGTCGGGCGCGAGGGTCGCAGCCCGGCCGGGGTCCACCGCCCGCGACGGCGACATCCACGCCCCTGCCGGCAGGGCCCGGCACGACGGACGCCACGGACCACTGCCGGGGCAACCGCCGTCGGTGGGAAGAGGAGGTCTGTCATCCCGTCGGCGAGGTCCTCCGCCGGCCGGGTCTACCGGGTGGGGTGGGGGCGGCGAACAAACCGCGTTCGCCGCCCCCACCCCACCCGGCGTGGCGACCCCGGCGGCGGACCTCGCCGACCAGGTCCTCCGGCGTAGCCGGAGTCGGCGAGCACGTCGGCCCGCGCTCCTGCGCGTCCACACAGGAGCCACGTCGGGGGTGTGGGGCCGTCCGTGTTCGGCCGGTCGAGAAGAGAGGTGGTTGTCGATGAGCGACGAATCCGGATCGGACACCGGCTCGGTGGCAGGACGGTTCGCGCTGACCGGCGTGGGGGACATCGTCGCCGCGATCCCGCATTTGCTGGGCTTCCACGTCCGGGACTCGGCGGTGTTGGTCGTCGTCGACGACCGGGACACGATCGTGGTGACGCTGCGGGCGGACCTGCCCGAACCCCGCAACTTCCGCCGGCTGGCCGACGAACTGTTCGCCTCCCTGCGCCACCACCCCGGCGTGAAGACGATCATCGCGGTGGTGGTCGGCGACGACGGGCGGTCCGCGACGGAGGGACCGTTCCTGCCGTTGGCCACGCGGATGGAGGACAACGCCCGTCACCTTGGGGTCGGCATCGTCGTCGTCGGGGTGCCGGCGATCGCCGCGGGCGTACGGTGGTTCCGGTACGGGATCGTCGGGGTGGACGGCCCGGTACCGGACCCCGACGGGTCCCTTCTGCACGTGGTGGCGGCGGTGAACGGCAATGTCACCCGGGCCGGTCGCGGCGAGTTGGCCGGGCTGGTGCGGCCGGACCCGGTCGCGGAGCGCGACCGTCGCGCGGCGATGCTCGCCGACGCCTTGGACTCCGCCCTGCGCGATGCCGGGACGTTCCGGTCGCGGGAGTCCGCCCGACGCCGGTTCCAGGCGGTGGACAGGGAAGTGACCCGGGCGGCCGACCGTGCCGAGGGGTTGACCGACGACCTCGTCGTGGAGTTGGGCATCGCGCTCAGCGACCGCAGGGTCCGGGACTGGTGCGCGCAGTTCGCGCTCGGCGGGTCCGCGCCCGCTGCGGAGCGGTTGTGGCAGGAGTTGGCACGCAAGCTCCCCGCCCCGGTCAGCGCGGAGGCCGCGACGCTGGCGGCGATCTCCGCCTATGTGCGCGGCGACGGCACACTCGCCCGGATCGCCGTCGACAGCGCCATGCGGGCGGCGGGGGAGCGGCACCGACTCGGACAGCTGATCGCCCACGCGATCGAGACTGGGATGCCGCCCGAGCAGATGCGTGCGCTGTGCGAAGCCGGCAGGCGCGCGCACCGGGACTTCCTCGACGGCTGACCGCCCCGACGGTCGGCCGTGGCCGGAAGCCGACTCGCGCACCCCGGATCTTGGCGTCGTTTGGCACCTCTGCGCCACGAGCCGCGCCAGGTCGACGGCTCGCGCCCGGCACCGTGCCCGTCGACACGACCGGCTTCCCGCCGGAGCCCGACGTCGACGCACCCCGTCGCCGCCGACCGCACCGGAACGGCCGTGCCCCGTCCCGCGCCTGCACTTCCCACGACGCAGAAGCACACCGCGAAGGCCCGTACCGGTCCCGTGTGACCCGGTGCGGGCCTTCGCGCTGCCCGCGCCGACTGTCCGGCCGGGCCGGCAGTCACCGAGACCGAACGTGAAGGGCCTCCCAGTCATGACCACGTCCACCACCGATACTTCCCGACAGTCGGACGCCGGACAGGCGGCCCCGGCCGTGCGGCACGACCACAGGTGCGGCACCACCGCCACCGCCGTGCGGATGCACGCCGGAGACGCCGCCGACAAGACGCGCAGCCACCGCGCTCGACCCCACCCCGCGCACGACACCGACTGCGGCCCCGCCCGCAGCACGGACCCGGGTGACGGGGCATGACAACCACCGTGCCCGCTCCGCCACCGCACCCGCTCGGCGACCGCGTGGACAAACAACTCGCCCTGGAGACGGTCCACCAGGCGCAGGCCCTGCTGGGCCTGATCCGGCCGACCCCGACGCCTGCGCCCTCGTTGGCCCTGGCCCGCACCGAACCTCCGCCGGACGTGGTGCTCAACCTCGGCCTCGGGGTGGACTCCGGCGCGATCACCGCCCGCTACATCACCGACCCGTCCAGCCGTGACTTCGACCTGCGGAACTTGGCCGTGATCACCGGCATGACCGGACAGGAATGGCCGGCCACCCGGCGCCTGGTCGAGCAGCACCTGCTGCCCCTGATGGCCTCGGCCCGGGTCCGCTACATCCAGGTCGCCCGCCGCGGCCCGCGCGAGGCCGACGGGGTGGACATCCTGTCCGACACCCGCACCCCCGGCCGACTGCATTCGGTCGGAGCCTGGACCCTGGCCCACGAGATGCTCGACGGAGCCCTCGTCCCGCAGACCACCGGCGACAGGCTCTGCAGCCAGCACTTCAAGGCATGGCCGCTGGATCTCGTCATCGCCGAACTCACGCAGGGCCGGCCCTACCGGCAGGTCATGGGCTACGAGAAAGGCGAACAGCGCCGCGCCGAACGGGACAAGAAGTACGACACCGCCCTGCGTACCGGCATGTATCCGCTGCGTGAGTGGGACGGAGGCTGGGACCGCGCCCGCGCGCGGGCGTTCCTGCGGGAGACCTTCGGCGTCGAGTGGATCAAGAGCGCCTGTACCTATTGTCCGTTCGCCCTGGCGACCGAAGCAGGGCAGAGGCAGACCGTCGCCCGGTTCGTCGACGAACCCGACGCCGGCGTGCTGGCCCTGGCCATGGAGTTCACGGCCACCGCCCTCAACCCCACCCAGGGCCTCATCAAGGGCAAGCGGCTGCTGTCGCTGCTCCGGGCATCGACCGGCACCGAGGCGGTGCTCACCGCGTTCCGGCAGCGACTGGCCGTCCTGCCGTGGGCGGTCTACGACGTGCGCCGCACACTCTCGCCCCGCACCGACGGCAGAATCGCCTACGCCCGGTCGATCCGCATCCTCGACATCGGCCCACACGACAAGGTGCGTGTCCGACTCCACCAGCGCGCCTTCAGCGGCGGCGTCCCGGTGACGGTCGGAGACACCACGTTCCCCGACGACACCCACTCCCGCGCCTGGCTGCGCCGCCGTGAACCGCAGGCGCTCATCCGCGGCACACCGACCGCCGAGCAGTTCCTCGCCTTCGCGCCGGCCACCGCGGCCGACAAGACAGGCCCCGCGTTCCCCAAAGCCTGGGCCGCCGCCTCCCAGTTCCAGTTCCCCGTGTGAACCTGCCGTCGCAGGCGGCGACGCGGCACCGCCGCGACATGCCGTTCCGCGCGCATCGGTGCCCCGACGTGGCCGCAACTCCGCTGGGCCCGTCACGCACCCGGCACCTCCGGCGAGTGACCTCGCGCGATGCCGTCTCCCGCCTCGACCGGCCGGCGCCCCGGGCCGACTCGACGGTCCGGTGAAGACCCACCGGGGAAACGGCACGCTTGTCCACCGCTCCCGCGCCACGACAACCGCGCGGCGCCGATTGCCGTCCGACACCGGTCACCGGACCTGATTGGTTCCCGCCCCGGTGACGCGATCGGAGGCAGATCCTTCCCACCCCACAACCACCCTGCGGTCCGGACCCGCGTGCCGGCCGCCCCGGTGACGGGCCGCCCAGCGTGCTCTGCCGTGGTGGGGGGCGTCCAGCAGAAGGCGCTGGACACCCCCACCACGGCAGAGCCGCACGGCAGCCGCACACCGGACCGGCCCACACGGGCTCGGTCGCAACACCTTTCCACCGCGCACCAACGCAATCCCGCTCCCACACCAGGGCACCACGCCCGCAGCACCCGGAACGAGGCCGTCACCATGACCGCAGCCCTCGACAGCACCGAGGACGACACCATGCCCGACCTGCTCACCGTCGACCAGTCCACCACCGACCAACCGGCCGTCTATCCCTTCGTCCTGCACGGGATCGACCCGCGGCGGGTGCGAGCGGACGGCAACAGCCGCGTGGTCGGCGACATCCGCGAGACCCGGCCCGAGCTGGTGGCCTCCGTCGCCGAACACGGCGTGGACCCGAAGGTCTCGATCATCAACGTGGCACCGGACCCCGACGGCGTCCTGGCAGTGCTCGTGGGCTTCCACCGCCACGCCGCCGCCGTCGCGGTCAAGGACCGGGAGAACCCCGAACTCACCGTCGACTTCCTGGTCCACGCGCCCGGCACCAGGCGGGAGGCGCTGGTGGTCCAGGGCATCGAGAACATCCACCGCAAGGGCTACACCCCGGTCGAGGAGGCCGAACTCTACGGCCAACTCGCCCTGGAAGGACTCGACCCCAAGACGATCGGCCGGAAGCTGAGCCTGCCCGACGAGCAGATCACCGCCGGACTAGCGGTCGCCGCCAGCGCCCGTACCCGGGCCGCCGGGACGGTGCTGCCCACCGTCGACCTGCTGCGGCTGTCCGAGCTGGCCGAGTTCGGCGACGACGAGGCGGCCCACCAGCAGCTGGTCGACGTCCTGGCCGACCGTCCCCACCAGTTCGAGTGGACGATCGGACAGCTGCGCGACCAGCGGGACCAGCGGGCCGCACTGGATCGGGAGACGCAGCGACTGGTCGACCGGGGCTACGCGCTGGTCGACGACGAGGGCGACCTGCCCGACGGGACCGAGCGGCTCGACGAGCTGTGTGCCGGCGACGGCGACGACCCGCTCGAGCCGGCCGGGCACGCCGACTGCCCGGGACGCGCGGTCTCGGTCTGGGTGGACCGCGACCTGGAGGTCGAGGTCGCGCACTTCTGCCTCGACCACGCCGCCCACGGCCACCGCACCCGCGCCTCGGCGCGGATCGCGGCCGCCGAGGACCGGCTGCGCGCCGACGGCGTGCCGGTCGTCGAGCCCGACGCCGACGGCGTGGTCCACCTGTCCCGGCTGCTCGCCGACAGCCGGGCCGAGCACGCCCTCACCGCCGAGGACCACGCCCACTGCCCCGGACACGCCGCCCACGTCGTCGACATCCCGTTCCGGTCCACCACCAACATCGCCTACGTCTGCACCGACCACACCGCGTACGGCCACGTCCTGCGCTTCGCCCCGGCAGCGCCGCAGCCCGAACGCGACGCCGCCTACCAGGCCGGCGAGCGCAAGCGCGCGGCGGTGAACAACCGACTGTGGCGCGATGCCAAAATCGGCCGCCGCAAGTGGCTGACCAAGTACTTCGCCGGCTGGCGCAAGCGCAAGGCCGCCGAGCTGCCCCCGCGCGTGCAGCACTGGCTCGCGCTCGCCCCGGTGCTGGCCTGCGACCACCTCGCCGAGGCCGCGCCCGCGCACGCCTACGCCCGCACCCTGCTCAAGCTCGCCGAACCCCACGACCACCGCCGCAGCGGCAATCCGATCGCGGTGCTCCTGCGCCGCAAGACGACCACCGAGACCCAGGCCGTCCTGATCCGCCTGGCCCAGGTCGTCGGCGCCTGCGAGGCGCACTGGAACGCCAAGCACACCGAGAACGCCGACGCCAGCTGGCGCTCTCCCGGCGACGACACCCGCTTCTACATCGAGCTGCTGCAGACCCTGGACTACCCCGTGACCCACATCGAGCAGGTGGTTCTCGACCCCACCCTCGACTGCGGGAAGTGGCCACACCTCGCCCCGGCCGCCATCAACGACGAGCAGGCGGGCGGCCCGCAACCGGCGTGACCGCCGCATCCCGACCGGTCGCACCCCGACCGGTCGGGATGCGCTGCGTGCCTCGCATCGGTCCGACCGTCGCGGTGGCGGTGACCCACCACCGGCCGGAGCGCCACCGGCCCGTCCTGTCCGCCGAAGCCGAAAGGTCCCGACCGTGCGGCCGACCGACCCCGCCGACACCGTGGAACTCCTCTTCGCCGACGGCCGCCGCATCGCAGTCCACGCCACGATCGCAGGCCGGATCCAAGGCCTCGACGCCGACGGCGACCTGCTCGTCCCACTGGGCGAGCCGGGCCACCCGATCCACCATGATGACGGCACCGAGTACCTCATTCCGCTGACCACCTGCTGCCACGCGAGCGGCACAGGCTCGACCATGGCCGATAGCGGTGTGGTCTGCCGCTCCTGCCGCCACGAGGTTGACGGCAAGTACGCAGGACCGGGCACTCTCGCCCTGGCCGTCACCACTGCCCCGCCCGGCGTGCCGCGGTGACCTCCGCCCCGGCCCGCCGACCCGTCCACGCCCGCGCGCACCCCGTCTGTCAGGAGTCCACGATGCCCACCGCCCATCCGCCCGCCGACGACCCGGTCCTGTCCGCCTTCGACGCCGTCGGGAAAGCCGCCGAGTTCCCGCGCGGCCACGTCATCTTCTCCGAGGGCGAACCGGGCGACCGCCTCTACGTCATCCGGTCGGGCAAGGTGAAGCTCAGCCGCACCACGCCCCGCAGCCGGCAACACCTGCTGGCCCTCCTCGGCCCGTCGGAGATGTTCGGCGAGGTGTCGATCCACGACCCGGCCCCCGCGCGTCCACCGCCACGACGGTCACGCAAGTGCAGGTGCTCGGCATGGACCGACCCGCCCTGCGGCAGTGGACGGCCTACCACCCGGGAGCCTCTGAGCAGTTGCTGCAGGCCCTGGCGCGCAGGCTGCGTCGGACCCACTCGGTGGTCAGCGACCTGCTTCTCAACGACGTGCCCCGGCAGGCTGGCCAGGGCACTGCTGGACCTCGCTGTACGTTTCGGCAGGCAGGACGGCGGGCTGCTGCGGGTCACCCACGACCTGACCCAGCAGGAACTCGCCCAGTTGGTCGGCGCCTCCCGGGAGACGGTGAACAAGACGCTGGCCGACTTCGCCCACCGCGGCCTGCTGCGCCCGGACGGCAGGAGCGTGCTGATCCTGGACCTGGAACGTCTGGCGCGTCGGGCGCGCTGACGGCGTCCCGCACGCTGCGGCGACACCAACGGCGCACCGTCCGGGCCCGCGTCCGACCATCGCACGCCCGAGCAGCACGGACTCAGCCGTGTCCGGGCGTGCCGGCGAGACGTTCGACCGGCCCGCGCGACATCCGGACAGTTCCCGGGCCAAGCCCCGATACCGGGACGCCCGACCACCTTCCGTCCTGGGGCTCCGGGCCGCCTCCGAACGACACCAGACCTCTGGGGGTTCGTCATGTCCACCGTCCACACTGCGTCCCTGCGCGGCCCGACCGGCCAGGTGTCCGCCCTCACCGCCACAGCCGCCGACGGCCCACCCGAGATCCTGCCCACCGGCGGCAACGGCCGCGGCCGGCGCGAGCTGCGCGACCGTGTGCACGCGGCCCTGGCCAACTCCGGCTGGCCGAACGGGAACCGGCGCATCGAGGTGCATCTGGTGGACCGCTCCCGGACCGGCGTCGGCAGCGTGCCGGTACTCGGCCCGCAGGACCTCTCGCCCGACGACCCGGCCCGCACCATGACCGAGGAATCGGGCCGCCCGGTCCGCAACGAGCGCCAGTCGCCGGACGAGTTGCGGACCGCGATGCTCGGCTACGGCCTGGACCCGGCGTTCGTCGAGGGCATGGTCGGGATGAGGACGAGGGTCTGGGACGCCGGCGTCGAACGCCCGCCGCCCGCCGTACGCGGCCCGTGGCACCGACTTCCGGCAGTGGTGCGCCCAGACCCTCGAGCCCGCCGTCCTCGCCGACCGGGGAGAAGTCGACAACCGCTGAATTGAATCGCTCCGCCGAATGGCACCGGACACTGGTCCGGCGTTGTCGTTCCGGCTCCGCCGAGATCAGATATTGCCCCCTGTCCGCCATTCCCGACGAATGAACCCGCATTCGTGCGGCCCGTCCGCGACACCGCCCACCTGGGCCGACGCGCCGCCGCCGCCGATCGGTCCACTGCCGCGAGAAGGACTGCGCCGTAGGGGTAGGCTATTCCACAAAACCTTGTACGGGGCCGTTGGCGAGCCTTAGCGTTTCCGGGCCGGCCGGAAGATCCGGTCGGGGAAAATCTCTGTTGCAGGGGGATTCATGCGATTGGCTCTGCGGCTTTCGGCTGCCCTCACAGCGGTCGTGGCAGTGGTCGGGCTCGTCCAGCCCGTGGCGTCGGCCGCCCCGGCGGTGCCCGCCGGCTGGCAGGTCGTGAAGGGCGGCGACGTGCGGGCGTTCTCGAACACCTTCTACTCCGCCGCCAACAACTACTACGTGACGACGGAGATCGACTACGGCGGCATCTTCCGCACGGGCCTGCGCGCCGCCGCCGGCGCGGTCGGCGCCCGGGAGCAGTACACCTTCACCTACGACCCGACCTCGCAGAAGTGGTCGATCAAGTCCAACGCCAACGGCCTGTACGTGACGGCGGAACTGGACTACCCGGGCGGCGACTACGGCCTGCTGCGCGCCCGGGCCAGTGAGATCAACCTCTGGGAGCGGTTCGAGCTGTGGTACAGCTCGTCCGAGAACCGCTACGCGCTGCGCGCCCACAACGGGCTGTTCGTGTCGACGGAACTGAAGTTCAAGGACCACCTCGTGGGGATGCTGCGGGCCCGGCACGACAAGATCGAAGCCTGGGAGAAGTTCATCATCACCTAGCAGCACAGGGAACGCCCGGTTCTCACCGTGACACGCGCGGTGCAGCACGCGCCCGCGTCGAACCGGGCGTTCCCGCCGCCGGTAGATCAGGCAGTGGGCGACCTCGCCCTACTGGGGCCGGAAAGACCGGATCTGGTAGCTGCCCTGGAGGTTGCCGCCCGCGAGGGACGGCGTCGAACCCGCCCAGCTGTCGTAGTCGATGCTGGTGTAGTAGGCCGTCCGGTAGCAGACGTGCAGAAAACACCGTGTAGCCGGGTTGGTGCTGGTCATCGACTTGCAGGCGGTGTTGCGGGTTCGACGAGGCGTCGACCCCCTTCACCCGGTGGGCGCTCGCACAGTGCGCCGACACCGGGGAAGGGGGCACACCGACAGAACGGCCGGCCCGTTCGTCCAGGGCCGACGCCGTCCGGGCGTCTCACAGGGCGGGGCGGCATCATTCGATGGCCGCGGACCGGAGAACCGCGCTGTCCGACCGGCATCGGCTTCCGCTTGCCTTCAGGCCCGCACGTCGCGCACACGCGGCACCGGCCACCCGGTGCACGCCGGAGACCGAGCCGTAGAAGCCCCGGCCACGGCCACACCGACCTACGCACAGGAGTGCACGCAGGCCCGGACGTGCCGGCCTGACACTTCCCGCGACCCGACCGCCAAAAGAGCACTCGGCAAGGCCCGCACGAGCCGATTCGGCCGACCGCGGTGACACGGTCGATCTGCTGCTCATGGACGGACGGCGTGTTCGAGCACACCGGTGGTCGTCTGCCGTGTCGACGCCGGCGGAGACCCCCTCGTCGCCCCACCTGCACACGCCCGCTGTCCCGGAGCCGGTGGACGACGGTCCGCCGTCCACCACGGGACGGCGGGCACGAAACCCGGTGCCCGCGCCTCGTCCGGTGGGGCGGCGCACTCTGCGCCCGCGTCGGGCCGGGGGCAAGCCGCGGAAGGGATGCGGCTTGCCCCCTTTCCTCGCCGCGGACCACCTGGAAGACCTACGCCCCCGGCGATCACAACCGGTGAACCCCAACCAGGAATACCGATCACTCGATCAATGAAGCCTGCCAGTCTCAAGGTCCGAGTTGAGCGCGAGAATGGCCGCGCTCACCGAAGGCCCGCCCGATGTCAAGGGCGAGGGCGACGAGGGAGTAAGCCTCCAGACCAGTGGTGGGCGGCGGGCTCTCCCGGTTTTCGGGGCTGGGGGAGCCGCACTCCTCCCCGTCCTCAGGCCGCGGTCACCGGGGCGGGTCAGTCCGGATCGGCCACCAGGCGCACCGCGAGCCCCGCGAACACCGTGCCGCTGAACACGTTCATGCCCCGGGCGACGCGGGCGCTGCGGCGCAGCACCGACCCAAGCCGGCCCGACAGCAGGCCGACCGCCCCGTCCACCACCAGGCCGATGGCCACCAGCGTCAGGCCCAGCACCAGGAACTGGAGCGGGACGTGCCCCAGATCCGGCCGCACGAACTGCGGCAGGAACGCCACGTTGAACAGGATCACCTTGGGGTTGAGCAGGTTCGTCACCACGCCCTGCCGGTAGGTGCGCCA
>NZ_JBFAJV010000031.1:0-31862 GCF_040655415.1 Actinosynnema sp. NPDC050436 | reverse complement strand
CGTCGAGCTGGGCCACTCGCTGAGCCTCACCGTGGTGGCCGAGGGCGTGGAGGACGACGCCGCCCGCGACCAGCTCGTGGCCATGGGCTGCGACGCCATCCAAGGCAATCTGATCTCACGCCCCCTGACCGAGGACCACTTCGAGGCGTGGCTGCAGGGGAATACCAGCTGAAGTAACAACGGAAGTCACCACCTGGTGACCCCCTTCAGGTCGAACTTGCCACTCCGACGCCGTCTGAACCTCAAGGCCAAACGAGACCGTCACGGCGGTTGACGCAGTGGACAGAGGCTGGCCTGATGAAGGCTGCCCCAGGAACGGCGACAACCTCGCCAACGCCTACTTGACATCGAAGGGAGTTGCGCCACGGCCTCGCGGAGCGGAATGCCCGGCGGGCACTCCCGGGCAGCGGCCACGGAGGGCAGGGCCGCCTGCTGGGTGCAACGCAGTTGAACGAGCCCACAGGCCATTCCGACAGCTCGGTCATGCCCGATGATCGTCCCGAGTATCGTCCAAAGGAACGCCGCCCGCCTTCCGAACCTGCCTGCTCACACCAACAGCGCCAGCGCGCCCGCCAGGCTGAGAACGGCCAGCGACATCGACGCGATCGGCAGCGCGGTCTGGACCGTGACCGGCAAGCTGCCTTCGGCGAGCGCGCGGAGGCGGACGTCGGCCATGGCGGATCTCCGGCGCTGCGTCAGCAACCTCATGACAGCTGCGCGCACCTCCGCGCTGGCGTACCAGTCGCTGTCCGCCCTCAGTTCGAGGAGCAGTTCGAGCAGTCTCCCGGTGAGCACCAGACCGGTGACCGCGCACGCGCCTGAAGTCAGCAGGAGCAGGAGAACGCCCGCGGTCAGTCGGTCCAGGTCGAGTGCGAGTGCGACACCTCCACCGACGAGCGGTGCCGTACACAGCGCGGACACCAGGCGGACCGAACGGTGCCAGCGAACCCGTTCCACGTGGTGGAGTCTGAGGTGGGCGGACGAGTGAAGAACCATCACCGCTGCGATGTCAGCGGGGAGCCGTGTCAGGCCGAAGGGAACGACGATCTCGATGATGCTCCGCATTCTGTGGGAGCGGATGCGTAGAAACGCGCTCGCGACGCCCGCCGACGCGATCATGAGCAGTACCACGGTGGACGGGTTCTCGAATGCCGACCGGCTCGACCCGACGGGTCGGGGAGTAGTCACCGGGAGGAGAGCCATGCTCACGAAGCTGATCGGCCATGCGAGTGGAAAAAACGTCGTACGCTGGTCAGGACTGTCGACGAAGCCCGGTATTTCGGTCAGGCAAAGACCTCCGCAGGTGTGGTCCATGGCGAACTGGACCGTGGTGGCGGACCCGCCTACGTCGTGGGCGCTGTCCCGCCCTTCGTGGCGTCGGGGCGGGGTGCGTGCCAATTGCGTCATCCTGGTGTACCGGGAGGCGGTAGACCACAACGTGCCCATGGCAGCGGTGAGAGCGCACGCGGTCACGAGCACGACGAAGGTCAACAGGAACACGGCCGGGAGGAAGAGGCCCTGGGTCAGCACGAACGTGCCAGCGAACACGAGGGCGATCAGGAGCACGGATGGCGTCACGGCCAGTGCGGTGACCACCAGACCCAGCACACGCAGCTTCCGCTCGTTCTGTGTTCGCTGGCCGGTCGCGTCCTCCGCCGGCTGCGCCAGGAGCGCGGACAGGGCGATCTGGTCAAACAACGGCGGCGCGGTGCGTGGTGGGTGCGACCGGCCCAGCCACGATTGCAGTTCCTGGTGCCGGAACTGGACTCGCCCACCCGAAATCCGGATCAGCCCCGCTTGCCAGGCCCAATCGAGGAACCTGGCGGAGCGGATGGGAAACGCGTGGCGTCGTGACAGCATGGCGACCGTGATGAGGTAGCGGAGCCAGGTCGCGTGTCCCCGCGCCGCAGTCCCGAGCGCGGGCGCTGCCGCGGCACCGAGCAGAACTCCGAGGACGACCGACCCGAAACTGGTGCCGACGGCACCACCGGCAGTGCACGCGCCCAGCAGGCATAGCACCTCCTGTCGCAGGCCGCGCCGGATCGGTTCCCCAGGGTTGCCCCGGACACCCCGACCCGGCAGGGTCACCGGCCACGGACTGGTAGGCCCGTCCCCGCTCGACGCAAAACCCGCCACGGAGACGACCAGGATTCCTGCCAGCGCAAGCGCCACGGACCAGCGAATACCCGTGAACCACGTGCTGGCGAAGGCCGGCGTGGTCACCAACCACATCACCAGCACCGGTATCAGCGGAAACAGTGTCGCGCACGCGGTGAGCACCTGGATCGACCGCGCCCGGCGCGACGTCTGCCAGAGGTCGTATGCCCGGAAGTCGGTGCGTGAGCGACCCTGCCTGCCCATTGTGTCGAGGTGGTCCGCGATCGTCGTCAACCACCTGGTGACCTGGTCCGCCCGGTAATGACCGGAACCGCGCGGGTGGTGCGCGGTTATCGAGGGCACTAACCGGGCGAACAGGTGGTCGTCGAGGTCGGCCGCGGACACGGCCAAGAGTTCCTCGGGTCGGGTTGCCTTACTGCGGTATGCGGCCACCGCGAGGAAGAGCCGTAGCGGGGACGACAGCCCGACGGCGAGCCTGCCTCGAGGGTGCTTGTCGAGCCGTTTGACCACGGGGCGCCAACGACCCTCTACGGAGGTGGGCTCGTCCGGGTCGGGAAACAGCCGCGTGATCCACCGCGTGACCCGGTCCGTGCTCAGTGGACGCATCTCGACGACGGTCGCGTCCTGTACCACCGTCACGTCATGGGCGACGAGTTCGAGGTACCGGTCGGATCTGCAGGTCACCACGACAGGACGCAGCACCCCGCCCGTCGGCCAGTTCAGCGACGTCAGCAGCGACTCAAGGGGAGAGGACCGCGCGAGTTCGCCCGGTCCAGGGTCGCCGCTGCGACAGCCCATCTCGTCGAGGCCGTCCAGCACCGGAATGATTCGTCCCTGGGCGACGAGCTCCCGGCCCACCCTCGGGCCGATCCCGTAGGAGGACGCCAGCGCCTCCACGATCCAGTCGTCCAGGCGCTCGCGCACGAGCCGCGGGTCGCCCGCCCGAAGCGTGCCGGCGGAGAACGAGGAGGGGGACAGCCGTATCGGGACTCTCCGCACCCCGTCATCCGGCGGTTCCCGCACGAGGTCGAGGACAAGAGCGATTGCCATGATCGTCTTGCCGGCGCCGGGTTCCCCCAACACCACCAGACGTCCCCGGTCCAGCCCCCGGAAGTACGCCGCCGCGGCGTGCACGGTGCCCTCCGGATCCCCGCCGTCGGAACGCCATCCCGACCCGAGCGCCAACCGGGTGAACATCAGATCCGCCGGCCGAACATCGCCGATGTCGCCGAGCAACCGGCGCAACGCCACCGCCTCGCGCTCGGCCACCCGTAACGCGAGCCCGTCCGCGACCTCCGCGAGTACTCGCCCGCCACCCGCGGTCCCCCGGAACGACCACCCGAAAGCCGCGATCAGAACACCGATCAGCGACACGGGCAACGCCCAGATGTTGGCGATCTCCGCCCCCCGCGTGCCGTGGCTGAGCATCCACCCCGTTCCCGCAGCTAGCGCAATGCCGAGCCCTGACACCACGAGCGTGCTGAACCACCGCCCGGAGATCCCCCTGCGCATTCCCGATCCTCCCTCACCCGGTAGTCCATGACATGACCCGCCGATGTCGCCGGGCACGGCGTCGCAGCGACACCCACTCGCCAACTACCATCGCAACAACGATGTGATCAGTAACAGCTCAGCCGATTCGTCGTTCACCTAGGTCGTGGAGCCGCTGGCCGGGCCTCATCACCTTCGACTGGTTCATCCTCGCCCGCCCGTTGAATCCACGCGAACCTCACCGGTATCCGACGCTGACAGCACGTGGGCCAGCAGCGTGTGGGGTGTCTGCCGTGCCGGTCGAACGGTCCGGGGCCGGCCGACCACGATGGCGGGCCGCTCGGGTCCGAGGGCCTGGGTCTGTCCAGTGTTCGGTGTAAGTCGGGGCGGAAAGGTGGGGGTTACTCGCGTCCGGTGGTGAGGCGGCCGTCGAAGGCGATGTCGAAGGCGTTCAACGCCGGTTTCCAGCGCATGGTCCAGCGTTTGCGTCCGGTGCCGGTGGGGTCCAGGCTCATGACCGCCATGTAGACGCATTTGAGCGCGGCCTGCTCGTTGGGGAAGTGGCCCCGGGCCCTGACCGCGCGGCGGATGCGGGCGTTGACGGACTCGATCGCGTTGGTCGAGCAGATCACCCGCCGGATCTCGGTGTCGAACGCGAGGAACGGGACGAACTCGGCCCAGGCGTTGTCCCAGAGCCGCACGATCGCCGGGTAACGGGCGCCCCAGGCTTCGGCGAACTCGGCGAACCGCTCCCGGGCGGCGGCCTCGGTGGGAGCGGTGTAGACCGGCTTGAGGGCCTTGGCGACGGCGGCCCAGTGCTGGCGGCCGGCGTAGCGGAAGCTGTTGCGCAGCAAGTGGACGATGCAGGTCTGCACCACCGTTCGGGGCCAGACCGTGGTGACCGCGTCGGGCAGCCCGGCCAGGCCGTCGCAGACGAGCATGAGCACGTCGGCGACGCCGCGGTTGCGCAGCTCGGTGAGCACGTGGAGCCAGTACTTCGCGCCCTCGCCGCCGTCCCCGGCCCAGAGTCCGAGGATGTCGCGGTGGCCTTCGACGGTCACGGCCATCGCCATGTAGACGGGCCGGTTGGCGACCTGGCCGTCCCGGACCTTGACGTGGATCGCGTCGATGAACACAACCGGGTAGACGACGTCGAGAGGCCGGTTCTGCCATTCGACCATGCCCTCGACCACCTTGTCGGTGATCGTGGAAATGGTCTGCCTCGACACCGCCGCGCCGTAGACCTCGGCCAGGTGCGCGCTGATCTCGCCGGTGGTCAAACCCTTGGCCGACAACGAGATCACCATCTCGTCCACCCCGGTCAGGCGCCTCTGCCGCTTGGCCACGATCCTCGGCTCGAACTCCGCATTGCGGTCACGGGGCACGTCGATCTCCACCGGGCCCACGTCGGTCAACACCGTCTTGGAGCGGGCGCCGTTGCGAGAGTTCCCCGTCCCGCGACCGGCCGGATCGTGGCGGTCGTAGCCCAGGTGGTCGGTGATCTCCCCTTCCAACGCGGACTCCAGCAACCGCTTCGTGAGCTGCTGCAACACCCCACCCTCGCCGGTCAGCGTCAACCCACCGGCCCGGGCCTGGCCCACCAGCCGGTCGATCAACTGCTCGTCCAGGCCGTCCAGGCCGGTCGCGGGCTTCGAGTCCTCGACGTTCTCCACGCCGGACATCATCTCTTCCATCAGTGCTCATCCTTGATCAGGACTTACACCGACAGTTGTACAGACCCGAGGGCCTGGCCTGCCCCGGCGGCCGCCCTTTGGCCGGTGCCGATCCACCACCTCGCCTTTCGGTGCGGCTCCAGGAGTCCTGGGTGTTGATACTGGCCGCATCACCGGGTCTTCGGGGTGCGGTGACGCGGCGTCGGCGGGTCTGCCGTGCGGGGGGTGGTCGGGTGTGTCAGCAGCGGCGGGCTTCGTCGGGGCGGGCGCGGGCGGCGAGGGTGTGGGCGCGGGTGAGTTCGGCGGGCGCGCCGCCGGCGTCGGCGAGGATCGCGTGGGCGCGGCCGCACAGCTTCCCGGCCTCGTTCGGGCCTTTAGGCAGGCCCTGGTCGAGGTGGAGTTCGGCAAACGCGAGCAGCGCGTCGGCGATCTGGACGGGCCCGCCGGTGTGTCGGCGGATCGCGAGGGCGCGTTCAGCGTGGGCGAACGCGGCGGTGTAATCGCCGAGGTCGCGCAGGATCATGGCGAGGTTGCGGTAAGCGGTGGCCTCGGGACCGGGGCGCTCCGCGCGCGCGAGGGCCAGTGCGCCGGTCTGGACGTCGTGGGCCCGTTGGGTCCGGTTCTGCGCGCGGTGCATCAGGGCGAGCCCGCCGAGTGCCTCTCCGACCAGGCCGGGGGCGCGTCGATCCAAGCCAGCGCGGCGGTGTAGTCCGTTTCGGCGCGGCGGAGGAGGTCGGCGCGTCGGTGGGTGCAGCCGCGTCGGATCAGCAGGAACGTTGTGGCATAGGGGTCGCCGAGCGTGGTGGTGGTGTCGATGCCGAGTGTCTCGGCGGCGAGCAGGTCGTCCGGGTCGTGCGGGTAAACGGCGCGGTAGCCGCGCGCGGTCGCGGCGAGGGTGACGGCCAGGTCGGGCCGGCCGTCGCCGAGTGCCCGGTGCTGGACGGCGGTCAGCGGGCCGGGGGTGTGCGTCCACCAGGCGAGCGCGTCGGCGCGGGTGGCTTTTGGGGTGTCAGAACTCTGCACTGGGACGCTGAGCTGCGACGATCGCGCACGCTGGACCACCAGGGCATGATCGTGGGGTGTGGCGCTACGACTGCTGTACCTGATCTTCGTTCGACTCGGTGACTGGCTGGTTCTGCTCGGCCGGTCCTCCGCGGCCAAGGACGTGGAGTTGTTGCTGCTGCGACAGGAGGACGCCGTGCTGCGCCGGAGCAACCCCCGCCCGCGATGGGAGTGGGCCGATCGAGCTGTACTCGCCTCGCTGGTTCGCCGACTCCCCCGACGGCTGGGTGAGCACCGGTTGGCGACACCGGGCACCATCCTGCGATGGCACCGGTGCCTGGTCGCAAGCAAGTGGACCTGCCCCAACCGCACCGGCCGCCCACCGGTCGACGACACCACCGTGGCGTTGATCGAACGCATGGCGCGGGAGAACACCGGCTGGGGTTACCGCCGGATCCATGGTGGGCTGCTCAAGCTCGGCCGCCGGGTAGCCGCTTCCACGGTTCGCCGCGTGCTCAGGCGCCTGCGGGTACCGCCCGCTCCCCTGCGCGACACCGACACCTCCTGGCGACGGTTCCAGCGCGCCCAGACCGCGAGCATGTTGGCCTGTGACTTCTTTCACGTCGACTGCGCCGTCACCCTCAAGCGGATCTACGTGTTCTTCGTGATGGAAGTCACCACCCGCTACGTCCACATCCTCGGCACCACCACCAACCCCGACGGGCATGGACCACACAACAAGCCCGCAACCTACTCGTGGACCTCGGCGACCGGACAGACGACTTCCGGTTCCTCATCCGCGACCGGGCCGGCCAGTTCACCGCCTCGTTCGACGCGGTCCTCACCGACACAGGCGTCCACGTCGTGAAGACCCCGCCACGGTGTCCACGAGCCAACACTTACGCCGAACGCTTCGTCGGCACTGTCAGACGCGAAGCCACCGACCGACTGCTCATCATCACCCAGCACCACCTGCGGACCGTGCTGAACCGCTACACGACCCACTACAACCACCGCAGACCACACCAAGCCCTACAACTCACACCACCACGACCAGACCACTCGACCGCAGAGCCTGGCCGGACCTCGATACTCCGCCGACCACTCCTCGGCGGCCTGATCAACGAATACGAACCCACAGCCGCCTAACCGCAAGTCAGACCCCTGTGGCCGACTTTTGACACCCCACAGGTTCGTTCCCACATTTTTGCAAGCATGTTGGGTGCTCTTCCACCTCCGGAAGCCGCAGAAGCGATAACGGCTTTCAATCGCAGCCACGCAGCCAGCAAGCCGATGCAGGAGAAGTCGTGACCTGGGCGAATTACTGAGCCACAGCAGCGGCCGGAGCGCCCGCCTATGTCGCTTGCAACAATCGACAGGATGTTTTCGTCCTTGACTTTCGACGCTCCGGGGAGCGATGCTTCGCGGCAACCATTCGCTTCGTCGCGCAATTATTCAAGATGATTGCCGAGTTCCGTTGAGGCTGGATTATCAAGCCACTGTCATGCAGCCTCTCCCATAGAGTTGATCGTACGCCTACATCAACAAATGCCAGCCGCATAATGCTCGCCAACACGTGCATCTGTACGCCAAGTTCGCAGGTTATGTCGCGCCATGGCGTCGTGGTTCAAGCCTCACCGCGCACCGAAGGAACTGGGATCGAGTGGGTTCGGCGCACAGTCGACCCGAATGCCTACCGGGTTGAAGAACATCCCGGTGAAACACCGGAACTCCTACCCGATGAAACACCTGGATCTCGCTTATGAAGGGCGGATCGACCTCCGCCTAACGTAGTTCCACTCGAAGCACCAGATCGTCGAAGTCGGCAGACCCGATGCCGTCACTACAACGCAGGTGCCACACGGACGTCCGGACCGACTCCACCAACATTCCTGCGTACCTTAGCGCAGCGTCGACCCCTCCATCATGCCGCCGCCAGGCATTCCAGAGAACGATATCAGAGGGAACCCGATTGGTGATCTGCAAATCAACCTTCACCGGACTGTGATCCGCCCAAAGTATAAACCGAGCCGCTCGCTCTTCTCCGATTTGGAGTTTACCCTTTGCAGTTGATACGCAGACCGCCTGGCCGATTTCCTCCGAGTATCGCTCGAAGGTGACAGAAAGTGTTCTTCCCGCGCCCACCTGAGGAATGACCAGTCGTTGATGGACACGCATATCGCCGACATCGATCACATCGATGTTCTCACGCACGAAGCGCTCACCGAACTCTTCCACCAGACCATCACCCGCTGTCACTTCTGCTTCTTTACATGCCGGTACGGATCAAGCATAGCGTGCTCGTCAGGCCAGCGCGGCGTGACCGACGTACCACCCTCTCGTAGCGGCACGGGTTCGTGGCTCAACTCCATAGACTCGATCTCGCCCGTCCTCGGGTTCTTACGTTGAGGAGCGGAGCCACGCTTCATTCGAGAAACGTTTGCTGCACCATACTGGTCTACAGCTCCAGGCTCATTTGCCTCGTTCTTCCAAAACCGCGATCGCACTGTTGACCACATCGGATTGTCACCAGAAGCCTTCGGAGCGAAGGGATCATCTCCAACCTTCCAGCGCCCCATCCGAAAACTGCCTGCGCCACCGATGGCGGCACCAGCCATCGACATCAACGCGTCGGTTCCCATACCCACGTCGGGCCGCTGGAGCATGAGATCCGACATGAAACCTGCCGAGCAGTCGGAGCCAGGCAGGGCGTCGCACGCCCTCTCCAACAACATGTAGACCTCCTCCTCAAGCAGGAGGCCGAACTCCACGTCCTTCCGATAGGGAACCCTCGGCAGGTCCTGTTTCGCAGTCGACAGCAACTTGCCGATTGCCGGAGCAGAGGCCGGGATCTGGACTTCGTTCAGGTAGTAGGTGCGCGCGCGTCGATCGTAGGTGACGACCAGACTGTCCGCTGGCTTGTAGCTGATGAAGGGAAGGGAGTCAACTGACGGGCCGCAGCATTTCTCATAGTTGCGACTGCCACATCCAGCACCGTCGACGCCACATTGGCGAATGAGGCCGGTGGGATCGCTATAAGTCGTCGGATTGCTGTCGGAGTAGGCGTAGCCGGTCCACTGTTGAGAATTGGCGAGATCAAGCACGGGATCGACACTGATGAAACGGCCTGTGGTCGCATCGTATTTGCGGGCACCGATGTCGGTCAGGCCGCTGATTTCGCTGACCGGCTTGTTCAGGAATCCGTGACGGTCGGGCCAGAGGTTGCCGGACTGGTCGAGCCTATTGCCGTATGGATCCAGGACTCGCCGACTGACGGCGTATCCAACAGACTCCAGGGCGACCGAGGCGGTGTTGTGCAGATCGGAGACCAGGTAGGTGGGGTTGGTGTTGCCGACTCGGACGGCGACGGTGGTCCCGTTGTGGACGTAGTAGCGGGTGCCGGTGAGAACACCGGTGACGTTGTCCCGGGTGATCTCCTGGTTCGGAAGGAACAACGTGGTCTTGCCGGGGTCGCGGCGGAGAAGTTGGTTGCCGTCGGCATCATAGATGTACTTGGTGTTGCCGGCGGGAGAGGTGACCGTGTCGAGCCGGTTCTCCTTGTCCCAGGTGAGGACGTGTTCCCCGGTGGGCAGGGTGCGTCGGGTGGTGTTGCCGGCGAGGTCGTAGCCGTAGGTCGACAGGCTGGAGCCCGACGATCCGGTTGTTGTGGCGTTGGTCAGCGTGTGGGCTTGAGTCGTGCCGCTGGTGGGGTAGGTGTAGGTCGTGGTGGTGTCGTTGGCGGCACCGGACGGTGAGTTTTGTGTCTGTGTGGTGCGCAGTCCGCCGGGTTCGAACGTCCAGGACGTCCAGTACGGGGTCGGGCCGCCGACGTTGACGTGTCCGGGTGTAGTGGACGGAGTGGCGGCGCAGTCGTCGGTGGCGGTCCAGGCGTTGGACAGGCGGCGTAGCGCGTCGTAGTTGTAGCACTGGGTGCGGGTCGGGACCTGGCCCTGTGCGCCGGGGGTATTGACGGTCTTCGTGACGTTGCCCGCGGGGTCGTAGGTGTAGCGGGTGTCGTCGACTTGGGGAAAGGCCAGCTGGGCGCTGAGGGTGGTGCGGGTGCGTCGTCTGGTCTGCGGGTCGTATTGGAAGGCCAGCGAGGCGGCGCTGTTGAGCACGCCGAGGGAGTAGAGCGCGGCCTCGCCGTACGGTGTGTAGGTGGTGTTGTCGACGTAGACGTTTCCGCCAGCTACGCCGTCGCTGGTGTCGGGCAGCCCGAACTTGTTGTAGTAGGTCCCCAGAATCTCGGCGGGCAGCCCGCCGCGGTTGGTCGCAGGGGTTTGCACCGAGGTCAACTGTCCGGTGCGGGTGTAGGAGAAGGTGGTCTGGTAGTTGCCGTTGAGACCTGTTTCGGTGGCGGGGATGCGGACGAGTGTCTTGGAGACGCGGCCGGCGCCGTTGTAGTCCGTCGGTCCGGAGTCGTAGTTGCCCTGCGGGGTGTAGCGGGTGGTGTAGCCGGGCAGGCCGATTCCGTTGACCGCGTTGTCGTAGCGCCACTCGGCCAGCTTGGTGCCGGTGGTGGAGTCCGCGTACTCGGCGGTCTTGCGTCCGAGCACGTCATAGGTGAACGCCAGTGTCTGGTTGCGGGCGTCGGTGGTCGTGAGCACCTGGCCGGCGAGGTCGTAGGTGGTGTTCGTGGTTCCCGAGTCCGGGTCGCTCTGGCTGGTCTTGCGGCCGAGGAAGTCGTAGGTGAACGTCCACTGGTTGCCGACGGCGTCGGTGTTCTTCTTGAGTTGACCCAGCGCGGTGTACTCGTGCGTGGTGGTCTGGAAGGTACCGCCGGTGACCGTGTCGCCGGTGATGGTCGGCGTCGTGGTGTATTGGCGGATTTCGGTGTCCCGGCCGCGGACGTCGCTGACCTTCGTGGTGGTCGTGCCGCCCTGTGGCGGGATGATGGTGACTCGGTCGCCGCCGTACACGGTCCTGGTCTTCCAGGACAGGTTGGTCCCGTTGTACTCGGAGGCGAGGACGGGGCGCCCGGTGGCGTCGTACTCGGTGACCGTGCGGTCGTTGACCTGGCTGTCCTGAACCTCGATCAGCGTGGTTCCAGGGGCGCCGTTGGTGAAGTAGCGGTTTCGGGTGTGGCGGGTCCAGCCGTGCGAGTCGTACTCGATGTCCTTCACGACCCTGCCGCCCGAGCCGTCCAAGGCGTCCGACTGCGACTGGCTCAACCCTCCGAAGGGGTCGTACAGGTCGACGTTGACCACGTAGTTCCGTTGGAACGTAACCATGTCGTGGTATTCGACCAAGGTTTTGGTGGTCACTGCCGACGGCCCGTTGTCACGGACAAGGTACTCGTAGGTGATCGCCGGAAGGCCTCCGGAGTCACGTCGGAACTGGCCCGGTTTCCACACCTCGACAACGCGGCCGAGCGCGTCGTATCCGGCGTCGGTGCGTCGTGATCCGACATCGACGGTCGCGGTCGTCTTGCCGCGTGAGGGTTCGAGCTCGACGGTGCTGGTCTGATTCTTGGCGTTGGTCGTGACGATCTTGCTCAGGATGCCGCCTTCGGCGGGGGTGAACGCTGCTCCTGTGGTGCGTTGCAGCGCGTCCGTGGTGGATGCGACCCGGCCGGAGGTGTCGTACGTCGTGGTGGCGGTGGTGGCGAAGGTCAGTTGGTCGTTGGTGTTCGTGGTGGCGGTGTCGACGCGGGTCGGGTTGCCGGCGGTGACCTGACCCAGCGTGGTGCTCTGGTCGTAGAAGGTGCGTGACGCGCTCCGGATCGACGTCTGCGCTACGCCGCCTGCGGGACACGCCTGTTCGGACACCGTAATGTCCGAGACCCGGTCGCGGATCCAGGCTGTGGTGTTGTCGGCGTAACCGGTCGTCATGCACAGGTCCGGCACGCCGTCGCCGGACTCGGTCTTCGCTACCAGGCGGCCGAGGGTGTCGTACCGGTTGGTGGTGCTCGCGGTACGAGTGCCGCCCGCTGCCAGGTGCGTGATCGTCCGGGTCTTGGCGGTTGCAGTGATGTCGGACGTCAGTACGGGCAGGCCGGGACGCGCGCGGGACGCGGTCGCGGCGGCGATTACGGTCGGGTCGGTGATGCTGGTGGACACGCGGGTCCCGCCGTCGCCGTCGTAGACCTCGGTCTCGTAGGCCGTGCCGGCGTATCGCGCGTCGTCGGCGGTCGACTCGCCCAGCGAGTTGGTGACCGAGGCGGTACGGCTCACCCCGGCTGCGAGAGTGTCGCCGTTCATGCCGCGGAAGTAGGTGGTACGGGTCAGGGTCAGTTTGTCGGGACCGCCGCCGCGCTGGTCGTTGCGGCCGGCGTCCCCGTTGCGGACTTCGACCTTGCCGTAGCCGCGGAACTGGCCGTAAGTGCGGTGTTCGGGCTTGACCAGTTCGAAGTCGTCGTAGTGCCAGGCGGGGGTGCCGAGGTAGGTGTAGGTGGTGATTCTCGTCGGTGACGCGCCGGGCCGGGTCGCTCCACCGGGCAGGCGTTCTCCGTCTTGGACATCGACCCTGTCCACCACATACTTGTGGAAGAAGTCCAGCGTCGGGTTCTCGTTGCGCTCGCGGGTGCGGTAGACGGGGTAGCAGCGACGGGTGTTGTTGGCCAGGTCGGCGGGAACGCTGGTGTCCGTGCAGTCCTTGGCGCTGTAGGTGACCAGAATCCGGCCGCCGGTGTCGGTCTTGATGTTGTTGACGCGCCAGCGCGCCAAGCCGGCTTCGCCGCCGTAGTTGTGCACCCGGTTGTCGGACGGGAAGTACGCGAACGTGGTGGCGGGCAGTGTGATCGACTCGGTGCCCTTGTAGCCGGTGCGCGTGATCGACTGGAGCAGCAGCTCCTTGGCGTCGTCCGTGGAGGTCGGGATGGTATGAGTCAGGCGGTACTCGTCGACCTTGACCGGCCCGGAGCCCGCGTTGTACTGGGTCGTGATGCTGGTCAGGCGCTTGGTCGACCAGTACGACGGGTAGTGGTTGTTGCACACCGCGCCGGACTTGCAGTCCCGGTCCTGCGGGGTGTCCGGCCAGCGCGTGGCGTTGACGGAGGTGAACTTCGAGGGGTCGCAGTCGAAACCGGCGTCGGGCAGGCAGCGCTCCGACGTGCCGAACACGACCTGGTTCGGAGCCACCGATCCGTAGATGGACCCGTTCGCCTTGCGCAGGCCGTAGTCGATGCGCTTCAGGCTGCCGCCGCGGGTGTAGGACACGCCGGTGGTCTGGGCGTTCGCGCCGTAGTGGTTGGTCTCGCGGTCGTAGTAATACGAGGTGACATTGCCGTTGGTGTCCTCGACGAAGTCGAGGTTCCATCGCCACGCCTGCATACACCAGGACTGGGCGAAGCCGCTGGCGTTGTAGCACTTGTCGGTGGAGCGCGGGCCGTAAACGGGGACCGTCCACGCGGAGTTGGTCTGCTCCTGGTTGGTGTAGCCCGGCCCCTGGTTCCGGCCAAAGTAGTAGCTGACACCGGCCGTGTTGGTGATCTTCCAGTACTCGTTGTTGTGGACGCCGTTGGTGGTGTCGGTGAGCAGTTCGATCCTGCTGCCGCGGTCTTCGGCTTCGCGCCAGGTGTGGGTTGCGTCGTCGTAGACGAGTTCGGTGGCCTGGCCCCCGAGGTTCATCGAGACGATCTCGCCCGCCCAACACAGATCACCGGTCTGTTGCGCTTGCGGGAGCGTCTTGTCCTCGGCGCAGGTGCGGTAAGTGCGTTCAATGGCGCCGGGTGCGTAGCTCCAGCCTTGGCCGATCCAAGAGGCCTGGTTGTTGGTGGCGGAGGTGCGGCCGTCGACGGAGGAGGAACTGTAGGACAGCGCCACCGATGGTGCGACGGTCGAGCTGGCGGCAGCGGGCGGCAGCACGATCGGATAGGACCAGCCGAAGGAGCCGGAGTTGCCCGACACGGCCCACGTGCCGGACGGCGACAAAGAGGATGCGGCGAACGTGCCGTCAGGTCCGGCTGTCCCGGCCGTCGCGGCCAGCACCATCATCCGACCGGCGGGGGCACCGGCCGTCATCTTCTTCGCGGGCGGATGGTCCGGTGAAGGGCTGACAGACTCGGCGGAGACGGTCTTGGCGGCCGGGCTGTTGCGGGAGGCGAGCGGTGACCGCGCCTGGCACTCGGGCTTCTCCGGGGTCGAGAGGGCGCATCCCGGGAGTTGCTCCAGCGTGAGTCGCGTGCCGAACTCACCGCCGACCGCGTTGCGGAACGTGGAGTAGTCCAGGTCCACGGAGATCGCGTCGGTCGAACTGTCGGTCGGGGTGACGGCGAAGACCACGCCGGTGACGCCGGCGTTCCGTGCGACGTCTTGGCCGAAGACCTCGATGTCGAAACGCCGTTCCTTCTCCCCCTTGGCGGACACCGACACCGGCAGGTCTCCGGCGCGACGCGGCGACGCACCTGCCGACACCGACGCCTTCCCGCCGTCAGGCCACTTCGCGTCGCCGGGTTCCGCGTGGACGGGCTTCGCGAGCGGCTTCTCCTCCACCAACGGGATTTCGTCATGTGGGATCGGCTCCTGGCGCTCAGCCTGCGGGAGCTCGAAGGTTCGCGGCATGTCGGAGGCCAACCCCACGGCCAGACCCGCGGCCACGACGGCGGCTAGGAGCGCGGACGTCGTCCGTCTGGGCCACCCCGCTCTGGGTGTTCTCTCCGCATTCGGGCGCGCGAAATCCCCACCGATCATGCCGTGATCCCCCTCGGACAGGACCGTGTCACCGGTCGCAGGCCAGCGAACAGTAAGCGATGAGCAAGAACCTTCGGAAGGGTGTTTCCCGAGCTGTGGCGAAGTTGATCCACTTCACGTCAGCGTTACATCAGAGATAATGACTTACATCACAGTTATTAGTCTTTTCGCAGGTAGACAGCACCGGTTACCGTCCGCTCCAGCCTGATCAGGCACCTAGTGGAACCGTCCGGGGGGACTCGTGCGTCCAAGACTTCTTCGATTCGCCATGCCCAGACGACCTCTGGCGTTCGCGGCGCTCACCGCTGCGGCCCTCGTGGTCCAGACTGCGGTCGGCTTCACTCCGATCGTCGCAGCCGTCCCTGAGCCGACCCCATCGTTGCCTGAAGCGCAGACCTTGGCGGAGAAGACCGCACTCACCGAGGCTCGACGCACCGGTCAACCCACGCCGGTGAACGACGCCCTCACCGAGAACAGCACGGTGCTGGCCAACCCGGACGGCACCTTCACGCTGCAGAGTCACGTGAGACCCGTGCGCTCCAAGAAGAACGGCACGTGGAGCGACATCGACACATCGCTCATTCCCGCCCCCGACGGGACTCTCGTCCCCAGCTCGGCAGCGGTCGACATGTCTTTCTCCAGCGGCGGTACGTCACCGTTGGTGACCATGCGCGACGGCGACAAGACCTTCACCCTGAGTTGGCCCACGCCATTGCCGACTCCGGTGGTCGACGGGTCCAGCGCCGTCTACCCAGAGGTCTTCCCCGGTGTCGACCTCCGACTCACTGCCACCGGTACCGGTTACTCCGAAGTGCTGGTGGTGAAGGACGGACAGGCCGCCGCCAACCCTGCACTCACGTCGTTCAAGCTCCACGCCGGCGCGACAGGCATGGACCTCACCACCAACGGTGACATCCTCAGCGCCACCGACTCTACAGGCAAGGTCGTATTCCAAGGCTCGACGCCGATCATGTGGGACTCCACAAAGGACGACAAACGCGGCCCCGACCCCACGGCCACCGATCCCGGCAGCGGCCGGGTGACCGCGCTGGACATGACGGCGCAGACCGTCGACGACGGCACGTCCACGACGTCCGAGTTGACCATCACACCCGACCCGGAAGCCCTGCGCGGCACGGACGTGCAGTACCCGGTCTACATCGACCCGTTGCTGTCACGCAGCCGCGATGCGTGGGCCGAGGTCACCAGCAGCGGCTGGAAGTACTGGAACGCCGACATGGACGCCCAGGTCGGCTACTGCGGCGGCTGGGCGGGGTGCGGCGGCTCCTGGGTCGCCAAGTCCTACTTCCGCTTCCCCACCGGCGAACTGCAGTACCGCAACGGCACCAAAGCCGTCGTCTTCGATGCCACCCTCCACGCGCTCCAAACACACGGCACTTCCTGTACCGCACACCCGGTCGCTGTGTACCAGAGCGACATGCTGGACGAGTCGATCCAATGGCCCGGACTTTCCGGCTTCGAGGTCGCCCGCTCGTCATCCGGTGCGGGTGACCAGTGCGGCGGCGCGGGCTGGGTGTCGTTCAACGTCCACTCCAGCTTCAACAACGTCGCCGACTGGAACTCGCCGTCCCTCACACTCGGCCTGATCTCGCCCGATGAGAGCGACCGGGACATGTGGAAGAAGTTCGCCAACAACCCGTACGTGCGCGTCACCTACGCCTTCCTCCCCAACAGCCCCACCGACCTGGCAGTCGGCAACGCGGTCACCTGCACCGGTCAGATCATCACCGGCGACACGAACCCAACGCTGTACGCGACGGCCACCGACAACAACGACGCCCCCCTCAACATCGCCCTCTACTACGAGGTGTGGAACAACGCCCAGAACCAGATGAAGGCAGCCAACAACGGCAACGTCGTCATCGCCTCCGGCAACCAGGGACAGTGGACCTCGAATGCCAACCTGGGCAACGGCGACTACAAACTGCGCGTCGCCGCGCTGAACCAGTTCCCCGGCGACCCGGGCAAAAACCTGTGGGCCAACGCCTGGTCGGCCTGGTTGCCGTTCACAACCCGAGGAAACCCGATCACCGCGACGCCGACCATCACGAGCAAGGACTACCCCGCCGACAGTTGGGGACGTCCGCAGGGTCTGCCGGGAACCTTCTCGTTCGACGCCAAGGGAGCCGCCAACATCGTCGGCTTCACCTACACGTTCACCGGCGCGGGCACCGAGCGAGTCCCCGGTACTGACGACTGCGACTACAACCAGACCTTCAGCACAACAGGTGGCTGGGTCGCCAACACCGGCGGCAAGGCGACCATCACCCTGCCCTCGACCATGTCACCGGGCTACCACACGCTTCACGTGCGCAGCTTCGACGACGCTCACAAGCTCTCGCCGGAATCCGCGGTCTACCGCTTCCACGTCGCGCCGACCTACGTCGCCCCGGCACCGACTGAGCGCACCGAAGTCGAAGCCTTGACCGGAACGGGCCTGTCCGCCGCGATCACCAATGACGCCGCGGCTTCCGGCGGCAAGTACGTGACGGTCACCTCGACCAGCAGCGGCGCGTTCATCAGATACCCCTTCACCGTCCCGGTGACGGGTGACTACAACGTCGACGTCGGCCTGGTCGACAGCGTCGCACTCCCCGACCTCGTCGGCTTCACCCTCGACGGGACCGTGGTCAGTGACGTCCATCAGGGCGGTACCAAACCGACGACCACCGTGCTGGACAAGCAGATCACTGGTGTCCGGCTCACTGCCGGACAGCACGAGCTCGGTGTCTCGGTCGTCAAGAAGCCCGACACCACCGCAACGCAGTTCCTCGCCGGCATCGACTACATCGACCTGTCCCCCACTGTGAAGCTCGACGCTGAAACGCTGCCGATATCCGCCGCAGACAAGCCGACCCTCTACTGGCCCGGCAACACCAGTGTCGACTGGAACAGCTCCGGTATCCGCCGGTTCGAGGCGGACAACACTGGTCAGTCCATCACCTTCACGTTCACCACGCCCGTCGAAGCCGACTACGCCATCGGTCTGGGCCTGGTCACCAACAACAACCGCGGGCGCTACACCGTCAAGGTCGACGACAGCATCGTCGGCAACACCGACAACCAGCCCATCGACGGATACGGCACCGCCATCGTCGTCAAGCACACAAACCTCGGCGGCGCGCACCTGACGGCAGGCGAGCACCAGATCACCTTCCGCTCGGTCGAGCCCAACCCCGCCTCCGTCGCACCGCGCCACCTGCTCGGCCTGGACTACCTGACCGTCCAGCCGATCAACAACGTCACCGCAGCCGGCTTCACCGACGCCATGAATAACAAGGGCATCGGCAACGACGGCACCACCGCCGGGGACATCGACTTTCAAGGTGACTCGCTGTCCGCCCAGACCCTCGCCGCGGCGGGCTTGGCCCCCGGCTCGACCATCGTCGTCAACGGCGCGGCGTTCACGCTGCCGACACCGAACACCGCCACCGGCAACGACAACGTCGTGGCCACCGGCCAGACCATTCCGTTCCCGGCGGCACAGCAGGTCAAGGCGAACGCCGTCGGCCTTCTCGTCCTGAGCACCTGCGGCACGACCGCGCCTCGCCCCGGCACCATCACCTACACCGACAACACCACGGAGAACGTGCGCTTCCCCGAAATCCGTGACTGGGTCTCGGTGCCACGCGACACCAGCGGAATCGTCCTGCCCTACCGCAACGCCGGACTCCTCCAGCAGCGCCAGTACCAACCCGTGATCACCCCGGTGTTCATCGCCGCCAACCCGACCAAGACGATCAAGTCGATCACCCTGCCCAACTACGGCACCGCGTTCCTGCGCGGCACTTGCGCCCCCGCCGCCGGACTCCACGTCCTGGCCATGGCACCACGCACCGGCGACGCCGGCTGGGTCGGCACCTGGTCCGCCCCCGCAGACGCCGCCGTGGCCCCCCCGGGCGGTCACGGCTTCGCGGACAAGACCCTGCGCACCGTCCTGCACCCGTCCGTCACCGGCGGCCAGGTCCGGGTCAAGCTCTCCAACGCGCTCAACCCCGCCCCCGTCACCATCGACGCGGCCACGATCGCCGCCCAGACCGGCACCGACTCTGCGACCGCGACTCAGACGACACTGCGATTCAACGGCAACACCTCGATCACCCTCCCGGCCGGAGGGGAGATCCACAGCGACCCGGTCGCCTACCCCACCGGCGGAAACGGAAACCTGACCGTCAGCCTCCACCTGCCCACCGCGACCGCCCTCGCACCCACACACGGCAGCGCCACCGCACCGACGTTCCTGGCCAACGGCAACACCGTCACCAACACCAACGGCTCCCCGTTCACCACCACCCTGACCGGCAGCCACTTCGTCACCGGCGTCGAAGTGTCCACACCGGACACCAGCCACGGCACCGTCGTCGTCCTCGGCGACCACCTCACCGCCACCGCACCCCCCGGCAGCGCCCAACGCAACACCTGGGTCGACGAACTGCCCGCCAAACTCGCCGCCGCCGGCGGCAGCATCCCCGGCGGCCTGGTCAACGCCAGCCGCGCCGGCATCCCCGACACCGCCCGCTGGCGCATGACCGACGGCACCGGCACCACCGCCCACGACTTCGCCGGCACCAACAACGCCACCGCCCAGGGCGGCGTCACCTGGAGCACCGACCACAACGGCTCAGCCGTCCTCAACGGCACCAACGGCCACTTCACCGCCACCAAACCCATCGACACCAGCAAGAGCTTCACCGTCAGCGCCTGGACCAAACTCCAGTCCGACACCGCCTGGCAGACACTCCTGGGCCAGGACGGCAGCACCTACAGCTCCTTCTACCTCCAGTACTCCCCCGCCCACCGACGCTGGTCGTTCTCCGTCATCCCCTTCGACGAGCAACCCGACCGCGGCAGCCGAATCCTGTCCCGCACCGAACCCGCCCTCAACACCTGGACCCACCTGACCGCCACCTACAACGCCCAAACCGGAACGATCGCCCTCTACGTCAACGGCGAGCACCAGGAAAGCCTCTCCGGCGTCACCCTCTTCGCCGCCAACGGCCCCTTCACCGTCGGCCGCGCCAAATACGCCGGAAACCCCACCGACTACTACAACGGCTCGGTCGCCGACGTCCGCGCCCACCAACGCGTCCTCAGCGCAGGCGACATCCAACTGACCCACAACCAGAAGACCTTCGGCCCCTACCCCGACACCGCCGCGCTCACCACCGCCAACGCCACCACCGACCTCCACCGCACCGCACTGAGCTCCCCCAACCTCCGCTCACTGCTCATCGCCCTGGGCGCGACCGACATCCTCACCGGAACAAGCGCCACCGACATCGGCACCAACATCACCCACCTGATACACCGCAACAGCCCCACCGGCCTCAAAAACCACATCCGCCCCGACGGCACACAGGTCCACGTCATCCTCACCACCGTGCCCCCGCTCGGACTGGACGCGAACGACCCCCGCGAGACCGAGCGACGCAACCTCAACAACGCCCTGCTCGCCGACCCCGCCAGCTTCGGTGCCGACTACGTCGTCGACTACGACGCCGCCGTCCGCGACACCACCAACCCCAACCAACTCGCGCCCCAGTACCTCACCAACGGCCAACCCAACACCGCCTACCACAACCAAATCGCTCAATACCTCACCGACGCCATCAACGACTTCCCACCCCGAGCCGAACTCTAGAAATCGACGCTCCACGGGAGCGAAGAATGAGAGTGCCCCTGTGCCGTAATAGCACGGGGGCACTCTCGTTTCCGGGCGAACGTCCAATCGGGCGTGACCAGGACGCTGGCCGGTCCACGCAGCTCGGCAAAGTGCTGCCGGACTACACCTGTACCTGCCGAGAACTCCATCCATCCAGGTAGAGGGCGTGCAAGGCCCAAGAGCTCGAGACGCTGACGGGGACGGCTGCCATCCGCAGTGCCGTCGGCTGACGCGGCATGATGACCGGCTGTGCTGCTCCGACTGGCCTACCTCGGCGTGACCAACGCCTTCGCGTTGTTGCGCCTGCTGCCCATGAGCGACCGGGACAAGGACACGGAAATCCTGGCGCTGCGCCACCAGATCATGGTCCTGCAACGCCAACTCGGAGACGCCCGCCCACGGTTCTCCCCCGCCGACCGGGCCTTCCTCGCCGCCCTGCTGCACCGACTCCCGGCGAAAGCGCTCCGTCGACTCCGACTACTGGTACGCCCGGAGACAGTCCTGCGCCGGCACCGAGACCTCCTCGCCCATCTCCACGCAGCCAGATCCCGCCCAAACGGCCCGGCCGACCACGAACCATCCACTCCATCCGACTCCTGGTACTGCGCCTGGCACAGGAGAACCCCGCCTGGGGCTACCGCCGCATCCACGGCGAACTCCTCGTCCTCGGCATCAAGACCGCCGCCTCCACCGTCTGGCAAATCCTCAAAGACGCCGGGATCGAACCGGCACCCGAACGCACCACGACCACCTGGTCGGCCTTCCTGCGCTCGCAGGCCAAGGCGCTCCTGGCCTGCGACTTCTTCGAGACCCACACGTCGAACGGAACCCGCCTGTACGTACTCGCGATTATCGAGCACGCCAACCGCCGGATCCGCGTCCTCGGCGCCACCGCATACCCGACCGCCTCCTGGGTCACCCAAGCCGCCAGGAACCTCGCCATGGATCTCGAAGACGCAGGCCGACACGCGCGCTTCCTGATCCGCGACCGGGACGGCAAGTTCCCGGCCCTGTTCGACGCCGTCCTCGCCGACGCCGGCATCCAGGTCGTCCTCAGCGGAGTCCGAATCCCGCGCATGAACGCGATCATGGAACGCTGGATTCACAGCTGCCGCCGTGAGCTCCTCGACCGAACACTGATCTGGAACCAGCAGCATCTGCTCCACGCGCTACGCGAGTACGAGCACTTCTACAACACCCACCGACCCACCAAGGAATCGACAACGCCCGACCACTACAACCACTGCCACAGCCAGCCCCCGATCAGGCACCCCTCACCCACCTCCACATCCGCAGACGGCAACGACTGGGCGGCATCCTCAACAAGTACCACCACGCCGCCTGACCAGCACGGACAACATTTTCGGCAAGCACAGCGTCATCCGGGTGGTGCGCACCATCACCGAGGTCGGCGGGCACACCGCGCACAAGCCGTTCCCGAAGTCGCAGGCCGGACGCCGGGAGATCCCGCTCCCGGCCTGGCTGGTGCCGATCCTGCGCGACCACATCGCCCAGTACCCGCCCAACGTGGACGGCCTGATCTTCACCAACGAAGCGGGCAAGCCGCTGCGACGGACCCTGTTCCGGACACGGGTGTGGAGACCGTCCCTGGTTCGGGCCGGTCTGCTGGGTGAAGTGCGGTCCGGGGACGACTGGTTCGAGGGCCGCTGGACCGATGACCCTGGCACCCGGCACAGCCAGCGCTTCGACACCCACCGCCAAGCGGTCGCGCACATCGCCAAGCACGCGGCGGACGGCATGACCTTCCACGACCTGCGCCACTCGTACGCGACGTGGCTCGTGGACGACGGTGTGCCGGTGAACATGGCGCAGCGCGTCCTCGGGCACGAACCGCGGCGACGACGCTCCAGCTCTACACCCGCCGCACGATCGATCACGACCGCATCCTGAGGGCGCTGGACGATGACGACCAGGACGGTGACGACTCGTGACAAGCCGTTCGCTGACTATTCGCTGACAAATAAAAGATCAGGCCCCGTCCAAATCCTATTTGGACGGGGCCTGACCTTCGTGGGCGATACAGGGATCGAACCTGTGACCTCTTCGGTGTGAACGAAGCGCTCTCCCGCTGAGCTAATCGCCCGTATTCGTTTGTTCCCCCGCTCTCGCGGTGTGCCCATACCCTACAACATCATCCCTTGGATCCAAAAATCGGGCTCCCCAGCCACGGCCAGTCGAGTCCGAACCAGCCTCCGACCAGCGAGAACGCCCCGAGCAGCCAGCAGGTCACGGCGACCACCAGGGCGGTGGCGGACAGGACCATGGCCTTCACGAACAGGTTCTGGCGCTTGAGCCACTCGACCCACGCGTCGTAGTACCGCTTCGCGAAGCGCAGCACCCGGCCCGCCCACTCGAACTCCGTGGCCAGGATCGCCAGGCCGGCGAAGACCACGAGCCAGCCGGGGCCCGGGTAGGGGATCATCAGGATGCCGCCGAGCAGCACCAGGCCGCCCACCACGCCCACGCCGATGCGGTAGGTCAGGTTCAGCGCGGGGTTGCGGCGGAACCGGTGGCGTTTGCCGCTCTGGTCGGTCTGCTCGTCGCGCTGCTCGGTGGTCATGCGCACATCATCGCTCACGCCTCGCCCACCTGACCCGAGGCCAGCACGGCCGACGGCTTCTCCGGCATGGCCTCGCCCTCCTCCAGGGAGATGGCGAACAGCTTGTGCTGGTGCGACGCACTCGACCACGCCAGGAACTGCACGACCGAGTCCGACTTCACGGTGAACGCCGCCAACGGCACGGCGTCCGGCGTGCTCTGGCCCCACACCACGTACTTCTGGCCGGTCGTGTTCGCGGCGAGCTTGACCTCCATCACGGCCGCCTGGTCGTCGCCCGACAGGACCACCGCGATCGGTTCACCCGTCTTGGAGCGCAGCACTGCACGGTTGGTCTCCGGGTTCGCCGCCAGTTCCAGCGCCTTGTTCAGCTCACGGTTGCGCTCGTCCTGCGCCGTCACCTGGTCGTCCAGCTGGTTCATCCGCATCCCCGCCACGCCGATCGAACCCAGCGCGACGACCACGGCCGCCGCGACGAGCAGCCTGCGGCCGACGCCGTTCCTGCGCCGTTCGGCGAGCAGGACCGGTGCGGGCGCCGCCGCCGGGCGGCTCGGGTGCGCGATTTCCTGGGGGGTGCGGTCGACCGCCGCCATCAGGCGCGACCTCAGGCGGGCCGGTGGTTCGTACTGCCGCACCGAACCGCCGAGCGCGGCGGTCACCTCTTCGGTGGCCCGAACCGCCTCGCGGCACCGCGCGCAGACCGGCAGGTGGGCGCGCAGCCGCGCCTCCTCGTCCGGTTCGAGCGAGTGCATCGCCCAACCGACCGCGAGCTCCTCCTGAGGGCACCACTCGTCCCTCCGCTCCCCGGTCACCGGTGTGCTCCTGTCGTCTCGCCGCCGGTCTCGCCGGCCCAGACCGTCCGCAGCGACGTCCGCAGCCTGCGGATCGCGGCGAACGTGCGCGACTTGACCGTGCCCAGCGGGATGCCGGTCAGCGCCGCGACTTCTATCTGCGTGTAACCGCCCAGGTAGGCCAAGGCGATCACCTGCCGCTGGTCCTCGGGCAGGCGCTTGAGCGCCTCCCGCACCTCCGCGCCGACCACGCCGGTCAGCGCCGCGTGGTCGGCACCGTCCGCAGGTGGCACGGCGCGCTCGGACACCTCGTCGGTCAACGGCACGTTCCGCCGCCGCTGGGTGTTCTCCCGGCGGACCGCGTCGACCGCGCGGTGGTGCACGACGGTCATCAGCCACGTCCCGAAGCCGCCCCGGGTCCGGTCGTACCCTGCGGGGTTGCGCCACAGCGCGAGGAACGCCTCCTGGACGACGTCCTCCGCCAGGCCCGGGTCGACGCAGATCCGCCGCGCGAGCGAGTACGCCGGGCGGGCGTAGCGGTCGTACAGCTCACCGAACGCACCCCGGTCACCTGCGGAGACCCGCTCGACCAGGGACGCGTCGGAAGATCGCCCGTCAGGTTCGCGTCTGGGCGTCGGAGCGGGTGAGTCAGCCACCAGAGATGTCCTCACGTCCAACATTCGCGCAACAGCCGGTACCGGGTTCAGGTTAAACCCAGCAAGATGTGGGGCGGCACGGGTTGGGTGGACACGGAACGCAGCGATATGGTAGCCCAGAGGAGTCTCATGGACCCGAACGGGTGACAAATGCCTCGATGTCGAGCGTTCCTCGCCACATATACGTCACAAGTGGAGAGCTCGGTCGTTTCCTGGACCGGGAAGGGAGAAGAGGGTAACGACGATGCGCAATGACCACGTGACGCTCCGCTCAACAGCGGTCTTCGACCTGCTGGCACCGAGGACACCGGCGGTGCCGGTGCAGGTGGAGCTTCGGTATGACACGAAAGATCCCTACGCAGTGGTGGCCGCGTTCCGCACGGGGCGTGCCGGCTGGGTCGAGTGGGTGTACGCCCGCGACCTCCTCGCCGACGGCCTAATCGCCGACGCGGGTGACGGCGACGTCCGGATCCGCCCGGCCGCCGACGACCCCGAGGTCGTCGTGATCGAGCTGAGCTCACCGTCCGGCCACGCCATGTTCGAGGCGTCCGCCCAGGAGCTGGCCGACTTCCTGGACCGCACCTACGACGTCGTGGTGCCCGGCAACGAGCACCTGTGGGTCGACGTGGACGAGGCCCTGACCCACCTGATCTCCAACGACCTGACCTGAAACCGCTGGTAGCGGCCCTGTGAAGGGTCAAGGGGACCCCCGATTTGATCGAACGGCGGGGCATGTAATAAAGTTCCTCTCGCACCGGGGAAGACGGAACGGAAAGCCCCAAAGGGCTGGAAGTCCGGAAAACCACGGAGTATGCGGATGTAGCGCAGTTGGTAGCGCATCACCTTGCCAAGGTGAGGGTCGCGAGTTCGAGTCTCGTCATCCGCTCGGCAGAGGGCCCCTTGGGCTCAGGCCAGAACTTCCTGGTGTAGTGTG
Source organism: Actinosynnema sp. NPDC050436 (assembly GCF_040655415.1). Lineage (NCBI taxonomy): Bacteria > Bacillati > Actinomycetota > Actinomycetes > Pseudonocardiales > Pseudonocardiaceae > Actinosynnema > Actinosynnema sp. NPDC050436. The sequence goes on along the minus strand of NZ_JBFAJV010000031.1, from coordinate 6,306 downwards.
CAGGAATCATGGCGGAGTGGCCGAGTGGCTTAGGCAAGGGCCTGCAAAGCCCTGTACACGGGTTCGATTCCCGTCTCCGCCTCGGACGATTAGCTCAGCGGGAGAGCACTACCTTGACACGGTAGGGGTCACAGGTTCAATCCCTGTATCGTCCACCACCGAAGTACGCAGTTCAGAAGCCCGGTCCTCGATCTTGAGGCCGGGCTTCTTGCGCGTGGTGCAAGATCAATGGAGACGATCCGGAGACGACCGGCCTCGACGGTAGTGCTCGCGCCCCCTCCACCACCGACCTCAGGTGGGGGAACCATCCGATGATTCGGGCCAACTCGTCATCGTGGAGCGCTAGGAGCGACGTCAGCCACCGACCTTCCCACGACTCGCGGATCTGCTCCAGCATGATGCTCGTCACATGGCCGTAGACCCTGGCGACCCCTCTCATTTTGTGCCCGAGCCTGGCGCGGCGAGCCACTTCGGGGATCCCGTCCTCCACCATCCAGGTGGAGTAGCTGTGCCGCCCCTCGTGGAAGGTCAACCACGGCAGGATCGCCGACGTGTGATCGACAGCGCTGGGACGCTCGGGGTTGCGACCGTCCCACGCCGGCCGCCAGAACCGCTGCCGGAAGTTCGCCCTTCGCAGCAGGGTGCCTCCGGCGACGTGAACACGAACGAACCCCGACTGCGGTCCAGCAGCGTCTCGTAGATCACAGCGATTCCCGACGGCACCTGGATCCACCGCGTTCCCGCCGGGGTCTTGGTCCGCCCCCGTTTGCCCCTGACTCGGCGAGGTGTGACCGTCAACACTTCCGGCACGCGGCTCGACGCTTCCCGGGAGACTTCGACTCCGGCCTTCAACAGCTTCCCGTTGATCTCCTTGAGCGGGAACCTGATCCCGATGGCGCGGTTGACCTCGTCGTACTCGTGACGTTCCTGGCCTACCAACTCGCCCCACCGACCTCCCGAGTAGAAGTCGAGCAGGCAGAGCGTGAAGCCGGCCAGCCCCATCTCCGACTCGTGGAGCCGCATCGCGGCGCGCAACGCCTGCACCGGCGAGGCGACCAGGCGCTCGTTCTCGAACTCGCCACCGGTCACCCGGATCCCGTAGCAGGGATTCGCTGGGATCACCCTCGCCCGTACTCCCGCGTTGAGGATCGTCGAGAAGGTCGCGAAGATCGAGGCCACCGACGTGTCGGCGTACTCGTCGTGGAGTTTGGACAGCCACGCCTCGATCTCGACGTAGCTGTTGAAGATTCCGATCATCGGCCACGCCCGCCACTGCGGCATCAAATGGATATCGATGTACGACCGGTACTTCACCCTCGTCGTGATCTCCAGCCTTGGCGACACCGCCTCGAACCACTCCTCGGCGAACTCCCCGAACGGTGTCTCGGCATCGCGCGGATCGATCCACATGTTCCTGCGGATCAGGGCCTCCTGCTCCAGGCCCCAGTTCTTCGCAGCCGTGTCCGAGGAGAAGCCGCTTGCACGCCCCCACGTCCCATCAGGCCGTTTGTATCGGACCCGCCAGCCTCGTGGTCCGTCGTTTTCTTGTTCCGTATACGCCACCTGGCGTCCCTTCCGATCGGACAGGCGAGCGTTCTGACCATCGGGATCACGCGATGTTCAGGCGCCCATGCTGTGGCTTGCCCACGTGCTCGGTGTGCCGCAGGATCGCGCCGATGTCACTGCGGGAGAACCGGTAGTGCTTCCCGAACCGGTGATGCGGCAACACCCCGGCGGCAGCCTGGTCCTTCAACGTCCGCGGCGAGAGCTGGAGCAACTCCCCCACCTGCTCAGCGGTGAGCAACGCGTCCGGATCCACTGGAACCCGCTCCCCAACGCTCGCGCGGCCAGCGCGAGCGCCCGCAGACACTCCACGACCTCGTCCGCCAGGACGACACCCACCACGACCGGTTCGGCTTCCACGTCTACCGCCGCTCCGCCGACACGGCGACCCCGGTCACAACCGAGGTCGCCGTAAGAGGGTAACGCCCGCTACTCCAAACAGGCGTCCACCAGACCTTCATCGACCCGGTCGCGCTCCACGAGGCTCGCCGGTCGCGGATCACCGCCAGTACCGATCTCCAACTGGACGGCCTGACATCAGACACAGGTCCGGTCGCCCCACACCTCAGCACCGCTCGCTGGCTCGGTTCCACACGTCGCTTGCCCATGAGGCCACCTCGAACTCGCCGTTCCGTTCACCCGAGTCTGACCCGGCCGGATCGCAACTCACGTGAACGGAACGCGAGAACCTGGCTCCAACACCACCACACGGAAGTTACGTCGGAATCACTCCGGCGAATCGATCCCTTCAGGGGTGATCAAGCGGCGCGATCGCGGATTCGGCTACTCGGTCGGCAGTCACTGCCGACCGAGCATTCGCCACGCCGTGATAGCCCTAGATTTTGTCAACACTGAAGCTATCGAGAAAATCATTGGATGCAATGAGGCTTCGTGCCTCGACGAGGAAGTACCGACATAGCTCGCCTTCCGCGAAAGAACTCCGACCAGTTGCTACAGGGTGTGGGTGCAGAGTGGACGTGTCCGAGGCCCGAGGCGCCCATTGGACACACGCCCTCTACCAGCAGGTTTGCTTCGATCTGGCGACATAGTGGGTAACGCAGCCCTGGCCAAGTAAGAGTCCGAGTCCAGACGGGCGAGTCTGCGGCGCGACCGCAGCCAGCCGAGGGACATGTCCATCACACCGGGTGCGCCAGGCCCAGCCATGCAGCCACCGCCGTGACCTGCAGAGACGGTGCCGGTGACCCTTTGACTGCGACTGTCGACATTTACTTCGAGGTGGTTTACTTTAGTTTGCACTGAAACTATACAGCTTGCAGAGTACGGATGTGGTGCCATCGCTGCAGGGCCAGTTGCATTTGATCTCGGTAGGGGTCGTGCACCCGACTTCTCGTCCTCGGCGAGGCGCGTAGCGGCCCGTTCGCGAGCGGGGCACACCCGCGGGGCACCGTAGCGGGATTCGGGCGCTTTCACACGCTAAGTTGAAGTCATGGCGCCTCCGGCTCTTCCACAGCCTGCCGGCGGGGATCCCGCGGCTCCCGCTGCGGACCCGGTGGCGATCCGGGTGTGTCTGACACCGATGCTGACCGCCGAGTTCGACCACGAGTGGGACCTCGCCCTGGACGAAGCGAAACGGTCAAAGGACCTCGCCCCAGTGCGGGAGCTGTTGGGCAAGTGGCGGCACATCGCATACCGCGAACTGCGCGACCCGGGCTCTCACTACCGGATGCTGGCCAAGGCCGAGCAGATCCAACGCCGAGGTACCAACCCTTCGGCGGTGACGCTGGAGGAGATGAAGGCCCTCCTGCGCGGACGGCACGCCGAGTAGCCCTCGTACCGGATCGTCCCGGACGCCGAGACCCTCGACCAGGTCGCCGCGCTCCCCCACCACGCACTCGCTTCCTACGCCGAAGTGCTCGCCGTCCTGGAACTGGAGCCCTGGAACAGGCGACCACAACACCGGGACAACCCCGACGCCGCAGTCCGCTACTGGTATTTCGGCCCGGACGATGCCGGCCAGGTCGTGTACCTGATCCTCGACGACCAACGTGAGGTACACCTGCTGCTCGTTCAGTGGCTGGGCTGACCCACCCCTCGCGAAGGCGACGGACAAAGCGACCTCGCCGCTCGCCCCTCGCCCATGACCGCGACCGGCACGGGGTCGGGCTGAATCGTCCATCTCGATGCCTCCTGCACAAACAAGACAGTCTTGACCAACCTCGCGCCTGACCGTGTTCCACCTGGATCGGCACCACTGCGCACCTCCGCCTCACGTCAACGTCCTCCGCGGGGGACCGGGCAAGCCAGCCGGAAGCCAGTGGGATCGTGTCGTCGAGCAGGGCGGCGACGGCCGCCGCCGAACGGATCTGCAGCACGCCGGCGGACGGGATCGCGATGAGGAGTACGTGGTCGCCTGTGTGGATTCCCAGCATGGCGCGAAGCCCTGCGGGCAGGAACGCCTGACCTCGTGAGTCGATCCGGTGTGGACCGTCAGGTGTCCGACGGACGACCACTCCGCCCTGATTCAGGCTTGCGGTCGTGGCGTCCTGTGGTTTCCAGTCGAGTGCGCGGGTCAGTCGACGGGCCGGGGATCCTTCCTGAGTGGTCGATCGCCGCAGTGTCCACGAGGAAAGATTCCGGCCCGGTGTGTTCTGGCGGTGCCGTGGGCAGTGGCGCGGGCGGGACGGGCCGTGGCGGCTCGGGGTGCGGTGGGATGAACAGCGGGACCTGCGGCTCGTTCATGGCCGGCTGCCGGACAGGTGGGGGAACTCTCCCGGGGTGCCGGTCCAACCGCTCGGGTGTAGACCGTGGTGACGTCGTCGTGGTGGCTGGTGTGGCCTGCGTAGGCGTGGGCCACGGAGTGTCCGAAGTGGCGTTCGACCCAGGTGAGCGTGGTGTGGCGCTGCCAGTGGGTGGAGATGTTGCGTGCGGTGATCCAGGGCAGTTGGCGTCCCAGGCGCACCCAGAGGTGGTCGTGGTGGCGACTGGTGATCGGCGTGCCGCCGGTCGTGCGCAGCAGCGGTGCCGGCGACGGGGTGCCGGTGCCCCGGTGGGCGCGGTGGGCCAGGAGCGCGGCGACGAGGGTGGGGCTGGCCGGTTGCCAGCGGATGGTCGCGTCCTTCTCCCGCAGGCGCAGCAGGCACCAGGTGGTGTCGACGTCCTCTTCGCGCAGCGCCAGCGCGCCGCCGCGGCGGCAGGCGGTCTCCAGGTGCAGCCGGATCAGCAGGGAGTCCAGCGGGGCGTCGCGCCCGCCCAGGGCGACCGCGGTGTTCAGGGCGGTCACCTCGGGGACGCTCAGGGCGTGGCGGCTGGTCGGGCGGCGTCGTGGCTTGGGGACACGGGCGGCCGGGTTGTGGCCGACCGGGAGGAGTTGGTCGTTGACGGCGTGGGTGTAGACGGCGCGCATCGCGGCCAGGAGGTGCACGGCGGTCGAATGGCCGCCCCGGTCGCTAATGACGTGTCGTCCTTGTCCGCAGAGCGACCGTCGCGCGAGGTGACCAGCAGGTCGTTGCGCGGGTCTGCCGGGTCGGACGCGTTGAGGTAGTAGCCGTAGTAGGACGTGTGACATTGCGTGCGGGCACGACACGTCGACTGCGACACCATGTTGCCGCGCGCGTCGTGCCCGGTCACGATCGAATGCCCGTTGGCATCGGTCACCTCGCCAGGAATCCCCTGGTGTCGTACCGGAAGTACCGCAGGTCGCCGTTGGCGTCGGACTTGTGGATCAGCCGGTCGCCGCGCTCGTGGTCGAATCCGTGGACCATGGCCTTGCCCGCGGGGTCGGTCACCTTCACCTGGTGGGCGTCGGCGCGACCGGCGCGGTAGGTGTCCATGAGGAGATGGGGCGGCTGCGGTCGTGGCCGCAGGAGTTGGGGCGTGACGAGCTGATCCGGTTCTTCACGTTGGGTTCGGACGATGTGGCGTGGGTCGACGCGACGACGCGGGGTGCGGGGAACCGGTTGGGGTTGGCGGTGCAGTTGTGCGCGTTGCCGTGGTTGGGGTTCGTGCCCGACGACGTCGCCGCGGTGCCGGCTGCGGCGGTGAGCCGGGTGGCGGTGCGGTTGGGGTGGCGTGCGGCGAAGGCCGGGGAGTGGAAGGACCTGGAGGAGTTCCTGCTGGCCCGTGCGTTGGAGCACGACGCGCCGAGTGTGTTGTTCCGGTTGGCGTGCGAGTACTTGCACAGTGCGCAGATCGTGCGGCCGGGTGTGGTGCCGCTGCTGCGTGCGGTGGCCGGCGCCCGCGAACGCGCCGTCGCCGAGACCCACCTGCGCCTGTCGCCGCTGTTGGGCGCCTCGCGGCAGACCGAGCTGGACGGGTTGTTGGCGGTGGGGCCGCAGCTGTCGATCTCCCGCTTGGCGTGGTTGCACCGGGGGTGCGACGACGGCGTCGCCGATGGCGATCCGGGCGGAGTTGGACAAGCTGCGGTTCCTGCGCGAGTTGGACGCGCACGCGCTGGACCTGTCGGTGCTGCCCGACGCGCGGCGCCGGTTGTTGGCGGGGTGGACACGGCGCTGATCCGGTCGCAGTGGGACGAGATGCTGCGCCTGGCCGCGTCGCTGAAGTACGGCCACGCCACCGCCTCCCTGGTGGTGGGCAAGCTGCACGCCGCCTCGCGGCGCTCCGCGCTCGCGCAGGCGCTGGTCGAGTTCGGCGGGCTCCAGCGCACCCTCTACGTATTGGTTACGTGGAATCCGCGAGCGAGGTGATCATCTCTCGGCGGGCGACCACGAACCGGGGAGACACATCGGGCAACGAAAACGGCGTGACACCGGCGAATCGTCTGTG
>NZ_JBFAJV010000030.1:0-35218 GCF_040655415.1 Actinosynnema sp. NPDC050436 | reverse complement strand
GGACGCCCCGGCGGTGGGTCCAGGGCAGTTGGTCCATCTGACCAGCAACAACCCACTACCTTGCACTTCAGGTCAGCTTCGGGAGTCCTGGGCCGCCACCCTGCGCTTCGGGCCGGCGTCAGGAGTCCTGGCCCCAAGGAGCATCTGGGCCTCCCCTGAACCAACTCCGCCCGGTGCTCAGTCCTCCACCGCAGTTCAACCCATATCCGCCCGATTTTCGGCGGTTGCTACAAACGCCGCCAATTGCAGCAGATGCGAATTCGCGACAGTTCGCGAAGGACGTTCACAGTGGAGGCCGCGCCGGCCGTGCGGCCAGCACTCGAAGCGGCGCGGCGAGATGAGCCTACTGGCTCGCCCGACGGATCAGCTTGAATCGCGTTGGCCACTCGTTCGGCTGGTTGTACTGCGGTTTTCTGGACGACTGCATCAGATGCGATTCAGTCGCGTTTGATGCGAGTAGCGGAGGGTGGTGGCCGGAGTGAGGCCGATCGGCGTGGCGCCGGGTGCGGCGAGCCTGCAACTGGTGGGCGGGGTGTCGCTGCTGCGGCCGGAGGAGCAGGTGTTCTCGGCGATGCTGGCCGGGTACGCCAATCAGCAGCTCGCCCGCAACCTGGCCCGTTCGACGGTCGAGGGCCGCGAGCACACGGTTCGGGCGTTCTCCCACTATGTCAACGCTTTCCCGTGGCAGTGGTCCCCGGCGATGATCGACGAGTGGCTGGGTGATCTGCGGTCGCTGCGGGAACTGAAGCGGTCGACGATCCGGTCCTACTCCGAAGCGGTCCGGTCTTTCTGCCACTTCGTCACCGACCCCGCCTACGAGTGGACCACGACCTGCGAGGAACGGTTCGGCACCCACCCGATCCAGGTCGTGCACGAGTGGAACACCGCCCAGCACGTCCAGGCCACCGAGGCCGACCCGAAGAAACGGGCCTTCACGAAGAAGGAGCTACACGAGTTCTTCGCCTACGCCGATGATCAGGTGGCGCGCATCCGCGCGTTCGGCCGCAAGGGCTGGCTTCCGGCGTTCCGCTACGCGACGCTGTTCAAGACCGCCTACGCCTTCGGGTTGCGGCGCAACGAAACCCGGATGCTGGACGCCGTCGACTTCGCCCGCAACGTCGCCGGGCAGGAGTTCGGCGAGTACGGGTTGTGCCGAGTCCGGTTCGGCAAGGCGAAGAAGGGCTCACCGCCCAAGCAGCGCAGCGTGATGACCGTCTGGGACTGGACCCCCGACATCCTGGACGAGTGGTTCAGCGAGATCCGCCCCCTGCTCGGCGCGGATGGCAGCCCAGCGGCCTGGCCGTCCGAGCGCGGAGCACGGATCGGTTGCCAACGGCTGGATTCCCGGTTCGTCGCCTACCGCCGCGAACTGGGCCTGGACGACGGCTTGGATTTCCACTCACTGCGCCGCTCCTACGTCACGCACCTGATCGAGGACGGCTGGGACCCCCGCTTCGTCCAGGAGCAGGTCGGTCACGAGCACGCGTCCACCACCTCGATCTACACCTGTGTCGGCTCGGACTTCCGCAAACGCACCCTGCGCCGCCACCTCGACGGCGTGGTCGCCGCGGCCCTGGCCGGTCCGGAAGTGCTGTCGTGAAGCGCAAAGTCGGCTACGCCTGGCGGCTGCGGGAGGTCATGGCCGGCCGGGGGATCTTCACCGCCACCGAGCTGGTTCCGCTGTTGCAGGAACGGGGCATCGACCTGTCCGCGTCCCAGGTCCACCGCCTGGTCTCCGGCACTCCGGAACGACTCTCGCTGCAGGTGCTGTCCGCGTTCTGCGACATCCTCGGCTGCACTCCGGCCGACCTGGTGGCCACCACCGCGGAGAACGCAGGCGTCCGCAAGACCGCCACCGATGACCGCCCCGCATCGTCGGCTGCGGTCGCGAAGCTGCGGCCCCGGGCCGCCCGGATCCTGCCCGGCGAGTGAGTCCCGCCTACCGCACCCCGGAACAGCAGGAACGCTGGCACAAGCGGACCTGCGCGCGCTGCGGCCGGTTCGGCTTCTTCGCCGCCGTCTGGCCGGACGGGCCGGTCTGCCGCACCTGCGAATGCCGCGCCCTGCGCGTTCAGGGCCGCTGTCCCGAGTGCGGAGAGCACCGGCTCCTCCCTGGCCTCCGGCCTGCCGACGCCGTCGCGATCTGCACCGGCTGCGCCGATTTCCGCCCGTCCTACGCCTGCTCGCGCTGCGGCCAGGAAAGCCAGCTGCGCGCGGGCCGCCTCTGCCTCCGCTGCACCCTGTCCGACCGGCTCGCCGCATTGCTGGACGACGGCACCGGCCAGGTTCGGCCCGAACTGGTTCCGCTGCACCGCATGCTCGTCGCGATGAAGAACCCGCGCACCGGGGCTGAGCTGGCTCGATGGGCGACCACCGAACGTTGGGGCGGCGGCGAAACTGTTGCGCGGTCTGGGAAACGGCGACATCGAACTCACGCATGATGCGTTCCACCGCCTCCAGCCCTGGCGGGCGGCCGCGCATCTGCGGGAACTGCTCATGTCCTGCGGCGTGCTGCCACTGGTGGACAAGCAGATCTGCTCGTTCGAACGCTGGCTGCGCGCGCACCTCGACGGCATCAGCGTCCCCGAGCACAAGCAGATCGTGCGCCGGTTCATCACCTGGGAAGTCCTGCCCCGGCTGCGCAACCGCGCCGCACGCAAGCCGCTCACCCCATCCACACGCTCTTTCGCCTCCGACCAGACCAAGCTGGCCACCCAATTCCTCACCTGGCTCGCCGACCACGAACGAACCCTGGAACTCTGCGACCAGGCCGACACCGACGACTGGCACGCCAGCCACAGCGAGCACGAGCGGAGATCGCTTCGCGGCTTCCTACTCTGGGCCACGACCAGCAAACTCCTCCGGCCACTACGGCTACCTGCTCAACTCATCACCCACAAGGCCCCGCTGGCAGAACCGGAACGGATCGCGCTGCTGGGCCGGTTACTCTCCGGCCACGACCTGCCACTGCGGTCCCGGGTCGCCGGCGTGATCGTGCTGCTCTACGCACAACCGCTCAGCCGGATCGTCCGGCTCACCGTCGACGACCTCGTCCGCGACGGCAATCAGGTCCTGCTCCGTCTTGGCGAACCACCCTCACCGGTCCCGGCGCCGGTCGCGGACCTGCTCCTGGCCTGGATCGCACAGCGGGACAACATGAACACCGCCACCAACCCGAACTCCCGCTGGCTGTTCCCTGGCCGACGCGCCGGACAACCGATGCACCCCAGGTCACTCGGCATGCTGGTGACTGGGCTCGGCGTCCCCACCACCACCGGGCGCACCGCAGCCATCGAACACCACGTCCTCACCATGCCCGCCCCAGTCGTCGCCGACGCACTCGGCTACCACCCAGTCACCACCACCAAAATCGCCACCAGAGCCGGAACCACCTGGAACCGCTACGCACCAGGCAACCACGACCGTGTTTGAAGGGTTAACTTCGTGCTCTCTTACTTCGGCACGTCGAAGTCCGGCGATGAAGCCACGCGACCTGCTCTTAAGGCCCGGGCGAGCGTGGAGAGCGCCTCGAAGACGCCGAGCGTCTCACTGAGGAACTCCAGATAGGTCATCCCTGCTGGGTCCTTATCACTGGATACCCGGCCAGTCTGAAGATCGTGGTGTGCCGTAGCGTGCCCGATCGTGTTGCGTCGGCGGTTGTCGAGCAGAACTGCGAACGATTCCCAGCCAGGCACCTGAGCCACGTACGCGATCTTGTACGCGTTCGGCAGACTGTCGAATTGCTTGAGACTCTTGGGACGCTTCTTCACGGGCACGCTCTCGGGGTGGACGTCCCCGAAGTCATCGGGGCTGCCCCGCTGCACGGTGTTCTGAGCTGTCACCAACGGCCAAAGGCACTTACAAGCGAGCTCGAATCCATGCTGATAGAGATCCCCCACCGTCGAGAACTCGTCCCGGAACAGCACCAGCTCGTCGAAGGCCGTCTTCTCGTCCGCGCCGACGAACCTGCCGAGCAGGCCCATCTCCCACGAGCCTTGCTGCTCCACGAAGCGGTTGAGCTCGGTGAACAGATCTCGCTCCAACACGGCAGCCGCCTGCCCCCGACGCCGGAAGGTCAAGGCATGGTCCGGATGCCGGTCCAGCGCTGCGGCGTGCTTCCGCGCGAAACGGTCTAACACTCTCGCACTGGAGTTCCCGGTGGTCCCCGCGATCGTAGTCGTGGCAACCTGCAGAGCGTGGTACGCGACGGTGGTCCTCTCGTGGCTCGTGCGCGGCTCCCACTCAAGCTCGAGCTGCCTCTGCGCGATGCGAATGAACATCTCGGCATTGCCCTGGAGGTAGTACTGGAACAGCATCCGGACCTTGGACCACAGGGCCCGGCCGGCTTCAAGGGCCTGGTGACGCTCCGACTCGAACTCGCCGAGGACGTCGCGACCGAGGATCCGCAAGAGCGTCATCGTGGGGAACGCCCCGGCGGGAGCGAACGAGTCTGCTTCATAGAGCGACGGCACGAACGGATCGATGGTCACCACCGATACGCCGTCCGGCTCGGGATCGCGGCTGCTCAATACCTCGCAGTCGATGTCGATCTGGTAGTCCGAGAGCTCGGAACCCGACATTGACCCTCGAATCGGCAAACGGCACTCGGGGCACGGCAGATAGAAGCGAGTCCTGCGGGTCGGCCCCACCCCGAGCCGTGCGACGAAAATTTCCTCGCAGCCGGGACATCTGAGGTGGTAGCGGGAGATCACGGATCCAGGATATCGACGGCCTCATGCCTGTCGCTCGAAGCCACCGAGAACCGCTACACCCTTGACGATCACTCGCCGTCACAACCGCGACAAACACGCGCTAGTTGATGTCAGCGGCCAGTCGGAATTCCCGTGGACGGCCACCCGAGGACGGCCGACTCGATTCCCCACAGGCGGCCAGTTGCACGGTCAGTGATCGCAGCAGGTCCGTCGTCCGACGACGGCCGTGCAGGCCTCGGCACGACACGGACCTCGCGCCGGCCGCCAGTGGGGAGTTTGAACTGGCCACTGACAGTTGAATACGCGATCTCACCAGTCGGCTACCCCGGATAGATGGTGATCCCTCCGGGCGTGGTCACCGGCAGGTCTGGGCCGTGTACCCGGAGTCTCCATTCGGCCGGTCCCGCAGCACGCTCGAACACCACGTCGTCGTCGCCGAGCCCGACGGTCCGATAGAACGCCGCGGCGTCACCGGGATCGGGTCCGCCATGAGCCGGAGCGAAGGGAGCACCCGGGGTGCCCCTGGGGAACGTCCAACCGCTGAACCCGGCCGACTCCCACAAGGAGAACGCCGCACCGAACGGGTCCACGAGTGTCGCCATCCGCCCCTGACCGGAAACCTCGAACGGTGCCAGGACGATCGCCGCACCGGCCAGTTCCGCTGCGGCGATCCGCGCTTCGACGTCGTCCACCGCGACATACCAAGCGACATGTTCCGGCAGGCCCGGTGGGTAGACGGGGTTGGCGAGATCGCTGAGGCTGCCGACGGGATATCCATCGCGAGTCAGCACCGACGCCGCACGCAGACCGGCGGGCTCGGCGGTCTCCCAGCCGAGCGCGCCTGACAGGAAGACTGCCGTCCCGGGTACGTCCCGGGTCTTGAGATCGAACCAGCAGAACGCCCCAGGCGGGCGGATGTCATCGGTCACGACGCACTTTCTCGCACAGGGCGGGGGTGCGTGGCAAAGGATTACCGGTCAGTCCGCGACGCCCCCAGAACTGATCAGGTTGGGCGCCACACCGGACAGCTGCACGCGCTCAGCAGTCGTCGACCACAGCCATGTCCGAGTTCACCTCGCCGTGGTCCACCGTCGTCAGGCCATTCTCGTCCTCGGCTACCACGACGCCACTACAACCCGGCTCGCCGCACAGGCCGGTGCCACATGGCGCCGATACGCCTCCGGCGATCACTCACCGCGACAACTTCGAGACAACTCGCGACAGTTGAATACGCGGCTTCACCAGTCCCGAACGCCAGTACGGGCGAGAGGTCGTTGAGCTTGTCGGCGAGGATGCCGAAGCCGTCGAGGGTGCCGCCGGGGGTGCTGTCGATGTCGGGCAGTCCGCTGGTACTGATCTGGTGGGTGGGTTCGGTGACCACCCGCAGGTCGGCGACGACCTGGTTCTCGCCCTCGGACTGGGTGCGCAGGACGGTGCCTGAGACGGCGGCGCCTTCTCCGGTCAGGGCGTCGACCCCGGGCCGGATGCCGTTGCCCTCGCCGCTGTCGGGGCCGTTGGCCAGCGCGACCAGCCGGAGCTGCCTGGACCGGGGCCAGTCGCCGGCCTCGCGCAGCGCGCGCAGGAACGCCGGGCGTCGTTCGCTGGTGGCGGGTTTGTCCTCCCAGTGCGCGATGTGCTGGGTGAGCAGTTCCTGGGCGGCGGGGCTGTTGATCTGGTCGGAGAAGGCCGCGTTGAGCTTCCTGGTGTAGTGGGCGAACGCCTGGAGGGCGACGGGGATCCAGGCTCCGGTGTGCGGGCTGTCCCAGGAGAAGTAGAGCCGCGCCTGGTGCTCGATGCCCTCGGCCTCCATCTTGGCCAGGGCGTAGCGGGTGACCAGGCCGCCCATGCTGAACCCGCCGCGTGACGCTGCTCGTGAAGTGAAACAGAGTCGAACACAGGGAAAATCGATTTTGAGTGATCTATGATGTTGCCATAGCCCCGGGTAGATGCTGGCACGGTCAATGCCGGCCGCTCTCCCAGGACATCTTCGACGAGGGCAGGCCCAGGTTCCACGGCGACGCCGCGACCTGGTGCCCGAACCGCGCTGTTCCCTGAGATGCAGACATCGGACCAGACGCGGCGAAAGCCGACCGCCCCGTCCATGATCAGACGGCGATCTGGCGGCGGCGGAAACCCGGCGGAACCCGCCACCGCGCGTCAGAACCCGTCGGAACGATCGACTCCGACCTGCACAGACGGCTATTTGCGCAGGTCGGAGCCGGACCCCGGCCCCTTCGACACGGTAGGGGTCACAGGTTCAATCCCTGTATCGTCCACCACCGAAGTACGCTGCTCGGAAGCCCGGTCTCGATCATGAGACCGGGCTTCCGACATGTCGGGCTCGATCTCGGGCGCTGCGGAAGGGGCCGTGTTCCGCATCGTTGCGGAGCCCCGTGACGGCAGCCGGGACATCATGGCCGTGGTGGGTACTCGGCGACGGCCCGTGCGCGGGCGGGACCAGCCCGGCCAGCACGCGGTGGCGGCGGATGCCGCCCAGGTCCTGCAAGCCGGGCGGGACCTCTACGTCCTCCAGCAGGTGGTCCACCGGCGGCTCGACGAGCAGCGCAAGGTGCTGGCCGACGCCGACGTGCGACCACGGTCACTGCCCGCGACGGTCGCACACGTGCTGCGGTCGCCGATGCGCGGGCGGCAGGAGGACTTGGCGTTCCTGCGGGACAACGTGAGGGCCGGAAGGCACGTCGTGGTCGTCGGTCCCGGTGGCGCGGGCAAGAGCACGCTGCTCAAGCACGCCGCGAACGAGGGGGACCTGGCTGCCGCGCGGCTCGCGGGGGCCGCCGGCGTGGTCTGGGTCGACTGCACCGCGCGGACCGCGCCGGACGTCGTCCGGGACCTGGTGCAGGAGTGCTACGAGGTCGACGCGGACGTGCTCGTCCCGGACGGCGTCGCCCGGCGGCTGCTCGGCGACGTCCGCGCGCTCGTCGTGCTCGACGGGGTCGACCTGCCGCCCGAGCAGGTGCAGTCGATCCTGTCGGTGATGCACCGGAGCGTCTTCGTGCTGTCGTCCCGTGGCGAGGGCCTGTGGGACACCGGTGTGCAGAGGCCGCTCGGCGGGCTGCCGTTCGCCGACTCGCTGGCCATGGTGGTCGACGTGGTGGACGGCCCGGTCGACGTCGAGACCGTCGAGCGGGACTGGGCCGCGTGCGGCGGGAACGCGCGGAAGCTGCTGGAGCGCACCTCGCTGCGGCACGCGGCCCGGGTCCTGGGCGCGCTGCCCCAGGAGCCGACGAAACCCCAGCTCCTCGAACTCCTGGTGCCGATCGTCGTGGGCACCCTCGACGGACCCGCGCTCGCCACGTTGTCCGCGCTCACCGCGTTGGGCGATGTCCAGTGGGGCACCGGCCTCCTCGCGGAGGTGTGCGACGCGCCGGCGGTCGTCGGTGCCGATCGGCTGGTCGAAGCCGGCTTGGCGCACTGCGACGGCGACCGCTGCCGGGCGAGTTCACTGGTGGCGGAGTCGGCTCCGGTGGAGACCGCGCTCTCCCTGCTGGTCGACCGGATCGCGTTGTGGGCGCAGCAGGCCCGGCCGGACGCCCTCGTCGCGGAGATGGCCGTCGTGGCGACGGCGCTGCGGCGTGCGTTGGACGCGGGCGCACCCGATTCGGCGTTGTCGTTGGCCTGGGCGGCGGCGCGGGGACTGGCGTGGTCGCGCCACTGGGGCGCGTTGTCGGTGGTGCTCACGCTCGGCCTCCGGGCGGCGGTCGGCGCGAAGTCGGTGCGGCACGAGGCCGCCTTCCGCTCCGCGCTGGCCCTGTGCGAGTTCTCCGACCGCGACGACGAGCAGGCGGCCGAAATCCTGGTCGGCGCGATGGCGCTGGCCGGCGACGACCGGGACGAGCACCTCGCGGCGCGGGTCCGGGAGGGCGACGCGGAGGTCCAGCTGCTCGCCGGCCGCGCCCCGCTGTCCACTGTGGACAAGGTGCTGGCGCGGATCGCCGAGGCGGCGGGCGCCGTCGTCCCCTCGGTGGCGGCGGGGGCCAAGGCCGCGCGGGACGCCTGCGCGACCGCCGTGTCGCGCGTTCCGGGAGGTGCCCAGCTGGTCAGGCTGGTCCAGGAGAACCCGGGCCTGCTCCGGGGGTTGGCCTCCGCGACCGCCGTGGCGGGGCTGGTGCTGGCGACCATGTCCGCCTCGGGGAACCACGAACCCGCCACCGCCGCCCCACCGGGGACCGGCGTGCCGCCGGCCCAGGCGCTGCCCGGCGGTGCGACCACGACCACCGTGCCACCGGCACCCACGACCACCACGCCGAGCCGATCCCCGGCCGGTGTGCCGCCGACCGCCGGCCAGGTCACCACCACCGGCAGGGGCACCGGCACCGGCGTCGGCTCGGTCCCGGCCGGCGGTGACCCGGGCTACGGACGCCACGGTACGGACGGCACCTCGACCTCGGGCCCCACGCCGCCACCGACCGTCCCGGCCACCTGGGCCTTCGCCCGCGTCTGGTACGTGGACCGCCCGATCGGGAGCACCCACGCGTTGTCCGGTCCGTCCGCGCCGAACAACGACGAGGCGAACTGGACCTACGACCCTGCGCAGATGTCACCGTCACCGACCGCCTACCCGACCGTGACGCACGTCGCGCCCGGCCGGCACCGCGTCCGGATCCCGGGTGTCGGCGCGCCGGGCGGCAGCGTGAAGGTGACCGCGCAGGACTGGGCCGCGTGGAGCGGGACGCCCCGCCACCGGATCGGGGTGTTCTGCCAGCCGTCGGGGTGGCACCAGGACGGTCCGGACGAAGTGGTCGACGTGGCGTGCTTCGAGCGCGGGGGTGCCTCGGCGGACGTGCCGTTCCTGCTGCGCTTCGTCGCCGGTTCGGGCTCCGCCGGTCGGGGCTTCGTCCTGGCCGACCAGCCGGGTGCGGCGAGCTTCACCCCGGACTGGCGGCACGGGGTGAACGCCGGTGACGTGACCAGGACGGGTCCGGGCCGGTACACCGCCGTCCTGCGTGGCTCGGCGAGAGGCGCCGTCGAGGTCACGGCCGTCGGTGCCGCGCCCGTGCACTGCACGCTCAGCGGCAGGCGCGGGGACCTCGCGGACGTGGCGTGCGTGACGCCGTCCGGGGCCGCGACGGACTCGGCGTTCACCGCCACCTTCGCCGTGGCGCAGAACGTGCTCGACGACGCGCGCAAACCGGTCGGCGACTACCTCGTCACCGACGACACCGCGACGGCGGCCACGCCGACCATCACCACGCAGTGGGCCTCCGGCGGCGCACCCCTGACCCTGGAACGGACCTCGACCGGACGGTACAAGGCGCATTTCACCAACGGCTACATCCGCAGCACCATGCACGTGACGGCCGGCGGGTACGGCAATTATTGCACCGTGATGTTGTTCAACGACTACAGCTTCCCGAACAACGCCACGGTGTACGTGGCTTGCTTCGACCACGCCGGGACGCCCGTCAACACGGGTTTCACCCTGGTCTACACCTCGGCGCGGATCTACTGATCCGTCCAGGTGAGCGACGTCGGGAGCGGCTAATGTCGCGCCCATGACGACAACTCGTCGCTTTGCCACCACGGTGTCCGAGGACGGACGCGGTCGGGTCTTCGTGCCGATCCCCTTCGACCCCGATCAGAGTTGGGGTGTCAAAGTCCGTCACCACATCTCGGGCACGGTCGGTGGTCACGCGGTTCGTGGGGCTGTCGAGAAGTTCGAGGCCGGTCACGGGGTCGTGCTCGGCCCGGCTTGGCGGCGGGACCACGAGCTGGTGCCCGGTGACGCCGTCGAGGTCGTCCTCACCCCGGAGGGGCCGCAACGCGCCGACCTCGCCGAGGACTTCGCCGCCGCGCTCGACGCCGACCCGGAGGCCGGGGCGTTCTTCGACTCGCTCGCCCAGTTCTACCGCCGTGCCTACCTGCGGTGGCTCGACGGTGCCCGGCGGCGGCCGGAAGTGCGTGCGGCGCGGATCGCCGAGGTGGTCGGGCTCCTGCGGGCCGGGGTCAAGCAGCGGCCGTGATCAGTGGTCGGTGAGGTCGAGCAGCATCGGCCACACCCCGGGCAGCAGCAGCACCCCGGCCACCGTGCACGCCGGCAGGACGAGGAACTGCTCGACCGGACCGCCGGTGCGGAACCGCAGCAGGCGGGGTGGCCGGATCTCGTACCAGGTCTCGCCGGCGATCGGGATCGGCCACAGGAACGGGCAGCCGGACAGGGTCAGGGCGTCGCCGAGGCAGTGCACCAGGCACCCGGCCGCGACCGCCCACCCGATCCACCCCGCGACGGCGGCCAGCTCGTGCTCCGGGTTCCCGTTGGCCAGCCACAGCAACGCGACGAAGGCCGCCGCCGCGAGCACCCAGTCCCCCAGCGCGTCGACCGCGAGCAGTGCCGCGACCGCGAGCACCGCGCCGACCGCCCACGTGCCCATCGAGCCGGTCGCCCAGTTGATCCACCAGCCGAGGAGGGCGGCGAACGCCAGCGTGTGGGTGGCGTGCCGGTGCTCGCCGGACACCGGTTCGTCGCGCGGCCCCTTGGTGAGCTGGTAGAGGCCCCGGGAGGCGCCCTGGGCGAGGGCGGACAGCAGCCCGGTGAGGGGGCCGACGAAGCGGGACGCGCGGGAGCTGCCGTGGTCGAGGTCCGGGAGGAGCGCGGACCCGGCCGTGACCGTGGCGACCACCACCGCCTGCGGCAGGGTGTGCGCGCCGAGCAGCGGGGCCAGGGCGAGACCTGCGCACCACCCGGTCGCAGCGTGGGTCCTGCCGAGCATCGCGATCTCCAAGACGGTGGACCGGTGGTACGGGTCCGGTCGGTCAGCGGTCGGCAGGGGTGTCCACTTCGGACAGTTGGTGGTGTTCCCGGGTGGCGTTGCGGGAACGGCGGACCCGGTCACGTTGGCGGTGGCCCAGTGGGAGGATGACGAGCAGCAGCAGCAACGAGAAGAGGATGAGCAAGGCCCCGCCGCCCAGGCCCGACACACCCTCGTCCAGGAAGCCCAGCACCTCGACCAGCAGGCCGAGCAAGCCCAGGATGATGAACACCACCCGCAGGACCGTGTCCGGGTACGGCATGGCCAGCACCGCGTCGGCCTGCTTCACCAGAGGGCGTGCCAACCGCTCGTCCTCGACCGGCACGCCTCGGCGCAGCGCGCGGGAGATGGTGCGACGCTGTCCCCGGTCCAGGCCGCGCAGTGCCGTGGAGCCCACCGTTTTCCGCATCATGATCGCCATGACGAGGCCGAACACCGTGCCCATCGCCAGACCGACCCAGACGTTGTCCCGCAACAAACCCTGCGCCACACCGAATATCACACCCGCGAGCAGCCCGACCAGGAGCACCTTGCCGTACGAGATCCGCTGTGCCACCGAAGCCTCCCCCGAGTCGTCCCCTGTCGATCTACCCAGTCCGCCGTTCGCCGAACCGTCCGATCGACCACGGGACCGGGTCAGGCGTTGGGGCTGATCCACTCCCACTGGTCGGGGGCCGATCCGCACCACTCCAAGGTCAGCCGGGCGTCCAACCCGCCGTCGGCGCCGAGGCAGAGGCCCGTCTTGTCGTGGGTGAACAGCCAGCCGGTCGGGCTCGGTCGCAGCGTGAACGACTGGTTGTCGTCGGTGTCCGCGTCGCAGTGGTACTGGCTGATCGGCGTGCCGGTCGGTACCGCGTCGTAGTACGGCACGTCCATGCACAGGCCGCCGGCGATGTTGCGCAGCGCGAAGCTGCCGGCGGAGTCGGCGCTGTCGACCCGTTGCCACACCTGGTTGTCCTGCGAACCCGGTCGGCAGTGCCACTGGTTGACCGGTCCGTCCAGGGTTCCCGGACCGAAGAACGGGAGGTCGGCGCAGTAACCCGTCTCCACGTTGCGGAGCAGGAAGAGCCCCAGTGGCGGCATCGGCACGTCCTGGGCGACGGCCGGTGGGGGCGCCACGACCGCCAAGACCGCTGCGGTGGCTGCCGCCGTCCTCCACTTGTTCATGTCCACTCCCCCTGTTCGTCGGGCTCCTGCCCGTTGTCCCCCAGGTTCTCAGAGTCCGCTCGCGCTTCTCATGGTCACCGGGGTTCCGCGTCGCTTCACCTGATCGGCTCAACGGTCGCTCGTTGAAGGCAGCCTGTCCGCCGGCGTGGCCGCACATCTGCGGAGCCGACGGGGGCCTTGTCGTCGAGGATGAAGAGTCGTGTCGAACAAGGTGGACGGCGAGGTCGTCGGCAACGTGGTGCAGGCGCAGGTCGTGCACGGCGACGTGAACGTGCACGGCGTTCCGCCGGTTGTCGCGTTCCCCCACCGGTTCGGGCCGGTTCTTTCGCGCGCCGATGCCTTCCAGAACCGCTCGGTGACCGGAATCTTGGCCGCTGCACTCGGTTATGACGCCGGCAAAGCAACGTTCGTGGAGTCCGCCGGACACGTGGGGGTGCTGTCGGGGCTGGGAGGGGTGGGCAAGACCCAGCTGGCGGCCGACTTCTCGCAACTGGTGTGGGAGGCCGGAGCGGTCGACATGCTCGCCTGGGTGACGGCGACGTCGCGGGAGGCCGTCATCGGCGACTTCGCACGGCTGGCCGCCGAGCTGACCGGCATCGACGAACCGGATCCCGTGGTGGGTGCGACCAGGTTCGTCGAGTGGCTGGCCACCGCGCCCGTCAGGTGGCTGGTGGTCCTCGACGATCTCGGCACCCCGGCGTTCCTCGACGGGCTCTGGCCACCCCGAGCCCATTCCGGTCGGGTCGTCGTCACCACTCGGCGACGCGACGCCGCGCTGCGCGGCCCGGGTCGGTGCCTGGTCGACGTCGGCCTGTTCACGGACCAGGAGGCCGGCGGGTACCTGCGGTCCAAGCTCGGCGCGGACCTGGCCGTCGGGGCAGCGGAACTGGGCCGGGTCCTGGGCCACCTGCCGCTCGCCCTGTCGCAGGCCGCCGCCTACCAGCTCGACAGGGGACTGACCTGTGCCGACTACCTCGTGCGGTGGTCCGACCGGCGACGGACCCTCGGTTCCCTCCTGCCGGAGCCGGACGCCGTCCCGGACCAGTACCGGCACACGCTCGCCGTGACCTGGTCGATGTCGGTCGAGCACGCGAACCGCCTGGTGCCGGAAGGACTGGCCGGTCCGGTCCTGGAAGTGCTGGCGGTGCTGGACCCCAACGGCGTACCGGAACGGCTTCTCACGGAGCCGGCGATCCTCGGTCTCCTCCGGAGCACCAGCGGCAGACCGGTGGAGGACGAGGACGTGCGCGACGCGCTGATGGGTCTGGCCCGGCTCAGCCTGCTCCGCTATGACAGCAGCAGCGCGCACACCGAAATCCGGGTCCACGCGCTGGTCCAGCGGGCCGTGCGGGATCAGCACGCGGACCGGGTGGCGACCGTGGCGAGGATCGTGGCCGACGCGCTCGTCTCTTCCTGGCCGGAGATCGAGCGCGACGCGGAACTGTCCCGCGCGCTGCGCGCCAACACGGCCGCTGTGCACGACTGCTCACCCGAGGGGTTGTGGTCGCCGTCCCTGCACGCGGTGGTCATCCGGGCCGGGGACAGCCTCGGGCGAAGTGGCCAAGTCGACGCGGCTCACGACTACTACGAGGGACTTCGGCGGGCGTCCTCGCGCCACCTCGCTCCCGAGCACCCCGACGCACTGGTCGTCCGCCACGAGTCCGCGCACTGGCAGGGGGAGACCGGCGAGGTGCGAGCGGCGGTTCTCGCCTTCGAGGAACTGCTCGCCGACCGACTGCGGCTGCTCGGACCGCACCACCCGCACACCCTGGCGACGAGGGTGAACCTGGCCCACTGGGTCGGCAAGGCCGGCGATGCCCACGCGGCCGTGGCCATGCTGGAGGACCTGCTCCCCGATCGGCTGCGGATCGAGGGGCCGGACCACCCGGCCACCATGGTGACCCGGCGGAACCTCGCTTTCTGGCGCGGGCGGACCGGCGACCTGGGTGGCGCTGTCGCCGAGCTCCGCGCCCTGCTCGCCGACTGCGTCCGGGTGAAGGGAGCCGACCACTACTTCACCCTGTCGACGCAGCGCAGTCTCACTCACGCGCTGGGTGAACTGACCGGGTCGAGCGAGAGGACGACCACCATGGAGCAACTCCTCTCCCACCACCTGCGGGTCTTGGGACCCGACCACCCGCACACGTTGACCGTGCGGCGCAACCTGGCGCAGTGGCTCGGCGAGGCCGGGAATCCGGCGGGCGCTGTCGCGCACCTGACGACCTTGCTGAGCGACCATCAGCGGATCATGGGCCCCCGGCACCCGAACACGATCTTCACCCGCGACCAGCTCGCACGGTGGCGGTCGGTCTGCTCCGACTGACCGTTCCCGCCGTCCCGAGCAGGCGATCTCCTCGTCACCGGCCGTGGGTGGTGTCGTGGCGGGCTCGGTGGGTGGTGGCCAGGCGGTGGGCTTCGGAGTGGGCCGTGGGGGAAACGGGTTCTTCGCACCACCTCCTCAGGGTGGTTTCCATGCCCTGCACGAAATCCTGGCCGGTCTCGGTCAGCTCTCCGCTTGCCAGCAGCGTTCTCGACACTTCCAGCGCGGCGGTGCGCCAGCGGGCGAACTCGACCTCGCGGCCGGCTCTCCGGCAGAACTTCGCCACGCCCAGATGTGCGTACGCGCCGTGCAGCAGGCCGATGGCCGGGCGCGGGTCGTCGCGCCACGGGGCGTAGTAGCGCCTGCCCTCGTCCGGTGCCACCAACGGGAACAGGTCCATCAGCGCCACCAGTTTGGTGTGTTGCAGTTCGTGGGCCAACGTCATCGCGGTGATCTCCGGGTCCTTCGGCGGGGACATGAAGACGCAGCCGTACGCGTCGGCGTGCGTGGCGCTGTTGACGCCCGACGCCGGTTCCCGCAGGGGTGCCAGGACGGTGATCGCGGCGACGAGTTCGCCCGCCACGTCCGCGTGGTCGCGGGCCAGGACCTGCCACGCCCGGGTCACGCCGTCCTGCCACCGGGGCAGGTCCAGGTCTTCCGCGAACGGCAGCAGCGCCGTCGAGCCGATGTCCTCCCAGCGCTCCACCAGGAAGGTCGGCCCGCCGGGGACGGCGACTCGCGGGGTCGGCTCCCACCTCGAAGCGTCGGCCTCCTCCAGCGCGCCCAGGGTGGGCAGCCACGCCCGGTGCACGCGGGGCAGGCGCGGTGCGGTGCGGACGCCGGCCCGCACCGCCGCCGCGCACGCCACGTGGGCCAGCCAGGCGGGTTCGCCGCTGCCGATCGCCGTGCGCGTCGCCCACGCGCCCACCGCCGGGTGGTCGACCACCCGGCGGACGGCCTCGGCGGGCAGCGCCGTCAGGTCGTCGAAGGCCCGGCGGGACCCGGGCCACCGGTCGGCGACGAGGCGGATCAGTTGCAGCGTGCGGCTCCGGCGGACCCTCGTCAGGAGGTCCACGGCCGCGACTCCGCCGCCGCCCCGGGCCAGGGCGTCGAACACGGGTCGGGTCATCCGCAGTTTCGGGGGCACCGCACCTCCACGACCGGTCGGCGGACGGTGTCGCCGAACTCGTCCGAACCCGGCGAGGCGTTCCCCGAGTCCGTGGGATTGCCGGGAGGTCCCCGGAATCTTCGGCTAGCCTCACTGCCCGGGTACCGCACCCGCCGGCTCAGTCGCCTGAACGGCGCATTCCGGTGGCGGTGATTCCCGAGCACGGTCTCAGGTGGACGACGTGGGAGGCAGGAGATGACCGAAGACGGCGCGCTGGAGTCCGAGCTCCTCGACCTCTCCGAGGCGAACCTGTCGGAGTTGACGCTGGTCACCGCCCCGGCGCTGCGCGATTCCCTGCGGCGGATACTCACCGAACGACATGCCACCGACCAGTACGCCGCCTTCCAGAGTTCGGTGTGAGCCGATCTCTGCCGCCATCCGAGTGAATTTCACCGGAGTGTCCGCAATAAAGCGGAACAGGGGTAATCCCTCATCCGCGCACGGCGATCTGGAGTAGTGATGAGCAGCTCAAAGCGCGCTACCGTCGTCGCCTTCTTGTCGACATCCGGTGGTACCGGTCGGACGAGCGCGGTCGCCAACCTGGCGTGGGTCCTGTCGAGCGCCGGCAACCGCGTCCTCGTGCTGGACGGGAGCTCCGAACCGCCCCGGGTGCGGCAGTACCTGGCGCGCTTCTGGGTGGCCGAGGTCGAGCCGGCAGACCCGTCGACCACCGCCGTCCGGTACGCGTTGCCGGACTGGGACGGGTACGTGGACGTGGTCGACGCCCCGGACGGGGTGCCGCCCGCCGAACTGGTCGAGTCGACCGTGCGCCCGGCCCTCGCGCGGTACGACCACGTGCTGGTCGACGCGCCGGTGGACCGGGGCGACGACTTCCTGCCCGCCGTCGCGGAGGTGGCGGCGGTGGGCGTGGTCTGCTTCGTGCCGATGCCGCAGGCGATCAAGGACGCCGCCGCCCTCGCCGACCGGGTGCGGGAGCACGCGCCGGGCCCGGTGGACGTCGTGCCGCTGGTGACCCTGTTCGACCACGGCTACGACCCGCGCGCCCGGCAGAGCCTGGACGCCATCCGGGCCGAGTTCTCCCGCTTCGCCGCGCCGGGATCGGGGTCGGGCACGGGGTCGGGTGGGGCGTGCGAGGCGATCCAGCTGCCGCACCGGCCCTTCGAGGCGTTCGACCCGCTGCTGGCCGTCCTGGTGGAGGAGCCGGGCGACCCGGCGGGGCTGCGGGCGCAGTACGAGCGGTTGGCGGACGAGGTCACCGGCGGCGCGGTGACCCGCATGGCGCCGGTGCGGCGGTCGACCGGGCTCCGCTACCGCCGGGCGTTCGGCATGGGGGCGGCCGGTGAGCAGGACCGGGTGCTGGTGGCCCACCACTCGGCGGACCGCGCCTGGGCGGACTGGGTGTGCGGGGTGCTGGGCAGCGCCGGCACGCACGCCGCCCTGCTGCGCGGGCGGGAGCACTGGCTGGACGACGGCGACCCCGTGGAGCTGCTGGTGGTCCACTCGGCGCGCTGGGAGGGGTCCCCGGAGCAGCGGGAGCTCGCCGCGCTGCGCGCCGGGCGCGACCTCGACGTGACGCGGGTCCGCGTCGGCGGCAACGGGACCCGCAAGACCGCCGGCGGGCGCGAGGTCGACCTCGCCGACCTGCCGGGCCAGGACGCGCGGGCCCGGCTGCTGGCGGGCCTGGACCTCGTCGGCGGCGTGGACCCGACCCGCGCGGGCACCGGCTTCCCCGGTGCCACCCCGCGCACCCTGCTGCTGCCTCCCCGCCTCGACGGGTTCACCGGGCGCGAGCGGGACCTGGAGGCGTTGCGGGACCGCCTGCTCGCCGCCGACGGGCCGGTCGCGGTCGGCGGCCGGTCGGGGGTCGGCAAGAGCGAGCTGGCGCTGGAGTACGCCCACCGGTTCAAGGGCGACTACGACGTGGTGTGGTGGGTGCCCGCGCACGACCACCAGGCCGTGATGATCGCGCTGTCCCGGTTGGTCTCGCGGACCCGGGCGGAGGACCGGTCCGTCCGGGTCGACGCCGGGGACGACGCGGCCTGGCCGCTGGCGGGGCTGGGGTCGGACCGGGGTTCGCCCCGGTGGCTGCTGGTCTACGACAACGCGGACGCGCCCGGCGTGCTGGACGGGCTGCTGCCGCGCGGCCCCGGCCACGTGCTGGTCACCTCCTCGACCTCGGCGCCGGACCTGGAGCTGGGCGGCTTCTCCGCCCGGCACGGCAAGCGCTTCCTGCTGGACCGGGTCACGGATCTGGGCGCCGACGACGCCGAACGGGTGGCGCAGGCCGTGGACCACCTCCCGCTGGCGCTGGGGCTCGCCGCGTCGTGGCTGGTGGAAACCGTTGCGCGGGAACGGCTTGCCGCGACCGCGACCACCGACGCGGTCGCGTGGTCGGTGCAGAACCTGCTGAAAGCCGTGGCGGACAACGGTTCCCAGCACCAGGGGGTGGTCGCGCGGCTGGTGCCGCCGATCGTGGACGCGCTGTCCCGGGACCCGGCCGGGCGCACGGCGGTGGTCCTCGCGGAGCTGTGCTCCTTCCTGTCCCCCCAGGGGATCGGGCTGCGGCTGGTGCGGTCCTCGGCCGTGGTGTCCGCGCTCCTGGCCGCGTGCGGCGAGGACGCCCGGTTCCTGCGGCTGGACTCCTGGGAGGTCGACCGGGTCCTGTGGCTCTGCGTGCGGTTCGGCCTCTTCCAGGTCGACTGGGGCGAGCACAACTCCGTGCGGGTGCACCAGGACGTGCAGCGCGCGGTGATCGGCCGCATGTCCGACGACGACCGGGAGGCGCGACGCGCGCAGGTGCTCCGCGCGCTCGCCGCGTTCGCGCCGACGGAGGCGGAAGAGGCCGAGGAGTCCGAGGAGGGCCGGCGGTACCGCGCCTGGCGGTACCGGGAGCTGCAGAAGCACGTGTTCCCGTCCGGCGCGGTGGACAGCGGGGACGACGAGGTCCGGCGGTGGCTGGTCAACCAGCTCCGGTTCCTCTACACCGACGGCGGCACGGGCGCGGGCAGGCTCTCCACGAGACCGGCGCACGACCTGCTGGCCCGGTGGGTCGAGCGGTTCGGGCCGGACGACCCGCTGCGGGCGCGGCTGGCGACGCAGCTCGCCAACGTCGAGCGCAGGCTCGGCCGGGCCGGACTGGCGCTGCGCCTGGACGAGGAGGCGGTGGGCCACCAGCGGGCGGCGTCCGGCGGCCTGACCGACACCCAGACGCTGATCACCACGCGCGGGCTCGGCGGCGACCTCCGGGGCGCCGGGATGTTCGCCGAGTCGCTGGACGAGGACCGGGCCACCTGGGCGGGTTTCCGGCAGAACTTCGGCGACGACCACCCGCACACCCGCAGCGCGGCGAACAACCTGGCGGGGTCGCTGTTCCTGTCCGGCGACCCGGCGGCGGCGCTGAAGCTGGAGCAGGACAACTTCGACCGCCGGCTGCGGCTGTTCGGCGAGGACGACCCGGACACCTGGTGGTCGCTCACCCGCGTGGGCGTCTACCAGCGCGAGACCGGCGACTACGACCGGGCCGCCCGGTCGTTGCGGCGCGCGGCCGAACACCTGCACTGGCGCGGTTCGCGCAACAGCCCGGCGGAGCTGGCCGCCCAGTGGCACCTGTCGATCACCGAACGGCTCAGGGGCGACCCGGAGTCCGCGCTGACGCGCAGCCGCGAGACCTGGTGCCGCTTCAAGGAGGTGCAGGGCCGCTCGCACCCCGAGACGCTGTCCTGCGCGCTCAGCTACGCACTGGACTGCAAGGCGACGGGCGACCCGGCCCGCGCCGTCGAGCTGTCCCGCGATGTCGTGGCGGGCCTGCGCGACCACACCCGGCTCGCCGAGGACCACCCGTTCGTCGCGGTCGCCCGGCTGTCCCTGGGGTCGGCCCTGCGCGCGGCGGGCGACGTCGAGGGCGGCGCGGTGGAGGTCGCGGCGGCGCACCGGGTCCTGCTGGAGCGCCTCACCGGGTCGCACCCGTGGACGCAGGCGGCGGCCGTGGCGGTGGCACGGCTGACCGCCGCGCGCGGTGACGTGTCCAGCGCGGTCAAGCAGCTGTCCCGGGTCTTCGCGCAGTGCCGGGGCTACCTGGGCCGCAAACACCGCACCACGGACACCGCCGCGCACAACCTGACCGTGGCCCAGCAGCCGGGTGCCGAGCGCGACAACGAGTGGAGGGACAGCGATGTCGACATCCCCCAGACGTGATCCCGACGAGGGGTGGCGGGAGCCGAGCGAGGACGCGGCGCCGCTGCTCGGCACCACCCTGTCCGCCGCGCGGCGGGTGGCCCGCGAGGCGGTCGGCCGGCACGCTTCGCTGCCGTACGTCGGGTACGTCAGCAAGGGGGTGTTCCGGTTCTCCTTCGACCGCCTCGGCGAGGAGTTCGACGGGCGGGTCGCGCTCCAGCAGCTCGGGCGGCGGGTCGCGCAGTTCGCCGAGGAACTCGACGGCCAGCTCCAGGAACCCGACACCGGGCCGCTCATCCGCACCGTGGTGCACACCGAGCGCGGCGAGGTCGTCTGCAACTTCGTGATCCCGCGCGAGTACGTGGTGGTCGTCGCGGAGACCGCCCCGGCCGCCGTGGCGGGGCCGCTCACCGACGACGACGCCGTGGCGGCCGTGGACGAGGAGCTGGCGAAGCTCACCACGGACCTGCGGACGCTGATCAGCCTCCCGTCGCTCAACCACGGCGGGTGGGAGACCGCGCACGCCACCCGTCCGCTGTCGTCGGTGAACCACGTGGAGGACCCCTGCGTCGCGGAGTTCGCGCCCGTGCCGGAGGACGTGCGCGCCGGGCTGGCCGCGACCGTTCGGCCGAAGGACGTGCACTACCTCGCCTACCACGCCGACGGCGAGGTCGTGGCGGAGGCGGACCACCTAGGGCACGCGTCCCTGGACCGGTTCTACACCAAGGTGGAGGTCGAGGACCGGCGGGCGTTCTACCGCGAGTTCGGCTGGCAGCTGGAGTCGATCGTCCGCAAGTTCAACCGGATGCTGTCCGGCGCGGCGGCCGGTGGCCTGGTGACGCGGCTGGTGCTCGACGTCGAGCGCGGGGCCGTCTACTACTACCAGCTGGACCCCGGGGAGTACCTGGTCGGCGTCACGCTCGACCAGAGCCGGGTGCGCGACGCCGACGAGCGCATCGCCCGGCTGGCGCACCGCCTCGCGCGCGGCCGAGGCGTCAGCCCCGGCCCGGTGACGCCACGCGCACCGAGGCCCGGCGGACCTGCGCGCTGACGTCCTCCAGCAGGTCGCGCAGCCGGTACCGCCGCGCGGGCCGCCCGAGGTCGGTGACCGTCCCGCCGGGTGCCGTCCACGGGGTCAGGTGGATGAGCGGTTCGAGCTTGTGCAGCGGCAGGAACGCGATCACCCCGTCGTAGGTCCGGCACGTCTCGTACAGGGCGTCGAGGGTGCTCTTGGGCAGTTCGCCCGCCGAGCGCAGCACCTCGTCGGACTGGTGCCACCTCAGCACGGCGTCCTGGAACGCGACCAGGGCGTGCTTCAGGATCTCGGCGGTGCCCACGGCCTCCAGGTAGCCCGCCGACTCCTGCCGGTTCTGCACCGCCCGCAGCGCGGCCGGTGCCTCGTCGTCGCCCGCGAAGGTCTGGCGCATCATCAACCCGGTCTGGGCGACCTCCTCCAGCGCCGCCAGCACGTCGTCGAACAGGCGCGCGACGGCGACCGGCAGACCCGGTGCCGTGGCGCGCTCCTCGACCGGTTCCGGGGTGCCGGTGAGCCCGGTGAGCTGCTGCTGGATCTCGGCCAGCCGGCGGTCCGACGACGTGCGCAGCCCGTCGATGTGCTCGGCCAGCTGCTCCACGAAGCCGTAGAGGCTGGACTGCTGCCGGTTGATCTGGTCGATCCGCTGCCGGACGGCGTCGCCCCGGTCGCCGCCCGGCTTGCCGGGCAGCAGGTTCGCGGCGGCCCGGATCGCCGCCGCCAGGTCCTCGGCGAAGCTGCGGCTGTTGTGCAGCAGCGGTTTGCGCCCCAGTTGCACGCGCAGGTCGTGGGCCGGTTCGGCGGCGACGACCCCGTTGACCACGAGGACGACCTCGGCACCGGACGCGGAGCCGGTCACGGCGGAGACCCGGCGGCGCACCGCGCCCGCGTCGGCCTCGGTCAGGACCGAGTCGGTGACGATCACCGCGCACCCGCCGGAGCGGTCCTGGAAGGTGAGCCAGAAGTCCACCCGGGCGTCCTGGCCGAGGGAGAGGTAGTGGTCCGGCTGGTAGCTCCAGCCCTCGCGCTCCAGGACCCGGTGGATCGCCAGCACGATCTCGTCGGGGCTGAGCGGGCCGAGCTGCTCCCGCGCGACCTCCCGCACCATCTCGTCGGTCACCAGGCCGTCCGCGTCCCGGTGCGCCGCCTGGTACAGGGCGTGGCACATGCGGATCACCTTGCGGACGTTCCCGCCGGTCACCATGGCCACGTACTCGACGGTCCCCGGCGAGAACGGCTCCAGCCGGCGGCTGCCGAACTCGGCCTCCTGCGCCAGCTCGACCAGTTCCCGCACCTGCGCGGCGCTCAACCCGGTCAGCCGCACGGGCGTGGTGATCCGCTCGGCCGTGCCCGGGTCGAGCGAGAACACGAAGTCCGGCTGCCCGCACAGCACCAGGCAGGCGCCCGCCTTGGAGAACACCTCCAGCATCTTCTGGAACGCCAGCCGCAGCGCGCGGTCCTCGGTCGACGGGAAGATCTTGTCGAACTCGTCGATGGCCAGCACGAAGCGCCGCTCCCGGTCGCCGAACAGCAGCGCGACGACGCCCATCGCTTCCAGCACGTCCAGGTCGCCCGAGATCGGGTCGAGGATGTCCCGGTCGGTGAGGACGGGCGCGGGCGGCTCCCCGTTGAGCCAGCCCCACACGGCGGTCTCGAACCCCGGCCGCAGCAGCAACGACAGCGCCAGGCCGAAGTCCTCGTTCTCCGTGACGTCGCTGAGCTTGCGGTGCACCCGGCGCAGCAGCTCGCTCTCCATCAGCCGCAGTTGCCGGACCACCTCGTGCGGCTCGACCTCGCGCCGCCGCAGCAGCTCCACGGCGTGGCCGGCGAGACCGGTGTCCTGGAGCTGCTCGGCGACGATGTCGGCGTAGAAGTCGCTGACCCGCGCGCGGACCTGCTCCACGCCGAGGTGGCCCAGCAGGCGCTGGTAGGCGCGCAGCACGTTCTCGGCGGTGGCTTCCAGGTAGAGCGACCTCGTCCGGTCCTCCAGGCGCGACGCCGCGCGCCGCACCAGGTACCGGGCCAGGTGCGACTTGCCGGTCCCGTGCTCGCCGACGATGAGCAGCACGGTGCCCGGGGCCGGGTCGCCGGTGCGGGTCGGCGGCGCGTCGAGGTAGCCGGTCAGCGCGGCGACGGCGCGGCGGATCCCGTCGGTCTGGACGGTGACCTCGGCGGTCCCCAGGTCCCGGTCGAAGGTCGCCACGCGGGAGACCGCCATGGTGGAGAACGGGTTGCGGAAGGGCGTCGCTTCGTCGCGTTCACCGTTCATCGGCTTTCCCATCCGTCCTTCGAGACGTGCTCGGTGGCCTCGATGATGTGCTCGACGGTCACCAGGGCGTCCCCGTAGTCGTCCGCGTGGTCCATCAGGTAGTCGAACGTCCTCTGCAGCGTCTCCTGCAACTGCGCCACCGTGTGCAGCCGCTTGCCGATCGCGGCGACGGTGTCGTCGGTGAGTCGCGGGAACCGGCCCCGGGACGCGTTCTGCTCCGTGCGCGCCTCGACGAACCGCCGCACGTCCCCCTCGACCAGGCGGCCGGACGTGAGGACGACGATCCTGGTCCACTTGGCGACCTCGCGCTCGATCCGGTCGACGTCCTCGCGGCCGAACTTGTCCGACTCCAGCATGAACAGCACGCGGGGCCGGGCGTGCACCGCGTACCGGGTGACCTCCCGCCAGAGGTCGCCGGACGCCGGCAGGAGCAGGATCAGCACGTGGTTCGGGGGCATGTACCGGTCCAGGTTCCGGTAGACGCGGTCGGGTTCCCGGCGGTTCCGCTCGAACTCGTCGCGGAACTCGGACCGGATCAGGCCCCTCTGGTCCATCAGGTCGAACAGGTTGTCGCACATGACGACCATGCGCTCGGCGAGCGCCAGGCCCTCGACCATGAAGTGCACGCGCGTGGCGTCGACGACCTTCGCCACGACCGAGCGCTGCGCCAACTGCGTCTTCACCCAGTTCGCGCAGCGGTTGAGCAGGGCGGACTTGCCGCACCCGGTGTCGCCCGTGGCGAGGACGGCGCGGCCGGAGGTCATGACCGACGACAGGTCGCCCAACTGCCTCTGGAAGATCAGGTACTGCCTCTCGCTGTCGTCCACCGGCACGTACAGGCCATCATGGTCTTCCTTGAACGGCACGAGCGCCTGGCTCGCCGACACGAACGGGTCAACGACGAACGGGTTGACCGGGTCCGACGTCATCGACGCCCCCTCGCGGCCGGGACCGCCCGCGTGACGAGCGCGCGCGACAGGTCGGCGGCCGTGGTCACCCGCGTCGCTCGCACCCGGTCCCCCTCGCAGTCGGACGTCCGGACTTTACCGACGATATAATCGCCAGTCAGCCGGTTGAGTTACTCGACAACACACGAACGACCACCCATTGGCACCGGACGGCCGAAGCCCGCTGGTCACCACCGGTATCCGGGGCAAGCACCCGGTGACGGATTTCCGGGTGACGTGGAATAGATCATGGGAATATGCACCTGCCGCCGATGTGCGGAAATGCACGTGCGGTCGGTGCGGCTCAATGCCGCACGGGTGCGTCCACGACGGACGGGATTTCGACGCGCAGCGCCGGCCGTGGCGGCACCGCCGGAAAGGCCGTCCGGACGACCGGCGGGGTGGCGAGCTCGGACTCCGGCTCCGGCGCGGGCTCGGGCTCGGGCTTGGGCGGCCGGAAGCGGTCGAAGGCCGAGTTGGTCACCGCGTGCAGCAGGTTGACCACCACGATGGCGGGCGCGATCACCGCCACCGCGTCCGGCAGCACGGGTGCCAGCATCAGCGCCAGGATGACCGCCGTCAGGCCGTTCTGCTGCCCCAGGGCCAGCCGCGTCCGGTCGCCGCGCCACTGCGGCCGGGCGGTGAGCAGGACGGCGGCGACGACCTGGGCGAGGAAGGCCGCGAGTCCGAGCAGCGCCCCGGTCGCCAGGTCGACCCCGCCGACGAGCACCAGCCCGACCGCGAACGTCCCCAGGTACATCACCACGCGGGCGGCGCGGTCGACGTCGGCGTCCCGGCCCGGCCGGTAGAACAGCCCGATCAGGGCCAGCGCGGGCAGCAGCGAGAACCTGGCGGCGAGCAGGCCGACCGCCGGCACGGCCGCCACCATCGCCGCCCGGCCCGCCGGACCGCCGCCACCCGGTCGTGACGCGCGCCGGCGGCGGATCGCGTGCCACAGCGCGAAGGCGGCGCCGGCCAGCGCCACGTTCAGCCCGAGGTTGACCGCGAAGGTGCCGAGACCGGCCCCGGACAGCGGCGCGTCGCCGCCGACGACCAGCGCCGTGAGGTAGACGGTGAGCAGGACGGTGATCGGGTCGTCGAACGACGACCACGCCGCGAGCAGCGTCTTCCCCGCCTCCGACAGCCGCGACCCGGCGCGCAGCGCGGCCACCGACAGCGGGTCGATCTGGGCGACCGCGACCGCGAGCAGCAGGTGCTCGGGGCGGCTGTGGAACAGGTACAGCACGCCGAAGATCAGCGCCACCTTGAGCAGCACGCCGAGCGTGACGGCGGCGACCACCGTGCCCCAGTGCCGCCGGAACTCGGCCAGGTCGATGCCCCGGGTGCTGGCGTAGAGGCCGAACCCGAGCAGGGCGTTGACCGCGAAGAGGTAGCCGGGCGAACTCGGGGCGTCCTCCACGCCCAGCGCCATGGCGACCAGCCACCCCGCGCCGACGGTGAGCAGGAGACCCGCCGACCGGGTCCAGACGGTGGACCTCCGAGTGCCGCCCATGGCTCCCCCACTACGACGCGCCGATTCCGAATTACCACCGCCGCGCCGAGTGTATTGACCGCGTCGTGATCCGGGCAACTATTTGCACTTGCCACCCTCCACATTTCAGCGGAAAGCGCCGAACGGTATTCGATCTGCTGTTCGACGGTGTCGACACCATCGATACCGCCGACCTCCGCGCGCCGGCCGGCCGAAAGGTGATCAACCGCCGCCGGTGGCCGGTGATCCGATTCCACACCGGGACGGTGTTTCCGGGCGGAATTCCGCACCCGTCCCCGGATCACCGGTCGGCGCCGCCCCGGGCGGTGGTGCCGAGCCGGGGCGGGCGAACCGTCGCGCGTTCTTCGAACCCCTTCCAGTCGTCCACGTACGCGACGGCGGCGACCGGGTCGGTGGCGAGGTGCGTCCGGGCCAGGGCGAGGAACTCGACCTCCTCGGCTCCGGTGCCGGCCAGCGCGGCGACCACCCGGTCGACGCGGTCGCCGAAGACCTGGAGGACGGTGGCCGCGTAGACCAGGTAGGCGCGGAGCTGCTCGTGGACCATGAGCAGGTCGTCGGGCGCGTCCTCGGGGGTCGGCAGCGACGGGTGGCTGCGCAGCGCGCGGACCGTCGGCTCCAGCCGGCGGGCGGCGACGAGGTGGCGGCGCAGGCGCACGGCGAAGGGGTCGAAGCGGTCCGCCAGCCGGCTCGACAGCCCGTCGACCACCGTTTCCAGGTCGGTGCGCACGAGCGCGCGGGTCAGTTCGGCGAGGTGGCGGTCACCGGTCGACGCGTGGTGCACGTACAGCTCGCGCACCACCCGGTTGAGGTCGCGGGGCAGGCCGCCGGACAGCGCGTGGCACAACCACACGAACGGTTCCGGGAGCTGGGCCACGCGCCGGACCAGCAGCCGCCGGGTGTCCGCCACGACGAACCGCCGCACGCCCACCACGACGTCGAACGCCGAGTCGAAGGCCGTGCGCACCGTCGAGGAGCGGCGCGAGTACGACGCGAGGGCGTCGTCGGACACCGCCACCAGGAAGAAGCAGTCCTCGACGCCGAAGACCGCCTTGATGTCGTTGAGGAAGCGCTCCGCCTCGTCGGTGGACCCGATCTTGTCCAGTTCGTCCACGCACACCACGACCGGCGTGCCGCGCCGGCCGGTGAGCAGCGCGAGGAAGCTGCGGAACTCCCCCACCAGCTCGGGGAACGTCTTGACCTGGCCGGCCCTGGCCCGCGCGTGCGAACCGCCGAACTCGGCCACGGCGGGCGGCTTGGCGGTGGCCGTGCGGGTCACGGTCGCGGTCTCCACGTACCGGATGCCGTCGAGCCTGCGCCGCGCTTCGCGCACCACCTCGTCGTCGGGGTGCCCGGCCCGCCGCGCCGCGACCCGCAGCACGGCGAGCGGTGCCAACGCAACGACGACCCCCGCACCGATCACCAGGGCCCGCAGGTGCTCCGGCACCCACGCCGCCGCCGTCACGAGGTGTTCCACCTGCCAGGCACCCACCGCGACCAGCGCGCCCACCAGGGACACGACCAGCCACGGCCACTTCCGCGTCCGGCTCCGGTTCCGGTCGGGTGGTGTGCGCGGGTCGCGGAGCACCTCTTCGCACAGGCCGGCGTAGAGGTAGGCGAGGAAGTCGCGCGGCGCGTAGTGGGTGGGAGCGGGGACCACGACCCGGGTCGCGTCCAAGTGCACGTCGGTGTCGAACCGGCCGAACATCGCCAGCACCGTGCTCTTGCCGACGCCACGGGGCCCGCTCACCCCGATGGCCCCGCCGGACATCGCCTTCATCAGGTCCGCCAGGTGCCGGCTGGTCTCGGTCGCCACGAACTGCGCCACGTCGGTCAGCTGCCCCAGCCGGCGGACGTCACCGGGCGGCAGCTCCACGGCGTAGGACCGCTCGGCCACGGACGCCAGCCGCGCGCCGACCAGCGGGCGCACCCCGCGCTCGACCAGCACGTCGACCCACGCGCGGCGCGCGTCCACCGCGCTCCCCCGCGCGGCGCGGGCACGG
The DNA here is from genome assembly GCF_040655415.1 of Actinosynnema sp. NPDC050436. NCBI lineage: Bacteria > Bacillati > Actinomycetota > Actinomycetes > Pseudonocardiales > Pseudonocardiaceae > Actinosynnema > Actinosynnema sp. NPDC050436. Next base: position 7,188 of record NZ_JBFAJV010000030.1, on the reverse strand, counting down.
GCGACGGCGTCCGCCGGCCACCGCTGCGGGTCGTCGGACCGCAGGCCGACCACCGAAGCCCGGTACGTCCGCGTGGCCAGGAAGAGGAGGCCCGCGAGCGTCCCCGCGCCGATGGCGGTGAGCACGGCCGGCCACGGCACCAAACCCTTGACATCCGCCCACAGGCGGAAAAACCAAACGGACGACCCGATCGAGACCCCCAAGGCAGCCAGCGCGGCGGCCTCTCTGGCGATACCGCGCCACTGCCGGGCCTCGACCAGCAAACTCAGTGCGAGCGCAGCACCCACTGCGACGATCGCGGTGGGCAGGGCGGTGAGGCCGAGCGACTGGAGCAAGAGGACCACGACCGTCCCGGATGCCATCGACCAGCCGACCGAACCGACGACCCACGCCAGCGCGTTGACCCTCTCGGCCGCGTCCAGCGGCAGACGCAGGAGGGCACGGGCGTAGTCGTCCTTGGCCTGCTCGTACCGGCTGCGCGCGGTCGAGGCCGTGGGCACGATGACCCCGGTCGCGGTGCGGACGTCCTCCGCGATCCGCGCCACGAAGTCCTTGTAGGTCGCCGCGTCCACCAGGCTCCGGACGTCGTCGCGGCGGCACGCCTCCTCGGCCAGCTCGTGCCGCAGCTCGATCACCTGCGCGGCGGGGGAACCGGCGGAACGCGGGCCGACCTGCTCGAACCGCGAGTCCTCCAGCGCCTGCCGGACCGCCTCCGTGCGGAGGTGGAGGACGCCGCCCTCGCGGCGCACCAGCTCCGGAATCCTCATCGCGGCCACGAAGTCGACGAACGAGCCGGATCGGGCGTACGTCCCCGCGATCAGGCGGTTGCAGGACGAGCCGCTTGCCGCCAACCCGCCGATCACGATGGCGACCAGGAGAGCACCCCTGTTCACCTGGTCGAACTGGAGGAGTGCGACGAATCCCAGGCTCCACAGGACCATCCAGAGCGCCGCGACCAGCCCGTCGTGCAACAACACCCGGCTCGGGGCGTCCATCCGCCGCACGTCGACCGGGGTGCTGACCACCCACAGCCAGGCCAGGACCAGGCCGACGCCCAGGGTTTCGGCCGCCTTGGACCACACCTGGCCGGGGTCGAGGAACGCGCTGGTCACGACGAGTGCCACGCCGACGACCGCGAGTGCCGCCGCCTTCGAGCTGAGCAGTTCCCGGTCGATCCGGCGGGGTGGGCGTGGCCGGGAGGCCCACAGCAGCGCGCCGGCCACCAGCACCGCAACGACGCCACCGGCCCACCAGGGCGACGCCGGGTCGAGGCCCGTCGCCCGCCGCACCCACGCGGTCGCGTCGTCCTGCGTCACCAGGCCCGCGATCACCGCCACCACGAGCACTGCGGCGCGGACGGCCCACCGGGGGTAGCGGTCGCCCACCCTCCACCAGGCCACCCCGCCCTCCCCGTCCCGCCGGAACAGGTCCGCCAGCGAGTGCAGGTTCCGCCGCACCGAGGAGTCCGCGTCCGCCAGCAGGTGCCGACCGATCGACTCCGCGTCGGGGAACACGGCCGGGTCGACCAGGGCCGGCGGGTCGCCGGCCCCGTCGGTGTGCGCCTTGTCGAGCAGGTACCGGTTGACCGGGTCGGCGAACGCCGTGGCCACCGGTCCCGAGGGGTCGTCGCGCACCGCCTCGGCCACCGAGGGCCGGCGGTGCAGGGTCGCGTGCAGGGGAACCGGGGTGAGCGCCAGCACCGGGAGGTCCGGCGCGGGCAGCCTGCTGGTGAGCAGGACGGGGAACGGGAGCGCCGCGACCTCGGCCAGGAAGCCCGGCCGCAGGTCCGGTGCCAGCTCGTCCACCCCGTCGACCACCGGGTGCAGCAGGCCCGCCGCGAGGACGGCCTCGGCGGCGTCGCGGCGGAGCCGGTGCCGGCTGCGCAGCAGGCGGACCAGCCACGCGCGCACCGGGGTGCCGGCCGTCCAGGTCGCCAGGTCGACGCGCACGGCGACCGGTCCGCCCGGTTGCCGCCGCCGCGCCACCTCGTGCACGTAGGCCACGGTCAGCGCGGTCTTGCCGGACCCCGGCCCGCCGACCACGACCACCGTCCGCGCCGCCTGCTCGACCACGACGTCGAGCGGCGGCGTGAAGTCGGCGAGGTCCGGCTCCGGGCCGAGGTCGAGCCGCGCGGCCAGCCGGTCGGCGTGCTCGGCCGCACCGGACGGCACCTCGGGCACCCGCACGCCGCTCCACCCCCCCGACGGTCCTCGGACCGGTTGCTCGCCACCGGCGGCCGGGGCGCTCGGCGAACGCCCCGCTGACAACTCGCGCGGGAGGCCGCGTTCGTTAGCTGCCGCGCCCGGCGGCACCGAGGACCGGGGTGGACTCGCCGGGACGGTGCCACGAGTGCGCCCGATCGGGTGAGCGTCGACGTCCGCCACGTGGAGGGGTCAGCCGGCGCGTTCCGGGTACCCGGTGGCCATGACCACCGCACCGCTGCCGGAGGACCGGTCCGGGCTGCCCCGCACGGCGATCGTGACGGGGGCCGACTCGGGCATCGGCAAGGCCGTCGCCGTCGCGCTCGCCGGCGGCGGTGTCGACGTCGGCATCACCTACCACGAGGACCGGGACGGCGCGGACCGCACCGCGCGCGAGGTCCGGGACGCCGGGGTGCGGGCCGCCGTGCGCCGGCTCGACCTCACCGACCCGCCCGCCGGCGCGGCGGTCGTGGACGAGCTGGCCGGCGAGCTGGGCGGTGTGGACGTGCTGGTGAACTGCGCCGGCACGGGCACCGCGCAGAAGGCGCTGGAGATGTCGTTCGACACCTGGCGCTCGGTGCTGTCGGTGGACCTCGACGGGGCGTTCCTGTGCTCCCAGCGCGCCGCCGCGCACATGGTCGACGCGGGCCGCGGCGGCCGGATCATCACCATCACCTCGGTGCACGAGCACGCGCCCCGGGTCGGTGCGGCCCCGTACTGCGCCGCGAAGGCCGGGCTGGGCGCGCTGACCAAGGTGCTCGCGCTGGAGCTCGCGGAGCACGGCATCACCGTCAACTCGGTGGCACCCGGCGAGATCTCGACCCCGATGACCGGCCAGGAGGACGTGGACCCGCGCGAGCAGCGGCGTCCGGGCGTGCCGCTGGGCCGCACCGGGCACGCGCGCGAGGTCGCCTCGGTGGTGGCGTTCCTGGCGACGCCCGCCGCCGGGTACGTGACCGGCGCGTCGTTCGTGGTGGACGGCGGGATGCTGTTGATGGGACCGCAGGCGAGCAGCCTGCTGGCCGACGAGCAGTGGCGACAGCCCTGAGGTGGCGCGGATTCCCGCTCACCGCGACGAAACCCGATCAGCGACAGGAGTGGACATGTCCGAGGCGGTCGCACGAACCCCGGTGCGCACGGCGGCGTTGGTCGTGGGGGTGGTCTTCCTGCTGGTCGGCACGGCCGGGTTCATCCCCGGCCTGACCTCCGACCTCGACGCGATGCAGTTCGCGGGCCACCACTCCGGCGCGCTGCTGTTCGGCGTGTTCGCCGTGTCCGTCCTGCACAACGCCGTCCACCTGGCGTTCGGCGTGTGGGGCGTGGCGGCCTCCCGCTCGGTGCGCGGCGCGAGCCTGTTCCTGGTCGGCGGCGGCGTGATCTACCTCGTGGTGTGGCTCTACGGCCTGCTGGCCGGCGGCACCGACGCCGACGTGCTGCCGCTCAACGCCGCCGACAACTGGCTGCACCTGGGCCTCGGCCTGGGCATGGCGGCGACGGGCCTGGTCCTGGCCCGCAGGGCGTCGCCGAACAAGGCCGGAGCCGACTGGAGCGCGTGAGCGCGCACGCCCCGCTGACCGACGCCGGGTGTCGAGCCGTCCCGTTCGGACGGTCCGTGACGCGGAACGCGGTCGGGGCAGGTGTGGCCCCTGCCCCGCCGGGGAACCGAACACCCGTGTCGACCACCTTGAAACGGGCCGCGAGCACGTCGCTGCTCTACTTCTTCGTCCTCGGGGACATCCTCGGCGCGGGCGTGTACGTCCTCATCGGTTCGGTGGCGGCCGAGGTGGGCGGGGCCGTGTGGCTGCCCCTGCTCACCGCGCTGTTCCTGGCCGCGCTCACCGCCGCCGCCTACGTCGAGCTGGTGACGAAGTACCCCCGGGCCGGCGGGTCGGCGCACTACGCGACCCGGGCGTTCGGGCCGGCCGCCGGGTCGCTGGTGGGGTTCTGCATGGTGGCGGGCGGTGTGGTGTCGGTGGGCGCGCTCGCCCGCGCGTTCGCCGGCGACTACCTCGACGCGCTCGTCCGGCTGCCCGTCGTGCCGGTCGTGGTGGTGTTCCTCGCGGCGCTGGCCGCCCTGAACATCCGGGGCGTGAAGGAGTCGCTGCGCGCCAACACCGTCGCCACCCTGATCGAGGTCGGCGGGCTCGTGCTCGTCATCGTGCTGGGCGCGTGGGTGGTGCTGCGCGGTGACGCCGACCCGTCCCGGCTGACCCAGGTGGAGACCGGCGGCAGCGCGGTGAGCGCCGTCCTGGCGGGCACCGTGCTGGCCTACTACTCCTTCGTCGGGTTCGAGACCTCGGTCAACCTCGCCGAGGAGGTCCGCGACCCCCGCCGCTCCTACCCCCGGGCGCTGTTCGGCGCGCTGGCCACCGCCGGCGTCGTCTACCTGCTGCTCGGCCTGGTGACCAGCGCCGTCGTGCCCACCGACCGGCTGGCCGCGTCCGACGGGCCGCTGCTGGAGGTCGTGCGCGCGGCCGGCGGCGTCCCGCAGTGGCTGTTCGGCGTCATCGCCCTGGTCGCGGTGGCCAACGGCGCGCTGCTCACCGGGATCATGTCCTCCCGCCTGGCCTACGGCATGGCCGGCGAGGGGCTGCTGCCCACCGCGCTTACCCGCGTCCTGCCCGGCCGCCGCACGCCGTGGGTCGCCGTCCTGGTCACCTCGGCGGCGTCGTTGGTGCTGGCGCTCACCGGCGAGGTGGCCGAGCTGGCGGAAACGCTCGTGCTGCTGCTCCTGGTCGTGTTCACCGCCGTCAACGCCGCCGTGCTGAAGCTGCGCGAGGACGAGGGAGAACCGGGTCACTTCCGGGTGCCGGTCGTCGTCCCGTGGCTGGCGCTGGGGTCGTGCCTGCTGCTGTTCACCCAGGTCGACGGCGCGGTGTGGCTGCGCGGTCTGCTGCTGATCGGCCTCGGCGCGGTGCTCGCGGCGGCCAACCTGGTCCGCCGGCGCAAGGCCGCGTCCAGAACGCCCTGACCCGGTCGTCAGCTCAGCGGCGGGCGGTCCAGGCGCAGCAGCGCGTAGACCGTGGTGCCCTCCGGGCTGGTGTGCGTCCGGACCAGGTCGGCGAGCTGGTTGACCAGCAGGAGGCCCCGGCCGCCGAACTGCCCCGGCCGGGCCGGGTGCCGACCGGCCAGCGGGTCGGCCAGCCGGCCTTCGTCCCGGACCTCGCAGACCAGGTGGCCGTCGGCGGTCCAGACGCGCAGCCGGCAGCCGCCGCCGGAGTGGCGCAGGCTGTTGGTGACCAGTTCGGTGGCGATCAGCTCCAGCTCCGCCGTGCGCTCGGCGCCCAGGTCCAGCCGCCCGGCCTGCGCGGTGGTGAACCTGCGGGCGTCGCGGATCTGCGCCGAGCTGCCGACGTGCACCTCCGGAGCCCCCTCGGCGGCCGGCAGCGGCTGGTTGTAGCGGTTTACGACGGTGAGCGGCGCGTACCGGCCGCTGGGGTGCCGCCGGTCGGTGCGCCAGACCACCGGGTGGGTGACCAGCGCGTCCTCCAGCGCGGCGGCGTCGAGGGACGCGGTGTCGTAGGGGCAGACGATGGTCACGTCGCGGCCCGCGAAGGCGAGGTTGATCAGGGCTTCGTGCTGGGCGCAGGCGGGGTACTCGGTGGCGCTGCGGCCGGCCCAGATCGGCTCGCCGACGATCCGGACGTGCACGCCCTGGTGCTCGTCGGCGAACCGGCGCAGCACGGTCGGGATGATCCGGCCGGGGTTGCGGCCGGCCTGCTCCATGTCGAGCAGCAGCACGTCCTGCGCGGCACCGCCGAGCGCCTCGCGCAGCAGCCGCAGCCGCGCGCCGGGAACCGCGACGGCGACCGGGTGGCCCAGCGCGAGGCCCTCGGTGACGAAGGGCACCAGGACTGCGAGGTACTCGTCGTCACAGCCGTAGAAGAGTGCGGGGTGGACGAACGCGTCGGGAGCAGGTGCCGTCATGCGGGTTGCTCGACGAACACGCTGTCCAACTGGAGCAGCTCGACCAGCCGGGCCGCGCCCGGCCAGTCCGTGCGCAGCACCGCGACCAGGTCGCGCGCGGCGGCGTGCTCGGCGAGGCGGCGCAGGCCGTGGTGGTCGATGAAGGCCAGGCCGGTCGCGTCGAGCACCAGCCGTCCGCCCTGTGGCTGGAGGTCGGCCCTGGACAGGGCCAGTGCGAACAGGTCGGAGGTGAACGGGTCGACTTCCCCGCCCAGCGCCGTCACCCGGCCGCCCGCGCCGTGCAGGCGGAAGCCCGCCGCCACCGCGTTGGTGCGCGGGTGCATGCAGGCGACCTGGTGGATGGAACTCTCCGCGACCCGGGTGCGGTCGTAGGCGCACACCGCCGAGAACGGCCGGTCGGCCATGTAGTGGTCGATGAGGTGCTCGTAGCGGGCGAACGCCTCGACCTGCTCGGGGGTGCCCACCAGGGAGGTGCAGTCGGCGGCCACCCGCAGACCGGTGTAGCCCTCCTGCACGGCCTCCTCGGTGGCGCGGGTGTAGGCGCGCACCTGCTGGACCGGGTCGATCACCGTGCCGACCGGGTAGGTGGCGTCCAGCGACGCGACCCGCGCGGAGCCCTCGCCCAGCGCCCGGTCCAGCCCGTCGATCCCGCGCAGGTCCTCGACCAGCGCGTCGACCTCGCCCGAGGCGACGTACAGGACGCGGTGCCCGAGGGCGAGCCCCTCGGTCAGGAACTCCACGGCGCGGGCGCGGAACTCGGGCAGGCCGTCGTACTGCCAGCACACGTGGTCGTGGTCGCCCAGTCCACGCACGTGATCCACCGGTCCCGACCGCCACATGCCCCCAGGGTAACCCGCCGACCCCGGCCCGAGGCAGCCCGACGCCCCCGGATGCCGGACACCGCGGCGGCGGGCGGTCCGCAAGCGTCGGTGGACGGTTGAGCGGGGCGAGAACGGGCGCGGAGTCGGCGGGCGGGCGCGGCGCGGCGGGCGCACGGCGGGGCGGGCGCACGGGGCGGCGGCGGCGCGCGGCGGGGCGCGCACGGGGCGGCGGCGGCGCG
>NZ_JBFAJV010000029.1:0-49012 GCF_040655415.1 Actinosynnema sp. NPDC050436 | reverse complement strand
CGTCGAGCTGGGCCACTCGCTGAGCCTCACCGTGGTGGCCGAGGGCGTGGAGGACGACGCCGCCCGCGACCAGCTCGTGGCCATGGGCTGCGACGTGGCGCAGGGCTACCTGATCTCCCGGCCGCTGTCCGAGGACCGCTTCGAGGCGTGGCTGCGCGCGCGGACGGTGCAGGTCAGGGGTGCCCGGGATGAGACGGTGCTCACCCTCGTGCACTGATCGACCCCCCGGATTTCACTCTCGCGGGGACGTTGTGTAGAGTTCTACTCGCTCCGCAAGGAACGAAAGAGCAAGCCCCTTTAGCTCAGTCGGCAGAGCGTCTCCATGGTAAGGAGAAGGTCTACGGTTCGATTCCGTAAAGGGGCTCCACGACTTGGCCGCGGTGCACAAGCATCCGCGGCCGGTTGTCGTGCGAAGCGGTGTAGCTCAGTTGGTAGAGCAAGCGGCTCATAATCGCTGTGTCGCCGGTTCAAGTCCGGCCACCGCTACTCCCGTTCGACCCCGCCAGGCGGTAAGCCCGCACTGGACGCACCGGGGCACGTGCGCTCTAGAAAGGCAAGGACCGTGGCTGCAACCGACGTACGCCCGAAGATCACCCTCGCGTGCGAGGAGTGCAAGCACCGGAACTACATCACCAGGAAGAACCGGCGCAACGACCCGGACCGCCTGGAGATCAAGAAGTTCTGCCCGAACTGCAAGACCCACCGGGCGCACAAGGAGACCCGCTGAGGGTTCCCGCCAGTCGTGCCGACGAGGCCCGTCCCCGACCGGGGGCGGGCCTCGTCGCGTAACCTGCTCCGGTGCCCCTCGACCAGTCGTTCGCCGGACGCGCGTACCCACCCTCACCGCCCTACGAAGTCGGCCGCGAGAAGATCCGCGAGTTCGCCGACGCCGTCGGTGAGACCAGCCCGGTGCACCGCGACCCGGAGGCCGCCCGCGCGGCCGGGTACCGCGACGTCATCGCGCCGCCCACGTTCGCCGTCATCGTCTCGATGAAGGCGAACGACGTCCTGGTGGACGACCCCGAGCTGGGCCTGGACTACTCCCGCGTCGTGCACGGCGACCAGAGCTTCAGCCACGTCCGCCCGATCACCGCCGGCGACCGGCTCGTCGTCGAGCTGCACGTGGACGGCATCACCTCGCGGATGGGCAACGACATGCTCACCGTCCGCGCCGAGATCAGCACCGACGAGGGCGAGCTGGTCTGCACCGGCCGCTGCACCCTCGTGGTCCGTGGGGAGGACGCGTGACCCGCGCCGCAGACGTGTCCGTGGGCGACGAGCTGCCGCCCCTGTCGCTGCGCATCACCCGCGCCGACCTGGTCCGCTACGCCGGCGCGTCCGGCGACCTCAACCCGATCCACTGGAGCGACCGGTTCGCCACCGGCGTGGGGCTGCCGGGCGTGATCGCGCACGGGATGCTCACCATGGGCCTGGCCGGCCGGATCGTCACCGAGTGGGCCGGCGACCCCGGCGCGGTCCTGGAGTACGGCGTCCGGTTCGGGCGGCCCGTCCCGGTGCCCGACGACGACGAGGGCGCGCTCGTGGAGGTCACCGCGAAGGTGACCAAGGTGCTGGACGACGGGACGTTCAAGGTCAACGTGACGGCCGCGTTCGAGGGCAAGTCGGTCCTCGGCGGCGCGTCCGCCCGCGTCCGCCTGCCCTAGCCGGCAGCACGGCGGGGCGCACGTCCCGGTGCCCGCTCCCCGCAGACCGCCGACCGGCCTGCGGGGCGGCGGACTGCTCAGAAACCGCCGCAGAGGGCGCTGGTGAACGGGCCGGTGGCGGTCGCCGAGCGGCGTTCCACGCCGTCCACGTCGACCCGGCAGCCCACCGAGCCGCCGTCCGGGCCCACGGTCACCGTCAGCACGCCGTCGTGCACGGCGTCCTGCTCCACGCGCAGCTCCTGGTGCCACGGGAAGGACGTCAGCTCCACCTGCCGGGTGCCGCCGCCCTCGCCCTCGAACGTGGAATACGTGACGGTGGCGCTGCCCGCCTCGCCGAAGACCTCGTAGACCACGACGGACGGCTCCTCGGGTCTGGCCACCCAGAGGGCGAGGATCAGCGCGCCCAGCACCAGCAGGGCCGATCCGGTGATCACGGGCCACCGGCGGGCCGGGCGTCCGGCGGGCTCCGGTAGGGCGGACTCCGTCATGGGCTGCTCTCCTCGGGCGAAGATCGATTGATCTGAATAGACCATCGGTGTAGTTATACCGACGGTTACTCGTTTCACCCGGAAGGACCACTTCAGGTGTCGGCGGGAGACCACCCCGGCGGGTGCGGAGGGAGTGCCGGAGTGGCCCCGTCGTGCGCGGAGCGGGTCAGAAGTTGCAGGCCGCCACAGCGGAGGCCCCGGTGGCGGTCGCGGTCTTCTTCTCCACGCCGTCCACGCTGATCTTGCAGGTCACCGAGCCCCCCTCGGGGCCGGTCATCGCGGAGAGGCCGGCACCGCTGAGCAAGCCGGTCACGGTCACCTCCTTCTTCCAGGGCAGCTTGGTGATCTCCTCCTTGTTCGACGAGCTGTCGCCGCCGCTGTAGGTGGTGAAGGTGGCGGACGCCCTGGCGGCGGTGCCGGTGATCTCGTAGACCACCCGGGACTCCTTGCCGGCGTGCCCCTTCAGGTCGTCCAGCGGCGGCGTGGCCGCGTTGAGCGCCTGGTTGAACACCGCCACCCAGAGCACGCAGACGACCAGGCCCGCGGCCGAGAGCACGACGCCCGCGACCGCGAGCCCCCTGCCGCCGGACCGGCGGGCCCGCGCGATGCCCAGGCCGCCGAGCACCAGGCCCAGGACGACCAGCGGCCAGGCGACGACGCCGACCAGCGGGACGAAGCTCGTGCCCAGGCCGAGCAGGCCCAGCACGAAGCCGGCGACGCCGAACCAGTTGCGCGGGGGTGCCGGCGCGGCGTGGTGGTGTTGCGTCGACGGGGGTAAGGCCATGTGCGCTCCTCGGGGGGATGCGGCTCGGCGAGCCGGGGGTTCGGGCGTCGGACGGGTGCGCGGCGCGGGGGCATCCGGTTACCCGATCGGGCCCGAACACGACGAAAGGCACCCCCAGGTGGAGGTGCCTTTCGAAGGGGTTGTGAATGTCTACAACTTGATCTCGCCGAGCAGTTCCGCCATTCGGGTGATGCCGGTCTTCAGGTCGTCGTCGCCCAGCGCGTAGGAGAGCCGCAGGTAACCGGGCGTTCCGAAAGCCTCGCCGGGCACCACGGCCACCTCGGCGTGCTCCAGGATCAGCGCGGCGAGCTGGACCGTGTCGGTGATCTCCGCGCCGCGCAGCGACTTGCCGATCAACGCCTTCACCGAGGGGTAGACGTAGAACGCGCCCTTCGGCGTCGGGCAGTGCACGCCGGGGATCGCGTTCAGCAGGTCCACGATCGTGCGCCGCCGGCGGTCGAACGCCTCGCGCATTTCGTGCGCGGCGTCCAGGGGGCCGGACACGGCCTCCAGCGCGGCCCGCTGCGCGACGTTCGACACGTTCGAGGTGAGGTGCGACTGGAGGTTCGCGGCGGCCTTCACCACGTCCGCCGGGCCGATCAGCCAGCCCACCCGCCAGCCGGTCATCGCGTAGGTCTTCGCCACGCCGTTGAGCACGATCGTGCGGTCGGCCATCGCGGGCACGGCCACCGGCAGCGACACCGACTCGGCACCGTCGTAGACCAGGTGCTCGTAGATCTCGTCGGTGATCACCCACAGGCCGTGCTCCAGCGCCCACTCGCCGATCGCGGTGACCTGCTCGCGGGAGTACACCGAGCCGGTCGGGTTGGACGGCGAGCACAGCAGCAGGACCTTGGTCCTCGGGGTCCGCGCGGCCTCCAGCTGGTCGACCGTGACCAGGTAGTCGGTCGCCTCGTCCGCCGTGACCTGCACCGGGACGCCACCCGCGAGCGTGATCGCCTCGGGGTAGGTGGTCCAGTACGGCGCGGGCAGCAGCACCTCGTCACCGGGGTCGAGGACGGTGGCGAACGCCTGGTAGACCGCCTGCTTGCCGCCGTTGGTGATCAGCACCTGCGAGGCGGGCACGACGTACCCGGAGTCGCGCTCGGTCTTCCTGGCTACGGCCTCCCGCAGTTCGGGCAGGCCCGAGGCGGGGGTGTAGCGGTGGTTGCGCGGGTCGGTGCACGCGGCCTGAGCAGCGGCGACGATGGCGTCCGGGGTGGGGAAGTCGGGTTCGCCCGCACCGAAGCCGATCACCGGTCGGCCGGCCGCCTTGAGCGCCTTCGCCTTCGCGTCGACCGCCAGCGTGGCGGACTCGGCGATGCCGGCGATCCGCCGGGAGATCCTGGGGAAGTCGGAGGTGGCGGGGGCGGAGGTCGTCTCAGGTGAGGCCATGCCCCAATCGTGGCAGACGGCACAACGCCGCGAGCCGCCGGCACCCCCTCTGACCGGGCCAGTTGGAAGGAGGGGCACCCGGTGCCGTATGCTTCGACTCCGGAACGTCCAGCCGCTGCCTCACGGGCCACGTGAGGAGAGTGGAAGACGTCCTCAGCCAGGGGTCCCCCACCGGGGGTCCCAAAGGGGTGTAGCTCAACTGGCAGAGCAGCGGTCTCCAAAACCGCAGGTTGCAGGTTCAAGTCCTGTCGCCCCTGCGTCGAAGCGCGACGTGCGATCGCGATGGTGAGCGGAGGACGGCATGAGCGAGGGCCGCGAGCAGGATCAGCCGGACGAGCGCGAGAGCGCGTCCCGGCCGGTCACCGCCGCAGCACGTCGTGAGCGTCGGGGCTCCGCGCGCCCGGCGGGCCGCAAGGACTCCGCCGCACGTCCCGAAGCGAAGAAGGCGGCCGAGGTCGACGCCGAGGCCGCCGAGGACAAGAAGGGTCGTCCCACGCGCGCCCGGGGCGACCAGGAGAAGCGGGTCGGGTTCTTCGCGCGGATCGTGCGCTACGTCCGCGAGGTGGTCAGCGAGCTGCGGAAGGTCATCTGGCCGACCCGCAAGCAGATGATCACCTACACCTCGGTCGTGTTGGTCTTCGTGGCCTTCATGGTGGCGTTGGTGTTCGGCCTCGACTCGGCCTTCGCCTGGGGCGTGTTCAAGGTGTTCGCCTAGAGTCGAACACCCCGGCCGCCGCCCGCGGGCGGCGGCGGGAGCACGTGATGCACGAAAGGAAGCGAGACCCACAGTGACCTCCGACAACGGCGTTGACGCCCAGGAGCCGACCGACCTGTCCGACGAGCAGGACCTCGACCGTGGCGTCGAGGACGTCGAGCAGGGCGAAGCGGCGGAGGACACCGAGGAGGGCACCGCCTCCGACTCCGACGAGACCGGCGGCGAGGACGTGGCGGCCGGCGGCCCCGAGGCGGCGGAAGCCCCCGAGGGCGACGGTGACGTGGACGTCATCGCGCTGGACACGACGCCGATCGACGAAGAGCCCGCCGACCCGGCCGCCGAGATGCGCGAGGCCCTGAAGTACGCGCCCGGCGACTGGTACGTCGTGCACTCGTACGCGGGCTACGAGAACAAGGTCAAGACCAACCTCGAAACGCGCATCCAGACGCTCGACATGGAGGACTTCATCTTCCAGGTCGAGGTGCCGACCGAGGAAGTCACCGAGATCAAGAACGGCCAGCGCAAGCAGGTGCAGCGCAAGGTGCTGCCCGGCTACATCCTGGTCCGGATGGAGCTCAACGACGCCTCGTGGAGCGCGGTGCGCAACACGCCGGGCGTGACCGGGTTCGTCGGCGCGACCTCCAAGCCGTCGCCGCTCACCCTGGACGACGTGCTGAAGTTCCTGCTCCCGCAGGCCGAGCGCGAGAAGCCGGCCGCCGGCAAGAAGGCCGCCTCCGCTCCCGCGAAGACGACCGTCGAGGTCGACTTCGAGGTCGGCGAGTCGGTGACCGTGATGGACGGCCCGTTCGCCACGCTGCCCGCGACGATCAGCGAGGTCAACGCGGACGGCCAGAAGCTGAAGGTCCTGGTGTCGATCTTCGGCCGCGAGACTCCGGTCGAGCTGTCGTTCAGCCAGGTCTCCAAGATCTGACCGGTCCCCACGCGGGACCGCCAGCCACGCTGCGGCCGGCAGGGCCGCGCGCGGACACCGCAATAGAGGAATCACGAGATGCCACCCAAGAAGAAGAAGCTCTCAGCTGTCATCAAGCTGCAGATCAAGGCCGGGGCCGCGAACCCCGCGCCGCCCGTTGGTCCCGCGCTGGGTCAGCACGGCGTCAACATCATGGAGTTCTGCAAGGCGTACAACGCGGCGACCGAGTCGCAGCGCGGCACCGTGGTGCCCGTCGAGATCTCCGTGTACGAGGACCGCTCGTTCGACTTCAAGCTCAAGACCCCGCCGGCCGCGAAGCTGATCCTCAAGGCCGCCGGCGTCGAGAAGGGCAGCGGCGAGCCGCACCGCGTCAAGGTCGCCAAGGTGACCATGGACCAGGTGCGCGAGATCGCGCAGACCAAGATGGTCGACCTGAACGCGAACGACGTCGAGCAGGCCGCGAAGATCATCGCGGGCACCGCCCGTTCCATGGGCATCACGGTCGAAGGCTGATCCACCCCCCGATCTCGTGGGAGAGCCGTCGCTTCGGCTCGTGACCACAACTGTTGGTGAAGGACAGAGGAATGAAGCGCAGCAAGGCGTACAAGAACGCGGCTGAGCTGGTGGACCGGGAGCGGCTGTACTCGCCGCTGGAGGCCGCCAAGCTCGCCAAGGAGACGTCCAAGGTCAAGCTGGACGCGACCGTCGAGGTCGCCATCCGGCTCGGCGTCGACCCGCGCAAGGCCGACCAGATGGTCCGCGGCACCGTGAACCTGCCGCACGGTACGGGCAAGACCGCCCGCGTGATCGTCTTCGCCACCGGCGACAAGGCCGCCGAGGCCGAGGCCGCCGGTGCGGACGCGGTCGGCTCGGAAGACCTGATCGAGCGCATCCAGGGTGGCTGGCTCGACTTCGACGCCGCGATCGCCACGCCGGACCAGATGGCCAAGGTCGGCCGCATCGCCCGCATCCTCGGCCCGCGCGGCCTGATGCCGAACCCGAAGACCGGCACGGTGACGCCCGACGTCACCAAGGCCGTGACGGACATCAAGGGCGGTAAGATCAACTTCCGCGTCGACAAGCAGGCCAACCTGCACCTGGTCATCGGCAAGGTGTCGTTCGACTCGGAGAAGCTGGTCGAGAACTACGCGGCAGCGCTGGACGAGATCCTGCGCGCCAAGCCGTCCGCCGCGAAGGGCCGGTACCTGAAGAAGGTCACCGTCTCCACGACGATGGGCCCCGGCATCCCGGTCGACCCGAACCGCACCCGCAACCTGCTCACCGACGAAGCCACCGCCTGACCCGGCTCCGCTCGGCAGAAAAGCCCCTCGGCCTCCCGCCGAGGGGCTTTTCCCTTTCCCTTCAGCGGGCGGGGCAGCTCGCGGGCTCGGCCTGGTAGTCGGTGATCGGCCAGGCGCCGCTGGGCTGCTTGGTGAGGACGAACCGGCCGAGCTTCGGGCCGTCGCGGACCACCAGGGCGCACGAGCTGACCTCGACCGAGCCGGACGCGGGCGTGATGCGCTGGTCGGCGGGGAAGACGAGCTGCCGGTAGTTGGTCACGCTGGTGACCTGTGGCTGGAGCTTCGCCACGGCCGCGATGCAGTCGCTCGCGCCGAAGGCCTCGGCGAACGCCTTCTTCGAGGCGTCGGAGGTGAAGTACAGGCAGGCACGGACGCCGTCGCCGGTGCCGACGTGCTTGTAGAACTGGCCGACCGTGCCGTTGGGCCCGAACGGCTCGGTCGGCGCGATCACGTTGTTCTGCACGCCGCCGCTGTCCCGGGCGATCGAGCCCGACTCCTCGCCGCCGAAGTACTTGTCGTAGAAGTAGTACGCGATGAGCAGGACCACCAGCAGGTAGACCAGCCGCCGGAACGCCCTGCTGCCCAGCAGGACCCGCCACAGCGGCCGGCCCGCAGGTCGCGCCGGGGTGACGGGCGGCGGCGGCCCGTACGGCGGCGGCCCGTACGGGGGCGGTGGGGTGTCGGGTGGGGGGACGGCGGGGAGGTTGTGCGGGGTCGGGGTGCCGCCCGGGGGGAGGGCCGGGGTGCCCTGGGCCTGCTGGAAGCGCTGGAACTCCTGGAACCGCTGGAACTCCTGGAACTGCCTGAGCTGTTCCGGGTCGATGTCCGGGGGCGGCGGGTTCCTCGGGGGCTCTTCGGTCACGGGTCACATCATGCCGATTTGGAGGGCGCGGGACACATCCCGTAGGCTGGTTCCCGGTTCCACCGAAGACCGCTGGTCTTCTCACGCCCGACGGGTGTGGGGACGAAGGGTTCGCATGGCGAACGGCCCGCGCAGGAGGACGAGGTTACCCGGACGTTCCACGTCCCGACCGCCCCGTGCTGCTGTGCGCCGGGGCGTTTTTCATGCCCTCCCCTCGTCACGGCCGGTGGTCAACCCCCTAGCCCAGAGAGGAGGCGATCATGGCGAAGCCCAGCAAGGTTTCGGCCGTCGCCGAGCTCACGGACAAGTTCCGGGGAAGCTCGGCAGCAGTCGTCACCGAGTACCGTGGCCTCTCCATGGCGCAGCTCACCACGCTGCGTCGCGCTCTCGGCGCGGGCACCACGTACACCGTTGCGAAGAACACGCTGGTCAAGCGTGCCGCTCAGGACGCCGGCGTCGAGGGTCTCGATGAGCTGCTCATCGGCCCGACCGCCATCGCCTTCGTCGAAGGCGAGCCGGTCGACGCGGCGAAGGCCCTGCGGGACTTCGCGAAGGACAACAAGGCCCTGGTCATCAAGGGCGGCTTCATGGACGGCCGCCCGCTCTCGGTCGACGAGGTCACCCGCATCGCGGACCTCGACAGCCGCGAGGTCGTGCTCGCGAAGATCGCGGGCGCGATGAAGGGCAACCTGTCCAAGGCCGCGGCGCTGTTCAACGCCCCGGCTTCGCAGGTCGCCCGCCTGGCCGCTGCCCTGGTGGAGAAGCGGACCGCCGAGGAAGCGCCCGCCGCTGCCGAGGCCCCCGCCGACGCTCCCGCCGAAAGCTGATCCACCCGACAACCTCCGCGCCCCGGCGGTAGTCGGGCGTTGAACGAAAGGACGCCGATCATGGCGAAGCTCAGCACCGACGACCTGCTCGAGGCGTTCGCGGACCTGACGCTGCTGGAGCTCTCCGACTTCCTGAAGAAGTTCGAGGAGAAGTTCGAGGTCACCGCCGCCGCTCCCGTCGCCGTCGCGGCGGCCCCGGCCGCCGGTGGCGGCGCTGCCCCCGCCGAGGACGAGAAGGACGAGTTCACCGTCGTCCTCGAGGGTGCCGGCGACAAGAAGATCCAGGTCATCAAGGTCGTCCGCGAGGTCGTCTCGGGCCTGGGCCTGAAGGAGGCCAAGGAGCTGGTCGAGTCCGCTCCGAAGCCGCTGCTGGAGAACGTGGCGAAGGACGTCGCCGACGCCGCCAAGGAGAAGCTGGAAGCGGCCGGCGCCAAGATCTCGCTCAAGTGATCTGAGCGCCTTCGGGCGCTTGCGCACCGCCGAGAGGGCGGGCACCCACCACGGGTGCCCGCCCTCTCGGCGTTCACGGGGCGGGTTTCCGCAGGTCGTGGTCCCTGCACGGCACCGGTGATCCAGCTCGCAAAGTTACCGTTCCGTGACCACCGTTAACCCAACTGGGGAGTAACCACGGCGCGACGGGCTCGTTGCAGGGGTATGGCGTCCTGCCGCGCGGGGCGTGCCCTGGCGAGGTGGCCGGTGACCTGGAGGTGCGGATGGGCGTCGAGGTGGTCGTCGAGGGCCTGACGAAGTCCTTCGGCACGCAGACCATCTGGCGGGACGTCACGCTCACCCTGCCGCCGGGCGAGGTCAGCGTGATGCTCGGTCCCTCCGGAACCGGCAAGTCGGTGTTCCTCAAGTCCCTGGTCGGCCTGCTCAAGCCCGAACGCGGCCGGATCTCGATCAACGGCACGGACCTCGTCCGCTGCTCCGAGCACAAGCTCTACGAGATCCGGAAGCTGTTCGGCGTGCTGTTCCAGGACGGCGCCCTGTTCGGCTCGATGAACCTGTTCGACAACGTCGCCTTCCCGCTGCGCGAGCACACCCGCAAGACCGAGGCCGAGGTCCGGCGGATCGTGCTGGAGAAGATGGAGATGGTCGGCCTCGTCGGCGCGGAGAAGAAGCTCCCCGGCGAGATCTCCGGCGGGATGCGCAAGCGGGCGGGCCTGGCGCGGGCGCTGGTGCTCGACCCCGAGATCATCCTGTGCGACGAGCCGGACTCGGGCCTCGACCCGGTCCGCACCGCCTACCTCAGCCAACTGCTGATCGACCTGAACTCGCAGATCGACGCGACGATCCTGATCGTCACCCACAACATCACCGTCGCCCGGACCGTGCCGGACAACCTCGGGATGCTCTTCCGCCGCGAACTGGTCATGTTCGGCCCCCGCGAGGTGCTGCTGACCAGCGACGAACCGGTCGTCGAGCAGTTCCTCAACGGCCGCCGCATCGGCCCGATCGGCATGTCCGAGGAGAAGGACCAGGCCACCATGGCCGCCGAGCTCGCGCACCGCGACGCGGGCCACTCGGACGGCTCGCCCGACGAGGACGTCCGGGGCGTGGTCCCGCAGCTCGAACCCACGCCCGGCCTGCCGCCGCGCGGCGCGGTCCGCCGCCGCAAGGACCGGGTCATGAGCATCATCCACACGCTGTCCCCGGACGCCCGGCAGGGCATCATCGCCAGCCTGACCCCCGACGAGCAGCGGCACTACCGGGTGTTCGCCGGCGCGGACCGGGAACCCGCCGCCCGCACCGCGCCCAGCCCGTGGCCGAGGCAGGGGGGCGTGCTGTGACCTCACCCGCGACGTTCCCCGGCGCGGGCGCGCTGCGGGAGGCGGGCCGGATGTTCGCGCTGGGTGCCGACGTCGTCCGCAACGCCTTCCGCCGGCCGTTCCAGCTCCGCGAGTTCGTCCAGCAGTGCTGGTTCGTGGTCAGCGTGACGGTCCTGCCCACGGCCCTGGTGTCGATCCCGTTCGGCGCGGTGATCGCGCTGCAGATCGGGTCGCTCACCCGCCAGATCGGCGCGCAGTCGTTCACCGGCGCGGCCAGCGTGCTGGCGATCATCCAGCAGGCCAGCCCGATCGTCACCGCGCTGCTGATCGCGGGCGCGGGCGGGTCGGCGATCTGCGCCGACCTCGGGTCGCGCAAGATCCGCGAGGAGATCGACGCCATGGAGGTGCTGGGCGTCTCGCCGGTCCAGCGCCTGGTGGTGCCCCGCGTGCTGGCCGCGATGCTGGTCTCCGTGCTGCTCAACGGCATGGTGAGCGTCGTCGGAGTGATGGGCGGCTACTTCTTCAACGTGGTGCTCCAGGACGGCACGCCCGGCGCGTACCTGGCCAGCTTCGCCGCCCTGGCCCAGCTTCCGGACCTGTGGATCTCCGAGTTCAAGGCGCTGGTCTTCGGGTTCATCGCGGGCATCGTCGCGGCCTACCGGGGCCTGAACCCGGCGGGCGGCCCGAAGGGCGTCGGCGACGCGGTGAACCAGGCCGTCGTCATCACGTTCCTGCTGCTGTTCTTCGTGAACTTCGTGCTCACCACGATCTACCTCCAGGTCGTCCCGGCGAAGGGGAGCTGAGGTGGCCACCACCGGCAGCAGGCTCCGCAGGGCGGTCGACGCGCCCCTGGCGGTGCTCGACGCGCTCGGCGACCAGCTCTGGTTCTACCTGCGCGCGCTCGCCTGGACCCCGCGCACGCTGACCCGCTACCTGCGGGAGACGCTGCGGCTGCTGGCGGAGGTCAGCTTCGGCTCGGGCGCGCTGGCCGTCATCGGCGGCACGATCGGCGTGATGGTGGGCCTGTCGCTGGCCACCGGCACGGTCGTCGGCCTCCAGGGCTTCGCGGCGCTCGACCAGATCGGCACGTCGGCGTTCGCCGGCTTCGTCTCGGCCTACTTCAACACCCGCGAGATCGCGCCCCTGGTCGCGGGCCTCGCGCTCAGCGCCACGGTCGGCTCCGGCTTCACCGCGCAGCTCGGCGCGATGCGGATCTCCGAGGAGATCGACGCCCTGGAGGTCATGGGCATCCCGAGCCTGCCGTTCCTGGTCACCACGCGGATCATCGCCGGCTTCGTCGCCATCATCCCGCTGTACGTGATCGGTCTGCTCACGTCGTACCTGGCCGCCCGGATGATCACCGTCGAGTTCCACGGCCAGTCGGCGGGCACGTACGACCACTACTTCACCCTGTTCCTGCCACCGGTCGACGTGCTGTGGTCGTTCGGCAAGGTCCTGGTGTTCTCCGTGGTGATCATCCTCACCCACTGCTACTACGGCTACCGCGCGAGCGGCGGTCCGGCGGGCGTGGGCGTCGCGGTCGGCCGCGCGGTGCGCACCGCGATCGTCACCACCAGCCTGCTGGACTTCTTCCTGAGCATGGCGATCTGGGGCACCACCACGACGGTGAGGATCGCCGGATGAGCCGCGCCCTGCCGCCCATCGCCGCGCCGCGCGCGCCCGGACCCGGACCGGGGGTGGCGTGATGCTCCGTCGACGGCTGCTGGGCGTCGTGTTCCTCGCGGTGATCGCCCTGTTCCTCGCCCTCACCGTGGCGCTGTACAACGACGCGTTCACCAAGGTCGTGAAGGTGACGCTGAAGACCGACCGCATCGGCAACCAGCTGCTGGTCGCGTCGGACGTCAAGGTGCGCGGCATGGTGGTGGGCGAGGTCCGGCAGATCCGCACCTCGGGTGACGGCGCGGAGCTGGAGCTGGCGATCCGGCCGGACCAGGTGGAGTTCATCCCCGGCGACGTCTCCGCGCGCCTGCTGCCCAAGACCCTGTTCGGCGAGCGGTACGTGAACCTGGTCGTGCCGGAGCGGGCGGACCGGACCGACCACCTCGCCGACGGCGACGTCATCGAGCAGGACCGCTCCAGCGGCGCGGTCGAGCTGGAACGCGTGCTGGACGACCTGCTGCCGGTGCTCCAGGCGGTGCAGCCGGAGAAGCTGGCGACCACGCTCACCGCCGTGTCCCAGGCGCTGGACAACCGGGGCCGGGCGCTCGGCGAGACGCTCGTCCAGCTCGACTCCTACCTCGGCGGGCTGAACCCCGAGCTGCCCCGGCTCAAGGAGGGCATCAGCCGGCTCGCGGACGTCTCGAACGTCTACGCCGACGCCGCGCCCGACCTGGTCCAGGCGCTCGGCGACGCCACCGCGACCAGCCGGACCCTGGTCGACCAGCGGGACGAGCTGCTGGCGATGTACGGCTCGCTGACCACCACGTCGGTCGACCTGAACAGCTTCCTCGCGGTCAACCGCACCAACCTGATCCAGCTCGCCGACGTGTCCCGACCGACCCTGGAGCTGCTGGCCAAGTACGCGCCCGAGTACCCCTGCCTGCTCCGGGGGCTCAGCGAGTTCAAGCCGATCATGGACCAGGTGTTCGGCAAGGGCACCGACGAGCCGGGCCTGCACATCACCCTGGAGATCACCGCGAACCGGGGCAAGTACGTGCCGAACCGGGACGAGCCCGAGTACGCCGACAAGCGCGGCCCCCGCTGCTACGACATCGTGCCCCGGCCGGACCCGTTCCCGCAGTACCCGCCGGAGGGCGCGGTCCGGGACGGTTCCACGCCGCCGCCGCCCGCCCGCGTCGCCAACGACGGCGTCCTCCCACCCGCGACCGGCGTCAACGGCCTGGGCACCACCTCGCCGTCGTCGCTCGGCGGCGTCCAGGTCCCGAGCCTGGCGAACTCCCCGGAGGAGCAGGACTTCCTGGCCGCGCTGCTCGCGCCGCAGTTCGGCGTGCCCGAGAGCGGGATGCCGAGCTTCACCGCGCTCCTGCTCGGACCGCTCTACCGGGGAGCGGAGGTGACGGCGTGAGGTCGCTGGTCGCGCCCCTGGTCAAGTTGGGCGTCTTCGCCACCGTGACGGTCCTCGCCACGGCGCTGCTCGCTATCACCATCGCCAACACCGACTTCGGCGACGCCCACACCTACCGCGCGCGGTTCACCGACGTGACGGCGCTCAACGACGGCGACGACATCCGCATCGCCGGCGTCCGCGTCGGCCAGGTCACCGGGATCCGGGTGGTGGACCGGCGGGTCGCCGAGGTGGAGTTCGAGGTGGACGACCGGCGCAGCCTGCCCCGGTCGGTCGTGGCGACCATCAAGTACCGGAACCTGGTGGGGCAGCGCTACATCGCGCTGGAGCACGGCGCGGGCGACGCATCCGCGCTGCCGCCCGGCGACGTGATCCCGGTGGAGCGCACGAAACCCGCGCTCGACCTGACCGCCCTGTTCAACGGCTTCAAGCCGCTGTTCCAGGCGCTGGACCCGGACGACGTCAACAAGCTGTCCAACGAGATCATCCAGGTGCTCCAGGGCGAGGGCGGCACGATCGACAGCCTGCTGCGGCACACCGCGTCGCTCACCCGGACCCTGGCCGCCCGCGACCAGGTGATCGGCGAGGTGATCGACAACCTCAACTCCGTGCTGGGGACCGTGAACAGCCGCACCGACCAGGTGTCCACGCTGGCGTCCACGCTCCAGGAGCTCACCACGGGCCTCGCGGGCGACCGGCAGCCCATCGGTGACGCGATCAGCGCCCTGGGCGACCTGACCGGCACCACGGCCGGGCTGCTCGGCGAAGCGCGGCAACCGCTCAAGGACGACATCGCGCAACTGGGCCTGGTGTCGCAGACGCTGGCGGACAACGAAGCGGTCGTGGAGGGCGTCATCCAGCGCCTGCCCGGCAAGATCGAGGCCATGGCGCGCACCGCGTCCTACGGCTCCTGGTTCAACTTCTTCCTGTGCGAGGCCGGCGGCCAGGTCGCCGTGCCGCCGGTCATCACCGACCCCATCCCCATCACGGTGCTGCCCGTCACGCAAGCGAGGTGCCGCCCGTGAAGGCCGAGCGCAACCCCGTGACCACCGGCGTGGTCGGCCTGACCGTCATCGCGCTGCTGCTGCTCGCCGCGTTCCACTCCGACGACCTGCCGTTCGTCGGCGGCGGCACCACGTACTCCGCCGAGTTCACCGAGGCGGCGGGTCTGGTGCCGGCCAACGAGGTGCGGGTGGCGGGCGTCAAGGTCGGCAAGGTGACCAAGGTCCGGCTCGACGGCGACAAGGTGCGCGTGTCGTTCCGGGTGAAGGACGCCTGGCTCGGCGACCGCACCACCGCCACCATCCGGATCAAGACGCTGCTGGGCCAGAAGTTCCTGGCCCTGGACCCGCAGGGCGGCCGGCCCCTCGACCCCGGCGACCCGATCCCGCGCGAGCGCACGCTGTCCCCGTACGACGTGCAGGAGGCGTTCAACGGCCTCGCGTCCACCGTCGGCCGGATCGACACCGCGCAACTGGCGGAGAGCTTCCAGGTCCTGGCCGAGACGTTCGAGGGCTCGGCGGACAACGTCCGGGGCGCGCTCGACGGCCTTTCCGCGCTGTCGAAGACGATCTCGTCCCGCGACGAGCAGTTGGCGCAGTTGCTCGCCAACACCGAGCAGATCACCAAGACCCTGTCCGACCGCAACGAGCAGTTCGAGAAGCTCCTCGCGGACGGCAACCTCCTGCTCGGCGAGCTGCGCAAGCGCAAGGACGCCATCGGCGCGCTGCTCACCGGCACGCGCGCGCTGTCCCGGGAGCTGTCCGGCCTGGTGGCGGACAACGCCGCGCAGCTCAAGCCCGCGCTGGAACAGCTGGACCGGGTGTCCACGATGTTGCAGCGCAACCAGGACGCGCTCAACCGGGGCCTGGCGCTGATGGCCCCGTTCTACCGGGTGTTCGCCAACACCCTGGGCAACGGCCGCTGGTTCGACGTCTACATCTGCGGCCTGCTGCCGCCGTCGGTGAACCTCGGCGTCGTCGGCTTCACCGAAGAGGGCTGCCTGCCCCCCGGCGTGCAGAGGGGGAACTGAGGTGACGACCAGCCGGATCGGACGGGCCGCCGCGATCGCGTGCGTGCTCGCGCTCGTCGCGGTGGCCGCGCTGTGGTGGGTGTTCGCGGCGGGCAACAGCCGCAAGGTGACGGCCGTGTTCGGCGCGGCCGTGGGCGTCTACCCGGGCTCCGACGTCCGGGTGCTGGGCGTGCGGGTCGGGTCCATCGAGGACGTCGAGCCGCAGGGCGCGCAGGTCAAGGTCACCATGTCCCTCGACCGGGCGGTGAAGGTGCCGGCGGACGCCCGGGCCGTCGTCGTCGCACCGAGCGTCGTCTCCGACCGCTACGTCCAGCTCGCACCCGTCTACACCGGCGGCGAGACCATGGGCGACAACGCGACGATCCCGCGTGAGCGCACCGCCACGCCGGTCGAGCTGGACGAGCTGTACGCCAGTCTGGAGGAGCTGACCACCGCGCTGGGACCCAACGGTGCCAACAAGAATGGTGCGCTGTCGGACCTGCTGAACGCGGCGGCGAAGAACCTGGACGGCAACGGCAAGGCCCTGGGCGACACCATCCGGCAGCTCGGCGACGCCACCCGGACCCTGTCCGGTTCCCAGGACGACCTGTTCGGCACGGTCGACAACCTCCAGGAGTTCACCGGGATGCTGGCCGCCAACGACAGCCAGGTCCGCGACTTCAACCGCCAACTCGCCGACGTGGCGGGCTTCCTGGCCGACGAGCGCGAGAACCTCGCCGGGGCACTGACCGAACTGGCCCACGCGCTCGGCCAGGTCCAGGGCTTCATCCAGGACAACCGCGCGATCGTGAAGTCCAACGTGGACAAGCTGGCCGGCATCACCCAGATCCTGGTGGACCAGCGCGCGTCACTCGCCGAAACCCTGGACGTGGCCCCGCTCGCGCTGGGCAACCTGCAGAACGCCTACAACGCCGCGTCCGGCACCCTCGACACGCGAGCCGACCTGAACGAGCTGAACCAGCCGCCGCTGGTGCTGGTCTGCAAGCTGATCCAGTCGGTCGAACCGGGCAAGGTCCCCCTCGCCCTGTCCCAGGCGTGCCGACAACTGGCCCCGATCCTCACCGGCGCGGTCCCGCTCAAGACCCCCGCCGAAGTCATCAGCGACCTGACCCAGGGCAAACTCCCCCTACCCCTCCCACTGGCAGGGGTCCCCCGATGACCCACACCTCCCGACGTCCCCGCCCCACCCGCACTCTCCTCATCTTCGCCGCCACCACGACCCTGGCCATGGCGCTCACCTCCTGTGGCTCGGGCGGCTTCGAGGGCGTCTACACCATGCCGCTGCCCGGCGGCGCCGACCTGGGCGACCGCCCGTACTCGGTGAAGGTGCGGTTCAAGGACGTCCTCGACCTCGTCCCCCAAGCGGGCGTCAAGGTCAACGACGTCCCGGTCGGCCGGGTGGACCGGATCGACCTCGCCCCCGACGGCTGGACCGCCGAGGTCACCGTCCTGGTCAACGGCGGCGTGAGACTCCCCGCCAACGCCGTCGCCAAGCTGCGGCAGTCGGCGCTGCTCGGTGAGAAGTTCGTCGAACTGGCCAAGCCCGCCGAGGGCCGCGAGGAGGGCGCGCTGACCGACGGCGCGACCATCCCCGTCGAGCGCACCAACCGCAACCCCGAGGTGGAAGAGGTCTTCGGCGCGCTGTCGATGCTCCTCAACGGCGGCGGCATCGCCCAGCTCCAGAACATCAGCCGCGAACTCAGTGCCGCCCTGGAGGGCAACGAGCCCGAGATCCGCTCCCTGCTGGCGAACCTGAACACCCTCGTCAGCGAGCTGGACGGCCACAAGACCGAGATCACCCGGGCCCTGGACGGCGTGAACCGCCTCGGCGGCACGCTCAACGCCCAGCGGCAGCAGATCACCGACGTGCTCGACGGCCTCGAGCCCGGTCTCAAGGTGCTCAGCGAGCAGCGCACCCAACTGGTCACGCTGTTGCAGTCGCTCGACGCCCTGTCCGACGTCGCGGTGGACACCGTCAACCGGTCCCGGGACGACGTCGTCGCCGACCTCAAGGCCCTGCAACCCACCCTGCGCAAGCTGGCCGAGGCGGGCACCAACCTGCCCAACGCCCTGGAGCTGCTGCTCACCTACCCGTTCCCGGACTCGGCCGTCGACGGCATCAAAGGCGACTACACCAACCTCTACGCCGACGTCGACCTGAACCTGGGCAACATCGTCGACAACCTCGGCCGGTCCCGGCAGAGCCCGTTGCCCACGTTGCCGGGCATCGACGGCACCGCCCCGTCCCTGCCGCTGCCCCTGCCGAACCTGCCGCTGCCCGACGTCGGCCGCACCACCGGCCTGGGCAACCTGCTCGGCGGGCTGCTCGGAGGTGGTCGCCGGTGATCCCCCGCAAGATCAAGGTGCAGATCGGCGCGTTCGTGCTGATCGCCCTGCTCGGCGTCAGCTACGTCGGCGCGCGCTACGCGGGCCTGGGCCGGGTGTTCGGCGCGTCCGGGTACGTGGTGACGCTGCAACTGGCCGACTCCGGGGGAGTGTTCACCAACGCCGAGGTGACCTACCGGGGCGTCACCGTCGGCCGGGTCGGGCAGATGCGGCTCACCGCGGACGGCCTGGACGTCGACCTGAACATCGACTCCGACGCCCCGCGCATCCCGTCCGACCTGGATGCCGTGGTCGCCAACCGCTCCGCCGTGGGCGAGCAGTTCGTGGACCTGCGCCCGCGCCACGGCGACGGCCCGTACCTGGCCGCCGGCGCCACCATCGACAAGGCCCGCACCAGGACCCCGCCGCCCGTGGACGGCCTGCTCGCCAACCTCGACGGCTTCGCCAAGTCGGTCCCCGCCGACTCGCTGCGGACCGTCGTGGACGAGCTGGACGAAGCCTTCAACGGCACCGGTCCGGATCTGCAGGCCCTGCTGGACAACACCCGGCGGTTCACCGAGGCCGCGACCCGGCACCTGCCCCAGACCAAGGCGCTGATCAACGACGGCCTGGTGGTGCTCGACACCCAGGCCGCGCAGGGCAGCGCGATCCGCTCGTTCAGCGCGGACCTCCGCGCCCTGGCCGAGCAGCTCAAGAACTCCGACACCGACCTCAGGGCCCTGATCGGCATCTCACCCCTGGCCGCCGAACAGGTCTCCGCCCTGCTGGAGGAGACCGGCCCGAACCTCGGCGTCGTGCTGGCCAACCTGCTCACCACCGGGAACATCCTGGTCACCAGGCTCGACGGCCTGGAGCAGATCGCCGTCACCTACCCGATCGCCGTCGGCGGCGGCTTCAGCGTGGCGAAGGGCGACGGGACCGGGGCCCACTTCGGCCTGGCGCTCAACGTCTTCGACCCGCCCCCGTGCACCGTCGGGTACGAGGGCACCAAGATCCGCCAGGGC
This sequence comes from Actinosynnema sp. NPDC050436, assembly GCF_040655415.1. Taxonomy (NCBI): domain Bacteria; kingdom Bacillati; phylum Actinomycetota; class Actinomycetes; order Pseudonocardiales; family Pseudonocardiaceae; genus Actinosynnema; species Actinosynnema sp. NPDC050436. Next base: position 29,848 of record NZ_JBFAJV010000029.1, on the reverse strand, counting down.
ACCGACACCACCCCCGTGACGCTGAACAGCCAGGCGTACTGCGCCCTGGCCCGGGGCAGCGCCACCGCCGTGCGCGGTGCGCAGAACGCGCCCTACGGCGGCACACCGACGACGCCCGTCGGCAACGAGACCTCCCAGCCCGGACGGGAGCCGGTCGGCAGGCCGCAGGCCGACGCCCCCGTCCTGACCAGCCTGGGACAGCTGCTCGGTCTGCCGGGCTGAGCGAGGAGGAACCCGATGCAGCGCTACGCGCTCCCCGTCGCCGCCGTCCTGGCGGTGCTGGCCGCCGGTTACGCGCTCTGGGCCGGCGTGTCCTGGTGGAGTTCGGAGACCAACGACTCGGTGTCGTTCTCCCGGGAACGCGAAGAAGTGCTCAGGGTGGGCCAGGTCGGCATAGCCAACTTCACCACCCTGGACTACAAGAAGGTGGACGAAGACCTGAACCGCTGGCTCGACTCGTCCACCGGCGACCTCCGCACCGAAATAGAAACCGGCCGCGACACCCGGAAGAAGCAGATCGCCGACGCGAAGACCGTGACCGTGAGCAGAGTCCTCGACGCGGCCGTGACGGACCTGGACGACCGAGCCGGAAAAGCGCACCTGATAGCGGTGGTGGAAACCACGGTGACCCCGGAAGGCGCCCAACCGGTGAAAAAGGTGAACCGCTACCAGACCAACCTGACCCGCACCGAAGCGGGCTGGAAGCTCAGCGCCCTGGGCCCAGTCGCCGCCGGCGGCGCATAACCCGGAGGAGGAACCCCGTGCCCCCCACACGCCGCCGCCCGGTCCCCACCCCACCCACCACCGGCCGCCCCCGGGTAGCCGGCCTGCGCAAGCGCCCCACCGACCCCGCCCCACCCCCCACCCACCCCGACCCGCCCCCACCACACGACGAGCCGACCACCCCCGCACCCCCTTTCGTAGAAGACACGGTCACCTCCTCCGCCACCACCACGACGGAACCCCAAGAGGAACGACCCACCTCCCGCCCCACACCTCGACGCAAGCGGCAGACCCCCCGACCCCACCCAGTACCGCCTTCTGACCAAGACACCCACCTCCCTCCCTCCACCTCTGACCAGCAGAAGTCGCGCCGTTCGACCCTCTTCCTCCCCATCGCACTGGTGCTCGTGGCGGCAGTGCTGGTCGGCCTGGGCGTATGGCTACAGGGTCAGGCGGGCAACTCCCGGTACAACAAGGCGCTGGTCGACAGCGGCGGCACCACGGAGGTCGCGGGCCAGGTCAGGGAGGCCGTGGAGAAGGCGTTCTCGTACAACTACGCCGACGTCGCGTCGACCGAGAAGGCCGCCGGCGAACTGCTCCTGGGCAAGGCGAAGTGCCAGTACCTGGCGATCTTCGGCCCGGTGAAGACCCTGGCACCGGAGCAGAAGCTGGTGGTGACGGTGAAGGCCGTGTCGAGCGGGGTGACCAGCCTGGACGACGACCGCGCGACCGTCCTGCTCTTCCTGGACCAGGTGACCACCCGGACCACGGACAACCAGTCGGGCGGCGGAATAGCGATGATGAGGGCGGGCGCGCAAAAGGCCGACGGCCGCTGGAAGGTCGACAACATGGAGATGTTCGGTCAAACGGGCGAGCAATCGACAGAACTGGCGAAGTGCAACTAGCACTCCACACCCCACCCACCAAGTCGTGTCATCCCCGTATGGCCCGCGCGCCAGCGAACCGCGCTTGAGTGGGGAGTGCAAGCACGCTTTTCGCTTGCACTCCCCACTCAAGGGTGGTTGTCTCCGACCGGGTCATACGGGGATGACACGACGACCCGCACTTCCGTCATCCTCGGTGGCTCGCCCGTCCGGCGAGGACACCTTGAAGAACAACTCCGCTGCCGCCTGCCCGAGGTTCGCCGCCCAAGGCCGGCCAGAGGTACTCCCGCGCGAAGACCCCCTACCAACATCCAACCAGCGGGGTACGACATTTTCGCCCGCCGCACCCGCCGCACCCGCCGCACCCGACTGGCCCCGCCACGGCCAGCCGCACCTCACAGAGCCTGCTGCCCCTCCGCCGCTCCCACTACACCCTCAAGCCACACCCTCAAGCCACACCCAGCACCCGCACCCGGCACCCGCACCCGGCCCCACCACACCACCCACATCCACCGCACGCCACTTCAAACGCAGCGTAGGCGCACGACCACACCCAGTATCCCGCCCCATCACCTGAAAGATCAACTCACCGCAGCCCGTCCCACCTCCAGTCGCATGTGGACCGGACACCCCCAAAAGCAACTCTCAAAACAGTGATCTCCACCACACGGACGGGCACGTCACCGAGCGGAGCCGCAGGCTTCGACCGGAGGACCACGAACACCCGCCAACAGTTCACCCCCGGCCCACATCGCTGTAATTCCGCAGGTCAGAGCGGTAACCGCGAGTGAGCGGCGCTTGCGCCACGAGAGTGATCGCCGCGTGGCATCTTGACTGTCGGCGTCGGCAGGGTCACTCTGTCGGTGACGACGAGAAAGGTCCTTCCAGGTGCCTCTCGACAGTTGGCGTGCGCGTGGCTAGACTGCCCCTTTGCGCTGCCCTCTTTCCGTTTGCCCTTCGCCGAGAGCTGGATTGCCGGGCATCGCCGCACCCTTGACAGCCGTGCTAGTTCCGCTGACTAGCCAGCTACCTGTCCCTGGAAGGACGCATCTTGGCGATCTCTCGCGCGACCAAGGCCACTGCTGCGACCAACTCCACGTCGGGGATTCCCGGAGCGCCGAAGCGCGTCTCGTTCGCGAAGATCCACGAACCGCTTCAGACGCCCAACCTGCTCGACCTCCAGATTCAGTCCTTCGAGTGGCTCACCGGCGACGAGGCGTGGTTCCAGCGTCGCGTCGACGAGGGCGACGAGACGCCGACGGGCGGTCTCGAAGAGGTCTTGAACGAGATCTCGCCGATCGAGGACTTCTCGGGCTCGATGTCCCTCTCCTTCTCCGACCCGCGCTTCGACGAGGTCAAGGCCTCGACCGAGGAGTGCAAGGACAAGGACATGACGTACGCCGCCCCGTTGTTCGTCACGGCGGAGTTCACCAACCACACCACCGGCGAGATCAAGAGCCAGACGGTGTTCATGGGTGACTTCCCGATGATGACCGACAAGGGCACGTTCATCATCAACGGCACCGAGCGGGTCGTGGTCTCCCAGCTCGTCCGCTCGCCCGGCGTCTACTACGACACGGCGATCGACAAGACGACCGACAAGGACGTCTTCAGCGTCAAGATCATCCCGTCGCGGGGTGCCTGGCTGGAGTTCGACGTCGACAAGCGCGACACCGTCGGTGTCCGGATCGACCGCAAGCGCCGCCAGCCGGTCACCGTGCTGCTGAAGGCCCTGGGTTGGAGCACCGAGCAGATCCGCGAGCGCTTCTCGTTCTCCGAGACGCTGCTGACGACGCTGGAGAAGGACCACACCGCGGGCACCGACGAGGCGTTGCTCGACATCTACCGCAAGCTGCGTCCGGGCGAGCCGCCGACGAAGGAGTCCGCGCAGGCGCTGCTGGAGAACCTGTTCTTCAAGGACAAGCGCTACGACCTGGCCAAGGTCGGCCGCTACAAGGTCAACAAGAAGCTGGGCCTGGACACGCCGATCTCCACGGGTGTGCTCACCGAGGACGACATCGTCACGACGATCGAGTACCTGGTCCGCCTGCACGCCGGTGAGACGACCATGCAGCCGGGCGAGACCGAGGTCCCGGTCGAGGTGGACGACATCGACCACTTCGGCAACCGCCGCCTGCGCACCGTCGGCGAGCTGATCCAGAACCAGATCCGGGTCGGCCTGTCCCGCATGGAGCGCGTCGTGCGCGAGCGCATGACGACCCAGGACGTCGAGGCGATCACGCCGCAGACCCTGATCAACATCCGCCCCGTCGTGGCGGCGATCAAGGAGTTCTTCGGCACCTCCCAGCTCTCGCAGTTCATGGACCAGACGAACCCGCTGGCGGGCCTGACGCACAAGCGCCGGCTGTCCGCCCTCGGCCCGGGTGGTCTGTCCCGGGAGCGGGCCGGCATGGAGGTCCGCGACGTCCACCCGTCGCACTACGGCCGCATGTGCCCGATCGAGACCCCGGAAGGCCCGAACATCGGCCTGATCGGCTCGCTGTCGAGCTACGGCCGGGTCAACCCGTTCGGCTTCATCGAGACGCCGTACCGCAAGGTCATCGAGGGCCGGGTCACCGACCAGATCGACTACCTGACCGCCGACGAGGAAGACCGCTTCGTGAAGGCCCAGGCCAACGCGAAGATCGACAACGAGGGCAACTTCCTCGAGACGAAGGTCCTCGTCCGCAAGAAGGGCGGCGAGGTCGAGCAGATCGACCCGCTCGACGTCGACTACATGGACGTCTCCCCGCGCCAGATGGTGTCGGCGGCGACCGCCATGATCCCGTTCCTGGAGCACGACGACGCGAACCGCGCGCTGATGGGCGCGAACATGCAGCGCCAGGCGGTGCCGCTGCTGCGCAGCGAGTCGCCGCTGGTCGGCACGGGCATGGAGCTGCGCGCCGCGGTCGACGCCGGTGACGTCGTGGTGGCCAAGAAGACCGGTGTGGTCGAGGAGATCTCCGCCGACTACGTCACGGTCATGGCCGACGACGGCTCGCGGCAGACCTACGGCCTGCACAAGTTCCGCCGCTCGAACCAGGGCACCTGCATCAACCAGAAGCCCATCGTGAACGAGGGCGACCGGGTGCAGGAGGGCCAGGTCCTCGCGGACGGGCCGTGCACCGAGAACGGCGAGATGGCGCTGGGCAAGAACCTGCTCGTCGCGATCATGCCGTGGGAGGGCCACAACTACGAGGACGCGATCATCCTGTCGCAGCGCCTCGTCCAGGACGACGTCCTGACCTCGATCCACATCGAGGAGCACGAGATCGACGCGCGGGACACCAAGCTGGGCGCCGAGGAGATCACCCGGGACATCCCGAACGTCTCCGAGGAGGTCCTGGCCGACCTCGACGAGCGCGGCATCATCCGCATCGGCGCCGAGGTCCAGCCGGGCGACATCCTGGTCGGCAAGGTCACGCCCAAGGGCGAGACCGAGCTGACCCCGGAGGAGCGCCTGCTGCGCGCGATCTTCGGCGAGAAGGCCCGCGAGGTCCGCGACACGTCGCTGAAGGTGCCGCACGGCGAGTACGGCAAGGTCATCGGCATCCGCGTGTTCAGCCGCGAGGACGACGACGAGCTGCCCCCCGGCGTGAACGAGCTGGTCCGGGTCTACGTCGCCCAGAAGCGCAAGATCCAGGACGGCGACAAGCTCGCCGGCCGCCACGGCAACAAGGGCGTCATCGGCAAGATCCTCCCCGTCGAGGACATGCCGTTCCTGGAGGACGGCACCCCGGTCGACATCGTGCTGAACACGCACGGCGTGCCGCGTCGTATGAACATCGGCCAGGTGCTGGAGACCCACCTCGGGTGGATCGCCAAGCAGGGCTGGAGCATCAACGGCGACCCGGACTGGGCGAAGAACCTGCCCGGCGACCTGTACGACGTGGAGCCCGGCACGAAGACCGCCACCCCGGTCTTCGACGGCGCGCGCGAGGACGAGATCACCGGCCTGCTCGGCTCGACGGTCCCGAACCGCGACGGCGAGCGGATGGTCAAGGAGAACGGCAAGGCGCAGCTCTTCGACGGGCGCAGCGGCGAGCCGTACCCCTTCCCGGTGTCGGTCGGCTACATGTACATCCTGAAGCTGCTGCACCTGGTGGACGACAAGATCCACGCGCGGTCCACCGGCCCGTACTCGATGATCACCCAGCAGCCGCTGGGCGGTAAGGCCCAGTTCGGTGGCCAGCGCTTCGGTGAGATGGAGTGCTGGGCGATGCAGGCCTACGGGGCGGCGTACACGCTCCAGGAGCTGCTGACCATCAAGTCCGACGACGTGCTGGGCCGCGTGAAGGTCTACGAGGCCATCGTCAAGGGCGAGAACATCCCGGAGCCGGGTATCCCGGAGTCCTTCAAGGTGCTGCTCAAGGAGCTCCAGTCGCTGTGCCTCAACGTCGAGGTGCTGTCCTCGGACGGCGCCGCGATCGAGATGCGCGACGGCGACGACGAAGACCTGGAGCGCGCGGCCGCGAACCTCGGCATCAACCTGTCGCGGTCCGAGTCGCCGTCCGTGGACGACGTCGTCAACTGACACTCGCCGGCGGTCGGGGGAACGCCTCCCGCGTCCCCCCGACCGCCGAGCCACCAGCTCCCAAGCACCGCCCGCACACCGGGCAACCGAATCAAAAGGGGAAGAGAGTAGACGTGCTCGACGTCAACTTCTTCGATGAGCTCCGCATCGGTCTTGCGACCGCGGACGACATCCGCCAGTGGTCCTTCGGCGAGGTCAAGAAGCCCGAGACCATCAACTACCGCACGCTCAAGCCGGAGAAGGACGGCTTGTTCTGCGAGAAGATCTTCGGCCCCACCCGGGACTGGGAGTGCTACTGCGGCAAGTACAAGCGCGTCCGGTTCAAGGGCATCATCTGTGAGCGCTGCGGCGTCGAGGTGACCCGCGCCAAGGTGCGCCGCGAGCGGATGGGCCACATCGAACTGGCCGCCCCGGTCACGCACATCTGGTACTTCAAGGGCGTCCCCAGCCGGTTGGGCTACCTGCTCGACCTGGCTCCGAAGGACCTCGAGAAGATCATCTACTTCGCGGCCTACGTGATCGTGGGCGTCAACGCGGAGCTGCGCCACAACGACCTGCCCACGCTCGAGAACGAGATGCAGGTCGAGCGCAAGCGCGTCGAGAACAAGCGCGACGCCGACGTCGAGGGCCGCGCGCAGAAGCTCGAAGCCGACCTGGCCGAGCTGGAGGCCGAGGGCGCCAAGTCCGACGTCCGCCGCAAGGTCAAGGAGGGCGGCGAGCGCGAGATGCGCCAGCTCCGCGACCGGGCGCAGCGCGAGCTGGACCGGCTCGACGAGATCTGGTCCACCTTCACCAAGCTGGAGCGCGCGCAGCTCATCGCGGACGAGATGCTCTACCGCGAGCTGTACGACCGCTACGGCGACTACTTCACCGGCGCCATGGGTGCCGAGGCCATCCAGAAGCTGCTCGGCGACTACGACGTGGACGCCGAGGCCGACGTCCTGCGCGAGACGATCCGCAGCGGCAAGGGCCAGAAGAAGCTGCGCGCCCTCAAGCGGCTCAAGGTCGTGGCCGCCTTCCAGGCGACCCGCAACAACCCGCAGGGCATGGTGCTGGACTGCGTCCCGGTCATCCCGCCGGACCTGCGCCCGATGGTGCAGCTCGACGGTGGCCGCTTCGCCACGTCCGACCTGAACGACCTGTACCGCCGGGTGATCAACCGGAACAACCGCCTCAAGCGGCTGATCGACCTCGGCGCGCCCGAGATCATCGTCAACAACGAGAAGCGGATGCTCCAGGAGGCCGTCGACGCGCTGTTCGACAACGGCCGCCGCGGTCGTCCGGTCACCGGTCCGGGCAACCGGCCGCTGAAGTCGCTGTCCGACCTGCTCAAGGGCAAGCAGGGCCGGTTCCGCCAGAACCTGCTCGGCAAGCGCGTCGACTACTCCGGCCGTTCGGTCATCGTGGTCGGCCCGCAGCTCAAGCTGCACCAGTGCGGCCTGCCCAAGCAGATGGCGCTGGAGCTGTTCAAGCCGTTCGTCATGAAGCGGCTGGTCGACCTCAACCACGCGCAGAACATCAAGTCCGCCAAGCGGATGGTCGAGCGCGCCCGCCCCGCCGTGTGGGACGTGCTGGAAGAGGTCATCACCGAGCACCCGGTGCTGCTCAACCGCGCGCCCACGCTGCACCGCCTCGGCATCCAGGCGTTCGAGCCGCAGCTGGTCGAGGGCAAGGCCATCCAGTTGCACCCGCTGGTCTGCGAGGCGTTCAACGCCGACTTCGACGGTGACCAGATGGCGGTCCACCTGCCGCTGTCCGCCGAGGCGCAGGCCGAGGCGCGCGTGCTGATGCTGTCGTCGAACAACATCCTCTCGCCCGCGTCGGGCAAGCCGCTGGCCATGCCGCGACTGGACATGGTGACCGGCCTGTACCACCTGACCCGGCACAAGGAAGGCGACATCGGCGAGGGCCTCGCCTACTCGTCGCCGGCCGAGGCGCTGATGGCGTTCGACCGCAAGGCGCTGGGCCTCCAGGCGATGGCCAAGATCCGGATCTCGGACAAGAACCCACCCAAGGGCGAGGAGCCCGAGGGCTGGGAGCCCGGTCAGCCGTGGCTGGCCACGACCACCCTCGGTCGCGTGCTGTTCAACGAGGTCCTGCCGCAGGACTACGCGTTCATCAACGAGGTCATGCCCAAGAAGCGGCAGGCCACGATCATCAACGACCTGGCCGAGCGGTACCCGATGGTCACCGTCGCCCGGACGCTGGACAAGCTCAAGGACGCCGGTTTCTACTGGGCCACCCGGTCCGGCGTGACCGTGGCGATCTCCGACGTGCTCGTGCCGGAGGCCAAGCAGGGCATCCTGGACGAGTACGAGAAGCTCGCCGACGCGGTGGAGAAGCGCTACCAGCGCGGTCAGCTCTCCTACACCGAGCGCAACAACGAGCTCGTCAAGGTGTGGACCAAGGCCACCGAAGAGGTCGCCGAGGTCATGGAGTCCAACTTCCCCGAGGACAACTCGATCCGCATGATCGTGAAGTCCGGGGCGGCGGGCAACATGACCCAGGTCCGCTCGCTGGCCGGTATGCGCGGCCTGGTGACCAACCCGAAGGGCGAGTACATCCCGCGCCCGATCAAGAACTCGTTCCGCGAGGGCTTGTCGGTGCTGGAGTACTTCATCGCCACCCACGGTGCCCGCAAGGGCCTCGCCGACACCGCGCTGCGCACCGCCGACTCGGGTTACCTGACCCGTCGTCTGGTGGACGTCTCGCAGGACGTCATCATCCGCGAGATCGACTGCAACACCACGCGCGGCGTGAACATGACGGTCGGCGAGAAGCTGGGCGACAAGGTCGGCCTGGCCGAGTTCGCGCAGACCTCGGTCTACGCGCGGACCATCGCCGAGGACATCACCGACGCCAACGGCAACACCGTGCTCAACCGCGGTGACGACCTGGGCGACCCGGCGCTGGCCACCCTCGTGGAGGCGGGCGTCACCCGGGTGAAGGTCCGCTCGGTGCTGACCTGCGAGTCGGCGGTCGGCGTGTGCGCGTCCTGCTACGGCCGCTCGATGGCGACCGGCAAGCTGGTCGACGTCGGCGAGGCGGTCGGCATCGTGGCCGCCCAGTCGATCGGTGAGCCCGGCACGCAGCTGACCATGCGCACCTTCCACCAGGGTGGTGTGGCCGGTGACGACATCACCACCGGTCTGCCCCGCGTGCAGGAGCTGTTCGAGGCCCGCGTGCCCAAGGGCAAGGCGCCCATCGCGGACGTCGACGGCCGCGTGCGGATCGAGGACGGCGACCGCTTCTGGAAGATCACGCTCATCCCGGACGACGGGTCCGAGGAGATCATCTTCGAGAAGCTGTCCAAGCGGCAGCGGCTGGCCAACACGGCCACCGGCCCGCTGCAGGACGGCGACCACGTGCACGTCGGCCAGCAGCTGCTGGAAGGCACGCCGGACCCGCACGAGGTCCTGCGCGTGATGGGTCCCCGCGAAGCCCAGCTGCACCTCGTCCAGGAGGTCCAGAAGGTCTACCGGGCCCAGGGCGTGGCGATCCACGACAAGCACATCGAGGTCATCGTCCGGCAGATGCTGCGCCGGGTGACGATCATCGACTCGGGTGCCACCGAGTTCCTGCCGGGCTCGCTGGTCGAGCGCGCGGAGTTCGAGAGCGGCAACCGCGCCGTCGTGGCGGAGGGCGGCGAGCCCGCCGCCGGCCGTCCCGTGCTGATGGGCATCACGAAGGCGTCGCTGGCCACCGACTCGTGGCTGTCGGCGGCGTCGTTCCAGGAGACCACCCGGGTGCTGACCGACGCGGCCATCAACGGCCGCTCGGACAAGCTCATCGGTCTCAAGGAGAACGTGATCATCGGTAAGTTGATCCCGGCCGGCACCGGCATCAACCGGTACCGGAACATCCAGGTGCAGCCGACCGAGGAGGCCCGCGCGGCGGCGTACGCCATCCCGTCCTACGACGACGGCTACTACACGCCGGACGTCTTCGGCACCGGGACCGGCGCTGCCGTTCCGCTGGACGACTACGACTTCGGCCGCGACTACCGCTGACCCAGGTCACCCCGAACGGCCCCCGGAGCCTCCCGCTCCGGGGGCCGTTCGCTGTTCAGCCCCCGCCTGCGTTGCCCGGGCTCCGCGCCGCGCTGCCCGCCCTGAGCCGCCCGCGCTGCGCCGCCTGCCTCGCGCGCCGCCCCTCGCGGCCGGGTGATCCGCCGCGCTCCCCGCCTGTTGATCACCACCTGGACTTTTCGTGACTTTCGTCGCACTCCGTAGCGGAGCGACACTTTAGGTAGTCACCCGTCCTGAAGTTCAGGCCCTCGGATTAATGCGCTGCGGCATTCAGGTGGCAGGGCGTTGGGCCGCTTGCGACTGTTCCTCGGCAGTGGATAGCTTCGCCGCCAGGCGTGACGCCGTACCGCCCGGCCGCCCCACGGCCGTGACGAGGTACCTCCGCCGGTACCCGACCCTCGAACCTGATCGGGATCCACGATGTTGCGTTCGCTGCTGCTCGCAGCCGTGTCGGTGCTCGCCGCCACGGCCTGCGCCGGCCCCCCGGAACCACCGCCCCCGCCCGCTCCGCCGGCCGTGGACGCGGTGTCCTTCGAGACGCTGCCCGAAGCCACCACGTTCGCCAGGATCGACGCCCTGCCCCGCGACGACGGCACCGGGCCCACCCCGGGCCAGGTGCTGCGCGCCAGGAAGGACCTGCCCGTCTACGACCGGCCCGACGGCACGCCCGTCGCACGCCTGCCCGCCACCCAGCTCGGGTCGCCGACCTGGGTGCCCGAGGTCGCCCGCGAGGGCGACTGGTCCCGGGTGCTGCTCCCCGCCCGCCCCAACGGGTCCACCGGCTGGGTGTTCACCGGCTCGGACGACTTCGAGCGCGCGGAGAACGACTTCCTGGTCACGGTCGACCTGGCCGCGTTCCGCCTGGAGGTGACCGAGCGGGGCCGGTCCCGGGGCACGTGGACGGTCGGCACCGGCAAGCCCGAGTACCCGACCCCGACCGGTCGGACCTACATCCTCGCGTCCATCAAGGAAACCGTCACCACGTTCAGCCCGCACGTCCTCCCGCTGGGCGCGCACTCGGACAGCCACGAGACCTTCGGCGGCGGTCCGGGCACGGTCGCCCTGCACGGGTGGCCCGACGCGAGCCCCTTCGGGGTGGCGAGCAGCGACGGCTGCATCCGCGTGCCGGATGACGCCCTCGACCTGCTGCTGACCCTCCCGCTGGCAACCGTGGTGATCGTCACATGACCCAGAGAGGCACTGCCTTGCCCGGTAAGAGAATCCTGCTGACCGTCGCCGCGACCCTGGCGCTCGTCGCCACGACCGCCCCCGGTGCGGCCGTCGCCGCCCCGGCCGGTCCCGGTGTCAGTTCGGCGTTCGCGCTGTCCGCGTCCGGCCTGCTCGACGTCCCGCCGCTGGCCGCGCTGGACAGCCGCAACGGCTTCCGGCAGGCGTCCGTGACGTCGACCCGGCTGCCCGACGCCACCGCGCCGGTGCTCACGGCCGGCGCGCTCAACTCGGAGGTCGACAAGGGGCGGGCGCGGGCGAGCGTCACCGACCTCGACGCGCGGCTGGGTGCGCTGGAGCTGCCCGGCGACCTCTCCGCCCTGACCGCCGAGGTGGTCAGCGCGTCCTGTGTGGACGGTGCCGGTCAGGTCGTGCTGGCCGGGGCCAGGGCGGGCGCGCTGGCGCTGGCCGCCCAGCCCGCCCCGAACACCGGGGTCGACGTGCCCGGCGTGGCGTCCGTGGTGCTGAACAAGCAGACCCGGGCCGCCGACGGCACGCTCACCGTGGTCGCGCTCTCGGTCGAGGTCGCGGGCCTGCAGAAGATCGACGTGGCAGCGGCGACGTGCGCCAAGACCGTCGACGAGCCCACTCCGAGCACCACCAAGGCCACCCCCACGGCCTCCGCGCCCGGCAAGGCGCCGCGCCCGACCGCCGTCGAGGGCCACCTGGCCGTGACGGGCTGATCCCGGGCGAGGAGCCGGTGCGAGAGCCCGGCTCCTCGCCGCCGGTCGCCGGGGACGCACCCCGGTGATCAGGTCACGGCCGCCGGCGTGACTTCGCCAGGGCGCGCGCCCTGGCCACCAGCTCGTCCACCAGGTCGGCGTTCGCGGCCGGGGGAGTGCCGTCCGAGCAGCACGGCGGTTTGGTGCGGCGCTCGCCGAGGCGGGGCCGGACGCCCGCCAGCTCGTACAGGGCGTCGTACAGGTTGCGGCCGGGGTCGTCCTCGTGGGTGCCGACCAGCAGCACCCAGGCGGTCGCCGGGTCCGGGAAGGCGACGATCACGCGGTCGGCGCCGCGCAGGTGCTTCACGCACAGCCGGGGCAGCGGCTCCGGCCCGGTCACCCGGTAGCCGAGCGCGGCGCAGCCGCTGTGCGCCAGCTCGTCCAGGAAGCGCTCGTAGGCGAGGCGGGCCGGCCCGCGCAGGCGCGCGGCCTGGACGCCGGCCAGCGGCGTCTCCACGACGGTGATCAAGCTGAGCGGACTACCCGTCCTTCGCCCCGGCGCAGCTGCGCCAGGCTCGTCGCCAGGTCCTCGCGGTCGAGCAGGGCCCGGTCGCTCAGCCTGCGGTGCACCTCGTCCAGCAGGCCCCGGGTGCGGCCGGCGCGGCGGAGTTCCGCCACCAGGTGCAGCACCTCGTGCAGCCGCACGGCGTCCAGGAGCATCCGGGGCTGTTGGCTGTGGATCGCCAGCACGCCCTCCCGGGCCCACGCCTTGACCGTCTTCTCGGTCAGGTCCAGCAGCTCGCCGGCCACGACGGGCCGGACCGGCGGTGCCGTGCGCAGTGCGCGCGCCACCACGCCGTCGAGCTTGTGCCGCCGCTCGTCGTCCTCCGAGAGGCTCGACGCGACCTCTTCGATGTCCTCGATCTGGTCGAACAGGTCGCGGATCCGCGCGGCCTCCGTCGCAACGGTCATGGCGACCTCCCTGGAGTCACTACCGATTATCGGCCAAATTCTCGGTAGTGACAACCCCGGTGCGGTCGGCGGAACCGGGCCCGGACCCACCGGGACCGGTTCGACGACCGACGGCGACCGGGGATCAGGTCAGGACGAGAAGAACAGGCCGCCGAGACCGCGGTGCTTGCGGTGGCCGTAGCCGTGGCCGTAGTGCGGCTGCGCGCCCCACCCCGGCTGGACCGGCTGCACGTAGTGCACCTGGGCGGGGGCCGGCGCGGCGGGCGGCGGGGGCGGGGGAGCGGCCATCTGGGTCTCCAGCCGGGTGATGGCCTCCAGCTCGCCGTAGTCCAGGAAGACCCCACGGCAGCCGTCGCACTGCTCGATGTGTACACCCATGCGGTCGAAGGTGCGCATGTTCGCATGACACTTGGGACACTGCATCGTGTGAGCCTCCTGCTCTCGGTGCGATGAACGCGATATTAGCCGCGCGGAATGGGTTCGTGTTCCGATGCGATGCGAGTGCACGCGTCCATCAGTGCCTCTTGGGCCTCGTTGAGCGGTTTGTCGTCGCGCTCCGCAGCCGCCAGCGCACGCGCGGCCATCTGGACCACCAGCGCCCGCGCCGGCACGTCCAGCCGCTCCCACGGGTCGTCCCGCCGCACGGCCGTGCCGCCGGCGTCGAGGTAGGCGGTCAGCAACCGGCTCCACGACCCCGGGTCCAGCACGCCCGAGGCGAACAGCGCGGCGGGCCGCGCCAGGTCCCACGCGGGGTCGCCCAGGCCGAGGTCGTCCACGTCGATCAGCCGCCAGCCGCCGCGCTCGACGAGCTGGCCGAGGTGCCAGTCGCCGTGCACCAGGGTGTCGCCGTCCGCGCTGCCCAGCGCCGGGGCGAGCGCGGCGAACGCCCGGCGCACCTGGCCCGCGCCCGGCACGTCCGGCAGGTCGCGCACCGCCCGCTCCATCCGGGGCCGCGCGCCGGCGGGCGGGACCGGGTGGGCGAAGTCCGCCCGGCCGAACCGGTGCAGGTCGGCCAGCAGCCGGCCGGCCGCCTCCAGCGGCAGCGCGTCGACGTCCTGCGGCACCGGCACCCCGAGCGGCCACGCCGTGACCACCCGGCCGAGCACCTCCGCCGGCGCGGCCGAGGGTGCCAACAGGAGTTCACCCAGTCGTGGGTCGCCGGCCACCTCCAGCCGGGCGGTCAGCGCGGCCCGGTCCGTGCCGCGCTCGTGTGCCTTGAGCACCACGTCCCCCACCCGCACCACCACGACGTCGCCGCGCACCGCGAGCACCTCGGCCGGCGCGGGCCCGTCGACCAGCGCGGCCATGCCCGCGACCAGTTCGGATTTCACCCGATCAGTGTGCGTGCGGAGCGCGGGTGACGGCTCGTGGGCGGGGCTCACCGGTCCAGGCACACCGTGCGCGGGGGAGCGGCGTAGACGTGGGCGGGGCCGGCGCCGCACGCGCCCCGGTCCGCCGCGTCCTGCACGCGCGTCACCCGCCGCACGTCGGCCTGGTCGCACGGCCAGGTGTGGAACGCCGAGGCGTCCTGGTGGTCCACGGGCCTGAGGCAGTCGCCCGCCACCACGTCCAGCGCCAGGCACAGGTCGCCGGCGGCGAGGTAGTCGCCCTCGGGGCACGGCGCGGCGGACACCCGGTAGGTCGCCTCCGGCGCACCGCAGTCGATCTTGCGCACCGCCATCGCCGTGGACGGGCCGCCGGAGGTCACCACGCAGTCGCCGGCACCCGGCGCGGAGGTGCGGCTGAGCGCGAACACCGCGCCGGCGCCCAGCAGCAGCACCAGGACGGCGACGATCACCGAGACGGTCACCACCTTGCGGCGGCGCAGCGGGTCGGGGCCGGGCGCGACGGGGTCCACGCCCCCAGTGTGACCGCCGCGACCGACCGGCTCCCGCAGTGGTCCCCACCGGGGAATGCGCCGCAGGTCGGCGGCGTTGTCACGGGTGGCGGGCACGGTCGGCCGGTGGTCGCGCGACCCGGTCGGCCCGGTGCGCCGAGGTCGGTGCCCGGCTGTCCGCGGGCGGCGCGTGCCCGGTGACCGGCCCCGTTTTGACCGGTGGGAAGCGGCCGGGGTATCTTTGGTACTCGTGCCCGACCCATGTCGGGCCGCTCCGCGTGCCTACGCGCCAGTCGAGTCTGGAAAGCCGGCCGCGGTGACCTCCACTCGTAGGGGCATCCTGGGATGTTGCCTGCGGACCTGGGGTCCACGGGCGCGACACGCCCGACCTCGGGTGCAGAGAGGGACCAGGTAAACAGTGGTCGACGCCCCCGAGGCGACGGGCACTCGAACGGAAGAAGCAGTCGGCGAATGCCAACGATCCAGCAGTTGGTCCGAAAGGGCCGGCAGGACAAGGTCGCTAAGCAGAAGACCGCGGCGCTCAAGGGCAGCCCGCAGCGGCGCGGTGTGTGCACCCGCGTCTACACGACCACCCCCAAGAAGCCGAACTCGGCGCTCCGCAAGGTCGCTCGCGTCAAGCTGACCAGCGGTATCGAGGTCACGGCCTACATCCCCGGTGAGGGCCACAACCTCCAGGAGCACTCGATGGTGCTCGTGCGCGGCGGCCGTGTGAAGGACCTCCCCGGCGTCCGGTACAAGATCATCCGCGGTTCGCTCGACACGCAGGGCGTGAAGAACCGCAAGCAGGCCCGTAGCCGTTACGGCGCGAAGAAGGAGAAGAGCTGATGCCCCGCAAGGGACCGGCCCCGAAGCGGCCGTTGATCTCCGACCCGGTCTACAGCTCTCCGCTGGTGACCCAGCTCATCAACAAGGTGCTGGTCGACGGCAAGCGCTCCGTGGCCGAGCGGATCGTGTACCGCGCCCTCGAAGGCGCCCGCGACAAGAACGGCACCGACCCGGTGGTCACCCTCAAGCGCGCGCTCGACAACGTCAAGCCCGCCCTGGAGGTCAAGAGCCGCCGCGTCGGTGGTGCGACCTACCAGGTGCCGATCGAGGTCAAGCCCGGTCGCGCGACCACGCTGGCGCTGCGCTGGCTGATCACCTTCTCCCGGCAGCGCCGCGAGAAGACCATGGTCGAGCGCCTGATGAACGAGCTGCTCGACGCGAGCAACGGCCTGGGCGCGAGCGTCAAGCGCCGCGAGGACACCCACAAGATGGCCGAGTCGAACAAGGCCTTCGCCCACTACCGCTGGTGATGCGACGCCCGCCGGGTGTCCGCAAGACCCACTTCCGGGCACCCGCCGGGCTCTCCCGGCCCTAGTGAGCCTGCGAGCTCAAGACAGGGGAAACACCCGTGGCACAGGATGTGCTCACCGACCTGGCCAAGGTCCGCAACATCGGGATCATGGCCCACATCGACGCGGGCAAGACCACGACGACCGAGCGGATCCTGTTCTACACCGGGATCAGCTACAAGATCGGCGAGGTCCACGACGGCGCGGCCGTGATGGACTGGATGGAGCAGGAGCAGGAGCGCGGCATCACGATCACGTCGGCCGCGACGACCTGCTTCTGGAAGAACCACCAGATCAACATCATCGACACGCCCGGTCACGTGGACTTCACCGTCGAGGTGGAGCGCAACCTCCGCGTGCTCGACGGCGCGGTCGCGGTGTTCGACGGCAAGGAAGGCGTCGAGCCGCAGTCCGAGCAGGTCTGGCGCCAGGCCACCAAGTACGACGTCCCGCGCATCTGCTTCGTCAACAAGATGGACAAGCTGGGCGCGGACTTCTACTTCACCGTGCGCACCATCCAGGAGCGCCTGGGCGCGAAGCCGCTGCCCATCCAGATCCCGATCGGGGCCGAGTCCGACTTCGTCGGCGTCGTCGACCTGGTCGAGATGCGCGCGCTGACCTGGCGCGGCGAGGTCCAGAAGGGTGAGGACTACACGGTCGAGGAGATCCCGGCCGACCTCGCCGACAAGGCCCAGGAGTACCGCGAGCAGCTGGTCGAGGCCGTCGCGGAGACCGATGACGAGCTGATGGAGCTGTACCTGGCCGGCGAAGAGCTGACCACGGACCAGATCAAGCACGGCATCCGGGACATCGTGAAGAACCGCAGCGCCTACCCGGTGCTGTGCGGCTCCGCGTTCAAGAACAAGGGCGTCCAGCCCATGCTCGACGCGGTCATCGACTACCTGCCGGCCCCGCTCGACCTCCCGCCGGTCGAGGGCACGCTGCAGGACGGCGAGACGCCGGCCTTCCGCAAGCCCTCCGTGGAGGAGCCCTTCTCCGCGCTGGCGTTCAAGATCGCCGCGCACCCGTTCTTCGGCAAGCTGACCTACATCCGGGTCTACTCGGGTCGGGTCGCCTCCAGCTCCCAGGTCATCAACTCGACCAAGGACCGCAAGGAGCGCATCGGGAAGATCTTCCAGATGCACGCCAACAAGGAGAACCCGGTCGACGAGGCCATCGCGGGCCACATCTACGCCGTGATCGGTCTGAAGGACACGACCACCGGTGAGACGCTCTGCGACCCCCAGCACCCCATCGTGCTGGAGTCGATGACGTTCCCGGAGCCGGTCATCCAGGTGGCGATCGAGCCGAAGACCAAGGCCGACCAGGAGAAGCTGGGCACCGCGATCCAGAAGCTGGCCGAGGAGGACCCGACGTTCCGGGTCAACCTGGACCAGGAGACGGGCCAGACCATCATCGCCGGCATGGGCGAGCTCCACCTGGACATCCTGGTGGACCGGATGCGCCGCGAGTTCAAGGTCGAGGCGAACATCGGCAAGCCCCAGGTCGCGTACCGGGAGACGATCCGCCGCAAGGTGGAGAAGTACTCCTACACGCACAAGAAGCAGACCGGTGGTTCCGGCCAGTTCGCCAAGGTCCTCATCGACCTGGAGCCGCTGGAGAAGAAGGAAGACGGCGCTCTCTACGAGTTCGTCAACGCGGTCACCGGTGGTCGCATCCCCCGGGAGTACATCCCGTCGGTGGACGCGGGCGCGCAGGACGCCATGCAGTACGGCGTGCTGGCGGGCTACCCGCTGGTGGGCGTGAAGGTGACGCTGCTCGACGGCGCCTACCACGAGGTCGACTCGTCGGAAATGGCCTTCAAGATCGCCGGTTCCATGGCGCTCAAGGAAGCCGCTCGCCAGGCGAGCCCGGCGATCCTCGAACCGCTGATGGCCGTCGAGGTCACCACGCCCGAGGACTACATGGGCGACGTGATCGGCGACCTGAACTCCCGCCGTGGCCAGATCCAGGCCATGGAGGAGCGCAGCGGCACCCGTGTCGTCAAGGCACTGGTCCCGCTGTCGGAGATGTTCGGGTATGTCGGCGACCTGCGGTCCAAGACCCAGGGTCGCGCGAACTACTCGATGACCTTTGACTCCTATGCCGAGGTTCCCGCGAACGTCGCCAAGGAGATCATCGCGAAGGCGACGGGCGAGTAACCCCAACCGGAGCACCGCAGCACCACGCGGGCTCTCCGGGGTCTCGTCCCTGGGGTCCGCACAACCCTGACGTGACGCCCGGCGGTCGGCAACCCGCCCGCCGGGCACAGCACCAGAAGTCCAGGAGGACAATCCAGTGGCGAAGGCGAAGTTCGAGCGGACGAAGCCGCACGTCAACATCGGCACCATCGGTCACATCGACCATGGCAAGACCACGCTGACCGCGGCGATCTCCAAGGTCCTGCACGACAAGTACCCGGACCTGAACCCCTTCACGCCGTTCGACCAGATCGACAAGGCGCCGGAGGAGAAGCAGCGCGGCATCACGATCTCGATCGCGCACATCGAGTACCAGACCGACAAGCGCCACTACGCGCACGTCGACTGCCCCGGTCACGCCGACTACATCAAGAACATGATCACCGGTGCGGCGCAGATGGACGGCGCCATCCTGGTGGTCGCGGCGACCGACGGCCCGATGCCGCAGACCAAGGAGCACGTGCTGCTGGCCCGCCAGGTCGGCGTGCCCTACATCGTGGTGGCCCTGAACAAGGCCGACATGGTGGACGACGAGGAGATCCTGGAGCTCGTCGAGCTCGAGGTCCGCGAGCTGCTCTCCGAGTACGAGTTCCCGGGTGACGACCTGCCGGTCGTGCGCGTCTCCGCGCTGAAGGCCCTCGAGGGCGACGCCGAGTGGGGCGAGAAGCTCATCGGCCTGATGGACGCCGTGGACGAGAACATCCCGGAGCCCGAGCGCGAGGTCGACCGGCCGTTCCTGATGCCGGTCGAGGACGTCTTCACGATCACCGGTCGCGGCACCGTGGTGACCGGCCGCATCGAGCGGGGCATCGTCAAGGTCAACGAAGAGGTCGAGATCGTCGGCATCAAGGAGACCTCGAAGAAGACCACGGTCACCTCGATCGAGATGTTCAAGAAGTTCCTCGACGAGGGCCAGGCCGGCGACAACGCCGCCCTGCTGCTGCGCGGCGTCAAGCGCGAGGAGGTGGAGCGCGGCATGGTGATCGTGAAGCCGGGCACCACGACCCCGCACACCGAGTTCGACGCGCAGGTCTACATCCTGTCGAAGGACGAGGGTGGCCGCCACACGCCGTTCTTCAACAACTACCGCCCGCAGTTCTACTTCCGCACGACCGACGTGACCGGCGTCGTGACCCTCCCCGAGGGCACCGAGATGGTCATGCCGGGCGACACCACGACCATGGCCGTGAAGCTGATCCAGCCGATCGCCATGGACGAGGGCCTGCGGTTCGCCATCCGCGAGGGTGGCCGGACGGTCGGCGCGGGCTCGGTCACCAAGATCATCAAGTGACCTCGCTCTAACTTTTCGACCCCCGATTTGGTCTGCGCACCCCGGTGTGCGACCATTGACGGGTTGCTCGTCACGGGGCGGCCGGTTCCATCGGAACCCGGCCGCTCCGTCACGAGGGGATCGAACAGCAAGGCAATCCCACGAGGTTTCATCAGTGGGACCGGTCTGTGGCCAAGGGCGCGACACGCCCGACCGCGTGGACCGGGCACCGTGACACCGCTGAGGTGTCAGTCCTGAATAGGGGGCGGTACGCGCCGGAGGCTTGACGGCCTCATTCCGGTTGCCCGCACCGCAGCGGTATCGAGAAGCAGAGGAACGGCAAGCCATCATGGCGGGACAGAAGATCCGCATCCGGCTCAAGGCCTACGACCACGAGGCGATCGACGCGTCTGCGCGCAAGATCGTCGAGACCGTGACGCGCACCGGCGCTCGGGTCGTCGGGCCTGTGCCGCTGCCCACTGAGAAGAACGTCTACTGCGTCATCCGCTCGCCGCACAAGTACAAGGACTCGCGCGAGCACTTCGAGATGCGCACGCACAAGCGTCTGATCGACATCCTCGACCCGACGCCGAAGACGGTGGACGCGCTCATGCGCATCGACCTGCCGGCGAGCGTCGACGTCAACATCCAGTAAGCGTTGGACGCGGAGAGTAACGAGACCAATGTCTGACAGGCAGGTTAAGGGCCTCCTGGGCACCAAGCTCGGCATGACTCAGGTCTTCGACGAGAACAACCGGATCGTCCCGGTGACCGTCGTCAAGGCAGAGCCGAACGTGGTCACCCAGATCCGGACCCAGGAGAACGACGGCTACTCGGCCGTGCAGTTGGCCTTCGGCGCTATCGACCCGCGCAAGGTCAAGAAGCCCGTCGCGGGCCACTACGCCAAGGCGGGCGTCACGCCCCGCCGCCAGCTGGCGGAGCTGCGCACCACGGACGCGTCCGAGTACCAGGTCGGCCAGGAAGTCACCGCCGAGGTCTTCGAGGCCGGCGCGGTGGTCGACGTGGTCGGCACGAGCAAGGGCAAGGGCACCGCGGGTGTCATGAAGCGGCACGGCTTCCACGGCCTGGGCGCGAGCCACGGCACGCAGCGCAAGCACCGCTCGCCCGGCTCCATCGGCGGCTGCGCCACGCCCGGCCGCGTGTTCAAGGGCCTGCGCATGGCGGGCCGCATGGGCCACGTGCGCGTGACCACCCAGAACCTCAAGGTGCACCGGGTCGACGTCGAGTCCGGCCTGCTGCTCATCAAGGGCGCGGTGCCCGGCCCCAAGGGCGGCACCGTGTTCGTCAAGACCGCTGCGAAGGGTGGTGCCTGATCATGACGTCCGTTGAGATCCGCACCCCGGACGGCAAGACCGACGGCAACGTCGAGCTGCCCTCGTCCGTCTTCGACGCGCAGGCGAACGTGGCCCTGCTGCACCAGGTCGTCGTGGCCCAGCTGGCCGCGGCCCGCCAGGGCACGCACTCCACGAAGACGCGCGGCGAGGTGTCCGGTGGCGGCAAGAAGCCGTACCGGCAGAAGGGCACCGGTCGCGCCCGCCAGGGCTCGACCCGCGCGCCCCAGTTCGCCGGTGGTGGCGTCGTGCACGGCCCCCAGCCGCGCGACTACAGCCAGCGCACCCCCAAGAAGATGAAGGCCGCCGCCCTGCGCGGTGCCCTCTCCGACCGGGCGCGCGCCGGCCAGGTCCACGTGGTGAGCGGTTTCGTCTCGGGCGACGCCCCGTCGACGAAGTCGGCCCGCAAGGTCCTGGAGTCCGTGACCGAGGCCCGCCGGGTGCTGGTCGTGCTGCTGCGCACCGAAGAGGTCTCGTGGGTCAGCCTGCGCAACCTGCCGCACGTGCACGTCATCGCCCCGGACCAGCTGAACACCTACGACGTCCTCGTCAACGACGACGTGGTGTTCACCAAGGACGCTCTGGACGTGTTCCTGGCGAGCAAGGCCCAGCAGGGCAAGGGCTCGGCCGAGGCGGTCGCCGGTTCGTCCGAAGTGGAGGACGAGAAGTGATCCCCGACCACAGGGACATCCTGCTCGCGCCGGTCATCTCCGAGAAGTCCTACGGGCTCCTGGAGGAGAACAAGTACACCTTCGTGGTGGCACCCGGCTCGAACAAGACCCAGATCAAGATTGCCGTGGAGAAGGTCTTCGGCGTCAAGGTCGTCAGCGTCAACACGATCAACCGCCAGGGCAAGCGCAAGCGCACCCGGACGGGCTTCGGCAAGCGCAAGGACACCAAGCGCGCCATCGTGACGCTGTCCGCCGAGAGCAAGCCGATCGAGATCTTCGGCGGCCCGGCCGCCTGATGACGACGAGGACTGCGTAGAGATGGGCATTCGCAAGTACAAGCCGACGACCCCCGGTCGTCGCGGTGCGAGCGTCTCCGACTTCGCCGAGATCACTCGGACGACGCCGGAGAAGTCGCTGGTCCGCCCGCTGCACGGCCGTGGTGGCCGCAACGCCTCGGGCAAGATCACGACGCGGCACAAGGGTGGCGGCCACAAGCGGGCCTACCGCCTGATCGACTTCCGCCGCACGGACAAGGACGGCATCCCGGCCAAGGTCGCTCACATCGAGTACGACCCCAACCGGACCGCCCGCATCGCGCTGCTGCACTACGTCGACGGCGAGAAGCGCTACATCATCGCCCCGGCCAAGCTCCAGCAGGGTGACCGGATCGAGAACGGCCCCAAGGCCGACATCAAGCCGGGCAACAACCTGCCGCTGCGCAACATCCCGGTCGGCACGGTGATCCACGCGATCGAGCTCCGCCCCGGCGGCGGCGCGAAGATCGCCCGCTCCGCCGGTGCCAGCGTCCAGCTCGTCGCCAAGGACGGCCCGTACGCCCAGCTGCGGATGCCCTCGGGCGAGATCCGCAAC
This sequence comes from Actinosynnema sp. NPDC050436, assembly GCF_040655415.1. Taxonomy (NCBI): domain Bacteria; kingdom Bacillati; phylum Actinomycetota; class Actinomycetes; order Pseudonocardiales; family Pseudonocardiaceae; genus Actinosynnema; species Actinosynnema sp. NPDC050436. The sequence continues at coordinate 7,262 of NZ_JBFAJV010000029.1, read as the reverse complement.
GTGGACGTGCGCTGCCGCGCCACGGTCGGCGAGGTCGGCAACGCCGAGCACCAGAACATCAACTGGGGCAAGGCCGGCCGGATGCGCTGGAAGGGCAAGAAGCCGACCGTCCGCGGTGTCGCCATGAACCCGGTCGACCACCCGCACGGTGGTGGTGAGGGCAAGACCTCCGGTGGTCGCCACCCGGTGAACCCCGCGGGTAAGCCGGAAGGCCGCACTCGCCGCGCCAAGAAGCCAAGCGACAAGCTCATCGTCCGGCGTCGTCGCACCGGTAAGAAGCGCTGAGCAGGGAGGGAGTGAAGGATGCCTCGGAGCCTTAAGAAGGGCCCCTTCGTGGACGACCACCTGCTCAAGAAGGTGGACGTGCTCAACGAGTCGGGCAAGAAGACCGTGATCAAGACCTGGTCCCGCCGGTCGACGATCATCCCCGACATGCTGGGCCACACGATCGCGGTGCACGACGGCCGCAAGCACGTGCCGGTGTTCGTGACGGAGGCGATGGTCGGGCACAAGCTCGGCGAGTTCGCGCCGACCCGCACGTTCAAGGGCCACATCAAGGACGACCGGAAGTCGCGCCGCCGCTAGGCGACGAACTAGAGGAAGAGCAAGGGGAAGCAGCGATGAACGCCCGCAACGAAGCCGAAGCGCCGGAGTTCCCGCGCGCCGTGGCTCGGGCTCGCTACGTCCGCGACACGCCGATGAAGGTGCGCCGCGTCGTCGAGCTCATCAGGGGCCGTAGCGCCAGCGAAGCCTTGGCCGTGCTCCAGTTCGCGCCTCAGGCGGCAAGTGAGCCGGTCCGCAAGGTGCTCGCGAGCGCCGTGGCCAACGCCGAGAACAACCTGTCCCTGGACCCCGACACCCTGTGGGTGTCCAAGGTCTACGTGGACGAGGGTCCGACCCTCAAGCGGTTCCGCCCGCGCGCCCAGGGCCGTGCGTACCGGATCCGCAAGCGGACGAGCCACATCACCGTCGAGGTGGAGAGCCGTCCGAAGAAGACCGGCGCTGATTCCAGGAAGGGGGCTCGGTAGTGGGCCAGAAGATCAACCCACACGGCTTCCGACTCGGGATCACCACCGACTGGAAGTCCCGTTGGTACGCGGACAAGCAGTACGCCGAGTACGTGGCCGAGGACGTCAAGATCCGCAAGCTGCTCTCGCGCGGCATGGAGCGCGCCGGCATCTCCAAGGTGGAGATCGAGCGGACCCGCGACCGGGTCCGCGTCGACATCCACACCGCCCGGCCGGGCATCGTCATCGGCCGGCGCGGCGCGGAGGCCGACCGCATCCGCGGTGAGCTGGAGAAGCTCACCAAGAAGCAGGTGCAGCTCAACATCCTCGAGGTGAAGAGCCCCGAGTCGGACGCGCAGCTCGTCGCGCAGGGCGTGGCCGAGCAGCTGTCCAACCGCGTGGCCTTCCGCCGGGCGATGCGCAAGGCCATCCAGTCGGCCATGCGCTCCCCGCAGGTGAAGGGCATCCGCGTGCAGTGCGGTGGCCGCCTGGGCGGCGCCGAGATGTCCCGCTCGGAGCACTACCGCGACGGTCGCGTGCCGCTGCACACGCTGCGCGCCGACATCGACTACGGCTTCTTCGAGGCCCGCACCACGTTCGGCCGGATCGGCGTGAAGGTGTGGATCTACAAGGGCGACGTGGTCGGCGGGATCAACGCCAAGCGCGAGCGCGACGCCGCGCCGTCGGCCGAGCGCGCCCCGAGGCGCGACCGGGGCGACCGCCCGAACCGGGCGCGTCGTTCGGGCGCCAGCGGCACCACGGCGACGAGCACCGAGGCGGGCCGCGCTGCGGCCGGCGCCACGGACGCACCGGTCGCGACCGAAGAGAAGACGGAGGGCTGAGTCGTGCTCATCCCGCGCAGGGTTAAGCACCGCAAGCAGCACCACCCCGGTCGGTCCGGTGCTGCCAAGGGCGGCACAAGGGTCACCTTCGGCGAGTACGGCATCCAGGCTCTGGAGCCGGCTTACGTGACCAACCGGCAGATCGAGTCGGCTCGTATCGCCATCACCCGGCACATCCGCCGTGGTGGCAAGGTCTGGATCAACATCTTCCCGGACCGCCCGCTGACCAAGAAGCCCGCCGAGACCCGCATGGGTTCCGGCAAGGGCTCGCCGGAGTGGTGGGTGGCGAACATCAAGCCGGGTCGGGTGCTCTTCGAGATGAGCTTCCCGAACGAGACGGTGGCCCGCGAGGCGCTGCGCCGCGCGATCCACAAGCTCCCGATGAAGTGCCGCATCGTTACGCGTGAGGGTGGTGAGTTCTGATGGCAGCGGGTACCACCGCTTCCGAGCTGCGTGAGCTCACCGAGGAGGAGCTCGTGCTGCGCCTGAGGGAGGCGAAGGAGGAGCTGTTCAACCTCCGCTTCCAGATGGCCACCGGGCAGCTGGACAACAACCGCCGGCTCCGCACGGTCCGGAACGAGATCGCCCGGATCTACACCGTGATGCGGGAGCGGGAGCTGGGTCTGTCGACCTCTCCCGACGCTGTTTCCACTGGTGAAGGTGCCGCATGAGCGAGAACACTGAAGTGACTGAGACCCAGACGCGCAACGACCGCAAGGTCCGCGAGGGCTACGTCGTGTCCGACAAGATGGACAAGACGATCGTCGTCGCGCTGGAGGACCGGAAGAAGCACCGCCGGTACGCCAAGGTCCTGCGCTCCACCACCAAGGTGAAGGCGCACGACGAGCAGAACACCGCCGGTGTCGGCGACCGCGTCCTGCTCATGGAGACCCGGCCGCTGTCGGCCACCAAGCGCTGGCGCCTCGTCGAGATCCTCGAAAAGGCCAAGTAGCAATCGGACCGAGCCCGTCAGGTCGGAAATCTGGCGGGCCAGGAATGGTCAAGGAGTAGGTAAGTGATCCAGCAGGAGTCGCGGCTGCGCGTCGCCGACAACACCGGTGCGAAGGAGATCCTCTGCATCCGTGTTCTCGGTGGCTCGGGCCGCCGCTACGCGGGTATCGGGGACATCATCGTCGCCACGGTGAAGCAGGCCATCCCCGGCGCCGGCGTGAAGAAGGGCGATGTGGTCAAGGCCGTCATCGTCCGCACCGTCAAGGAGAAGCGCCGTCCCGACGGCTCTTACATCCGGTTCGACGAGAACGCCGCCGTGCTCATCAAGAACGACAACGAGCCCCGTGGCACGCGCATCTTCGGCCCGGTGGGCCGCGAGCTGCGCGACAAGAAGTTCATGAAGATCATCTCGTTGGCGCCGGAGGTGCTCTGACCATGAAGGTGAAGAAGGGCGACACGGTCGTCGTCATCGCCGGTAAGGACAAGGGTGCGCGCGGCAAGGTCATCCAGGCCTACCCCGCCACCGACCGCGTCCTGGTCGAGGGCGTCAACCGGATCAAGAAGCACACCCGGATCACGCAGACCCAGCGCGGTGCGCAGTCGGGTGGCATCGTGACCCAGGAAGCCACCATCCACGTGTCCAACGTGATGGTGGTCGACTCCGACGGCAAGCCGACCCGCGTGGGCTACCGGACGAACGACGAGGGCAAGCGAGTCCGCGTTTCCCGTCGTAACGGGAAGGACATCTGATGACCACGGTTGAGAAGATCACGCCTCGGCTGAAGACGCGCTACCGCGAGGAGATCGCCGCGGAGCTGCGCAAGCAGTTCGAGTACGCCAACGTCATGCAGACGCCCGGCGTGGTGAAAGTCGTCGTCAACATGGGCGTCGGCGACGCCGCCCGCGACGGCAAGCTGATCGAGGGTGCCGTCAAGGACCTGTCGATCATCACCGGCCAGCGCCCCGAGGTCCGCAAGGCCCGCAAGTCCATCGCGCAGTTCAAGCTCCGCGAGGGGATGCCGATCGGCGCGCGCGTCACGCTGCGCGGCGACCGCATGTGGGAGTTCCTGGACCGCCTGCTGACCATCGCGCTGCCCCGGATCCGCGACTTCCGCGGCCTGTCGGGCAAGCAGTTCGACGGCAACGGCAACTACACGTTCGGTCTCAACGAGCAGTCGATGTTCCACGAGATCGACCCGGACGCGATCGACCGTCCCCGCGGCATGGACATCACCGTGGTCACGACCGCGACCAACGACGACGAGGGTCGGGCGCTGCTGAAGCTCCTGGGCTTCCCGTTCAAGGAGAACTGAGAATGGCCAAGAAGGCTCTGATCAACAAGGCCGCGGCCAAGCCGAAGTTCAAGGTGCGGGGTTACACCCGTTGCCAGCGTTGCGGTCGCCCGCACTCGGTGTTCCGCAAGTTCGGCCTGTGCCGGATCTGCCTCCGCGAGATGGCCCACCGCGGCGAGCTCCCGGGTGTCAGCAAGTCGAGCTGGTAGCACCCCACCGGTTCGAGGCACCACTTTTCACACTCCACTTCGCTGTAGGCCCGCTCACGACCAGCCGGCCGCAAGGCCGGCTCGGACCCTGACTGGGGAACCGCAGCGAGAAAGGTTGACCAGGTCACCATGACGATGACCGACCCGATCGCAGACATGTTGACGCGTCTGCGGAACGCGAACTCGGCTTACCACGACAAGGTCGTGATGCCGCACTCGAAGTTGAAGGCCAACATCGCCGAGATCCTCAAGCGCGAGGGCTACATCGCGAGCTACCGCGACGAGCAGGGCGACGTTGCCAAGAACCTGGTGGTCGAGCTGAAGTACGGCCCGAACCGGGAGCGCAGCATCGCCGGTCTGCGGCGCGTCTCCAAGCCCGGTCTCCGGGTCTACGCGAAGTCGACCAACCTGCCGAAGGTCCTCGGTGGCCTGGGCGTTGCGATCATCTCGACCTCTGGCGGTCTGCTGACCGACCGGCAGGCCAACAAGCAGGGCGTGGGCGGAGAAGTCCTCGCCTACGTCTGGTGAGGAAGGGGGACTAGGCATGTCGCGCATCGGAAAGCTGCCGATCACCGTCCCTTCCGGGGTCGACGTGAACATCGCGGGCCAGGACGTCAGCGTGAAGGGGCCCAAGGGCACCCTGTCGCTGACCGTCGCTGAGCCGATCATCATCGAGAAGGTCGAGGACGGCACCCTCGAGGTGAAGCGTCCCAACGACGAGCGTCGCAGCCGTTCGCTCCACGGCCTGTCCCGCACCCTGGTGCAGAACATGGTCATCGGCGTGACCCAGGGCTACGAGAAGAAGATGGAGATCCACGGGGTCGGCTACCGCGTCGCGCTGAAGGGCTCCGACCTGGAGTTCGCGCTCGGCTACAGCCACCCGGTGAAGGTCGAGGCCCCCGAGGGCATCACCTTCGCGGTGGAGACCCCGACCCGGTTCTCGGTCGCGGGCATCGACAAGCAGCTCGTGGGCGAGGTCGCCGCGAACATCCGCAAGCTGCGCAAGCCCGACCCGTACAAGGGCAAGGGCGTGCGTTACGCAGGCGAGAAGATCCGCCGCAAGGTCGGAAAGACGGGTAAGTGACATGAGCGAGACTGCAACGAAGCGCAAGCCGGTGGGCAAGGACATCTCGACCACCCGCCGCGTCGCCAAGACCCGCCGTCACTTCCGCCTCCGCAAGAAGGTCAGCGGCACCGCCGAGCGCCCGCGCCTGGTCGTGCACCGGTCGTCCAAGCACATCACCGTGCAGATCATCGACGACCTCGCCGGCCACACCCTGGCGGCGGCCTCCTCGGTCGAGGCGGACGTCCGCGCGGTGGACGGCGACAAGAAGGCCCGCGCCGCGAAGGTCGGCCGGCTGGCCGCCGCCCGCGCGAAGGACGCCGGCATCACCAAGGTCGTGTTCGACCGCGGCGGCAACGCCTACCACGGCCGGATCGCCGCCCTGGCCGACGCCGCCCGCGAGGCGGGGCTGGAGTTCTGACCGTGTACAACAACGCGAACATCATCCGAATTGAGAGGGACGCCTGATGCCAGGACGCACGCGTCGCGAAGGCGGCGGAGGCGAGCGCGGAGAGCGTCGCGACCGCCGTGACGGCGGCCGCGGCGGCGCGGCCCAGGAGAAGACCCCGCACCTGGAGCGCGTGGTTGCGATCAACCGCGTCTCCAAGGTCGTGAAGGGTGGTCGTCGCTTCAGCTTCACCGCGCTGGTCGTGGTCGGTGACGGCGACGGCATGGTCGGTGTCGGCTACGGCAAGGCCAAGGAAGTCCCGGCCGCGATCGCCAAGGGTGTGGAGGAGGCGAAGAAGAACTTCTTCCGCGTCCCCCGCATCGCGGGCACGATCCCCCACCCGGTCCAGGGCGAGAAGGCGGCCGGCGTCGTGCTGCTCCGCCCGGCCTCGGCCGGTACCGGCGTCATCGCCGGTGGCGCGGTCCGCGCGGTGCTGGAGTGCGCCGGTGTCCACGACGTGCTGAGCAAGTCGCTGGGCTCCGACAACGCGATCAACATCGTGCACGCCACCGTGGAGGCCCTGAAGGGCCTCCAGCGTCCGGAGGAAGTCGCGGCCCGCCGCGGCCTCCCCCTGGAGGACGTCGCTCCCGCCGGTATGCTCCGCGCTCGCGCAGGGGCGGTGTGACCATGGCTCAGCTCAAGGTCACCCAGGTGAAGAGCAGCATCGGTACCAAGCACAACCACCGCGAGTCCCTGCGGACTCTGGGGTTGCGCAAGATCCGCCAGTCGGTGGTCCGTGAGGACTCGCCGCAGGTGCGCGGCCTGATCCACGCCGTGCGCCACCTGGTGGTCGTCGAGGAGGTCCAGTCGTGACCATCAAGATCCATGACCTCCGTCCGGCCCCCGGCGCCAAGACCGCGAAGACCCGCGTGGGTCGCGGTGAGGGCTCCAAGGGCAAGACGGCAGGCCGAGGCACCAAGGGCACCGGCGCGCGGAAGAACGTCTCCCCGCGCTTCGAAGGTGGCCAGATGCCGCTGCACATGCGCTTGCCGAAGCTCAAGGGCTTCCGCAACCCGTTCCGCACCGAGTACCAGGTCGTGAACGTCGGCGACCTGGCCCGGTTGTTCCCGAACGGCGGCCGGGTCGACGTGGACGCACTGATCCACGCGGGCCTGGTGCGCAAGAACGAGCTGGTGAAGGTCCTCGGCGACGGTGACCTGAACGGCGTCAAGCTGGACGTCGTGGCCAACAAGTTCTCGGGCAGCGCAGTCGAGAAGATCGCGGCGGCCGGCGGCACCCACACGGTGCTCTGACCGCACACACCCGAAAGGCCCCCGGAGCCTCCCGCTCCGGGGGCCTTTCGCATGAACAGGCGTAGCCCAAACTTCGCCGAAGCGAGTCGTGTCATCCCCGTGTGGCCCGCGCGCCAGCGAACCGCGCTTGAGTGGGGTGTGCAAGCACGCCCTTCGCTTGCACACCCCACTCAAGGGTGGTTGTCTCCGACCGGGCC
>NZ_JBFAJV010000028.1:0-50275 GCF_040655415.1 Actinosynnema sp. NPDC050436 | reverse complement strand
TGGTTGTCTCCAGACCAGGCCACACGGGGAGAACACGACGAACCGCACTTCTCCCCCGGCGGCCTGCCCAGCGGCGAGCGCCGCTTTTGATCTTTCCCCTACACGCTCACAAACCCCGACAACCGCTCACGACTTCAGCCCTGCTGCAACTCTTCAACCAACCGGAACGCGTCGTTCGAAACCTTCTTCATCAACGCGTTGTGCGCTGCTTCATCGGCCCCGTGCTGCACCGTGTCGGATTCGATGATGATCACGTCCCGGTCCTGCTGACGGGCCGCGAACCCGCCGGTTCCCAGCGACCGCAGACCGGGCACCTGCACAGCGCCGTCCTTCACCAGGTCGTTGACGTTGCCCGTGCCGTCGCGCGAGGTCAGTTCCTTCAACTTGGTGGCGTCGTCCAACGTCTTCATCCGCACCACCGACACGGACGTGTACACAGTTCGCCCGTCCGGGGTAGTCGTGGTGAACAGACCTCGGGTCAACTGCTGGCACGGCGTGGAGGTCAGGAACGTCTTCGTCTCGCCGTACGCGTGCGAGGCGCACTGGCTGTCCTTCAACGCCTCGGGGACCTGCGGCGACCGGGTGAAGGTGAACTCACCGACCGGCTTGGACGTAGTAGTGGGTGGCGAGGAGACCGGCGTCTCCTTGGGCATCACGACCAACCAGATCAACCCCGACACCACAGCCACACCCAGCAGCCCGGCACCCTTCAACAACCAGCTCTTCCGCGACGCCTTCGCTGCCCGCGCACTCCCCGACCCAGGGCCACGCCCCACCCCGTGCCCGTACCCCGGCCCCGGTCCCGCCCCAAGCCCCGGACCCGCACCCGGACCCGGACCCGGACCCGGACCAGCGTCCAACAGCGAATCCAACTGCCCCATCTCGGACCGCTGGAACCGCGACGTAGGAGGCCCGGACGGACCACCGAACCCACCCCCGGGCACAGGCCCACCAGCCGGCCCAGGCGGCGAGCCCGAGATGCGTGGTAACCGCTGTGTCACCTCTTCAGGTGACTCGGGAGGTACAGACACAAACAGTCACCGTATCGGACACCGCCTACCGAAGCGCTCCGAGCACAAGATCCACGTCCTCCACCGTGGTGTACAGGTGGCAGCCGAACCGCACCCGACCTGCGCGAACGGAGAACCGCACGCCCGCCGCCCGCAACTTCTCCCCACTGCCCTCCGGCAGCGGCAACGACACGATCGCCGACCCCCGCGCCTCCAGCCCCAGCCCGGCCAGCAGCGAGTCGGCCAGGCCGACGTCGTGGTCCCGCACCGCCCCCAGGTCCAGCGACGCCACGTAGGGCAGCGACGCGGCGGCCCCGATCTGCGACAGCCACACCGGCGAGATGTCCAGCCGTCGCGCGTCGGTCGCCAGCCGCAGCGGCAGCCCGTACACCGAACTCCACGGGTCTTCGCCGGCCCACCAGTTGGCCGCCACGGGCACCGCCGACTCCAGCCCGCGCGGCGAGCACGCCAGCCAGGCGCACCCGCGCGGTGACATCAGCCACTTGTACCCGGCCGCCACCACCCAGTCCGCCCACTCCAAGGACAGCGGCAGCCACCCCACGGCCTGCGAGGCGTCCAGCAGCACCGGCACCCCGGCGGCGCGCAGCCCCTCCAGGTCCACGATCCGGCCGTCCGCCGACTGCACCACGCTCACCGCGACCAGGTCGTACCCGCTCGCCCTGGACGGCACCTCCTCGAGCGGGGCCTCGGTGACGTGCAGCCCGCGCGCCGCGAACGGGAACGTCAACGACGTGAAGTCGCCTTCCGCCACCAGCACCCGCGCGCCGGCGGGCAGCGACGCGGCGACCATCGCCACCATCTGCCCCACGGACGCCCCACTGGCCACCCGGTCGACCGGCACCCCCACCAGCCGCCCGAACGCCTCCCGCGCGGTCGTCACCGCCGCGTCGACCGCGTCCGGTCCGTCCGCGCCGGTGCCCCACCGCTGCACGGCATCGGCGACCGCCGAGGCGGTCGGTGCCGGCGGCACCCCGATGCTCGCGGTGTTCAGGTACCCGACCGGCGGGTCGAAGGTGGTGCCGAATGCAGTCCTCACACCCCACCCCTACCTGCCGCGACGAGGCACCGTCCACCGCTTTCCGACGACCGGGCCCCTCAGGCCCCGACCTCGCTCGACGCCCGCTCGCCCGACGAACCGGCCTTGAGCCGCGCGTAGACCTGCTTGCGCACCCGGGCCACCACGGTCCCGTCCTCCGCGACCACGTCCACCGGGAACCACAGCAGCGCCTTCCCGCCGCCGGACGCCTGCTCGCGCAGGTCCTCCACCTGCTCCCCGGTCAGCCGGAACTCCGCGTACACGGTCCCCCGCCCCGGGCGCACGAACTCGATCTCACCCGCGCGGTCCCACACGACGTGGTCGCGGCCGAGGTGCCGCAGGACCATCAGCATCCAGAACGGGTCGGTCATCGAGAACAGCGAGCCGCCGAAGTGCGTGCCCACGTAGTTCCGGTTGTACCAGCGCAGACGCATCCGCACCTTCGCGTACCGGTAGTCGTCGGACAGCGCCACGACCCGGATGCCGGCGAACAGGAACGGCGGCCACAGGTTCATCCCGAACCGCAAACGAGAAGCCTTCACACCCTCACATTACTCACCAGTAACCCGCCAACCCACCGCACGCGTCACGCCTCACACCCGCTCCGCTCGCGCACCCCGACTCACCTCAGCGAGCGCCCAACTCACCTCAGCACCCCGACTCACCTCGGCACCCCGACTCACCTCGGCACCCCGACTCACCTCAGCACCACCACGTTCCCGGTCACCCGCCCCGCAGCCTCCGAGCACAGGAACGCCACCACGGACGCGACCTCCTCCGGCAGCGCCACGGGGAACTCCGCCCGCACCGCGTCGGACACCCACCCGGTGTCCGTCACCCCCGGCTTGACCATGTTCGCCGTGATCCCGTGCGGCCACAGCTCGGCCGCGGCGGACATCGTGTAGCTGTCCAGCGCCGCCTTGGCCGCCCCGTACGACACCTCGCCCGGGAAGCCCTCCGGCGAGCCCGACGTCAGCCCGACGATCCGCCCCCAGTTGCCGCCGCGCGCCAGGTGGCGGCGCGCGAACTCCGCGATCAGCAGCGCGCCCGCTCGCGCGTCCACCGCGAACTGCGCGTCGAACGTCTGCGGCACGACCGCCCGCTGCACCCGGCCGAACCGGTCCTCGGGATCGGCCAGGAAGGTGTCCTGCACCCACCCCGACGCGTTGTTGACCAGCACGTCCACCGGCCCGAACAGCTCCTCGGCGGTGTCGAACAGCGCGGTCGGCGCGGTCACGTCGGTCAGGTCGACCTCGACCGCGTGCGCGCGGCCCCCGGCCTCCTCGATCGCCGCGACCACCGAGTCCGCGCCGGCCTCGCGGGCGCTGAAGTACTCGCCGGGCAGGCTGGGGTCGGGGGTGGGCGTGCAGCGCAAATAGGTGATCAACACGGAGACGCCCTGGGCGGCCAGGGCTCGCGCGGTCGCCGCGCCGATCCCCTGGTTGGCCCCGGTCACGACGGCGGTGTGCGGCACGGTCCGGATACTGCCCGACCACGCCGCCCGCGAGCAGGTCATTTTCGTCCCGCTGCGCCTAAACTGGCCGGTCATGCGCAGCGAAGAGGTCGAGATCCGCACCGGCACCGACGAGGTCGTCCACGACCTGACCCGCACCTGCGAGGAGTTCCTCGGCGACGTCGACGGCGACGGCCTGCTGCACGTCTGGGTACCGCACGCCACCGCAGGCCTGGCCGTGCTGGAGACCGGCGCGGGCAGTGACGACGACCTGCTGGCCGCGCTGCGGGACCTGCTGCCCCGCGACGGCCGCTGGCGGCACCGCCACGGCACGCCGGGCCACGGCCGCGACCACGTGCTGCCGGCCCTGGTGCCGCCGCACGCGACGATCCCGGTCCTGGGCGGCGTGCTGGCGCTCGGCACGTGGCAGTCGATCTGCCTGGTCGACACCAACGTCGACAACCCGGTCCGCAAGGTCAGGCTCAGCTTCCTCTCCTCCTGAAACACCCACCGGGCAGAACCGGCGCGGTACGGTTTGGCCGTGACGAACCCAGGTGACGGGCAGAGCGGCTGGGGTGGCCAGCCCGGACAGGGCGACTGGGGTCAGCAGGACCCGGCCAACCCCCAGCACCACGGCCAACCCCACCACGGCCAGCCGACCTACGGCCAGCCCGCGTACGGGCAACCCCAGTACGGCCAGCCCGGCTACGGCCAGCCCGACCAGCAGCCCCAGTACGGCCAGCCCGGCTACGGCCCGCCCGACCAGCAAGCGCAGTACGGCCAGCCCCCGTACGGCCAGCCCGACCAGCAGGCCCAGTACGGGCAGCCCCCCTACGGGCAGCAGCAGTACGGGCAGCAACAGCAGCAGTACGGCGGCTACGGCGGCCTGGGCGTGTTCTCCGGCGGCGAGGGCCCGCCTCCCAAGAAGGGCAACGCCAAGATCTGGATCGCCGTGGCGGTCGTCGTGCTGCTGCTGGGCGGCGGCATCACCGCCTTCCTGCTCGTCCAGGGCAAGGACTCCGAGACCGTGGCCAACACCTCGACCCCCGCGCCGTCGACCACCACGCCGAAGCCGACGACCACCACCACGCCGAAGTCCGGCACCGGGAACGCCACCTGCAAGGCGAGCAAGCCGGACTGGAACTGCCTGGCGGTGGAGAGCCTGTTCTCCAGCTACGAGGTGCCCAAGGCGTGGGCACCGAGCCCGAACTCGGCCGCCGTCGACGGCATGAAGGACGTCAAGCTCACCGGTCTCACCGTGTACGGCAACTACGACTGCGGCGGCTCGCGCTACAACCGGGGCAGCACGGGCGGCGTGGTCGTGCCGCCGGGAGACTCGACCGCCACGGCCAAGGACTTCGCGCAGAAGCTCGGCACCCAGTACTACAGCTCGGGCAAGTCGATCGACGTGAAGTTGAGCGAGCCCAAGGCGGTGAAGGTGCCCAACGGCGACAAGGCCGAGATCGAGGGCGTGCAGGTCGACGCCACCATCACCACCACCGGCAGCGAGTGCCTCGCCACCAAGGGCATGGTGAAGGTCCTGGTGCTCAAGGGGTCCACCGGTTCCCTCGTGTTCATGGCCAACGGCGACCTGGAAGGCGGCCCGGCCGAGCCGAAGCCGCCGACCGAGGCCGACCTCCAGGCGGTGGTCGACTCCGTCAAACCCCTGGCGGGCTGACCGGGTGGGCTACTCCGGACTCGGCGTCTACCAGCAGCAGCCGCCACCACCGAACCGCCGCCCGCTGTGGATCGCGCTCGCCGTGGCCGGCGTGCTCGCGGTGGCCGGCGGCGCGACGGCGGCCGTGGTGCTCACCGACAGCACGGCGGCACCCGCGCCCACCACCGCCCAGACCACCGCGCGACCGGAGTGGACGGTGGTCGAGGACACCCAGGCCGGCCTGCGCTACGAGGTGCCGCCGTCCTGGGAGGCGAGCGCCGGCGGCGCGGTCGCCGGCGTGCAGCTGACCAAGTCCCTGGTGTCGCGGCCCTTCGACTGCCAGGGGCGCAGCATGATCCAGGCGCAGGTCGCGTCCGGGACCGGGTCCGGCGAGGTGCCCGACGTGGCCGAGGCGGTCATCGTCGAGCTGGCCCGCAACGGCTACACCGTGAACGGGAAGAAGCCCGAGCTCGGCAAGCCCGAGGTGCGCGGCGTGGGCGAGCACACCGAGGCGTCCGTCGAGGTGACCCCCAGCGCGGTGAGCCCGTGCTACGCGCCGAAGGCGACGATCCGGGCCTACGCGACGTCCAACGGGTCGAGGGTGTCGGTGCTGGTGCTCAACGTCGCGGAGGGCGGCCCGCACGTGGCCGAGGGCCCCAGCGAGGACGACGTGGAACGGATCATGGAGAGCGTGCGACCGCTGTGAACACCCTGGTGCTGTGGGACATCGACCTGACCCTGATCGACGCGCGGGGCCTCGGCCACACCTGGTACCGCACCGCGCTGCACGCCGTGGCCGGCCTGGAGCTGCTGCACACGCCCAGCTTCCCCGGCCGCACCGAGCGCGCGATCACCCAGGAGCTGCTGCTGGCGCACGACCTGGAGCCGACCGAGGAGCTGATCTCCCGGCTGCACGCGGAGCTGATCGACGTGGCGACCCGCGAGCACACCGAGCTGCCGACCCTGGGCCGCGCGCTGCCCGGTGCGGCCGACGCGCTGGAGGCGCTGGCGCTGCAGGAGGCCGTCGTGCAGTCGCTGGTCACCGGGAACCTGGTGGAGATCGCCCGGTTCAAGCTGGCCGCGTTCGACCTGGACCGGCACGTGGACTTCGACATCGGCGGCTACGGCACGGTGTCCGAGCACCGGCCGGAACTCGTGCTGGAGGCGATGCGGCTGGCCTCGGCCAAGCACGGCGAGGACCTCGCCGCCGTCGTCATCGGCGACACGCCGCACGACGTGGACGCCGCGCTGCACCACGACGCGTTCGCCATCGGCGTGGCCACCGGCCGCAGCACCGCCGCCGAACTCCGCGAGGCCGGGGCGCACGTCGTCCTGCAGGACCTCTCGGACACCGCCGCCGTACTCGAAGCGATCCTGGACCGCTGATCCCCGGCACGGTGACGCCGACCGGCCCGACCCCGCCGACAGCTCGGCGCGGCCGTCGTGCGCCGACCGGGGTCCGACGCGCGTCGGACCCCGGTCGGTCAGCACGGTGATCAGCCGCGCACGACGTCCAGCACGTGCTGCACCGCGTCCGCGACCGCGACCTCCACCCGCTCGCCCGAACGCCGGTCCTTGACCTCGACCAGGCCGTTCGCCAGGCCGCGCCCCACCACCACGATGGTCGGCACGCCGACCAGTTCGGCGTCGGCGAACTTCACGCCGGGGCTGGCCTTGCGGTCGTCCAGCAGCACCGCCAGCCCGGCCGCCGACAAGCCGCCGGCCAGCTCCTCGCCACCCGCCAGCAGCGCCTCGTCCTTGCCCGCCACCACCACGTGCACGTCGGCGGGTGCGACGTTGCGCGGCCAGATCAGGCCCCGGTCGTCGTGGCTCTGCTCGGCGATCACCGCCACCAGGCGGGACACGCCGATGCCGTACGAGCCCATGGTGATCCGGGCGGGCTTGCCGTCCGGGCCGAGGGCGTCCAGCCCGAACGCGTCCGCGTACTTGCGGCCCAGCTGGAAGATGTGGCCGATCTCGATGCCGCGCGCGGCGACCAGCACGCCGTGGCCGTCCGGCGACGGGTCGCCCTCGCGGACCTCGGCCACGTCGATCGTGCCGTCGGGCGTGAAGTCGCGGCCCTGCACGAGGTCCACCACGTGGTGGTCGGCCTTGTCCGCGCCGGTCACCCACGCCGTGCCGCGCACCACGCGCGGGTCGACCAGGTAGCGCACGCCGTTGGCCTGGAGCGCCGCCGGGCCGATGTACCCCTTGACCAGGAACGAGTTCTTGGCGAAGTCGGACTCGTCCAGCATCGCCACCTCGGCGGGCTCGACGGCCGCCTCCAGGCGCTTGAAGTCCACCTCGCGGTCGCCGGGGAGGCCGATCGCCAGCAGCTCCGGGGCCTGGCCCGGGGTGACGAGCTTGACCAGCACGTTCTTCAGCGTGTCGGCCGAGGTGAAGGTGCGGCCCAGGCCCGCGCCGTTGAGGAACTCCACCAGGGAGTCGATGGTCGGCGTGTTGGGCGTGTGGTGGACCTGCGCGGCGGGCTTGTCGTCCACCGGCTGCTCCTGGGGCGGGGTGGTGACCACCGCCTCGACGTTCGCCGCGTAGTCCGACCCGGTGCTGCGCACGAAGGTGTCCTCACCCGTCGGCGCGACCGCCAGGAACTCCTCCGACGCCGACCCGCCCATCGCGCCGGACGTGGCGGAGACGATGACGTAGTCCAGGCCCAGCCGGTCGAAGATCCGGATGTAGGCGTCCCGGTGCCGCTGGTAGGACTCGGCCAGGCCCTCGTCGGTGAGGTCGAAGGAGTACGAGTCCTTCATGACGAACTCCCGGCCGCGCAGGATGCCCGCGCGGGGGCGTGCCTCGTCCCGGTACTTGGTCTGGATCTGGTAGAGCGCGACCGGGTAGTCCTTGTACGACGAGTACTCGCCCTTCACGGTGAGCGTGAACAGCTCCTCGTGGGTGGGCCCGAGCAGGTAGTCCGCGCCCTTGCGGTCCTTGAGGCGGAAGATGTTGGGGCCGTACTCGGTCCACCGGTTGGTGGCCTCGTAGGGCTCCTTCGGCAGCAGCGCGGGGAACTGGATCTCCTGCGCGCCGAAGGCGTCCATCTCCTCGCGCACGACCCGCTCGATGTTGCGCAGCACGCGCAGGCCCAGCGGCAGCCACGAGTACCCGCCCGGCGCGACGCGGCGGACGTAGCCGGCGCGGACCAACAGCTTGTGGCTGGGGACTTCGGCGTCGGCCGGGTCCTCGCGCAGGGTGCGCAGGAACAGCGACGACATCCTCGTGATCACGGTGGGTGCTCCTCGTGGCGCTGGTAGTCCCACGAAGGGTAGTGAACACCCTCCGACCAGTTCCAACGGGTTCCGCGCGGGCCGGCGTCCGGCACCGGCACGAGCCGGCGACGCACCGTGGCCGCAGGCTCGGAGACCACGGTGGTTGTCGGGGGTCGCGGTTACCGTCCCCGGCATGACCCTGACCATCGGCATGATCACCATCGACACCCCGGACCCGCACAAGCTCGCCGAGTTCTGGACCGGCGCGCTGGGCACCGACGTGCGGCACGACTGGGGCGAGTTCCTCATCATCGGCCCCGCGACCGAGGGCGGCCTGCAACTCGGGTTGCAGCGCGTGGAGGGTGTGACGCCGGGCAAGAACCGGGTGCACTTCGACGCGCACGTCGCGGACCGCGCCGCCGAGGTTTCCAGGCTGGTGGAGCTGGGCGCGACCGAGGTGGGCGAGCACACCGTGCCCGGCCTGACCTGGACCGTGCTGGCCGACCCGGACGGCAACCAGTTCTGCGTCGGCCAGCCGGGCTGACCGCGCCCGCCGCACCTCCGCGCCGCGCCCGCCGCCGGCCCGCACCGCGCGGGCCGGTCGCGCCGCGCCGGCCTAGGCTCCCGGTCCGTGCTGGTACTGCTGCCCCCGTCGGAGACCAAGGCGACCGGCGGCGACGGTGCGCCGCTGGACCTCGACCTCCTCGCGCGCCCCGAGCTGAACCCGGTCCGCGCCAAGCTGGTGGACGCCCTGGTCGACCTGGCCGGTGACGTGCCCGCGAGCCTCGCCGTCCTGGGGCTGTCCGGGCGGCAGGAGGCCGAGGTGGCGCGCAACGCCGAGCTGCGCACCGCACCGACCAGGCCGGCGCTGGAGCGCTACACCGGCGTGCTCTACGACAACCTCGACCTCAAGACGCTCACCAGGGCCGAGCGCGCCCGCGCCGACCGGCGGCTGGCCGTCGCGTCGGCACTGTTCGGGATCGTGCACGGCGGCGACCCGATCCCGGCCTACCGGCTGTCCGGCGGCAGCGTGCTGCCCGCGACCGGCCCGCTGGGTGCGCTGTGGCGGCCGGTGCTGACGCCGGTCCTGGCCGACACGCCGGTGGTCGACCTGCGGTCGGCCCCCTACAGCTCGCTGGCGAAGATCCCGCACGCCATCACGGTCCGGGTGGTCACCGAGGACCCGGACGGGCGGCGGCAGGCGGTAAGCCACTTCAACAAGGCGCACAAGGGCCTGCTGGCCCGCGCGATCGTGCAGTCGCGCGCCGAGGTCAAGTCGCCGCGCAGCCTGGTCAGGATCGCCGCCGCCGCCGGGCTCCGCCTGGAGCCCACCGGTGAGCTGGCCCTCGACCTGGTCGTCTGACGGGACAACCCGTCCCAGCTCTCGCGGACCCGGCGGCGCGGCGCACCACCGCACCGCCGGGTCCGTCTCGTGGTGCCCGCTCACACCGAGCGGACGGAGAGCCGGGCCGCGACCCGGGGTCGGGCCGGCGCGGGGTGGTCGGCCGGCGCGTGCAGCTCGGTCGACACGCGGACCAGGTCGCGGTCGTCCACGTCGTGGCTGCCGGCGAGCCGGGGGCCGAAGCGGGCGTGGCGGTGGTGGTTGCGCTCCAGTCCGTAGACGACGAGGGCCAGGACGGTCAGTACGACGAGCAGTGCGGTCATGGCACCAACTATGCGACCGACAAGAAACCGCCACAATTGGCAGTCTTGCCGTTGTCCATCAAGATCCCGCCAGTTACGCTGGTGCCATGCTCACCTCCGTGGCCGTGCCGGTGATCGAGGGCCTGGCCCCCTTCGAGTTCGGTGTCATCTGCGAGGTCTTCGGCGTCGACCGCACCGAGGAGGACGTGCCGCTGGTCGACTTCCGGGTCTGCGGCGAGCACCCCGGCCGGCCGGTGCGCACGAACGTCGGCGCGTCCGTGGTGGCCGACCACGGCTTCGACGCCCTCGACGACGTCGACCTGGTGGCCGTCCCGGCGTTCGCCATCCGCGACGAGTACCCGCCCGCCCTGCTCGACGCGCTCCGCCGGGCGTCCACCGTGCTGTCGGTGTGCAGCGGGTCGTTCGCGCTCGGGGCGGCGGGCCTGCTGGACGGCCGGCGGTGCACCACGCACTGGCGGCACGCCGCCGAACTGGCGCAGCGCTTCCCGCTCGCCCACGTCGACCCGGACGTGCTGTTCGTCGACGAGGGCGACCTCATCACCAGCGCGGGCACGGCCGCCGGCATCGACGCGTGCCTGCACCTGGTCCGCCGCGAACTCGGCTCGACCACCGCCACCACCATCGCCCGGCGCATGGTCGTCGCACCGCAGCGCGAGGGCGGGCAGCGCCAGTTCGTGCAGCCGATCCCCGTCCAGGCGGACAGCCTGCAACCGACCCTCGCCTGGATGATGGACGCGCTGGACACCGAGCACACCGTGGCGGGCCTGGCCGAGCACGCGCGGATGTCCGAGCGCACGTTCGCCCGCCGCTTCGCCGCCGAGACCGGCACCACCCCGCACCGCTGGCTGACCACCCAACGGGTGTTGCGGGCGCGGCAACTGCTGGAGGAGACGCAACTCAGCGTGGAGACCATCGCCCACCGATGTGGTTTCGGCACAGCGGCGCTGCTCCGGCACCACTTCAATGCAGTAGTCGGCCTGTCGCCGAAGGACTACCGGAGGTCGTTCGCTCACCGCTAGCTACACCGGTAGCCGCCATTGGCGTGACTCAGCGCAGTGACTTGTCACCTCGCGTGACGGTGCTGCCACAATGGCCGAGTGAGTCCCGACACACCCGGCGATGCCGCCGCCGAAGGTGCCCCCGACGTACCGGGCGACCACCTCGTGACCGCCGCGACCCTGCGCGACCTCACCGACGACCTGGACACCGGCGAGCTGGACGCGCCGGAGGCGTTGAAGCGGGTGTGGGCCGGGCTCTGCACGGCGCGGCTGCTGGGCCTGCGCCTGGCCGCGTCCGGGCTGTGCCGGCTCCAGCGCAACGCCGAGTCCGTGGAGCACCAGTTGGCCGGGGACCTGGCCGGCACCGCGACCTTCGGGCACGAGCGGCTCGCCCTGCCCTCGCCGGCGGCACCCGTGCCGCTGGCCGCCGACGAGGTGGACGACGCCCTGGAAGCCCTGGTCGAGTTCAGCGCCACCGCGCGCCGCCGGATGCTCGCCACCGCGCGCCTGGCCCACGAGTGGCACGACGAGCGCGTGCTGCGGCACGACTCGCTGGTGATGGGCGAGCTCGCCGCCGCGTGGCTCGGCCACCGCACCAGCTACCGGGTGGACCGCCGACCGCAGTGGCCCTGACCAGGCAGGACGGCGAAACCGATAAATCGGTTGCCCGCGCCCGGCGAGTCGGGCAAGCTGCACGTCGTACGCGCTGAGCGCCGGTTTCGACGCGGCGGAGACAGAGGAGGTGCCCCGATGGCTACAGCTGTCCGGGACGTGGCACCGACCCGTCCTCTCGCCCCGAACCCCTAGCGCGCCGACCACACGCGCCGGTGGGGCGATCCTCCTTCTTCTCCTTGGAGCCCACCCAGTGCGCAAGCACGAACGTTCTTCCGATCTCGACGACGACTACGACTCCACCTTCGGCCACGCCGACGACCTGACCTGGCGCTCCAAGCGCCGGAGCAACCGCGACGCGGACGAGCCCGCGCCCACCCGGCGCGGCCGGCTCACCGAAGAGGCCCGCGAGCGGCTGGCCCAGCAGCGCGACGACGCCGAGGACGCGGACGTCCCCGACGGGGCCGACCGCTGGTCCAACTGGGACACCGCCGACCACGGCCCCAAGCCGTGGCCCCAGTGGCTCATCCCCGACCTGTCGGCGGTGGACCGCGAGCTGGGCATCGTGAAGACCGGCAAGGAGGCGGACGTCTTCCTGCTGGAGCGCTCGCTGCCCGGCACCGACCGGTCCTGCCTGCTCGCGGCCAAGCGGTACCGCAGCAACGACCACCGGATGTTCCACCGCGACGCCGGGTACCTGGAAGGGCGCCGGATGAAGCGGTCCCGCGAGCAGCGGGCCGTCGAGAACCGGACGTCGTTCGGGCGCAACCTCATCGCCGAGCAGTGGGCGGTCGCGGAGTTCGCCGCGCTGTCCACGCTGTGGCAGATGGGCGCACCCGTGCCCTACCCGGTGCAGCGCGCCGGCACCGAGCTGCTGCTGGAGTTCGTCGGCGAGGACGGCGCGGCGGCACCCCGGCTGGCGCAGCTCCGGCCGGACCAGGACGAGCTGCTGGACCTGTGGCGGCAGCTGGTCGAGGCGTTGACCACGCTCGCCTCGGCGGGCCTGGCGCACGGCGACCTGTCGGCGTTCAACCTGATGGTGCACGACGGGCGGCTGGTCGTGATCGACCTGCCGCAGGTGGTGGACGTGGTGGCCAACCCGCGCGGCGCGGAGTTCCTGGAGCGGGACGTCCGCAACGTGGCGGGCTGGTTCGCCTCGCGCGGCCTCGCGCCGGAGCTGGCCGACCCGGCCGACCTGGTCGAGCTGCTGCTCGACACGGCCGGCCTGACCCGCTGACCCCACAACCGGCACACCGCCGCACCCGTACCGCCGCGCGCCGCAAGTCGGCGCGCGGCGGTCGGGTGCCGCTTCCCGTCGCGGCGGAGCGGGGAAACCGGAACGGTCCGGCGAGGTGATCGTGATCAGTGCCGAAAACGCCTCCGCACACCTCGGCGGAACCGCATAAATGTGGTTCCAATGATCCCTTCGACTGCGTTCGCGCAACCGCCTGGGTGCGGCCTGAGCAGCACCGCGACCCCCGCACCCGGCCACCCGTGTGCGCGATTTCACCGGCTCGATGCGGATGCCGGCCCATTGATCGGCTAGACTGAGTGGTGCACCGCCCGGAGGCGCGACAACCGTGTGCGGCCCAGACCCGGCAGGGCGGCGGTGCTCCCAACCACTATCGGCGCAAGCAGCGCCGGGCCCGTCCTTGCGATTAGCGCCTGCGCCAAAGGCAGAAGCGATCCCCGAGACGTGCCTTGTCCCGGAGGTTTCTTTTGCCACCCATGTCCCAGAGCCGTTCCGAGCGCCCGCAGTTCCGCAAGCCGCGCGGCAGGCGCCCCGCCGGCCAGGGCAACCGCCGTCCCCAGCCCGTGCTGGAGACGACCGTCCCGGACCACGTCGAGAGCACGATGCCCGAGGGCCCGCTGCCCTCGTTCGCCGAACTCGGCCTGGCCGACGAGCTGCTGAAGGCGCTCACCCAGGCGGGGATCACCGACCCGTTCCCGATCCAGGCCGCGACGCTGCCCGACGCGCTGGCCGGTCGCGACCTGCTCGGCCGGGGCCAGACCGGCTCCGGCAAGACGCTCGCGTTCGGGCTGGCGCTGCTGTCCCGCCTCGCGGGCGGCCGGGCCAAGCCGCTCAAGCCGCGCGCCCTGGTGCTCGTGCCGACGCGCGAGCTGGCCATGCAGGTCGAAGAGGCCCTGTCGCCGTTCGCGCGGGCCCTGGGCCTGTGGTGCCGCACGGTCGTCGGCGGCACGTCGTTCCCGAGGCAGATCGACGCGCTGCGGCGCGGGGTCGACCTGCTCATCGCCACCCCCGGCCGGCTCTCCGACCACGTGCGGCAGGGCACGGCCGACCTGTCCGAGGTCATGTTCAGCGCGCTGGACGAGGCCGACCAGATGGCCGACATGGGCTTCATGCCGCAGGTCCGCGCCATCCTCGACCTGACCCCGCAGGACGGCCAGCGCCTGCTGTTCTCGGCGACGCTCGACGGCGACGTCGACAAGCTGGTCCGGCAGTACCTGCACGACCCGGTGGTCCACTCCGTCGCGCCGCCCACCGGCAGCGTGACCACGATGGAGCACCACCTGCTGTTCGTGTCGGCGGAGGACAAGCAGTCCGTGGTGACCGAGGTCGCCGCGCGCGAGGGCCGCACGATCATGTTCGTGCGCACCAAGCACCACGTGGACCGGCTGGCGAAGAAGCTGCGGTCGATGGGCGTCCAGGCGGGTGCCCTGCACGGCGGCAAGGCGCAGAGCGCCCGGACCCGCGTGCTCGGGCAGTTCCGCGAGGGCACCACGCCCGTGCTGATCGCCACGGACGTCGCCGCGCGCGGCATCCACGTGGACGACGTGAGCCTCGTCGTGCACGTCGACCCGCCGGCCGACCCGAAGGACTACCTGCACCGGGCCGGGCGCACCGCGCGGGCCGGGCAGTCCGGCACCGTGGTCACCCTGGTCACCCACGACCAGCGCCGCGCGGTGCAGGGCCTGACGGCGCGGGCGGGCATCCGCCCGGAGTCCACCAAGGTCCGGCCGGGCGACGAGGACCTGATCCGCATCACCGGCGCCCGCACGCCCAGCGGCGTCCCGGTGGTCGAGCCCGAGGTCCCCGTGCGCGCCGCCCGCCGGGGCGGTCCCCGGCGCACCGGTGGCGGCGGGTTCCGGGGCGGTCGCTCCGACCGCGCGGACCACGGCCGCGACCGCGAGCGCGGTGGCCGGCCGCGTCGCGTGGCCCAGCACTGACCCACCCGCGTGGCGCCGCCCGCCACGCGGACCGGTCGACACCCGAGCCGCCCGCTCCCCGCACTCCGGGGGCGGGCGGCTCGTTCCGTGCGCCGCCCACCGCCGGAGCGCTCTCACTCCAGCAACGCGTCCGCGCGGGCGGTGCGCAGGTGCAGGACGGCCCGCCCGTCCCGCCGCGTGGTCACCAGGCGGGCCGCCCGCAGGACGCCGACGTGCTGCGACACCGCGCCCGCCGTGACACCCAGGCGCGCGGCCAGCTCCGTGGTCGACATCGGGCCGGCCAGCAGCACCAGCAGCGCCGCCCGGGTCCGCCCGACCAGCGCCGCCAGCGCGTCCGGCGCGGCCGGGGCGGTCTCCCACAGCGTCGCGATCCCGCGCGCCGGGTACCGCACGACGCCGGGCCCCACGGGGTCGATCGCGGCCCACGCGCGCGGCCAGCAGAAGGCGCTGGGCGACAGCACGAGCCCGTCGCGCGCCAGGTCCACCGAGTGCGGCCGGTCCGGGCGCAGGTCCCCGTAGAGCACCAGCTCCCCGTCCGCCCACGTCACCTCGGGGTGCAGGTCGGCGAACACCGCCGCCGCGCCGCGATCCGCGAGCAGCGCCGCCCGCGCGGCCACGTCCGCCTCCAGCACCGCCGCGATCCGCCGCCAGAACGGCGCCACCAGCACTTCGTGGCACCTCCGCACGACGTCCGCCACCCGCGCCGGCACGTCGGCCAGCTCGGTCTCCAGGTCGGGCATCCGGACGTCCGGCACGGGCATCAGCAGCGCCGGCTTCACCGGCCCCTCCAGCAGGTCCAGCAGCACCGGCAGGTCGTCGATCGTCGACACCCGCTCGCGCGCCCACGCCACCCACGGCAGGTGCACGGCGTGCGCGCCGGGCACCCGCAGGCCGTCCACCGCCATCACCGTCTCGAACACCGGCGAGAAGGCGAAGCGCACCTTCGCCAACCCCGCGCCGGCCAACGCGATCCGCACCGCCACCGGGCTGCCCTCCTTCCACGACTGGGGTTCCCCCCACCTCCGACCGGCCGGTCGGCACCAGTGAGCGGGCCGCCGGGACCGAGCACGCTCTACCGCATGACGAAGACCTGGCACCGACCCACGCTCTGGCTGGCGTGGGCGATGGCCGCGCTGACCCTGGTGTCCCTCGGCGGACTGCTGTTCGACGGTCGGGTGCTCCAGGGTTCCCCGGTGTGGCTCAAGCCGTTCAAGTTCGCCGTGTCGCTGGCGGTCTACTCGGCGACGCTGTCCTGGATGCTCTCCCTGGCGCACCGGGGCCGGCGGTTCACCTCCGGCCTGGGCACCACCATCGCGGTCATCATGTTCGCCGACGTCGGCCTGATCGCGGTGCAGGCGGCGCGCGGCACGTTCAGCCACTACAACACGAGCCAGGACTTCTGGAACGTGCTGACGCAGAACATGTTCAAGTACACGATCCCGGTGATGTTCTTCGCCAACGTGGCGCTGGCGATCGTGCTGTCGGTGCAGCGGCTGCGCGACCGGCAGACCACGTGGGGCATCCGCACCGGGCTCTACCTGGCGGTGCTCGGCATGGCGTCGGGCTACCTGATGGTCGGGCAGGGCAAGCGGTCCACCGCCACCGACGCGGCCGGCCACGAGATCGGCCTGCGCGGCGGGAACACGGTGGGCGCACCGGACGGCGGCGACGGCATCCCGGTGACCGCGTGGAGCACCACGGGCGGGGACCTGCGCATCCCGCACTTCTTCGGGATGCACGGCCTCCAGGTGATGGTCCTGGTCGCCCTCGCGGTCACCGCGCTGTCGCTGAGCGAGCGCGCCCGGGTGCGCCTGGTCGGTGTCGCCGCCTTCGGCTACGGCGGCCTGTTCGCCCTGCTGACCTGGCAGGCGCTGCGCGGTGAGCCGCTGGTGCACCCGAGCACCACCACGCTGGTCGTGCTCGCCGGGTTGGTCGCCCTCGTCGCGGCCGGGGTGGCGTGGACGATCACGCTCGACAGGGCAGCTCCCGCGCCAGCCCGGCAACCGGTCCGACCACGATGATCGCCGGGGGGCGGACCCCGTGCTCGACCACGTCGTGCCCCAGGGTGTCCAAAGTGGACTGCACGACGCGCTGCGCACGGGTGCTGCCCTCCTGGATCACCGAGACCGGCGTGCCACCGGGCCGCCCGGCCCGCAGCGCCGCCGCGAACGCGCCCGCCCGCTCGACGCCCATCAGGATCACCACGGTGCCGCGCAGGCGGGCCAGCGCGTCCCAGTCCACCAGCGAGCGCTCGTCGTCCGGTGCCGCGTGCCCGGACACCACGACCACCTCGTGCGCCACGCCCCGGTGCGTCACCGGCACGTCGGCCAGCGCGGGCACGCCGAACGCGCTCGTCACGCCCGGCACGACGGTGACCGGCACGCCCGCCTCGGCGCAGGCGATCAGCTCCTCGAAGCCGCGCCCGAACACGTACGGGTCACCGCCCTTGAGCCGCACCACGAACTTGCCCGCCTTGGCGTTGTCCACCAGCGCGGTGTTGATGAAGTCCTGGGTGGCGGCCCGCCCGTAGGGGATCTTGGCCGCGTCCACCACCTCGACGTGCGGCGGCAGCTCGTCCAGCAGCTCCATCGGGGCCAGCCGGTCGGCCACCACGACGTCCGCGCGGGCCAGCAGCCGCCGCCCGCGCACGGTGATCAGGTCCGGGTCGCCGGGCCCGCCGCCGACCAGCGCCACGCCGGCGGGCTGGTCGTGCTGGTCGGCCAGCGACCCGTCGCGCAGGGCCGCCAGCACGCCGTCGCGCACCGCCGCCGAGCGCCGGTGCTCCCCGCCCGCCAGCACGCCCAGCAGCAGGCCGTCGTGCCCGCCCACGGCGGGCGTCACGGCGGTGCCCTTCACGGCCACGTCCGCGCGCACGCAGAACACCCGCTGCGCGGTGGCGTCGGTGGTGATCCGGGCGTTCACCTCGGGGTCGGACGTGCAGGCCAGCACGTACCACGCGCCGTCCAGGTCGCCGGCCGCGTAGCGGCGCTCGTGCCAGACCGCGCCGCCCGCCTCGACGATCCCCTGGACCGAGGGCGTGACCTCGGGCGAGACGACCTCGACCAGCGCGCCCGCCGCCACCAGGCGCGGGAGCCGGCGCTGGGCGACGGTCCCGCCGCCCACCACGACGACCTTCCGGCCGGCCAGGTCGAGGCCCACAAGGTAGTGCTGTTCACCGTGCATGGGTAGAAGCATCCACATCAGACATGGCCTGTCCAACCCGGGTGCTTCACATCACCACCAGTTCGAAGGGCACCGCCGGGCGACCGCCGAACCGCTCGCCCGCCGCCTCGGCCGTCCGGCGCAGGAACGCCTCCGGGTCGGCCATCTCGCCGCCGCCGAGACCGGCCAGGTAGGCGGCGTGCGCGCGCAGCGACTCGACGCCCCGGTCGAACGTGGCGGTCAGGTCGACGGCGTGCCCGGCGTGCGGGGAGGAGGCGATCGCCACGGCGCGGACCCCGTTCCACGGCCCCAGGTCGGGGTCCGGGAACACCCACCGGTTGCCGGCGTCGCGCACCGCGTCGAGCACGGCCTGCCCGACCACCCGGTGGTCGGCGGTGTTGAGCGCGCCGCCGACGAAGGTGGGGTGGTGGTTGGCGGTGATCACCAGGTCCGGCCGGTGCCGGCGGATGGCGACGGCGATGTCGCGGCGCAGCGGCAGGCCGTACTCCAGCACGCCGTCCTGGTGGTCGAGGAACCGCACGTCGGTCACGCCGACCACCGCCGCCGAGGCGACCTGCTCCCGGACCCGCAGCGGGCCCGCCTGCTCGGGCGGCAGGCCGTCGATCCCGGCCTCGCCCCTGGTGACGAGCAGGTAGGCGACGGTCTTGCCCTGGTCGGTCCACCGCGCGACCGCTCCGGCCGCGCCGTACTCCAGGTCGTCGGGGTGGGCCACCACGGCGAGCGCGCGGTCCCAGTCCTCGGGCATCGGCAGGTAGTCGTCCACGGGCTCGGACACTACGCGCCGACGATCGTGCCGTCGGCGAGCAGCTCCTCGACCTCCGCGCCCACCGCGCGCGAGCCGCAGGTGGCGTCGGTGGTGCCCCGGCGCTGGTCGATGGTGAGCCACGGGCCGCGCGCGAACCGGCCGTCCTCGCAGGCCACGAGGACGCGGAAGGTGCCCGTCCCGCTGCACCGGCCGGTGCCGGTGCGGTCGGCCACCTCGGCGGCGCAGTCGTGCAGGCCGCTCCCGGCGGCCGACGCGGTGACGGGCAGGGTGTGCAGGGCGAGCAGGAACAGCAGGAGGACCACGGATCGCATGATCAACATCGGACCACGCGCGCCGTGCCCACGCCGGAGAACCACCCGGTCGTGGGCACGGCGCGAGGTTTCAGCCGTTGATCTGCTGCGTCAGCACGGAGTGGTAGGTCGCGATCCGGGCGTACACGCCGGGGTAGCCCGCCGACGCGCACCCACGACCCCAGGAGGTCGCGCCGATCAGCTTGCCGCCGGCCACGATCGGGCCGCCGGAGTCGCCCTGGCAGGTGTCCGTGCCGCCCTGCGGGTAGCCGGCGCACACCATCGCGGAGGCGTTGTACTGCGAGTAGGACTGCTTGCAACTGGCGTCCGAGACCACCGGCACGGTCGCCTTGAGCAGGTAGCGCGACGCGGAGCCGCCGGAGGACGTGGTGCCCCAACCGAGGATGGTGGCGCTGGTGCCCGCCGCGTACAGCGCGGTGTCGGACGGCCCGGCCAGCGGCAGGTAGGCCGAGCTGATGGAGCGGTCGAGGGTCAGCACCGACACGTCGTAGCCCGACGTGGCGCTGCGGTAGCTCGGGTGGATCCAGATCTTCGTCACCGAGGCGACGATCCCGGTGGAGCTCTGCTTGTCCTCGCGGCCCCACACCACCCGGGTGCTCGCGGCGGAGCGCCCGCTGGTGCAGTGCGCGGCGGTGACGACCTTGTTGCCCGCCACCAGGGTGCCGCCGCAGAACTGGCCGCCGCTGGAGGTGGCCAGGTAGACGGTCCACGGGTACTGGCCGATGGTGGCACGGGTCCCGCCGACGATGTAGGGGGACACGTCGGCGCTCGCCGGGACGACGGTGAGCAGGCCGACCGCGGCTGCGGCGGTGGCCAGCGCGGTGATCAGGCGACGCAGGGTTTTCGCCATGGGTGCGCTCGTTCCTTCCGGACGGTTGACGGCAGGCGGCGTCCCCCCAGCTAGGACCAAAACCGCAGACCCGACAAGCGCCGAACCCGGCTTCACAGTTGACGTGCGGCGTTCCCCGACCGCGCACCGCCCGGCGGCGCAACGATGTGGCCACCCCACGGCGAATCGTTGCTCACGACCCGCCGCGCGGCGGTACGGGGATCAGGGGGCGACGCCGCCGACCCGCACGACCTCGGCGTGCACCGGGCCGTCCACGACCGGGCCGCCGTCGCGGCCCACGAAGGCGACCGCCGCGCCCGCCTCCGCCAGCCCCACCGCGCCGTCCGGCCGGACCCGGGTGCCGGGGCGCAGCAGGTGCCGCACCTGGGCCACGCACTCGTCCGTGCCGACCACGACCGACGCCCGGCGCAGCTCGGCCTCGGCGCGCGGGGTGCGCTCGTCCGCGCCGCCCGGCCCGAGGCCGATCAGCGCCAGCCGGCCGCGCGGCAGCACGCGGGCCGCCGCCACGGTCACCGCCGCGCCCTTCACCTTCTCCACCGCGATCTCCACCCGGCCGCCGCCGGACAGCTCCATCGCGCCGCGCAGCGCCGCCGCCTCGGCCACGCTCGGGATGCCGATGGCCAGCTCCGCCGGGTTCGGCACGGGGATCACCGCCAGCTCCTCCCCCGAGTAGGCGAGCAGCGGCGCGGTGGTCGAGTCGTGCCAGAAGCCCCAGTCGTCCAGGGCGTCGGCGATGCCGCGCTCCTCGGTCTTGCGGTCCAGCGTGGCGAACGCCCGCACCGCGCGCAGGTCCAGGCCCCGGACCTCCAGCTCCGCCAGCGCCTCCGACACCGCCGACGCGGAGACCCCGGTGCCCGCGCCGACGCCGACCACCAGCGTGCGCGGCACCAGCCGCAGCACCCGCTCCGGCTGCGGGCCGGACGGCACCCGGTCGTCCAGCACCACGGTCCACTCCGGGTGCCCCGACGCGTCGTCGACCTGGACGTTGTCCGGCAGCGCGGGCAGCGGGAAGCCCAGCGGGTTGCGCAGCAGCACCGGGTCGCCGTCGCGGACCACCGCGCCGAACGCGGCCAGGTCGCCGTCCACCACCACGTCGAGCAGCTCGACCAGCTCGTCCAGCGGCGACGCCGACGACGCGGAGGTCACCACCGGGGTGCTGTCGAGCAGTTCGCCGATCCGGCCGGCCAGCGCGTCCACGCCGCCCAGCAGCGCCACCGCGAACCCGCCGTCGACGCACACCACGCCCGGGTCCGAGCGCTCGTCGCGCAGCAGCGGCGCGACCAGCCGGACGGTGGCGTCCGTGCCGAGGAAGAACACGGCGGACCCCAGGCGGGGCCACAGCCGGCGCAGCGCCGGGCCGACCGGCCCGTCCGGCACCACCGCGTCCGGCCCGAGGAACCCCGCGAGCTCGACGGCCGCCCGCCGCCCGCGCTCGCCGGCGGCGAACAACCCGATCACGCCCAAGCCCTCCCCATCACGACTTCCGCACCCCCTGAACCGGGAGCGGCGACCACCGCGCGCGACCCCGTCCGGTCAGCGCTTCCTGGTGGCCCACAACACCATCACCGGGTCCACCGCGCGCAGGGCGCCACCGACCAGCCGCGCGGCGGAGAGCTGGCTGCCCGCCACCTCGTAGCCGGCAACGGCCAGCGCGTCCCGCGCGGGCAGCACCCGTTCCAGGTCCGCGGTGGCCACCACGACCCGCGACGCGCCGACCCGCGCGCACTGCCGCACCACGTCCGGTCCGCCGCCGCCGACGAACACCGCGTCCGGGCGCGGCAGGTCGGCGGCCTCGGCCAGCGGCGACTCCACCACCCGCACGTCCACGCCGTGCGCGGCGGCGTTGGCGATGATCCGCACGCACTGCACCGGGTCCCGCTCCACCGCGACGACGGCCGCGCCGAGCCGGGCGCACTCGACGCCGACCGCGCCCGGACCCGCGCCGACGTCCCACACCAGCTCGCCGGGGCGGGGCGCGAGCCGGGGCAGCGCGAGCGCGCGCACCTCGGCGGTGGCCACCATCCCGTCCCGGTGGGCGAAGTCGTCGTCGGGCAGCGCCCAGCCGCCGGGCGAGGGCGTCCAGCCGGCGTCCGCCGCGCACAGCGCGAACCCCGGCTCGACCCAGCGCCGCACCACCGCGTCCGCCGGGTCCACAGTGGACAGACCGGACGCGTCGGCGACGGTGAGCGTGCGCCGCCAGCCGGCCAGGCCCCGGCCCAGCTCGGCCGGGTCGGCACCGGACACCGCGACGGCCGGCCGCGCGCGGCACACGTTGAGCGCGTGGCGCAGGCCGTGCGAGCCCACGTCCACGACGGTCACCGAGTCCCAGCTCCGACCCGCGTCGGCGAGGAACCCGTGCAGCGCGACGACGTCCACGTCAGTCGGCGCGCTTGGTCTTCTTGGCCCGGGTCGCGGCGGCGGTCCTCGCAGCCGGCTTGCGCGGCGTGGTGCTGGCCTGCACCGTGGTCGGCTTGCGCTTGGCCGCCGCCGCGACGGTCGGCTTGGGCTTGGCCTGCTCGACCGGCGCGGCACCGCCGGCGTCGACCGGCACGGCGTCCGCCGGGACGTCCTCGGCACCGGTCGGGCCGGTCACCAGCTCCAGCACCGGGTCGTCGCGGTCCGGCTTCGGCCGGGCGGGCGCGGACCGGCGGGCCCGCGCGGTCTCCTGCCAGTCGTGCACGGCGGACCACGCGGCGACCGAGGCCGAGTCGCGGGACGCGCGCATCGACCACTTGGACCGGGTCCGGCGCACCGGCTCGTCACCGGGGGCCGCGCGCCGGGGCGCGGCGGGCCTGAGCACCTCGCCGACCAGGAACAGCGTGGTGCGGTAGAGCTTGTGCTCCTTGACGCACGCCTCCAGCCCGCCCAGCGTGGTCTGCGCGACCGTCTCGTCGGGCAGGGAGACCTTGTAGGCCACCACGACCGGCGTGTCGTCGGGGTAGCCGCCCGCCCGCAACTGCTCCACGATCCGGCCGGTCCGCGCGCCGGACGCGCTGATCGCCATCGTGGTGCCGTGCGCGGCGAACTCGGCCACGTGCTCCGCGCCCTCGGGCCCGGTCAGCACGAGCGACTGCGCGACGTCCGAGGTGGTCAGCTCGCGGCCGACCGACGCGCCCACGGCGGACACCGCCGACACGCCGGGCACGACCTCGACGGCCAGCCCGAGCTTCTGGCACGTGTCGTGCTGCTCGCGCAGCCCGCCCCACAGCGACGGGTCGCCCGCGTGCAGCCGCACCACCGCGAGCTTGCTCGCCGACGCGCGCCGGTACAGGTCCACGACCTCGGACTCCGACACCCGGGAGAGGTCCACCAGCTCCGCGTCCGGGCGGGCGTGCTCGCGCACGCACTCGACCTCGACGACGGCGGGCGACCACACGACCACGTCGGCCTCGGCTATCCGCTTAGCGCCCCGGACGGTGATGAGATCGGCGGCACCGGGACCGGCGCCCACGAAGGAGACCCGACCAGTCATCACAACTGCTCCCCACGACGTGTACGGCTTGCTGGGCACGGACGGTACCGCGCCGGAGTGAACCACTATCGAGTGGCCTCGTGCCGCGCGGACGTGCCCGCGCACGCCCGCGCGAAGCGGGCCACCGCTCCCGGCGCGGACGCCGGGTGGGTGTGCAGGTACGACGCGTGCACGCGGTCGAGCACGAAACCCTCGGCGACGGGCCGCTGGTCGTGGCCGCGCCACTGCCAGGCCGGGCGGGCGCCGCCGGGGCCGCCGCAGGGCGGGCTGAGCGCCGTCCGGTGGAACTCGTGCCCGGTGATCCGGGTGCCGGCCACGGCCAGCACGGAGTCGGCCGGCGCGACGGCGTCGCGGTAGCCCAGCGTGAGCTTGGGCGTCATCGAGCCGACCGCGTCGAGCACGCCGCACATCGGCACGCCGTCCAGCTCCCGCGCCAGGTACAGCAGGCCGCCGCACTCGGCGTGCACCGGGCCGGTCCGCGCGAACGCGGCGACGGCGGCGCGCAGGCCGGTGTTGGCGGACAGCTCGTGGGCGTGCTGCTCGGGGAACCCGCCGGGCAGCACCAGGCCGGCCGTGCCGTCGGGGAGGCCCGGGTCGCGCAGCGGGTCCACCACCACGACGTCCGCGCCGGCCGCGCGCAGCAGCTCGACGTGCTCGGCGTAGCCGAAGGTGAACGCCGCGCCGCCCGCGACCGCGACCACCGGTGCGCCGCCGACCGGCTCGACCTCGGCGGCCGGGTCCCAGGCGGGCACGGCCAGGGCGGGCACCTGTGCGGCGAGCCGGCGCACCGCGTCGAGGTCGACGTGCTCGGCGACGGCCGAGGCGATCGCGTCCACGGCGTCCAACGCGGCCTGCCCGTGCTCGGCGGCGGTGACCAGGCCGAGGTGGCGGGACGGCAGCCGGAACCTGTCGTCGCGCGGCAGCACGCCCAGCACCTCCAGCCCGACTTCGGCGCACGCGCCGCGCAGCACGTGCTCGTGCCGCTCGGAGCCGACCTGGTTGAGCACCACGCCGCCCAGCCGCACGGTCGGGTCGTAGCCCCGGAACCCGTGCAGCAGGGCGGCCAGGCTGCGGCTCTGGCCGCGCGCGTCCACCACGAACAGCACGGGCGCGGACAGCAGCTTCGCCACGTGCGCGGTGGAGCCGACGCCCTCGGTGTCGACCCGGCCGTCGAACAGGCCCATCACGCCTTCGACCACGGCCAGGTCGCAGCCGCGCGCGCCGTGCGCGAACAGCGACGCGACCCGGTGCTCGCCGACCATGACCGGGTCCAGGTTGCGGCCCGGCCGGCCGGTGGCCAGCCCGTGGTAGCCGGGGTCGATGTAATCCGGCCCGACCTTGAAGGGGGCCACCCGGTCCCCCGCGCGGCGCAGCGCCGCCATCAGGCCGGTGGCCACGGTGGTCTTGCCGCTGCCCGAGGCGGGCGCGGCGACCACCAGGCGGTTCACCACTCGATCCCCTTCTGGCCCTTCTGCCCCGCGTCCATGGGGTGCTTGACCTTGGTCATCTCCACGACCAGGTCGGCGGCGTCGACCAGGGCCTGCGGCGCGTACCGGCCGGTGATCACCACGTGCTGGTGGCCGGGGCGGTCGCGCAGGGCGGCGACCACCTCGTCCACGTCGACCCAGCCCCAGTGCAGCGGGTAGGTGAACTCGTCGAGCACGTACACGCCGTGCTGCCCGGCGGCGAGCCGGCGGGCGATCTCGCGCCAGCCCTCCAGCGCGGCGGCGGCGTGGTCCTCGGTGCCCGCCTTGCGGGACCAGGACCAGCCCTCGCCCATCTTGTGCCACTCGACCGGCCCGCCCTCGCCGGTCTGCTCGTGCAGCCGGCCCAGGGCGCGGAAGGCGGTCTCCTCGCCGACCTTCCACCTGGCCGACTTGACGAACTGGAACACGCCGATGGACCAGCCCTGGTTCCACCCGCGCAGGGCGAGCCCGAAGGCGGCCGTCGACTTACCCTTCATCTCGCCGGTGTGCAGGATGGTCAGCGGCCGGTTGCGGCGCTGCCGGGTGGTGAGCCCGTCGACCGGGACGACGGACGGCTGTCCTTGGGGCACGGCGGTCTCCTAAGCGGCCCGCACGGCGCGCACGACGCCGGCGACCTGGTCGGCGGACAGTTCTTCCAGGCGCAGGCACACCGCGCCCAGCGCCCCGGCGACCCGGCCGGCGAGGCCGAGCCGGACGTGACCGGACTCGCAGTCCACGACCACTGAGGCCACCTCGTCGGCGGCCAGCAGGCCGGCCGCGCGCAGGGCGTCGCGCAGCGGGTCGCCGCCGGAGCCGGTGGCGGTGGCGCGGCCGTCCGTCAGCAGCACCAGCAGCGGGCGGCGGCGCGGGTCGCGGACCCGTTCGGACTCCAGCACCCGGCGGGCGCGCAGCAGGCCGTCGGCGAGCGGGGTGCGCCCGCCGGTGCGCAACTGCCGGAGCCGGGCCGCCGCCGCGTCCACCGAGGTGGTCGGAGGCAGGGCGGTCTCCGCGCCGGCGCCCCGGAAGGTGATCACGCCGACCTTGTCCCGGCGCTGGTAGGCGTCGCGCAGCAGGGAGATCACCGCGCCGCTGACCGCCGACATGCGCTGCCGCGCGGCCATCGAGCCGGAGGCGTCGACCACGAACAGCACCAGGTTGCCCTCCTTGCCCTCCCGGACCGCTCGTCGCAGGTCGGTGCCGCGCAGCACCAGGCCGGGCCCGCTGCGGCCCCGGGCGGCCTGGAACGGGGCCGCCGCGCCGAGCGTGCCCACCAGGTGCAGCCCCGATCCGTCCACAGTGGACGCCCGGACCACCCGCCCGGTCCGGGCGCGGGCGCGGGAGCGCCTGCCGGGCGCACCCTCGCCGACGCCGGGCACCTGGAGCAGCCGGGCCTTGAACGACGGCGCGGGCGTGTGCGGGCGGTCGCCGGACGAGCCGCCCGGCCGCTGCGGCGGACCGTCCGGAGTGGACTCGGCGGGCGGTTCGGCGGTGTCCGGCGGCAGCCCGCCGTCCGGGCCGTCCGGGTCGTCGTCCGGGTCATCCGGGCTGTCGGGGTCGTCCGGGCTGTCGTCGGGGTCGTCGGCGGCGTGCTCGGCGCCCTGCCGCATCGCGTCTTCGAGCTGCTGCTCCTCCAGGCCGGGCTCGTCGAACGGGTCGCGGCGCTTGCGGTGCGGCAGCGCCAGCCGGACGGCGGCCTCCACGTCCTGCTCCGCGACCTCGGCCACCCCGCGCCACGCGGCGTGCGCGACGGCCGTCCGGGCGACCACCAGGTCCGCGCGCATCCCGTCGACCTCGAACGCGGCGCAGATGCCGGCGATCCGGCGCACCTCGGCGTCGGGCAGCACGACGGCGGGCAGCCGGTCGCGGGCCGCCACGATCCGGTCGGCCAGCGCGGCGTCCTCGTCGGCCCAGCGTGCCGCGAAGCCGCCGGGGTCCGCCTCGTAGGCCAGCCGGCGGCGGATCACCTCGGTCCGGGTGGCCACGTCCCGCGCCGCCCGCACGGACACCGTGAGGCCGAAGCGGTCCAGCAACTGGGGCCGCAGCTCGCCCTCCTCCGGGTTCATGGTCCCGACCAGGAGGAACGACGCGGCGTGCGACACGGACACGCCTTCGCGCTCGACGTGCGCGCGGCCCATCGCGGCGGCGTCGAGCAGCAGGTCCACCAGGTGGTCGTGCAGGAGGTTGACCTCGTCCACGTAGAGCACGCCCCGGTGCGCGGCGGCCAGCAGGCCGGGCTGGTAGGCCCGCACGCCCTCGGTCAGCGCGCGCTCCAGGTCCAGCGAGCCGATCAGCCGGTCCTCGGTCGCGCCGACCGGCAGCTCCACCAGGCGCGCGGTGCGGCGTTCGGCCGGACCGCCGTCGTGCGGGCCGTCCGGGCAGTCGGCGACCGCCGCCGGGTCGCAGCCGAAGCGGCAGGCCGCGACGACGTCCAGGGCGGGCAGCAGCGCGGCCAAGGCGCGGACCACGGTCGACTTCGCGGTCCCCTTCTCACCTCGGACGAGCACGCCGCCGATACCGGGGTGCACGGCGTTGAGCAGCAGCGCCGTGCGGAGGTCGTCGTGGCCGACGACGGCGGAAAAGGGGAAACGCGCGCCCATGCGGCGGTGTCCTTCCTCGGGTGTCCACGCCCGTGTCCGGTCTCGTGAGATCGGGGCCGAGTTCCTGACTCCCGGATCCACGCGCCCGGTCACAGTGGCGGGACCGCGCCGGATTCGCACCGGCTTCCTCGCGCACCCCTACAGCCCCGGCATCGTCGCACTTCGGCCGACCGGCTCCAAGCCCCCGGCGGGCTCCGGCCGGGCGAGCGCCGTCACACCCGATCGGACCTGGTCGGACGGCGGACCCGCGCTCCGGGGCGGTGCACGGGACCCGGTCGACCGGCCCTCGCCGGGGACCTGACCTGCGCAGTCGCGTCCCCGGACCGGTCACGGACCCGGCGCGACCACTACGGGTTCCCGGGGCGCGGGCACCGGGGAACCGGGCCGCCGAGGGCCCCGGCGGACGTGATCACCCTCTCGTCGGCGAGCCCACGAGCCCCGCGCCCGGAGCGGCCACCCGGCCGGCACCGCCCAGCTCGACCCGCACGCTGAGCGGCGCGCGGAACGACAGCAGCCCCAGCATCGGCGGCGGCTCGGCGGAGGCCAGGCGCAGGTCCGGGAAGCGCTCGCGGGTCTCCCGCAGCACCACCTCCGCCTCCAGCCTGGCCAGCCCCGCGCCCAGGCAGAAGTGCCGGCCGTACCCGAAGGCGAGGTGCTTGCGCGCGTTCGGCCGGGCCGGGCACAGCCGCTCCGGCTCGGCGAACACCTCCGGGTCCGAGCCGCTGCCCGCGAGCATCAGCAGCAACTGCGCGCCCGCCGGGACGTCCACGCCGGAGATCGTCACCGGCTCGGCCGCGACCCGCCGCCACGTGCTGACCGGCGGGTCGCGGCGCAGCACCTCCTCCACCACCCACCCCGCCGTCCCCGGCTCGGCCAGCCGCGACCACAGGCCGTCCTGCCGCAGCACCGCGTCGAACAGCGCGCCGAGGAGCTGGGTGGTGGTCTCCTGGCCGGCGATCAGCAGGAAGTAGCACAGGCCGGCGGCCTCCCGGACCGGCACGTCCCGCAGCGCGCCGAACAGGTCGTCGCCCCGGGCCGCCCGGAGGCGCCCGGTCAGCCACCGGTGGAACTCGGCGGTCGGCCCGGCCAGCTCGTGCTGGCGCTCCGGCGACGGGGTGCCCCAGAACAGCTCCAGCGACGCCGTGCTCCACCGCTTCAGCAGCCCGACGTCCACCCCGTCGATCCCCATCACCTCCAGCAGCACGACCGCCGGCAGGTCGCGGGCCAGCGCGGCGTGCAGGTCGGCGACCGGGCCCGTCAGCCGGTCGAGCCGTTCCCGGGCCAGTTCGGCGATCCGGGGCCCCATCGCGCGCACCCGGTCCGGGGTGAGGAACCGGGCGACGAGCCGGCGCAGCCCGGCGTGGGTGCCGGTGCCGTTGTTGGCCAGCGTCGGCGGCAGCGAGAAGCCCGCGCGGGCCAGCACCCGCAGCACCGGGCGCGGCACGGCGGTGACGGCGGTGAGCGCGTTGTCCGGGTGGAAGCGCTTCGGGTCGGCCAGCACCGCCCGCACGTCGTCGTACCGGCTGACCAGCCACAACCCGGTGGCCGGATCCCGGTGCACCGGCGCGGTCGCGCGCAGCGCCCGCAGGTCGTCGGAACCGAGCTGGAAGAGGTCCACGCCGGGACGCTATCCGCCGGATGCGACACTGCCGGCGTGAGCGTGAGCACAGGGGCGGCGACCGGACCGGAGTCGGTGTTCGACTGGATCGACACCCGCGCGGAAGCCCGCGCGAAAGCCGGCCTGGCCCGCCGGGTGCGCCCCCGCCCGGCCGACTCGACCGACCTGGACCTGGCGTCCAACGACTACCTCGGCCTCGCCCGCGACAAGCGGGTGATGGGCGCGGCGGCAGCCGCCACCCTGCGCTGGGGCGCCGGTTCCACCGGCTCCCGGCTGGTCACCGGCTCGACCGAGCTGCACACCGAGCTGGAGTACGAGCTGGCCAACTTCTGCGGCGCGCAGTCCGCGCTGGTGTTCTCCTCCGGCTACCTGGCGAACCTGGGCGCGCTCACCGCGCTGTCCGGGCCGGGCACCGCGATCGTGGCCGACCAGCACATCCACGCGTCGCTGATCGACGGCACCCGGCTGTCCAAGGCGGACGTGGTCGTGGCGGGGCACTGCGACGTGGCGCAGGTCGCGCACGCGCTGGCCACCCGGGGCAAGCGGCGGGCGCTGGTCGTCACCGACTCGGTGTTCTCCGTGGACGGCGACCTGGCCCCGCTGGGCGAACTCGCCTCGGTGTGCCGGGAGCACGGGTCGGCGCTGGTCGTGGACGACGCGCACGGCCTGGGCGTGCTCGGCGACGGCGGCCGGGGCGCGGTGCACGCCGCGGGGCTGGCCAAGGCACCGGACGTGGTGACCACGGTGACGCTGTCCAAGTCGCTGGGCGCGCAGGGCGGCGCGGTGCTCGGCCCGAGCCGGGTGGTCAAGCACCTGGTGGACACCGCGCGGCCGTTCACCTTCGACACCGGTCTCGCGCCGGGCAGCGCGGCGGCGGCGCTGGCCGCGCTCAAGGTGCTGCGCGAGGAGCCCGACCGGGCGGCGCGCGCGCTGGACGTGGCGCAGGACCTGGCCTTCCGGCTGCGCGACCAGGGCCTGCGGGTGAGCAGCCCGACCGCCGCCGTGGTGTCGCTCCAGGCCCCCTCGCCCGAGGCGGCGCTCGGCTGGGCCGAGGCGTGCCGGGCGCGGGGCGTGCGGGTCGGGTGCTTCCGGCCGCCGTCGGTGCCCGACCAGGTCTCCCGGCTGCGGCTGACCGCGCGGGCCGACCTGACCGACGCCGACGTCGAGCGCGCGGTGCGGGTGATCAGCGAGACCGGCGCATCCGCAGGTGCGGTATCCCGTCCTCGATGAACTCCGCGCCCACCGGCATGAACCCGAACGAGGCGTAGAAGTCGGCCACGTAGGTCTGCGCGTCCAGCACGCACACCCGCCGGCCGACCTCGACCAGCGCGGCCTCCACCAGCCGCCGGCTGTAGCCGCGCCCGCGCGCGGCGCGCGCCGTGCAGACCCGGCCGATGCGGAACGTGCCGTCGGGTTCCTCCAGCAGCCGCAGGCAGGCCCGGGGCTCCGGGGAGCCGTCCGACTCCAGCCAGAAGTGCCTGGTATCAGGTTCGAGGTCGCGGCCGTCCAGCTCCGGGTAGGGGCAGGACTGCTCGACCACGAAGACCTCGCCACGCAGTTTGAGCAGGGCGTACAGCTGCGCGGAGGTCAGGTCCGCGGACCACTTGCGGCGCAGCGTGGCCGGGTAGGGATGCGAGCGCACACCGCGTTGGTACCACAGTCTCAGATTTCGCCGAGGTAGTGGCTCACCCTCGTGTAGACGCCCGGTGCGCCCGCCCGCGCGCAGCCGTGACCGTAGGAAACGACCCCTACCAGCAGTCCGTCCACGACGAGCGGCCCGCCGGAGTCGCCCTCGCAGGCGTCCTTGCCGCCCTCGGGGTAGCCGGCGCACAGCATCGACTCGGCGCGGTAACCGTTGACGGCTTTCGCGCACTCGGCATCCGCCAGCACCGGCAGGTCCACCTGGCGCAGCACCCGGCTCGGCGGTGCGCCCTCGGCGGTGCGGCCCCAGCCCAGCACGGTCGCCCGGTCGCCCGCGCGGGCCCGGCCGACGCCGATCGGCTGGAACGGCACCGGCTCGGCGAGGGTCAGGGCGGCCACGTCGTCGCCCTCCTCGACGGTCCGGAACGCCGCGTGCCGGCGAACCTCCCGGACCGCGACCAGCCGGCCGGCCCGGGTGTCGAGGTCGCGCCGGCCGACGGCCACGCGGAGGTCGGCGGGCCGCCGGTCGCGGTCCAGCAGCGCGGTGTGCTCGATCGTGCAGTGGCCGGCGGTGAGCACCTTGCGGTCGCTGACGAGCACGCCGCCGCAGAAGAAGTTGCCGCGCGCGTCGAACAGCGCGACGACCCACGAGGTGTCCGGGGCGTCCCGGCCGCCGACCACGGCCTGGGCGGGCAGCGCGCTCAGCAGCAGCGCGGTCAGGACCAGTGCGCTCAGGCGCATGGAGTACTTCCTTACTGCGGTCGGCGGACGTCTCACCGCCTGCGTCCGATTGACCACGAACCGTAGCGGACGGGTCAGGGTGGTATCAAATCCGGAAATCTTGTTGTTAGGATCGTGTAGCGCCGTGAATTTTACGGCTCGTGAGGCAGATCACGCTCATCTGTCCGGTCACCGAGGGAGGGAAACCAATGCACCTGGACTTCACCCAGCTACCGACGTTCCTGATCGCCTGCGCGGTGGTCGTGCTGACGCCCGGCGTGGACGCCTTCCTCCTGCTCCGGACCTCCATGCGCGCCGGCACCCGCGCCGGGCTGTGGGCGCTGGCCGGCATCCACACGGCGGCGGCCGTGCAGGTCGGGCTGGTCATCTCCGGCCTCGGCGTGGTGATCGCGCGCTACCCGGCGGTGCTGACCGCGCTGAAGTGGGTCGGCGCGGGGTACCTGCTGTACCTGGCGCTGAGCATCGCGCGCGGGCTGCTGCGCCGGGACGCGGCCGGTGACGAGGGCGGCGAGGTCGCCGCCGACCGGCCGTTCCGGCGCGGGTTCCTGACCAACATCACCAACCCGAAGATGCTGCTGTTCAGCCTGGCGTTCCTGCCGCAGTTCATCGGCACCGGCAGCCCCGCCGCGCAGTTGACCCTGCTCGCGGTCGTCTTCCTGGGCCTGGCGGCGCTGTGGGAGCTGATGATCGTGCTCGCGGCGAGCAGCATGGGACGCCGGCTGCGCCGGCCGGGCGTGACCACGGCCCTGGACGCCGTCTGCGCCGCCGTGTTCCTGACCATGTCGGTGGGCCTGGTCGTCTGATGCCGGAGACCGGCGGAACACCGCCGGTTCACCCGATCGAGCCGGGAGGGGGCGGCCCGCCGAGAGCAAGCGGCGGGCCGCCCCATCGTCATTCCGCCGACGTCACCCGGTCGCGTTGATCTGCTCCTCGATCACCTTGCGGTAGGTCATCACCTTCGCGTAGACGCCGGGCTTGCCCCTGCGCGCGCAGCCCTCGCCCCATGACGTGACGCCGATCAGCTTCCCGCCGGCCGCGAGCGGGCCGCCGGAATCGCCCTGGCAGGTGTCCCTGCCGCCCTCCGGCACGCCGGCGCACACCATCGACTCCGGCTTGAACAGCCCGTACGCGGTCGCGCACGACTCGCTCGACACCACCGGCACCGCCACGCCCAGCAGGTACCGCGACGTCGCGCCCTGCTCCGAGGTGCGGCCCCAGCCCAGCGCCGTCGCCGGCGTGCCCGCCTCGTACAGCGCCGGGTCGTCGGCCAGCGGCAACGGGGTCGCGGACGTGGCGCGGGCCAGCGTCACCACCGCCACGTCGCTGCCCTGGTCCGCCGACCGGTACTCCGGGTGCGTCCAGACCCGCGCCACCGGCAGCGCCTCGCCCGAGCGGGCGTCGTTGCGGTCCTCCCGGCCCACGACCACCGTGGCGATCCGGGGCGCGAGCCCCGTCGTGCAGTGCGCGGCGGTCAGCACTTTCGCCGGGGCGACCAGCGTCCCCCCGCAGAACTGCTTCCCGCTCGAATCCGCCAGGTAGACGACCCACGGGAAGTCGCCGATCGACACCCGCGAGCCACCCACCACCCTGGGGTCGGCGCTCGCCGCGCCGCCGCCCACCAACGCCAACACCAGCGCCACCAGAACCGCCCGCACAGCCCCTCCTCCGATCAGAGCAACTGATCAGAGGCTAGCCCGGACGTACGACATCCATGCTCCGTTCGGCCCAATGCCGACCGGTTCACACGTTCGGCCTACTGGCCGTTGAACTTGGACCTGACCTTGTCCGCCGCGCCGACCAGCACGTCGCCGACCTCGTTGAGCACCTTCACCAGCGGGTCCTCCGAGCGCTGCGCGGAGTCGCGGTACGACTTCGCCGCCGACTTGATGTCCTCGGTGAAGGTCGAGGTGGGCTGGTCGTCGTCGCGCCGGGGGTAGGTGCCGGTGAGGATCTCCCGGTACTGCTCGCCCGCCGCCCACCGCTGGAGCTCGGCGGCCCGCACGACGGCCATCGGGTGCGTGCTGCGCCAGGTCTTGATCAGCTTGAGCAGGCTGTCCCGGACGTCCTCGACCTGCTCGTACTCCTTGGCCTGCTTGAGGAACTCGGCGGTGTCCACCTGGGACAGGTCCATCCCGCCGGCCAGCGCCACGTGCACCCGCAGCGCCGCCGCCGGGTCCTGGCAGACCAGCAGCCCGGCCCGGTCGCAGCTCAGCTCGGTCTTGCGGTACCACTCCAGCAGCGCCGCGATCACCGCGCGCACCGCCCAGAACCCCGCCGGCATCCAGCCCAGCCCGTGCTGCAACTCCATCAGCCGGTACAGGATGGTCTGGTACAGCGCGTGCCCGGACAGCACGTGGCCCATCTCGTGGCCGATCACGAACCGCCGGCTGTCGTTGTCCAGCAGCTCCAGCAGGCCCGTCGACACGACGATGAACGGCTTGTCGATGCCCAGCGTGCGCGCGTACACCTGCGGGTCGCGCTGCACGAACAGCTCCGGCGCCGGGTCCAGGTCCAGCGTCGCCGCCGCTTCCAACCGGATCCGGTCCAGGTCCGGGAACTGCTTCGGCCCCACGCGGATCGCGGACGCCACGTACATGAGCCGTTCACCCCTCTCGGTGAACGCACCCGCCACCGCCTGCAACACGGGCCCGATCCCCGGAACCGCGCGCAAGACCGCCAACGCCCCCCTGTCGACGGGGTGTTCGTAGGCCCGCGGGCTGATGCCCGGGAACCGAACGCGCGCCGTCGACCGCTCGATCTCCTCGCTCATGCCTTCCAGACTGCCACGACCCGCGACCGGCATCTCCCCGAAAGGCGCAATCGGCGTGCACACTGGCGGGGTGACCGCTGACGTGCTCGGTACCGACTACGAGACCAGGACGCTACCGCTGGGCGGCGGCGACGTGGCCGCGACGCTGGTGCGCCGCCGCGCGCGGCCGGCGACCAGGGGTGCCGTGCTCTACGTCCACGGCTTCGCCGACTACTTCTTCCAGGCCCACGTCGCCGAGCACTTCACCGCGCGCGGCTTCGACTTCTACGCGATCGACCTGCGCGCCTACGGCCGGTCGCTCAAGCCGGGCGGGCCCGCGAACTACGTGGCGGACCTGACCGACCACTTCGAGGAGGTCGACGCGGCGGTCCGGGTGATCCGCGAGGAGGACCACCACGGGCGGCTGGTGGTGATGGGCCACTCCACCGGCGGGCTGATCACGTCGCTGTGGGCGCACGAGCGCCGCGCCGACGACGTGCTGGATGCCCTGGTGCTCAACAGCCCGTGGCTGGACCTGGCCGAGCCGTGGATCACCCGCACGGTCGGCACCGCGTTCATCCGGGGCCTCGGCCGGGTCGCGCCGCGCCTGGTGCTGAAGAAGGGCCTGGGCCCGGTGTACGGCGAGAGCATCCACGCCGACCACCACGGGGAGTGGGCCTTCGACACGACGTGGAAGCCGATCGAGGCGTTCCCGGTGCTGGCGGGGTGGCTGCGCGCGGTGCGCCGGGCCCAGGCGCAACTGCACCGGGGGCTGGACGTGCGGGTGCCGGTGCTGCTGCTGCGCTCCAACCGCAGCCTCCTGCACGCCAAGCGGTGGTCGCCCGAGGCGATGACCGCCGACACCGTGCTCGACGTCGAGCACATGCAGCGGTGGGCCCCGAAGATCGGCCGTGACGTCACCGTGGTGCAGGTGGACAACGGGATGCACGACCTGTTCCTGTCGGCGGGCCCGGTGCGGGAGCGCGCGCTCGCCGAGGTGGACGAGTTCCTGGACCGCGTCTAGCGCTCGTGGGGCTGCGGGCGGTGGTGGACGTACTCGACCACCGTCCCGTCCGGGTGGCGCGCGGTGAAGCCGACGCCGGTCGGGACGTCGACCGGCGGGTCGGTGATCACCGCGCCCCCGGCCTCCAGCCGGTGCAGGTAGCCGGTGACGTCGTCCACGAGCAGGGTGCCGTGGGTGGCGCGGAACGGTCCGGTGACCTCCTCCTCGCCCTCGATGATCAGGAACGCGCCCACGGTCGCCAGGGACAGCCCCTTCTCCGGGTACGGGGTGCGCAGGTCGGCTTCGACGCCGAGCAGCCGCTCGTAGAAGCCGACGGTCTGCTCAAGCGTGCCGGGCGGGGTGAAAGCCCTGATGTACACCCGGGGTTCGGTGCGGTCGGAGGAGTCCGGGTCGCGTCGCCACAGTGCCATGCCCACGATGCTGCCGGGGTCCGGTCCAGCCGACGAGACAGCAA
Organism: Actinosynnema sp. NPDC050436; assembly: GCF_040655415.1. NCBI lineage: Bacteria > Bacillati > Actinomycetota > Actinomycetes > Pseudonocardiales > Pseudonocardiaceae > Actinosynnema > Actinosynnema sp. NPDC050436. The sequence continues at coordinate 14,538 of NZ_JBFAJV010000028.1, read as the reverse complement.
TTCATGCGGTGACCGGCGGTAATAGGCTCGGGCCCATGTCGACCAGGCACGAGTTGGGGCGGTTCCTGCGGGCGCACCGGGCGCTGCTCGGCCCGGCGGACGTGGGGCTGGCCGAGGGCGGGCGGCGGCGGACGCCGGGGCTGCGGCGCGAGGAGGTCGCGGCGCTGTCCGGGGTCGGGCTGGCCTGGTACACGTGGCTGGAGCAGGGCCGGGTGGACACGTCCCGGCAGGTGCTCGACGCGGTGTCGCGGGCGCTGCGGCTGGACGCGGACGCGCACCGGCACGTGCTGGCGCTGGCCGGACTGCGACCGGAGGACCCCGACCCGCACCCGGACGTGCTGCGGCCCCTGGTGGACGGGCTGGCCGCACCGGCTGCGGCGGTGGACCGCCGGTTCGACGTGGTAGCGGCCAACGACGGGTTCGCGGCACTGGCGCTACCGGACCGCAACCTCGTGCTCGCGCTCACGGACCCGACCTGGCGGGCCCGCACACCGGACTGGGAAGTTGGCGCGCAACGTCTTCCGACAGTTCCGCGCGCAAGCCGACCGGAACCCGGACGATCCCCGGTTCGCGGAGCTGCTGCGGGTGCTGCCCGAGCTGCGCGACGACCTCGCGCCGTGGTGGGACTGCCGCGCGGTGCGCGAGTTCCAGGCGACGGAGGCGACCGTGGACGGGCGGCCGTGGCGGTTCGCGCTGCTGCGCCCGACCGAAGCCCCGGAAGCCGGCGTGCTGGTGCTCACCGCCGCTGCCCCACCACCGGCCGGCTGATCCGACGCCGATCACCGGCCGCCAAGCGCGCCCCGGACACCGCGCACTCACGGGTGCCCGGTCGGGGCGTGAAAGGGTCGGGGGACACGAGTCCCGATAGGAGTGGTTGTGACGCCCGACCCGAACGTCCTGCACCCCATGGCCGAGCACCCCCGGGTGGTGCTGCTCAAACCGCTGCTGGAGGGGTCGCCGACCGTCGAGGTCGGTGACTACACCTACTACGACGACCCCGATCACCCCACCGAGTTCGCCACCCGCAACGTGCTCTACGGGTACGGCCGGGAGAAGCTGGTCATCGGCCGCTTCTGCGCCCTGGCCACCGGCACGCGGTTCATCATGGCCGGCGCGAACCACCTGACCACGGGCGTCTCCACGTTCCCGTTCACCATCTTCGGCGGCGAGTGGGCCGAGCGCACGCTCGACCTCATGACGGGCATGGAGACACGCGGCGACACGGTCGTCGGCAACGACGTCTGGTTCGGCTACAACGCGCTCGTCATGCCGGGCGTGCGCATCGGCGACGGCGCGATCATCGCCACCGGCGCGGTCGTCACGTCCGACGTGCCGCCTTACACCGTGGTCGGCGGCAACCCCGGTCGGCCGGTGAAGCGGCGCTTCTCCGACGAGGGCGTGGACCTGCTGCTGCGGGCCGCGTGGTGGGACTGGCCGATCGAACTGGTGACCGCGAACGTCCGCACGATCATGTCCGGCACGCCGGAGGAGGTCGCCGGGATCGCGCGGGCCAACGGCCTGTTCGGCACCGGGTGAGGTCGGCGGGGAGCAGTCGATCGGCCTAACGCGCGCGGCCTCGCCGGAGGTGATGATGGTCCGGCGCGAGGGAGGTCGCCCATGGCCGACGAGCAGGCCGACGAACGGGAAGAGTTCAACCGCTACTGCGACGTGACCATGCGGGGTGGGACCACGAGCGGCGTGGTGTACCCGTGGGCGGTGGTCGAGCTGGCCCGGCACTACCGGTTCCGGTCGTTGGGCGGGGCCTCGGCCGGGGCGATCGCGGCGGCCTTCACCGCCGCCGCCGAGAAGGGGCGCGAGCGGGGCGGGTTCGAGCGGCTCGCCGAGACCGTCGGGTGGTTCGCCGCACCGGGCTGGCGGATGGCGCAGCTCTTCCAGCCGAGCGAGGCGACCCGCAAGCTCTACCGGATCGTCGCGGCGTCCATGCAGTCCCGGGACACCACCGGGCGCAGCGCGACGACGTGCCTGGTGCTCGCCCTGCTCGGGGCGATCGGCTTCCGGGCGCGCGTCGGGCTCGCGCTGGCCGTGCTGCTGTGGCTGGTCGGCCCGACCGCGTGGTTCCTGGCGGCCGGCTGGGGCGGTACGCCGACGTGGGTGCTGGTCGGCGTGGTCGTGGTGGTGGCGGTCGCGGTGCCGGCGGTGCTGGTGCGGGTGCGGCCCCGGCGGAGGTCCGCGACGTCCGGGTGGTCGGCGTGGGTGCGGCGGGCGGGCACGGCGCTGCTGCTGGTGGTCCCGCTGGTCCCGATCCCGTTCGCCATGTCGTGGAGCGCGGCGGACCTCGCGTCGCTGGCGGTCGCCGTGCTGTGGTGGGTGGTGCTGGGGTTCGCCCTCACCAGCGCGGTGGCCGTCACCTACCTGCTGGGCGCGAAGCGGTTCCTGGACCGGATGGCGCAGAAGGTCCACTTCGGACTGGTGCCGGGCACCGGGTCGTTCCGGGCGAACTTCTGGGACCGGCGGTGCGGGGTGCCCCGGTCCACCGGGGTGCCGCCGATCGCCGACTGGTTCTCCGCCAAGCTCGACGAGCTGTCCGGCGTCACCGACCTCAGGTTCAGCCACCTCACCTCGAACCTGGTGCTGATGACCACGGACCTGTCCGAGGGCCGTCCGTACCGGCTGCCGTTCAGCGAGCCGGCCGCCGCGTGGCTGTACTGCGTCCCGTGCCTGGAGCACGTCCTCCCGCAGCGGGTGGTGCGCGCGGTGGGCGGTTCCGCGACCGGGCACCGGTGCCCGTTGCACCCCGACGAGGCGCTGCACGACCTGCCCGCCGACCTGCCCGTCGCCCTCGCCGTGCGGATGAGCATGCCGCTGCCCGGCCTGATCGCGGCCGTGCCGCTGTGCCGGGCCGAGCCGGAGCCGAGGCTGCACTGGTTCTCCGACGGCGGGATCACCAGCAACTTCCCGATCCACTTCTTCGACGTGCTGCTGCCGCGCTGGCCGACGTTCGGCCTCACCCTCGGCCCGTTCCCGGAACCGGACGCGCCCCCGGTGTGGCTGCCCGAGCAGGACGCGGGCACCTCCGGCCGGCCGTGGGCCGACCTCGGCGGGGTGGGCCGGTTCGCGGCGTCGATCCTGAACACGATGATGGACTGGCGGGACACCATGCAGTCCGCGCTGCCCGGCTACCGGGGCCGGATCGCGCACGTCCGGCTCGCCGACCACGAGGGCGGCACGAACCTGTTCATGCGCCCGGAGACGATCGTGGCGCTGGCCGAGCGCGGCCGGGCGGCGGGCGAACTGCTGCGCACCCGCTTCACCGCCGACGACGGGGCCGCCACCGACCGCTACCGCTGGATCCGGGTGCGGCTGGCGATGCGCGAGTACCAGCAACTCGGCGAGCAGGCGCGGCGGCGCGGCGAGCTGTATAAGGACCTGGCCGAGGAGTTCCCGATCCCGGACGACCTGAAGAGCTGGTTCGACGCGCGCCCGGCCGGCGCGGACCCGCACGCGACCGACATCGCGCTGGTGCTCGACGCCCTGGGCGCGATCGGCTCCACCCGCTTCGACGGCGAACCGCCGCTCGACCCGGACCTCCGCCTCACCCCGCCCGAGTAGACCGGGCGGGGTGGGGGCGGGTCAGTCCAGGTCGAGGTTGAGCAGCGCGTTCTCCACGACCTCGGGCATGGCCGGGTGGATCCAGTACTGGCCGCGCGCCACGGACTTCGCGTCCTGGCCGAAGCTCATCGCCTGGACCAGCGGCTGGATCACGCTCGACGCCTGCGGCCCGATGACGTGCGCACCGAGGATGAGCCCGGTCGCCGGGTCGGCCAGCACCTTGGCGAACCCGGTGGTGTCCTCCATCGCCCAGCCGTAGGCGATCGCGGCGTAGTCCTGCCGCGCCGCCACGTACCGGACGCCGCGCGCCACCGCCTGCTCCTCGGTCAGCCCGACCGAGGCGATCTGCGGCGACGAGAAGACCGCCGACGGCACGAACCGGTGGTCCGCCGCGATCGGCGCGTCGGGGTGCAGCAGGTTGTGCTGGACGACCCGCGCCTCGTGGTTGGCCACGTGCTTGAGCTGGTGCTCGGAACTGATGTCGCCCAGCGCGTACACGCCGTCGGCGGTGGTCCGCTGGAACTCGTCGACCACGACCCGGCCGTCCGGGTGCACGTCGACGCCCGCCGCCGCCAGGTCCAGCAGGTCGGAGTTGGGCGTGCGGCCGACCGCGACGAGCAGGTCGTCCGACACCACCACCTCGGCCCCGTCCGGGCCCTCCAGGTGCAGCCGCACCTCGCCGCCGACGCGTTCGGCGCGCACCGCCTTGCGGCCCAGGCGCACGTCCCACTTGTCGGTGGCGATGGCCGTGAAGCGCGCGGCGACGTCGTGGTCCTCGTGGCGCAGCAGCAGGTCCGAGCGGCCCACCACGGTCACCTCGACGCCGAACGACGAGAACACGTGGGCGAACTCGGCCGCGACGAACCCGCTGCCGAGGATGGTCAGCCGGCGGGGCAGCGCGTCGAGCCGCATGACCGTGTCCGACGTGTGGTAGCCGGTCGTCGCCAGGTCCGCGACGTCCGGCAGCACCGGGCGGGAGCCCGCCGCCAGCACGAACCGGTCGGCGGTGATCACCTCGCCGGTGCCGGTGTCGAGGGTCTTGGGACCGACGAACCGGGCGGTGCCCGCGTACACGGTGGTGTTCGGGTTGCCCTCGGCCCGCCAGCGCCGGCCGCCCTCCGAGATGGGGTCGATGCGGCCGAAGACCCGGTCGCGCACGTCGGTCCACCGGACGCCGTCCAGCGTCGCGTCCACGCCCAGGCGCGCGCCCGCCGCCGGTGTCGCGGCCACGTCCGCCGTGTGCACGAACATCTTGGTGGGGATGCACCCGACGTTCAGGCAGGTGCCGCCGAACACGCCCTTCTCGACGATCGCGATGTCCCACCCCGCGAATCGCTCGTCGGCGATCGAGTTGCCGGAGCCGGAGCCGATGATGACCAGGTCGAAGTGCCTCACACCCTGGTCGAACCCCGGACGCGGGCCGCTCATTCCCGGCTCAGCTCGCGTAGGTCGGGGTGATGATCGCGCGGGCCAGCGTGTGGAAGGCCAGGTTGAACGAGACGACGGCGGGCGACGCGTCCGGCGTCACGTCCAACCGGTCCACGTCGACCGCGTGCACCACGAAGGCGTACCGGTGCGCCGGGTCGCCGGGCGGCGGCGCGGCACCGCCGAACGACCGGGTGCCGTAGTCGTTGCGGACGTGGAAGGCGCCGGCGGGCAGGGTGTCGTCGGACGCACCCGCCCCGGTGTCCAGCGAGGTGGTCGACGCGGGCAGGTTCACCGCGACCCAGTGCCAGAAGCCGGACGGGGTCGGCGCGTCCGGGTCGAAGCAGGTGACCACGAAGCTCTTGGTGCCGTCCGGGAAGCCCGACCAGGACAGCTGCGGCGAGGTGTCGCCGGCCGCCTGCACGTGCGCGTCGGGCAGGGTCTCGCCGTCGCGCACGTCGGTGGACGTCACGTCGAACGCCGCCACGGCGGGCAGCAGCGAGTAGGGGTCGGGAGCGACCGGGCGCTCAAGGCTCATCGGAATCCTCCACAATCGGGTCGACCGGACCCTACCGTCGGGTGAACTCCGTTGCAGATTCATCACCGGGCAACCCCCCGAACCCGGCGCACGCCCCAAAATGGGCGTGAGGCACCCTGGCTCCGCAGGGTGCCGGGCCCACGGGGGGATCTCCAGTCATGCGCAGAATCGGGGTGGCGGTGGCCGCCGCCCTCGCCGTCGTCACGGTGTCGTGCGGCGCGGAGCCGGTGGCGCAGCCGGCCGCGCCCGCGAGCACCACCACGACCACGACGACCGTGACCACCACCACACCGCCCACGGCGGTGCCCGGTCCGGGCGGCGTCACCGTGCCGGTGTTCCGCCACCCGTACGAGTTCGGCACGGCGCAGGGGAAGGTGCCGACCGCGCCCGACGGGCTGCTGCCGGTGGTGCGGCGGATCGAGACGGACAAGCCGTACGTGTTCATCACCATCGACGACGGCGCGGTCCGGCACCCGGCGGCCCTGGAGCTGATGCGCTCGTCGAACGTGCGGCCGTCGCTGTTCCTCAACACCAAGCACGTCCAGGACGGGCCGCCGTTCTTCCAGGCCCTCCAGGACGGAGCCGGCGCCAAGGTGCACGCGCACACCGCGACCCACCCCGACCTCCAGGGCAAGGGCTACGAGTTCCAGAAGCAGGAGATCTGCGGCAACGCCGACTACCTCCAGGGGCAGTTGGGCGTGCGGCCCACGCTGTTCCGGCCGCCGTTCGGCAACTACGACGGCACCACCCGGCGCGCGGCCACCGACTGCGGGTTCTCCGCGCTGGTCATGTGGACGGCGGCGGTGAACGACGGCGTCGTGCAGTTCCAGGCGGGCAGCAGGCTCAACGCGGGTGACATCGTGCTGATGCACTTCCGCCAGACGTTCGTGGAGGACTTCGTCGCGTTCCTGGAGCGCTGCAAGCAGGACGGCCTGACGCCGGTCCCGTTGGAGGACTTCCTGCCCACCACCCGGCCGTAGCGACCTGTCCGGGGCATGAAGTCCCGGTGAACCTCGGGGTCGCAGCGGGGTGGAGGGGCCGTGGGCGAGCCCAGAATCCGGTGTGCAGATGCTGCGGTCCGCGCTGGACTTCCTCGGTGGTCCCGGCCCGGTGGCGCTCGCGATCGCGTTGCTGTTCGCAACCCCGGTCATCGACCGGCTCTTCGTGCGCCGCAAGCGGGTCGGGTTCCGCGTGCTGTACAACTCCAAGATCGGCCTCGGTCCCGAGCAGCTCCACGACGGGACCGACGCGCACGCGCCCCAGCTCCGCGAGCTGGTGCGGGTGCTGGACCGGATGTCGATCGTCGTCATCCGGGTGCGCAACTCCGGCACCTACGACATCGACCGCGACGACTTCGACAAGCCGCTGACGTTCACCTTCGGCAGCCGGGTGGTGTGGAACGCCCGGGTCTCCGAGGCGGGCAGCGAGGAGCTGCGCGCCGAGGTGCGGCGCAGCCTCCAGTTCTTCGGCCGGGAGGAGGGCCAGGTCCGCGCGCCGCTGACCACCGTGCGGGAGCGGGTGGCGCTGACCGTGGGCCGCCTGTTCCGCACCGCACCGGACCGCCCGCCGGTCGTGTCCGAGCCGGTCTGGCACGGGGTGCGCCTGGACGGCCTGGTGCTGCGCCGCAAGCAGAAGTTCAAGCTGCTGGTGGTGCTGCGCGAGCCGGAGGGCAACCGCACCGGCGAGCTGGGCAAGGAGGTCAAGGTCTCGGGCAGCCTCGGCAGCGCCGGCGTGCTGCACGACGAGAAGCAGGAGCGGTTCCTCACCCTGCCGAGGCTGACCGGCGGCCTGGCCGCGATCCTGGCGGGCGTGCTGGTGCTGACCCTGGCGCTGCCGCCGGACGGCCGGGACCCGACCGTGGCGTGCGGCACCGGGTCGCTGCGGGTCGAGGGGTCCAGCGTGTTCATGCCGACCATGGCCCGGATCGCCGAGCAGTACGCGCGGGCGTGCCCCGGTGCGGCGGTCGTGACCGAGGCCACCGGCAGCATCGCCGGCGTCCGCGCGGTCGCCTCGGCCGACCCGGGCAAGGCGCTGGTGGCGCTGTCGGACGGCCGGCAGGAGACCCGGGACGTGGTCGCGCAGCAGGCGGCGATCGTGGTGTACCACGTGGTGGTGCACGACTCGGTCGGCCTGGACGCGCTGACCCTGGAGCAGCTGCGCGGCGTCTACTCCGGCAAGTACACCGACTGGCGGGAGCTGCGCGGTGGCGACCCGCTGCCGATCCGGATCGTGGGCCGGGGCAGCGAGTCCGGCACCCGCGAGCTGTTCGAGCGGCGCGTGCTGGGCACGTCGGAGGGCGCGCTGTCCTCCAACGACTGCCGTTCCCCGGACCGGGACCCGCAAGCGCGGGTGATCCGGTGCGAGCGCGACAAGAACAGCGATGTCGTGCACGAGATCGCGGCCGTGGAGGGGGCCATCGGGTACGCCGACGCGCCGTCGGTCGCCGAAGCCCGCAAGACCGACAAGCTGACCGCGCTGTCGTTGGACGGCAAGGTGTTCGACTCGGTCTCGGGCGTGGACACGGGGTACCAGTTCTGGACCGTCGAGTACCTCTACACCAGGGCGCAGCCGCCGGAGGACTCGTTGCAGGCCAGGTTCATCAAGTACGTCCGCGAGCACGACGACGCCCGCATCCGCATGAAGGACGCGGGCTACCTGCCGTGCCGGACGCCCGAGGGCGGCCCGCTGGAGCTGTGCAACCTGCGCTGAACCACGGGCTCGGCGGACCGGGCAGCCCCGGTCCGCCGGTCGCGGTCACGCCGCCGCCGTCACCTCGGCCGGCTCCAGCGCGAGTTCCAGCACCTCGCGCACGTCACCCACCAGGTGCACGGTCAACGCCCCCAGCACCTCCGCCGGCACGTCGTCCAGGTCGGGTTCGTTGCGCTGCGGCAGGAGCACGGTGGTGATGCCGGCCCGGTGCGCGGCGAGCAGCTTCTGCTTCACCCCGCCGATCGGCAGCACCCGCCCGGTCAGCGACACCTCTCCGGTCATCGCCACGTCCGACCGGACCGGGCGCCCGGACAGCAGCGACGCCAGCGCCGTCGTCATCGTCACGCCCGCCGACGGCCCGTCCTTCGGCACCGCGCCCGCCGGCACGTGGAGGTGCACGCCCCGGTCGGCCAGCTCCTCCGCCCGGCTGTCGTGCGAGCGCAGGTAGGACAGCGCGATCTGGGCCGACTCCTTCATCACCTCGCCGAGCTGGCCGGTCAGCGCGACGCCCGCCGCGCCGGTGCCCCGCGAGGCCAGCGATGCCTCCACGAACAGCACGTCACCGCCCGCGCCGGTCACCGCGAGCCCGGTCGCCACGCCCGGCACGGCCGTCCGCTCCGCCGACTCCGGCGTGAACTTCGGCGAGCCCAGGTAGCCCCGCAGGTCGGGCACGTCCACCGCGACCGGCAGCGCGGCCTCGTCCAGCGCGACCCGGGCGGTCACCTTGCGCAGCACGCGCGCGAGCGACCGTTCGAGCTGCCGGACCCCGGCCTCGCGGGTGTACTCGCCCGCGAGCTTGCGCAGCGCGCCCTCGGTCACGGTCACGTCGTCGCCGGTCAGGCCGGCCCGCTCGACCTGGCGCGGCAGCAGGTGGTCGCGCGCGATGGTGACCTTCTCGTCCTCGGTGTAGCCGTCGAGCCGCACCAGCTCCATCCGGTCCAGCAGCGGGCCGGGGATGGACTCCAGCACGTTCGCCGTGGCCAGGAACACCACGTCGGACAGGTCCAGCTCGACCTCCAGGTAGTGGTCCCGGAAGGTGTGGTTCTGCGCCGGGTCGAGGACTTCGAGCAGCGCGGCCGTCGGGTCGCCCCGGTAGTCCGCGCCGACCTTGTCGATCTCGTCGAGCAGCACCACGGGGTTCATCGAGCCGGCCTCGGTGATGGCCCGGACGATCCGGCCGGGCAGCGCGCCGACGTAGGTGCGGCGGTGGCCCCGGATCTCGGCCTCGTCCCGGACCCCGCCCAGCGCGACCCGGACGAACTCCCGCCCCATCGCCCGCGCGACCGACTCGCCCAGCGAGGTCTTGCCGACACCGGGCGGCCCGACCAGCGCGAGCACCGCGCCGGAGCGCCGCCCGCCGACCACGCCCATGCCCCGGTCGGCCCGCCGGCGGCGCACCGCGAGGTACTCGGTGATGCGCTCCTTGACGTCGTCCAGGCCCGCGTGGTCGGCGTCGAGCACGGCCCGCGCGCCCGCGATGTCGTAGGAGTCCTCGGTCCGCGAGTTCCAGGGCAGCTCCAGCACGGTGTCCAGCCAGGTCCGGATCCACCCGGTCTCGGGCGACTGGTCGGAGGTCCGCTCCAGCTTGTCGACCTCGGCCAGGGCCGCCTTGCGCACGGTCTCCGGCAGGTCCGCTCCCTCGACCCGGGCCCGGTAGTCCTGCTCCTCGGTGGCGGGCTTGCCGTCCAGCTCGGCCAGCTCCTTGCGGATCGCGGCGAGCTGTTGGCGCAGCAGGAACTCCCGCTGCTGCTTCTCGACGCCCTCCTTGACGTCCTTGCGGATGGTCTCGGCGACGTCCAGCTCGGTCAGGTGCTCGCGGCCCCACTCCAGCAGCTTCTCCAGCCGCTGCGCCACGTCGCCGGTCTCCAGCAGCCACACCTTCTGCGCGTCGGTGAGGTAGGGGGCGTACCCGGCGAGGTCCGCGAGCGCGGACGGCTCGTCCACCTGCTGCACCGAGTCGACCACCTGCCACGCGCCGCGCTGCTGGAGGATTGTGGTGACCATGGCCCGGTAGTCGCGGGCCAGCTCGCGCGCCCGGTCGTCGGCGGGCGTCTCGTCGACGACCGTCGCCTCCACCCACAGCGCCGCGCCGGGCCCGGTGGTGCCGGTGCCCAGGCGGACCCGCTCGGTCCCGCGCACGACCGCCGCCCGCTCGCCCCCGGACAGCCGGCCCACTTGCTCGACCACGGCCAGCGTGCCGACCTTGGCGTACTTGCCGTCCAGCCGGGGCACCAGCAGCACCCGGGCCGGGCCGTCCCCCGCCGACGCCGCCTCGACCGCGGCACGCGCCTCGGCGGTGGCGTCCGAGCCGGTGAGCCGGATCGGCACGACCATGCCGGGGAGCACGACCGCGTCGTCCAGCGGCAGGACCGGCAGTGCCAGCGTCTCACCCATGATGATCCTCCAAAGTTGAGTCTGCCTGGCTCAACCATCGTGAGCAGCCGGTTGTTTCCCGCAAGCGTTCGCCCTGAGCGAGCACAACCCGGAACTGCGGGTTCGGTGGAAGTTGCAGCGATCGGGTGCTGCCGGCGGGCACGTGCTGCGGTCGGCGGTCCGGCACGGGCACGATGCTCGACGTGACGGCAGACCTCGCCACCCCGGCCCGGTGACGCGGTGGGCTCGGCGGTGCACCGGACGATCGTGGTGGTCGACGTGGAGGGCTTCGGCGACCGGCGGCGGACCCTGCCGCACCAGCTCGGCACCCGCGCGGCCCTCTACCGGGTGGTCGAACGCGCGCTGCGGGCGGCCGGCGTGCCGTGGGCCGGCTGCCACCGGGAGGACCGGGGCGACGGCCTCTTCGTGCTCGTGCCGCCCGAGGTGCCCAAGACACCGCTGGTCGAGGTGCTGCCGGCCGCGCTGGTGGCGGCCTTGCGGGAGCACAACGCAACCGGGCCGCCCGAGCAGCGGTTCCGCCTCCGGCTCGCCGTGCACGCGGGCGAGGTCGCCTTCGACGCCCACGGCGTCACGTCGACCTCGCTCACCACGGCCTTCCGGCTGGTCGACGCCGCCCCGCTCAAGCAGGCGCTCGCCGACTCGCCGGGCACGCTCGCCCTGGTCGTGTCCGGCTGGGTGTTCGACGAGGTGGTGCGCCACTCGGCGGTGCTCGACGCGGCCACGTTCCGGCCGGTCGAGGTGCGGGTGAAGGAGGTCCGGGACACCGCGTGGGTCGCGCTGCCCGACCACCCCTACCCGCACGCGCCGACCGTGCTGGACCGCCCTGCCGACGACCGGGGCGCGGTGCCCCGCCAACTGCCCGCCGCACCCGCGCCGTTCGTCGGGCGCGACGACGAGGCGGCCCGGATCGACCACGCCCTGGGCGGCCCCGGCGCGGCGGGCACCGTGCTGATCTCGGCGATCGGCGGGGCCGGCGGGATCGGCAAGACCTGGCTCGCGCTGCACTGGGCGCACCGCCACGCCGAGCGCTTCCCCGACGGCCAACTGTTCGTGGACCTGTGCGGATTCTCGCCCACCGGCGAGCCGCTGCCGTCGACGGAGGCGCTGCGCGGATTCCTCGACGGGCTGGGCGTCGACCCGGGCCGGGTCCCGGCGGACCTGCGCACCAGGGCCGCCCTCTACCGCAGCCTGGTGGCCGGGAAGCGGCTGCTCGTCGTGCTGGACAACGCCGCGACCGTCGAGCAGGTCGCCCCGCTGCTGCCCGGCGAGGCGGGCTGCACGGTGGTGGTGACCAGCCGCCGACGCCTGGACAGCCTGGTCACCGCGCACGACGCGCACTACGTGAACCTGGGCGTGCTCGCCGACACCGAGGCGCACCGCCTGCTCACCACCCGGCTCACGCTCGGCCGGGTCCAGTCCGAGCCTGACGCCGTGGACCACCTGCTCGACGTCTGCGGCGGCTTCCCGCTGGCCCTGGCGATCATCGCCGGACGCGCCCGCACCCACCCCCACCTGCCGCTGTCGGCACTGGCGGCCGAACTGCGCGACGAGGCCACCCGGCTCGACGTGCTGGACAGCGACGACCCGGCCGCCAGCCTCCCCACCGTGCTGTCCTGGTCGCTGCGCGCCCTGCCGGAACGGGAGCGGAAGGTGTTCGCCCTGCTCGGGACCGCACCGGGCCCGGACATCGGCATCGACGCCGCAGCGGGCCTGGTGGCCCTGCCCGCGCCCGACGCCCACCTGGCCCTGCGCCGCCTGGCCCAGGCGTCGCTGCTGGTCGAGGACACCCCGGGCCGGTGGCGGATGCACGACCTGATCCGCCGCTACGCCGCCACCCGCGCCGCCCACGACCTCACCGAAGCCGAACGCGAGGCCGCACTGCGCCGCGTGGTGGACGCCTACCTGCGCATCGCGCGGGTCAGGACCCGGACGCTGTACCCGACGATCACCGAGAGCACGTCGTTCATCGACGTGGTGGGCACCGGCCACGTGCTGAGCCACCCGAAGGACGTGCGCCGCTCCCTGGACTGGTTCCGCGGCGAGTACCCGAACCTGGCCGCCGCCGAGCAGGTGGCCGCGGAACGGGGGTGGGAAGCGGAGGTGTGGCAGTTCGCCTGGGTGCTGCTGGTCGTGCGGGTGGCCACGGGCCGCCTGGACGACAACCTGGCCGCGTGGCGGGCCGCGTTCGCCTGCGCCGGCCGCTCGACCGACCCGACCTCGCTGCTGTGGGCGCACGGGTTCCTCGGCGCGGCGCTGAACTGGTGCGGGGAGACCACCGAAGCGGAACACCACCTGACCACTGCGCTGCGAGCCGCGCTCGACCACGGCAACGTCGGCGCGGCGGCCCACGTCCACTTCCTGCTGGCCTGGCGGCACGAACTGGCAGGCGAGGACGACCGCGCCCGGGAGCACGCCGAGCACTGCCGACGGCTGGGCAGGCAAGTGGACTCGGAGCGCGCGGAGGCGTACGCCCTGCACGTCCTGGGCCGCTGCCACCTGCGCGCGGGGGACTACGACCAGGCGTGCGCCTGCTTCGAAGCCGCCGTCGGCCTGCACCGCCGCGACGACGACCGGTTCGGGGAAGTGGAGATGCTGGACAGCCTCGGCGAGAGCACCCGCCTGGCGGGCCGCCCCGGGGCGGTGGAGCACCACCGACAGGCGCTGGTACTGCACCGGCAGCACGGCATCACCAGCTTCGGCACCGACAGCCTGGACAAACTGGGACACGCCCACCTGGCCGAGGGCGACCGGGACGCAGCCCGCGCGGCGTGGCAGGAAGCCCTGGAGCGCTACCAGGACCAACACCGCCTGAACGACGCCACCCGCGTCCAACAACAACTACACGACCTGGACACCCCCTAACCCCACTCCCCCCGCCCCCATCACCCCCATCACCCCCATCACCTCTACTTCCCCCATAACGCCCATTCAGAGGTTGTGCCCACCCCACACCCCCGCAACGATCACCCGATCGACAACGGAGGGATGACATGGAGCAGGCCAGCTGGGTCCCGTCCTCGGTGGACCTGGACCGCCCGAGCGCAGCCCGCATGTACGACTACTTCCTGGGCGGCTCGCACAACTTCGCGGTGGACCGCGAAGCCGCGAAGTCCGTGGAGCAGATCTTCCCCGGCATGGCGGGAGCCTCCCGCGCGAACCGCTCCTTCCTGCGCCGCGCGGTCCGCTACCTCCTCGCCCAGGGCATCGACCAGTTCCTGGACCTGGGCTCGGGCATCCCGACCGTCGGCAACGTGCACGAGATCGCCCAGCAGTCCGACCGGAACGCGAAAGTCGTCTACGTCGACGTGGAACCCGTGGCCGTCGCCCACAGCACGGCCATGCTGGTGGACAACCCCAACGCCACCGCCGTCCAGGCCGACCTGCGCAACCCGGACAGCGTGCTGGAGAACCCCGCGGTCCAGGACATGCTGGACTTCACCCGCGCGATCGGCCTGCTTATGGTCGCGGTGCTGCACTTCGTCCCGGACAGCGACAACCCGCACAAAGCCGTGGCCCGCTACCGGGAAGCCCTCCCCAGCGGCAGCTACCTGGCCATCTCCCACGGCAGCCTGGAAGGCATCCACCAAGACGGCCTGGAAGATTCAGAACGAATCCAGGACATCTACCGCCGCACGGACAGCCCCCTGGCCTTCCGCACCCGCGACGAGGTCGCCGAATTCTTCACCACCTTGGACCTAGTAGACCCAGGCGTGGTCCAACTCTCCGAATGGCACCAAGACTCAGCCGACGCCTACATCAGCGCCTACGTAGGCGTGGCAAAGAAGTCCTGACCCACTCACAAAGGCCCCGCAGAGTCGTGTTCTCCCCGTGTGGCCTGCGCGCAGCGAACCGCGCTTTGCCAGGGTGTGCAAGCACGCCCTTCGCTTGCACACCCTGGCAAA
>NZ_JBFAJV010000027.1:0-54210 GCF_040655415.1 Actinosynnema sp. NPDC050436 | reverse complement strand
CGAGGCGCGGGAGGCCGACCTGGGTGTCGCGTCGGGCAACGGCAAGGGGCAGATCTTCGTGAAGGGCCAGGTCATCAAGACCGTGCCCGAGCACCAGATCGTGGAGACGCTGATCGAGGAGGCCATGCGCCTGGCCGAGGAGATGGGCGAGGACGCGGGAGGATCCGGGACAACCGGTGCCACACCGGCCAGGGACAACTCGACCACCGAGACCGGCACGCACCCCGAGCCCGGTTCGCCGTCGCCTCTGCCGGTCCATCACGGGGGCCACCCAGAATCGCGCCACGGCCTGCGGTGATGAGCGGAGAACTCGGACTGCATCCGGTCTTCGCGTTCGTCGTCAGCGGTTCGGTGCTGCTCAACCTCACCGAACCGCCCTGGTGGTCGGCCTCCATCGGTTGGCTGGGCACCACCGCCTCGGGGATCATCTGGCTCGCCTACTGCGATAGGACACGTGGCCCCTCGTGACGGATCCGTGGCGTCAATTGCCTGCGAACGTGGCCATCGGCCACCGCGACATCCCGTCCGCCTGAGTCTGTACGGGACCGCAGCCGCTACTGCTCCCCTGTCCCTTCGGTTCGCATCGCTGTTTCCGCACCCGGCGACAGAATCGGCTGCTGGGACAGGCTCGACGGCTTCACCGCCCTCCGCGCCGCGTCGGTCGCGGTGGGCGGCGGCGGACTGTTCGCGCTGCACTTGGCGGTCCGATGGCAGCGCACCCAGGAGCTGGAACGGGAGGCCCGCCACGCCGAACTCGCCCAGCGCGACCGTGCACGGCCACCACCGAGGCAGACGCGGCAGCCCGCCGGTACCGAGCAATACACCGACGCCGGTGAACCGCTGGGATCGGACAAGGCCCCTGATCCGGGCGGCATCGCGAGCGTATCGGTGCCAGGGATCACCCGGCGGCTGCCGGTGTCGTACATCGCGGTGTTTCGAGGATCGCTGCCATTCCGGCGCTCGCCGCCCGCGCTTACCGACGCGCCGGAGACTAGTAGACGGGTGTGGGGGCCAGGCGGTGGATGCCATCGGCCGTGACGAGTTGCAACCAGACGCGGACGAAGGTCGAGGATGTCAGCAGGCCGCCGGCCGTGAATGTGCCGGACAGAGCGCTCTCGCTCACCGGGTTGGTCTTGGCCACGTTGAACACGCCCGCCGGCTGCTCGACGATCACGAACCCGTGGCCGGTCCCGGACGACGGGAACAGGCCCCGGGCCGCCGCCAGGCTGCCGGCCGTGCCGATCCAGTCCCAGGTGAGCATCGGGACGTCGCAGGACCACCCGGGCGGGTCGACGATGCCGAGCGACCGAGGGGGAAGAGCCGGCGGTGACGGGCGTCGCCTTCAGTGCCGTGGAAGCCTACTCAGACTCCCTCATGCCCAGCACGAATGGTATGCGCCGCAAGTACTCGGCCGTGCGTTGGTCCGTCTCGGCCGATGCCATCCGCTCGAGTAGCCCGAAGAACTCGACGCGCTCACGCTCGGTGAACCGGAGAAGCTCGTAACCCATATGCTCCAGGCCCCGGACAGCCGTATCCGGGTCGACTTCGTCGGGTCCACACTCCTCCAACAGCATCATCGCCGCCACGATCGCTTTTACCAGAGGTTCCGGATTCATCTCATCGCCCAATCCGCACAACGGTCGTCGACACTCCCGCGTACGCCATGAATCGGTTCATGGCTGCGGCGCATTCGCGTCCGGCACTTCGTATACTGGAGTGAGCCGATCATAGGCGGCGGTTGCCGCCTGCCTCCTCGCCAGGTCGAGCGCCTTGGGGCCGCCACCCGGATCGACGCGCCGTCGACCCCGAGCAACTCCCCAAGGGCGGTTCCGGCCGCCGACCGCAACTCACCCGTGGTGAAAACTCGGTTGATCCGTGCTTCCTAATCAGTGGTCACGCTGCACACCTACCGGTCATGGTGATCATCGGCAATGACGAAACCTCCGTCAAAACCCGATTCCCGTGGTCCGATCCGATCATTCAACCACACGCCCGAGGCCCGCCCGAAGTTCGCCGTGGTCCGGTGACATCGGTTCCGGGGTGGAAGGACTGCGATCCGGCCGCCGGAGCGGCTCCCGGTCGGACGGCCCAGCACTACGGGCTGTGCAACACCACCAAGTACGGACGGGTTCACCAGTCGGGGTCGGCCGCGTCTCGCAGTCCGGTCCCCCTCAGAAGGTCGAGGGCGGCATCCCAGGCGCTCTTCCCGGGTGGCTGCCGAAGACGCTCCACCAAACACTCCGGATCGGCGACCCGGCGGTCGCTCAACGTCGTGCGCTCGTCCCACACCGGACTCCCACCCAGGCACGCAGCGGTAATCGCGGTCGCAATCGCCAGCACGCAGGAGTGCGCGGCGCGGTAGGGCGCGGCGTGCAACCGGACACCACCGTGTTCGTCCCCTTCATCCGGATCACCCAGCACAATTACGTTCACCTCTACCGCAGCCGCGTCGAGGTCCCACGCCACGAATGCGACGTCCTCATCGGGCCCGGACGGCCGTGCCAACACCTCGGCCGCGACGTCCGGAACCCGTCCGGGATGGGCCGATGCGAGGCCGACGCTCCACACCACTGCCAATGAAAGTGCGGAGGCGTCGACTCCGAGCAATTCCCCGAGCGCGACCCTGGTCGCGGACCTCAATTCACCAGTTGTGAAGCCCCGGCTGATCCGGGTGCTCCAGTCGGTGGTCATGGCCCCTCGCTCGACCGGGAGAAAATCTCCCCTCCGTCCGTCGCCTGGACGAAGATCGTTGCGATCGTACCGCCTCCGGCGATGTTGACCAGGTCCCGCGGGTTCTCGATCTTGGCCGCAGGAATATCTCGCGCGTGATATGACGCTCGCCCACCACCTCGGGCGCAGGTGTTGGCACAGCTCGGGGCAGACAGCACCACCACCCTCGTGACCTCCCAGGATGAGATCGTGCCGGCTCACGTCGAGGCGGACTGGCCCGGTTCCGCCGACGAAGCCCCGCTCGCCGGAGAACACCGCCGCAGGGCGCGGGAGTCACTGCGCGAGGCGTAACTCCAGACCTCCTTTCCAAAACCCATGCAGCACGCTGCTGTGCCGTCGTCGTTTCGGACGCCGCGAAACGCCGCCGATCACACCGCACGTGGTGGTGCACCGCGTGACCCTAGTCGGCATGATCGAGAGACGTGGCCCGAGCACCACGCGCTCCCGGCGTGGGCGTCGACGGGAGGAGGCTCACCGGTCGCCAATCAGCGAAACGGGCTCTGTCGACTCGGCGTGTCCGCCGGTCGACGGTGGGGTGCCGTGGTGTCGGCGTGCGGCTTGCAGGTACTCGTCGAGCCAGTGCGCTCCGTCGTCGGGGCGGTAGGCGAGTGCGTCCAGCACTTCGGGGATCAGGGCGATCGGATCGCTCAACTGAGCGTAGATCCGTTCGGCGAGTTCCCTGTGCCGAAGGGTGAGGGTGTCGGGTTCGAGGAAGTAGGGCAGGCGGAGGCCGGAGGCGACCGAGGCGTCGACTTCGTGCCGGACGAACGCGTCGACGGACTCCTCCACGGTGGTGCGTTGGATCGGGAGGCGTTCCACGGCGAAGCGGCCGAAGTGCGGGTCCTTGGCATCACCGTTCAGGAGCACGTCGGTGATGTGGCGCGCGATCACCGGCGAACTGTGGAAGCCGTCGCGGTAGGTGCCGGTGGCGAGCACCAGCCCCGTGCACGAGAAGACCGGGCCGATCAGGGGGAACCCGTCGAGGGCGACCGGACGTCGGCCCGTGGGCCAGTGCGTGACCTGGGAGAGGCCGATCCGGTGGTCGAACTGCTCGCAGGCGTCTTTGAGCAGGCTGACGGTGACCCCCACGTTGGGGCCGGAGGACGGTTGGAAGTGGAGGGTGTTCGTCGCCCCGATGTACTCGTGGCCGTGCTCGGCCAAGGGGACCAGGTGTGTCCCGCACCCGCCGACGGCGTTGGGGGTGCGCACCACGTGGGTGAAGCCGGGGAACTCCTTGCGGTGGGTCTGCACCGCGAGTCCGGTGCTGGGCAGCAGCGGCGGGATCGAGCCGGCGGGCAGCTGCTTGAGGAAGTCCTGGGCGAGGCTGCCGGCAGCCAGCACCACGTTCGGTGCGGCGATCGACTCGCCGCCGGCGAGGCGCACACCGCGTACACGACTACCGGCCGTGTCCAGCTCGTGCACGGTGGCCGGGACGATGTCGACGCCGTTAACGCGCACGGCCTGCTCCAGCAGTGCGAGGACTTCGCGCGCGTCGATGGAGCCCTCACGCCTCAGGTAGAGGATGCGCGCCGGTCGCGCGTGGTCGGCGGGTCGCAAGCCTTCGACCGCGTCGGGGGTCACCTCGTCGAACGGCTCCGCGCACTCGCGCAGCGCGGCTTCGATCGCGTGGAAGTGGGCGGCGGTTCCGGTGCCGGCCGTGGACGGCAGGACGACGAACGTGCCCGGCCTCAGGGAACGGCGGGCGCGGGTCCCGTCAGCGGTGTCGCTGAGCGCGTCGAGCCATGCAGGCCAGGTGTCCAGCGCGGCTCTGGCGATGGCGAACTTCGCGGCCGAAGGCGGGTGATGGGAGGTGAAGGGTGTCACCTCGCCGAAGCAGTTCAGCATCGCCCCGGCCGCTGCGGATGCCGCCATCGGGCGATCCGGTGGCCCGATCACCACTATCCGCAAGTCGGGTGCGCGCCTCGACAGCTCAAAGGCGATGGACAGTCCGATGACACCGTTGCCGACCACCACCACATCACGATCGCGCACGATGGCCCTTCCTCCGGGCGAGCTCGGCTCGCGATGTCGGGTCGTCCCGGGAGTTCCCGTGTCGCGCGGCACTACGCCGGACGTCGAGCGCGTCCAACGATCCGGGTAGGACACTCACACCGACGGGATCACCGCAGCAACGCCGTGCAGCCGGCGTTGCGGCGAAGTCGGCACGAGAGGGTGACGCTGAGGGCTCGATGGGGTCAGGTCAGGGCAAGTCGCCCGAGGGTGCCAGGGCGAGTTGGGCGGTGCACGGCGAACTGGTCGGGGTCTGGTGTTCGCGGTAGTCGCCCGGTGGCGACCCGAATGCCGCCCGGAACACGCGGCTGAAGTGCGACGGATCGGTGAAGCCCCACCTCCGGCCGATGAGGTGCACCGGTTGTGAGAGCAGGCGTGGGTCGGTGAGGTCTCGGTGGCACGCTTCCAGCCGGCGGTGGCGGATCCAGTCGGCGAGGCCGCGGTCCTGTCGCCGGAACAGTCGCTGCATCGTGCGCAGGCCGACGTGGTGCGCGGCGGCGACCGCCGCCGGGGTGAGGCCCGGGTCGCCCAGGTTGGCCTGGATGAACGCCTCGGCCTGCGCGAGCAGGGCCTGTTCCCGGGTCTGCGCGGGCAGGTCGGAGGTCCGGTCGAGCAGGTGCGCGACGAGTGCGGCCACCAGGTCGACCAGCACGCTGCCCAGTCTCGACGCGTCGGCCGGACCGAAGTCGTGCGTGGTCAGTTCGCGCAGCGACGCCGTGACCAGGTCGGTGAGCCCGCCGGCGGGGACCGCGACGCCGCCCAACCGCTCGACCTGGCCCCGGGGCATCGACAGCCGGCCGAACGGCACCACGGCGCTGCGCGTGACGTTCATCCCGCCACCGGGTACGGCCCCGCTCAGCTCGAACGGCCGCCAACTGGTCGACACGTACAGCCGGCACGGTTCGACCACCCTCGGTGTGACGTCCTGGCCGAATACCACGTCGCCGTGCTCGACCAGCGCCACTCGGACGACGTCGGGGTCTGCCTGCCGGATCATGCGATCGGTGCGCTCGACGCGGGAGGTGGATGACGCCACGTAGTACGCCATCGTCCCGCCAAGCTCGGCGACCCGCAGTTCCGACCGGTGCCGGTCGGGTTCGGCCACCGACAGCCGCAACGGCGCGAACACCCTCGGCACCAGCTCCGCCCACCGCTCGAACCGCTCCGCCACCGGGTGGTCGGTCGCCCGGAAGATCGTGTCCACTCGGCCCCCTCGGATGCAGTCCGGGCATTCCGCACACCGTGCCGGAACCTGCCCGGTTTCCCTTCCGGAGCCAGTGAACCAAAGAACCGAAATTTTTCACCCCCATTCCATGGCGCTGCCCGGATTCCGAACCGGCGGGAATCCGGGCACCGTCATGGGACAGGTCGGGTCAGCACTTCACGATGGAGCCGAGACCACCCTTCAGCTCGCTGTCCTTGACCCACCCGTACACGTTGCCGCGCGTGCGCAGGTAGGACCAGGTGCCGTTCTCGCCGTAGTCCCAGCAGTGGTAGTCGATGGAGTGCGGCGGGTAGCCGACGCCCACGGGGGTGCACCGCGTGCTCGGGCCGGAACGGATGTTCGTCGCGTGCGTGAAGTCCTTTAAGTACTCCCGGTGGTCCTTGTCCGCCTTGCCCTGCCCACAGGCCGCCGCGTCCGGAACGCCGGCGACTTGAGCCGCTCCGGCCGACCCTGCCACGGTCAGCGACGCGAGAGCGGCCAGCCCCACAGCGGCAACAGTTCGACGCAAACGCATGAATCCTCCTCCGACTGGACACCATTTCGTTGCGCCACCAGCATCGGAGAGATTTCCCGCCCGGACATCGACCCCACGCGACACGACGTTGACGATCCGCGCCGCCTCCGCGCTGCCCGGTCCACCGGGACGCAGTCGTCACGGGCGAAAGCGGGACAGGGGCGGAACGGGGCGCAGTCTGAACGCTTCGCCCGGCGGGTCGCGCAGGACCGTTCGGTCCCCGGATTACGGGGATGCGTTCGCCCAGCGAGGTCCTCGATCTCCAGTGCGTCGGCACCGGCTGGACCAAGATAGGCGACGCCACCACCGCCCAGATGTCGAACAACCCCCGTTAACCCGGTCCCGGTGGCACGACCGGCCTCGCCCGGGTGTGCCACCGACCGCCACCCGGGCGACCACCGCCGCCGGCGCTCGGATTTCCGGCACCACCGGTACCGTGACGTCCCCGAGCCTGCCGTCTCGACACACCGCGACCTGACAGGAAGAAGACACACGATCATGGACATCCTCCTCGTCGCCGGTCTGTGGCTCGACGGATCGGCTTGGGACGATGTCGCTCCCACGCTCCGGTCGCTGGGCCACAACCCCGTTCCGCTCACCCTGCCCGGGCAGGGCGACGGGTCCACCTCCGCGACGCTTGGCGACCAGGTGGCGGCCGTGCTCGCCGCCGTGGACGCGGCCTCCGGCAAGCCCGTGGTGGTCGGGCACTCGGCCGCCTGCACCCTGGCCTGGCTCGCCGCAGACGCGCGACCGGACAAGATCGCCCGGGTGGTGCTCATCGGCGGCTTCCCGACCGCCGACGGCAAGCCCTACGCGGACTTCTTCGCACTGCGCGACGGCGCCATGCCCTTCCCCGGCTGGGAACCGTTCGCAGGACCCGACTCGGCCGACCTCGACGAGCAGGCCAAACGCGCCTTCGCCGCCGCTGCGGTCCCGGTTCCCGAGGACGTGGCCACGGGCACCGTGCGACTGACCGACGAGCGACGCTTCGAAATCCCGGTCACCCTCGTATGCCCCGAGTTCACCCCGACCCAGGCGCAGGCGTGGATCGACGCCGGTGACGCACCCGAACTCGCACGGGTCGAACACCTCGACCTCATCGACCTCGACTCCGGCCACTGGCCCATGCACACCAAGCCCGCCGAACTCGCCCGACTGCTCGCGGCGGCGGCCGGCACAGCCTGACCTGCCGGCCGACTCGGCCCGGGTGCCGGGTCAGGACGGGATGGCGAAGACCTCGCCGGAGTCCACCAGTCGCCACAGCCGCGCTGCGGCATCCGGGACGGCCAGTTCCAAGTTGTCGATCACCGGGACGCCGAGGTCCCGCCACCGCTGCATCCGGTCGTGGATGATCCGCAGCATCCCCTCCGACAGCTCGCGGGTCCCGCAGCGGTGGGCGTTGCGCTCCACCAGCACGTCGAGCCGGGGAAGGAAGACCGCGTACTGCCGCGACGCCGGATCGGACCAGCACCTGGGGGCTGGGGTGTGGCTCGGCGAGGCGTCAGTCGGTCGTGGTCCACGGGGTGAAGGTGCCGCCCTCCTGGGGTTGCGTTGACGTGTGCAGACGGCCGTCCGGGCCGATCAGCAGCACGGTCAGGCGGCCCGACGCGTCCACCGCCGCCGTGGGGTAGTCCAGGGGTGTGCCGCCGATTGCCTGCCACGCGCCGGATGCGTCGGTGGTCACGCTGCCGTCGCCGGTTCGGCCGACCACGACCACCTTGCCGTGCGCGGACACCGCCGCCGGGCCGCCGGGGCCTCCCGGGCCCGGACCGCGTACGGGCGTCGACCACGTGCCGGCAACGCGGGTGGTGCGCAGCACCTCCCCC
The DNA here is from genome assembly GCF_040655415.1 of Actinosynnema sp. NPDC050436. Classification (NCBI taxonomy): domain Bacteria; kingdom Bacillati; phylum Actinomycetota; class Actinomycetes; order Pseudonocardiales; family Pseudonocardiaceae; genus Actinosynnema; species Actinosynnema sp. NPDC050436. The sequence continues at coordinate 45,905 of NZ_JBFAJV010000027.1, read as the reverse complement.
GTGTCGGCCACCGGCACCACGACCGTCGTCCCGCCTCCGCCCTCCACGGCTACCGGCGCTCCTCCTGGCGTGACCGCCGGGAACGAACGGTCCCAGCTCCCCGCCCACCGCAGCACGGACGTGGCCGTGCTCGCGTACACCTCCGGCACGCCGTCCGGGCCGGGCACCGCGCTCAGGCCGTCCCGCACGCCCTCGCCGCCGAGCCTCTGCCACGGACCCCACCGGCCCGTGGCGTCCTGTTCTGCCCGGCTCACGCCGCCGCGCCCGTCGCGCACGAACGCCACCAGCCGGCCGTCCCGGTGCGCGGCCACCGCCGGCACGCCGACCCGGGCGTCACCCGGGTCCGGGCTGCCCAGCCCCACCCAGCCCTTCTCGTCGTGGCAGGTCAGGTCGCCGTCGTCGAGCCGCCGGCCGCACACGGTCAGGCCGCCGACGCCCGTGCCGACCGCGAGCCCGGCCGCGAGCGGGCCGCCCGGCCGGTCCGGGTCGGCGCGCTGCCAGCGGTCGCCGTCCTGGCGCCACCCGAGGACTTGCCTGCCGCGCACGGCGAACGCGTGCAGCCGGCCGTCGCGCGCCCGGCCGACCCACGACGTGCCACGGTCCCAGCGGTAGTACATGCGGCGTGGCCAGCGGTCGTAGACCGGGCCGTGGGCGAGTTTGTCGTGCTTCTGGTACGCGCCGAACGTGCCGACCTTGTCGTCCTGCTGCTCCGGGCTGAGGTTCGCGGGCGCGCTGTCGGTGTTGTAGTCGCGGTACCCGATCACCGACAGCGCCGGGCGGTCCGGTGAACGCCGGTAGACGCGGGCCGCCGCCTCGGCGAACCGTGCGCCCATGACGTGGTCGGGGTGGTCGTGCAGCGGCAGCCAGAACGGGTAGTCCGGGTCCGGGTCGGAGTCCTGGACGCGCAGGACCGTCGGCCGGAACCCCTCCATCAGCTTCGCCAGCACCTTGATCAGGCCGTTGCCGGTGTAGCGGGACGGCTCGGACACCTGCCCGCCGGTCGGCACCAGCGTGTCCACCGCGACCCAGCCGCCCCGGTCCTGCCACATCCGGCTCAACGCGCCCCGGCCGCCGTCCGCGCGCGGGTCGGCGTCCTCCGGGAGGTTGATGAAGACCAGTGCGACGTGGGGCCGCGAGCGCAGCGAGTAGCGCTCGCCGGTGCGCCCGCCGGCCAGCGCCAGGGTCGAACCGTCCCACTCGTCGGGCACGCCGGCCATCCGGGCGTAGGCGGCGCGGGCCCCGGCCTGGCGGGCGGCCGAGTAGCCGTTGGCGTCCGGTTCCTCCGCCTCGCCGGCGGTGAGGAACACCGTCATCAGGCGGTGCCCGGAGCGGACGCTGTCGCGCACGTCCGGGTTCATGAACAACAAGTCGTCGTCGTGGTGCGCGATCACCTGGAGGTGTGCGACCTCGCCGGACGCGGCAGGCGGTGCGGTAGGGTCGCCGCAGGCCACCAGCACCGCCAGCGCCAGCGCCACGAGCAGTGCGAACGGCCGTGCACCCGCCATGAACCCAGTGCCCCCAAGTCGCATTCCACCCCTGCTGCGACGGACAGGCTACCGACAGAAAGGCGACAGCGCAGACACGGTGACCAACGCGACGTCGTGCAACGCAAGCGCAGTGCGAAGCGTCGTTGACAGGTGGGATTCCACGTCGGTGGGTCGGATCGGCACAGCAGTGTCTTGAGGGGTTTCGAGGGAACTTGTGCGCATCTCGGTAGTGGTCCCGTGCTTCAACGAGGAAGCCGGGCTGGAAGATCTCTACGCCGCGCTGCTGCGCGCGCTCCCGGCGGTGAGCGAGGACTTCGAGGTCCTGCTGGTGGACGACGGCAGCTCGGACGGCACCCTGCCCCGGCTGCGCCTGCTGGCCGAGCGCGACCCCCGGTTCAAGTACCTGGCGCTGAGCCGCAACTTCGGCAAGGAAGCCGCGATGCTCGCGGGCCTGCGCCACACGACCGGCGACCTGGTCGCCATCATGGACGCCGACCTGCAGCACCCGCCCGAGCTGCTGGAGCGCATGGTCGCCCTGATCGGCACCGGCTACGACCAGGTGATCGCGCGCCGCACCCGGCGCGGCGAGGCCCCCGTGCGCAAGGTCGTGTCGAACCTCTACTACAAGCTGATCAACAAGGTCATCGACGTCGAGCTGCAGAACGGCGTCGGCGACTTCCGGGTGCTCACCCGGCGCGCGGTGCAGGCGCTGCTGTCGCTGGGCGAGTACAACCGGTTCTCCAAGGGCCTGTTCTCCTGGATCGGCTTCGACACCGCCGTCATCGACTACGACAACGTGGCACGCCAGAACGGCAACAGCAGCTGGACGCTGCGCAAGCTGTTCAACTACGGAATCGACGGCGTGGTGTCGTTCAACTCCAAGCCGCTGCGGGTGGCGATCTACCTGGGCGCGCTGGTCACCGCGATCGCGTTCGGGTACGCGATCTGGGTGCTGGTCAACGCGGTGTGGCACGGCGTCGACGTGCCCGGCTACGTGACCATCATGTGCGGCGTCCTGGTGCTGGGCGGGTTGCAGCTGCTGTTCCTCGGCGTGATCGGCGAGTACGTCGGCCGCATCTACTTCGAGTCCAAGCGGCGGCCGCACTTCCTGGTCAAGGAGTCGGCGGGCACCGGGCCGACGCCGGTCACCCTGCCGCTGGGCCGCGACGTGGCCGGGCACGCGGTGGAGGCCATGGGCGACGTCGTGTCCGGCCCGTTCACGGAGCGGACCGCGCGGTGACCGCTCGGCTCGGGCGGCTCGTCCGCTTCGGACTCGTCGGCGTGGTCAACACCGGCGTGTACTACGGCCTGTACCTGGCGCTGCGCCTGGTCCTGCCGTACCTGGCGGCGCACGTGGCCGCGTTCGTGCTGGCGATGGTCGGCTCGTACTTCCTCAACTGCTACTTCACGTTCCGCACGACGCCGTCGCTGCGGACGTTCCTGCTGTTCCCGCTGTCCAACGTGACGAACTTCGTGATCACGACGGCGGGCCTGTACGCGCTGGTCACGTGGCTGCACGTCGACCAGGGGATCGCGCCGCTGCTCGCGGCGGTGGTGGCGATCCCGTTCACGTTCATCGTCGCGCAGCTCGTGCTCCTGGGTCGTCCCGGGCCGGCCGCGCCCCTGGTCAAGGAAGAGGAACGGACGTCGTGACGACGCTCGTCCGACGGCCGGCGCGGGGTCCGCTGGTCGCGTTCGGTGTGTGCGCCGCCGTGGTGCTGATCGCCCAGATCCCGTTCCTGCGCAACCGCTCGTTCTACGCCTGGGACGACAGCGCGGTGCAGTTCCTGCCGACCTGGCACAGCATGGGCGGCCGGCTGCTGCGCGGCGACTGGCCGCCGCTGCTCGACGTCGACAACTGGATGGGCGGCAACTTCGCCGCCGAGGCGCTGTTCGGCATCTGGAACCCGGTCAACCTGGCGAACTTCGTGCTGGTGCACCAGTTCGACGACCTGTCGGTGGCCGCCCTCGTGGTGAAGACCGAGTTCCTGGTGCTGCTGGCGCTGGGCACCTACCTGCTGTCGCGCGAGTACGGCGCGGGGCGCGGACCGGCCGCCGCGGTCGCGGTCGCGCTGCCGTTCAGCGGGTTCACCCTCTACTTCGACGCCGCCACCTGGGTCGCCGGGCTCATGGCGTTCACCTGGCTGCCGTTCACCTGGTGGGCGGCGCGGCGGGCGGCGCGCGGCGCGGGCAGCCCGCTGTGGGCGTTCCTGTTCGGGGCGCTCGCGGTGACCACGGGCAACCCGTACGGGCTGCTCGGGGTGTGCGTGGTGCTGGCCGCGCTGCTGCTGGAGTCGTGGCTGCGGCGCGACCGGGCGGCGCTGGTCCGGCTGTTCGTGGTGGGCGGCCTGGTCGCGCTGCTGGTGCCGCTGGTGTACCTGCCGCTGCTGGGCAGCTCGGCGGTGACCGTCCGGGCGGGCCAGGGGTTCGCCAGCGACGGCGTGCTGATGCCCCGGCTGTCGGAGCTGCTGAACCTGAGCACGCCCAGCCACCAGCCGTTGATCCGGGGTTTCGGGCACAGCATCCGGATGTTCACCCCGGCGGTGTACTTCGCGTGGTTCGTCGTGCCGCTGCTGCCGTGGCTGCACTGGGGCAGGCTGCGCGAGCGGTGGCGCCCGCTGGCCGGGGTGTTCGCGGTGGCGGTGGTCTACCTGCTGTTCGCCATCGGGCCGTCGAACATGTGGATGTTCCGGTTCCCGCTGCGGCACCTGGAGGTCGTGTACCTGGCGTTCGGCGTGCTGTTCGCGGTCATGCTGACCGGCGGGCCGAAGCTGGACCACGTGCGGCGGCGCGCGCTCGTGACCGGCGGCGCGCTGGCGCTGGCCGCGTACCTGGCGTTCTCTTCGGGGCCGTGGCAGTGGCGGCACCACGCGATCTCGTTGGCGATGCTGGTGGTCGGCGTGGTGCTGGCGCTCTGGCTGGCCCGGCGCCGGGTGGCGGCCACGTACGGCGTGCTGGTGCTCGGGGTGGCCGCCGGGCTGGTGGCGCAGACGGCGTGGTTCCCGTTCAACGGGGACGTGGCGGGCCACGACTACCCCCGGTCGATCACGGAGCTGCGCGCGCAGACCCCGCCGCACGAGGGCACCACGTTCCCGGTCGGCTCGGCGCTGCCGGGCAACGTCGGGCTGGTCGCCGGCCTGTCGTCGGTCGGCTCGTACACGGGGTTGCAGTTCCGCGACTTCGCCAACGCGACCTGCATGGTCTACCACGGTGCCACGTGCGCGGGCAGCTTCGAGCGGATCTTCGCGCCGACCGACCTGGACGGGCGGACGCTGGCGGACCTGATCCGGGTGGGCAGCGTGTACGTGCAGAACGACCTGCGCCCGGACGTGGTCCCGCCGCCGGGCTGGCGGGTCTCGCACCGCTCGGTCAAGGCCACGGTGCTCTCCCGCGAGCAGCCGTTGCCGTGGCCGGGCGGCCGGCTCTCGCACGCCACGGCGGGCGTGCGGGTCACCGAGGACGTCGCGCCGGACGACCGGGACGAGTCGGTGCGCTTCACCAAACCGCGCGGCGCGGCCGGGTCGCTGGTGTTCGCGCGGCTGGCGTGGCCCGGCTACCGGGCCGAGCTGGACGGGCGGGAGCTGTCCACCCGGCAGGGCCCGGCCGGCCTGCTGGTGGTGGACCTGCCGGCCGACGTCGACGGCGGCCGGGTCGCCATCCGGTGGACCCCGCCCGGGATGCCGCTGGGCAGCGTGCTCGCCGTGCTGGGCCTGCTGGGCGCGGTGGCCTATGCCGTGTTCGTGGCGTGGCGCTCCCGCCGCCGAGAGTCGGCACCACCGGTCGAGGCGGAACGCGAGTTGAGCAACGCGTAGCGGAGGGCTCGGGAGGCGAGGCCGGCGACGGGCCGCGGGAGCGGCAGGTCGGGTCGAGGGTCGCGAAGTGCGGCGGGTCGTGGTGAGGCTTTGCCGGTTCGGGCAACGGCGGCAGGTCGGGTCGAGGTGGGGTGGGGCGGCACCGGCGTACCCCTCCCCCGCCGGTGCCGCCCGCCTCTGCGGCACCCGAACGGGCAGTCGGGGCCGGCCGGGTTACCGCCGGACCACCGTACGGTGGCTCTCCCCCGGCGGGTCGCCGTAGCGCGCACCCGTTCTTGTCGTTCCGCGTACCCGGATCGTTACGTTGAGTATCGTGGGGTCAACGGTACGGAGGCAGGTGACGAGTTGACCGAGTTCGCCACGGATCCCGCCGGCACCCCGCAGCAGCGGCTGGAGGAGTTCCAGGCCGCCGCGTCGGCCACGTTCGCGCCGCTGGCCATCACGGCGAACGACGTCGGGCCGATGTGGGCGCGCATCCGCGCCGAGCAGGTCGGCGGGCTGCTGGTCTCGGACCTGCGCACGTCGTCGTTGACGGTGCACCGGGACCACCGGCAGATCAGCTCGACCGACAACGACGTGTACAAGGTCGCGCTCCAGCTCTCGGGCCGGATGGTCGTCGCGCAGGACGGGCGGCGCAACGTGGTGCTGCCCGGCGACATGGCCGTCTACGACACGACCCGTCCCTACACCCTGGTGCACCACGACCCGGCGCTGCGCCCGGAGGACGACTTCCGGACGATCGTGATCACCTGCCCGCGCTCGTACTTCGCCGCCGACGCGGACGCGCTGCGCGAGGTCATCGCCGTGCCCAAAGCGACCGGGCGGGGTGTCCGGCGGCTGGTCGCGGGTTTCTTCACCGGCCTGGCCGACGAGCTGGACACCGGGGTGGCGCACGGCGGGCTCCGGCTGGCCGACTCGCTGGTCGACATGATCGCGCTGATGTTCACCGGTCGGGAGGCCCCGGTGGACGGGCGCGCGCCGATGCTGGACCGGATGCTCGCCCACTGCGAGGCCAACCTGTCCGATCCCGACCTGTCCCCCCGGTCGGTCGCGCGGGCCCACCGCGTCTCGGTGCGGTACGTCCACCGGCTGTTCAGCGGGCAGGACCAGCCGCTGTCGTCGTGGATCAGGTCCCGGCGGCTGGACCGGATCCGGCAGGACCTGGAGAACCCGCAGCTCGCGGGCCGCACGGTGGCCGCGATCGCCGCCCGCTGGGGCCTGTTGGACGCGCCGCACGTGAGCCGCGCGTTCCGCGCCGCGTACGGGATCAGCCCGGCCGAGTACCGGCGGCACGCGCTGCGCACCTCCGCCGCCCTCGCGGTCGGCGCGGCCGAGCCGCAGCCGTGGTGATGCCCGCCTACTCGCGGACGCGGTCCAGCAGCTCGTCGGTGATCTTGGCCAGGCGTTCGGCGTCGGCCGGCCGGAACAGCCCGCCGCCCAGGTCGATCTCCCGGTACGGGGTGAACGCGGTCAACGGCTCCGCCGGCGGGTCGTCCAGCAGCCGCACGATCGGAGGGACCACCTCGGACGCCGGTTTGGCCAGCGCCTTCTGCTGCTCCACGTAGGCCGCCGTCGGCGGGTCGTACTCGCCGACGATCCCGGTGGACGTCGTGCCCGGGTGGAACAGGACGTAGCGGACGGGCCCGTCGCCGAACCGCTGGGCGAAGGTCACGCCGAGCAGGTCGTTGAGCCGGCTGGCCAGGAACATCGCGCGCACGCCGTCGTAGTCGCGCGCGCTCTGCAGGTCGTCCCACGCCACCGGGGTGTCGTGGCCGGGTCCGGCGACGTTCACGATCACCGGCCGGGCGGCGTTCTCCAGCGCGGGCCGCAGGCCGTAGCCGAACAGCACCCTGCTCAGGTAGAGCAGGGCGAAGTTGTCCTCGAGGCCCTCGGTGGTCACCGCGCGGTAGCTGCGGATGAACCGCGCGCACAGCACCAGGCCGTCGACGGCGGGGTGGTGCTCGAGGATGGAGGCGACCACCCGCCGGTTGGTCGCCACCAGGCTGAGGTCGGCGCGGATGAACTCGACGTTGCCGGGCGTGCCCCGGGCCGCGTCCACCAGGGCCTCGCCCTTCGCCGGGTCGGTGCCCAGGGCGATCACGTGGTGGCCGCGCGCGAGCAGCTCGCGGGTGACGGCCGCGCCGATGCCGTCGCTGGCCCCCGTGATCACGTACTTCCTGACCAAGCCCACTCCCTGGCTGCGCTGGTGCCGCGTCGCCGGCCGGTGCCCGTGCTCACCCGACCTGCCGGAACACTACGGCGACCCCCAGCGCCGTCGCGGCCGACACGAACACGTCACCTGAACCAGCGACCTCGAAGGGCACGCCGTGCGCCCGGAGGTGGCGGGCGACGGCGGCGCTGTCGCGCACCCCGACCGCGTAGGCCGCCAGGGCGGGCGATGCCACCGGGCGCTCACCGGGCAGCAGCTCGCCGAGCCGGTGGTCCGCGAGCAGCACCAGCCGGGCCGTGCCCAGCGGGAACACCAGGGCCGGCCCGTCGTGCACCGGCTCGACGTCGAGGTAGCGGGTGTACCGCGCCGCCAGGTCGTCCAGGCCGGCGGCGGGCGCGCACAGCACGGCCTCCACCAGCGCCACCGCGCCGTTGGGGTGCTCGGGCACGCGGACGGCCTGGATCGCCGGGTCGAGGTCGGCCACCACGCCCACCCGGCCCTCCGCCACCAGGCCGGGCCGCTCGCCGTCGACCTCCAGGTACCGGACGGCCTCGACCAGGTCGGGACGCACCGGCCGGTGCACGGTGTGCACCCCGCCGTGCCGGACGCCGGCGGCGGCCAGCCGGTCGGCGGTCGCGTCCACGTCGGCGGAGGAGAACATCAGGATGTGGGCGCCCTCGAACCGGTCCAGGCACACCGCGAGGTTCGCGCTGGTGGTGGCGATCCGGTCGAGCAGCACGGGCAGCACGTCCGGCGGGGCGTGCAGCGGGACGAGCGTCGCACCGTCCGGGAGCCGCGCCTCCGCGCGCACCGGGGAGGCCAGTTCCACGAAGTCGCGGGCGAAGTCGGCGTGCGCGTTGACCGCGCCGAACGGTTCGGGCGCGGCACCCTCGCGCGGGGCCATCGCCGGGTAGGCGGGCGGCGGCACGGCGAAGCCGAGACGCCGGTAGAGGTCGAGCGCGCCGGCGAGGTCGGCGACCACGTGCCCGACGTGGTGCAGGCCGGTGATGTCGGAACCCATGCGCGTCAACGTAGCCGGATGGCCCCGACCGGCTGCTAACTCTCCGCTAACCGGCCCGGGGCTAGCGGCAGGACTTGCGCAGGATCGTTCCCGAGGTGCCGGCCAGCTTCACGGAGGACACCTTGGCACCGCTCTCGTCGGTGTAGGTGCCCCCGAGCTGCACGCGCACCGGGGTGCTCTTGCCGTTGTTGGCGTTGACCACGACCGTGCCGCAGGTGAAGTCGCGGCGGAACACGTTGGGGGCCACCGAGCGGTACGCCTTCGAGGCGGTGCCCAGGTCCCAGTCGTACATGTCACTGGTCGCGGTCGGGTCGCCGTAGTCGTCGGTGGTCTTCATCTCGGCGATGGCGGCCTTGTCCCCGACCGCGAGGTAGTAGCTGGCCATCGCGTAGCGCAGCGGCCGGTCCTGGCCGGGGCTGAAGTGCGGCTGCACCCAGGTGATCTTGTCGCGGGCCTCGTCGGACGCGATCTCCGCGACCTGCCGGCTCCAGCCCTGGTCGTACTCGGCGAGCAGGTTCTTGTCGTCGAAGGTCAGCCACCACTCGTCGAACCCGCCGTCGAGGTGCTCGGTGTAGGCGTCCCACGCGCCGCTGTGCAGGCGGGCGTTGGAGAGGTTGGCGACCGTCTTGAGGTTGGCGGCGGCGAAGAACGGCTTCATGGTCGACAGCATCGACTTGTAGGCGGCCTGGAACTTCGCGTCGGTCGGGTACTTCTTCGGGCAGACGCCGGAGTGGTAGGCGTCGCACGGGAACAGCGCGTTGTCCATGAACACGCCGTCGAACCCGGTCACCTTGCTGTCCGCGATCACGTTGGCGATCCAGGCGTGCTGGTAGGAGACGTTGCCGACGTCCATCTGCCAGTGCCCCCGGTACCCGCCGTACTCGAACCGCTTGCCGTTGGGCCCGAGCAGGAACCAGTCCGGGTGGTTGCGGTCGGCGGCGCAGAACCCGACCCCGGCCGGGAGGTACTTGTCGTCCGTGCCGTTCTTGCACGCGTAGCTGCGGGTCGAGGAGAGGTCCTTGTAGACGAAGACCTGGACGTGGGGGTTGGCCGCCTTGAGCTTCTTGAGCAGGCCGCCCTCCCACGCGTTGAGCACGATGTACTCGTGCCGCTTCGCCTCGGTCGCGGCCATCGAGTCGCTGACGGGCGTGCTGTTGAGGTGCAGCCAGAACGACTGGGCGTCACCGACGCCGACGTACCCGGCGTGCTCGCCCTGGTCGCCCGGGTCGTCGCTGTCTTCGTCGCTGTCGCTGTCCGGGTCGTCGCTGCCGGGATCGTCGTCGCTGTGCCAGATCTGGTCGTGCCAGAACTGCTCGTGCGCGGCTTCGGTGTCCACGACGGGGTGTTCCACCGCGTCGGCCGCCGAGCCGGGGACGGCCAGCAGCGCGGCGGCCAGGCAGGCCACCCCGAGGATTCCGGTCACGCGCCGACGACCTCGTCGTGCGCCTACTGCCCCCGTGGGGATGCTGGTCATGTCCACCTCGCCGAACGCTCGCCACCCGACTCCCGGAACTCGTGCCGTCGAACCGTGAACGGGATACCCGTGGCGAATCGGCCGGAAGCGCGCCCGGAGCGCCGCGCGGCGAATTCGCACGACAGTGGCCGAGCGCCGGAATCCGGTTTGGACCCGTGATTTCCGGGGTGTGGCGTCGGCGGACCGGGGAAACGCCTGGTGCGGCGAGGTGTGGGACACCCGGGCGGGGCGGGCCGGGCGTTTCGGGACGCCTACGGAAAGTTGTCCCGGCGGCCCGGCCCACATCCGGATACCGCTTTCAGTCGCACATCGGCGATACCGGCCGCACACCCGGCGGAGCCGGGTGCACGGCCGGGTGCGGGTGGCGGTTACACCGGGCTCACCGCGTCCAGCCACGCCCGCCGCGCCACGGTCCGGGTGAACTCGCGGACGTGCAGGCCCGCCCGGAGCCACGCGGTGGGGAACGCGTCGCCCGCGTCCCGCACCACCCGGCCGAAGACGTCCCGCTCGCGGTCCCGGGACGCCAGTGCCAGGTCCGCCAGGAGGTCGGCGGTCGTCGTGAGGCCGTTGCGGGACAGCGCCGCCACGTCGCGCGACGCCGACGCGACGGCCGCCACCGCCCGGCCGCCCAGCGTCACCCGGTGCAGGACGTTCACCAGTGGCCGCAGCGGCGGCGGCACCCGGTCGGCCGGCTCGGGGCGCGGCGGCAGGTCCTGCGCGTCGCCCCGCACGTTCGAGCGCTGCACCCGGTCCAGGCCCAGGTCGATTCGACCGGCCAGGTCGGAGGTCAGCGCCAGGTCGCCGGAGGCGGCCAGCACCACCGCCGTACCCGGGCGGTCGGGCACGAGACGGGCCACGAACCGCAGGTCCGCGCCGCCTGCGGTGGCCAGCACGCGCAGGTTCTCCCGCGCGCGGTCGCCGTCGCCGACCAGGTCGAGCGTGCCGGCACCGGTCGCCACGCGCAGGGCGTTGCCCGCCGCACCCAGCACCGAGCCCTCGACGAACAGCAGGTCCGCACCCGCCGGGCGGTGGGTCTCCGGCACGGTGCCCGCGTGGAACGCGCGCGCCACCTGCTCGGCCAGCGGTTCCGCCCACAGCCGGGCCACCGGGTCCGCGTCCCACGCCACGCCCGACGCCCGCACGGCCCGCACCGCCTTGCCCGCGCCGAGCCTGCGGTCCGGTGACGCGGTGCCGCCGGACAGCAGCAGGCCCCCGCGCCCCAGCTCGCGGTGGCTGAGACCGGACTCGCCGACCGCCACCGGACCTCCGGCCGCCGCCTGCACGCGTTCCGGGCCGCCGGGCATGATCGCCGGGACGGTCCACAGCCCGCCCGCGTCGTCCACGAGGTGCGTGACCACGCCGCCGTAACCGGAGGTGGTGACCACGGCTTCGGTGCACAACCCGTAGAGCCGCAGCGAGCCGATCGGGCGGTACTCGCGGCGGGCCGTGCCCCGCAGCTCGGAGGTGACCTGCGGCGCGGTGCGCAGGTCGTGGCACAGGAGCAGCAGGTCCACCAGTTCGGCGGTGAGCACCTCGCGGTCGAACGACGAGTCGCCCGCCCGCGCCCCGGCCAGCGCCGAGGCGATCCGCAGCCCGGACGCCGACGCCCGGTGCAGCCCCGCGACCCGCGCGGTGTGCACGGCGCGCAGCAGCTCGGCCCGCACCACGGCACCGCTGCCCTGCGCACCCGCGCGCAGGACGGTCGTGCCCGCGTCCCACAGCGCACCGGCCGCGCCCCGCTCGCCGGGCGTGACCGCGACCGGAGTTTCGGGCAGGGCCCCGGCGACACCCGGGGCCGACACGCCGGCCGGTCCGGTGGTCCGGCCGGGCGTCGCGCCGACCGCTGAACCCTGTGGCGTCGTGGAGTCGGCCGAACCGGCTGCTCGACCAGGTGTCGAGCCGGCTGTCCCGCCGGGCGGCGGGCCGTCCGGTGTCGCCGGGTGGGTCGCCGGCTCGTCGTCCGCCTGCGGTGCTGCCGGGTCCGGGGCGGCGGTCGGGTCGTCGGGTGGGGTGGGGTCGGCGATGGGGGCCGCCGCCACCGCGACGGCCCGGTGCAGGCACCGGGGGGCGAGCAGGCAACTGCACACCAGGTCGTCGGCGGCGGTCAGCGCGCCGGCGACCAGGGTCCAGGTCAGGGCGGTGTCGGCGTCGAGGTCAGCGCGGGCCGCCGCCTCGGAGCAAATCACCTCCCAGGTCGCCGCCTTGTCCAGCGCGGCGTCGATCCGCTTGCGCAGCCGGGGCGGCAGCGCGTCCAGCACGTCCGCCACCACGGCGGGTGCCACCGGGGGCAGCGTCACGAGCGCACCTTCTCCCCCACCCAGCGGGCCAGTTCCTGCGGGCTCAGCGCGGCGACCGGCATCCCGGCCGCCACCAGCGCGCCCGCCACCGACGTCGAGTAGCGCGCGACGCCCCTGTCGTCCAGGCTCGCGCAGCCCAGCACGGTCACCCCCGACGCCACCAGTTCGCGCACCTGACCGAGCAGCGACGACACCGGCCCTCCCTCCTCGAAGTCGCTGACCAGCACGACCATCGTCCGTTCCGGCACGGTCACCAGCGAGCGGGCGTGCCGCAGCGCGCCCGCGATGTGCGTGCCGCCGCCGACCCGCACCTCCAGCAGCAGCGACAGCGGGTCGGCGACCCGGTCGCTCAGGTCGACCACCTCGGTGGAGAACGCCAGGAAGTGCGTCGACAGCGCCGGCACCCCGGCGAACACGGCGGCGGTGAGCGCGGACCAGACCGTGGACGCCTCCATCGAGCCGGACACGTCGACCACCAGCACCAGCCGCCAGTCCGCCGACCGTCGGCCCCGGGTGCGGAACACCGGGCGTTCCGGCACGACCAGCACGCGGCCCTCCTGGTCGCGCCGGGCCGTGGCCAGGTTCGCCCGCAGGGTGCGCGGCAGGTCCAGCTTGCCGCCCGGCCGGCGGGTCGGCACCGGGAGCTGGATGCCGCTCAGCGCCGGGCGCACCCGGTTGGCGAGCTGCGCGGTCAGCTCCCGGACCAGGCGCTCGACCAGGGGCCGCAGCCGGGCCAGGGCGTGCTCGGACAGCCCGCCGGCGAGCGAGAGGACGCTGCGCAGCAGGTCGACCGAGGGCCGCACCGAGGCCGGGTCGATCTCCAGCGCGGCCTCCAGCCGGCCGCCCTCGGCGGCGGCGGCCAGCACCTCCTCCCGCACCCGGTCGCCGAACAGGGCGACCAGCTCGTCGGACCACTCCCGGACGTCCGGGAACGGCGACGACAGGTCCGCCCCGAGCCCGCCGCCGGTCTCCGCGCCCTCGCCCCGGTCCCGGCCGTAGAGCTCGTCGAGGGCGGCGGCGTACCGCGCGCCCCCGGCCGGGCGGTCGCCGCGCGCGCCGAGGAGCAGTCGCCACCGCACGGCCGCCGTCAGCGAACCCGCGCCGGAGGCGTTGTCGGCCGGGTCGGTCGACGCCGGCTCGCCCGGAGCGGCAGTGGGCGCGGCACCGTCTGCGGGCGAGGCGGGTTCGGCGGGCGAGGCTGATGCGCGGGCGGTCTCCGTGCCGGTGGCCGGCGCGGGAGGGCGGGCCGGCGGTTCGTCCTGCGTGGACGGTTTGGGGCGGTCCAGGCCGTGGTGGCGCAATGCCTCCAGGGCGCTCTGCTCCGCGTCCAGCCAGATCGCCAGCAGTTCCGGGTCCGGTGCGCCGGCGGCGTCCACGCGGTCGCCCGTGCGCTGCTCCACCACCGCCAGCACCCGGGCCCGCGCGGCCGGGCCGATGGACGTGAACGCTCCCCGCAGGGCCGGCAGGCGTTGCAGGAAGTCCTTGTCCCCCAACGCCTCCACCCGGGTCAGCAGCGGCTCCAGGGCTTCGGTCGTCTCCAGCAGCGGGTTCGCCGCAGCCAGCACGCCGGTCAGGCCCTGCCGCAGCACCTGCCGCCGCTCGGGCGTGGTGGCGGTGTCGATCCAGGACGCGACGCGCCCGCCCAGTTCGGCGGGCGTGGCGAGGCCCAGCAGCACCCGGACCGCGCCGGCCGCGCCCGCGATCAGCGGGACGCCCTCGTCGGCCAGGTGCCGCAGGGTCGCGGACAGCCGGATGCCGGTGCCGTGCGCGTCGTGCCGCTGGCCCAGCTCGACCAGGGCCCGCGCGTCCGCCGGGTCCTCGGAGCCCGCCAGGCCCTCGACCTGGGCGACGGCCGCCGTCTCCAGCTCGCGCGCCAGCAGCGGGTGCCCGTCGAGCACGTCCGCCGGGGTGCCCGGCACGTGCCCGGCGCGCACCCGGTCCAGCAGGTCCAGACCCGCCAGCAGGTCCCGCAGGGTGCCGGCGGACGGGAGCACCGCGCCGACGTCGGTCAGCACCTCGCCGACCAGCTCGGGCAGCCCGCACGTGGCGGCGTCCGCCAAGTCGGCCAGCACGTCGGCCGGGGTGTGGCCGGCGGCCCGCTCCCGCTCCGCCCGCCGGGCCCGCAGGCGGCCGAGCGCGGCCTGCGGCAGCGTCGCGCCCCACAGCCCGGCCACGGGCAGGGTGGCGGCCGTCGACGGGGTCCAGGTCGCGGTCCAGCGGGTGGTCAGCGCGTCACCGCCGCCGACGCCCGTGGTCGCCGTCGACTCGGCGTAGGGGACGCCCAGCACGCCCAGCCGGCGCAGGGTCGTCTCGCGGCGCGCGTCGAGGTCCGAGCGCAGCGGGTCCAGGCGGAGGACCGCCGGTTCCCGGGCGTCCGGGCCGGGCAGCCGCAGCTCGGCCAGCAGCGCCTCCACCGCCGGGGCCAGGCCGGAGCGCGGCGTGCCCGGCGCGAGCACGCCGGACCGGCGGCCCACCAGGACGTCACCGGCGGCGCGGGCGACCACCCGGCCGCGACCGAGCGGCTCGGCGTGGGTCAGCACGGTCTGCACCGCCTCCACGACCTCGCCGCGACCCGGTGCCGGCAGGCCGCGCAGCCGGGCCAGGTCGACGGCCAGCCGCAGCGCCTCGCGGGCCTCGCCCGGACCGGCCGGGTGGCCCAGCTCGCGGACCCGCGAGCAGATCCGGACGATCACCGACGCGGCGGCGGCCTCGACCGCCGCCGGGTCGCCGGCCGCCTCCAGCACCGCCTGCTGCCACTCCGGGTCGCGGATGCCCGCCGGGTAGCCGGAGCGCTCGTCCAGCAGCGCGAAGCCGTACGGGACCAGGGACGTCACCACGTCCCCGTCGACCGGCACGTCGGCGGGCCCCACCGGACCCTCCAGCAGGGCCGCCGCGTGGAACGAGCCGATCACGGCGGCCACCCGGCGGCCGTCCGCGCGGGCGACCGCGCGCCGCATCCACTCCTCGCGGCGCAGGTCGAACGGGTCGACGCCGGAACCGCCCGACGCGTCGCGGCGCAGCGCCCAGCCGACCAGCAGGGCGGCCCGCCGGACCGCCTCGGCGCTCTGGCCGGGCGCGGCGGCCTCGACCAGGCGGTCCCACAGGTCCTCGCCGTCGCGCCCGGTGACCGCCCGGCGCAGGGCGTCCGCCAGCGGCGACGCGCCCGGACCGGAACCCCGGTGGCCGCCGTCGCGGGCCGCCAGCGGCAGGTCGCACGGGCGGACCTCGACGCCGTTGCGGTGGGCCCACCGGATCGCGGCCAGTTCGGGCGAGAAGTCGGCGAACGGGTAGAACGCCAGGCTCCCGCCGTCCCGCCGCGCGCCGGACAGGGCGACCGGGGCGGTGAGCTGCGGGTCGGCCAGGTGCGGCAGCCACTCGCCCAGCTCCTCGGGCAGCTCGATCAGCAGCAGCTCCGGGTCGGCGGCGGCGAGCAGCTCGGGCACCACCGCCGCGAGCGCCGGCGAGTGGTGCCGCACCCCGATCAGGAACGGGTCGCGGTGGTCGGCCAACCGCGCGGCGACCGCGAGGTCGTCCTCCCCCGACGACACCGACGACACCGAGGACACCGACGAGACCGACGAGACCGCCGAAGGACCGGGACCGGGTGCGGGTGCGGGGTCGGTCGGCGGGCCCGGCGGCCCCGGGGGGGGGGGGGGGGGGCGGGGGGGCCGGCGGCCGGCACGGGCCGCTCCGGGATCAGGCGTCGAGGACGTCACGGAGTTCCCACAGCCTGCGCCAGGTGCGCGCGCCGGTCTCGGCGCGGCGGCGCACCGCGCCGTCCCAGTAGCCCAGCAGCCGGGCCGCGTCGCCGGGGTCGTCCTTGCGGACCACGCCCAGCAGGTGGCCGGGCAGCAGGGACAGCGGGTCGCGGTCGCCGGGGAAGTAGGCGTCCGCCAGGCCCAGCGAGGTCGCCACCGAGACCGCCTCGGCGGTGCTCATCACGGTGGACGGCCGCTCGACCGCCCACCCCTCCTCCGACACGCCGTTGCGCAGGTCGCGGAAGGCCGTGACCAGCACCTCCAGCACCACGTCGTCCACCGCGAACGGGGCCTGCACGCGGTCCAGCGCGGCCGTCGCCTGCCGGCGGACCAGGTCGGTCTCCGCCGCGAGGTCACCGATCGGGCCGACCGCCTCGAAGTTGAACCGGCGCTTGAGGGCCGCCGACATCTCCGACACGCCCCGGTCGCGCAGGTTCGCGGTGGCGATCACGGTGAAGCCCGGCGCGGCGTGCACCGTCGCGCCGTCCGTGCCGGACAGCTCCGGCACCGCGATCCGCCGGTCGGACAGGATCGACACCAGGGCGTCCTGCACCTCGGGCAGGCAGCGGGTCACCTCCTCCACCCGCACCACGCCTCCGGTCCGCATCGCGGTCAGCACCGGCGACGGGACCAGCGCCCGGGGGCTCGGCCCCTCGGCCAGCAGCATGGCGTAGTTCCAGCCGTAGCGGAGCTGGTCCTCGGTGGTGCCGGCGGTGCCCTGCACGACGAGCTGGCTGCTGCCCGACACGGCGGCGGCGAGCAGCTCGGACAGCATGGACTTCGCCGTGCCCGGTTCACCGACCAGCAGCAGGCCGCGCTCGCCCGCCAGGGTCACCACGGCGCGCTCCACCAGCGCCCGCTCCCCCACGAACTTGGGGCTGACCACCAGGCGGGTCGGCAGGCCCGCCACCGGGCCGGGCAGCGCCAGCGCGTCGCCGCCGGTGATGAACGTGACGACCGCGCGGGGCGTGAGCCGCCACCCGGGCGGCTTGCGGCCGTCGTCGTAGGCGGCCAGGAACGCCAACTCCTCGGCGTGGGCGTCCTCGGCCGGGTCGATCTGCCGTGCGGCGGTCACCTGCGTCCTCCGGTCTTGAGCTCCTCGTAGGCGGGTGCGTCGCCGTCGAGCACGCGCTGCCAGGCGCGGGCGAACAGGTCGGCGACGGGCTCGCGGGGCACCACCACGCCCTGCGGCTGGCGGGTGAAGCCGAACATCGGGGCCTTCCACGACTCCAGCGGCAGGTGCGGGGCGGGCAGCGCGAGCCACCCGCCGGGCAGGAACAGCGACCGGCCGGCGCGGGCCCGCTTCGCGGTCAGCACCAGGTCGGTCTCCGCCAGCTCCGCCCGCGCCTTGCGCAGCCGCGCGGGCTTCCACCCCGTCCAGCGGGCCGCGTTCGCGTCCGTCGGGTCGGGCAGGGCCAGCAGCTGGAGGTAGAGCACGGCGGCGTCCTCGGACAGGCCGGTCCTGCCGGCCACCTCGGACACCAGCGGCGCGGCCGGCACCTGGTGGTAGGCGTCCGGGTCGCCGGTCGGCGGCACGGCGCACGCCGCCGCCACCCGCTCGTCGGCGAGCAGGTCCAGCGCGCGCCCGACGCCCTGCGAGTTGGTCAGCTCGACCAGGGCGGCGACCACCTCCCGGTCGCCCGGACCGACCAGGCCGGGGCGCACCACGACCCGGCAGTAGTCCTCGTAGGTGCCGATCAGGTGCAGCCAGCCCCGGGGGTCGGCCGACTCGTTCACGCCGGGCAGGTCGACGCCCAGCAGCGCCTGGAGGCCCTTGTTGTCGACCCAGCCGCCCAGGTCGACGGCGAAGCCCGGGTCGGCCACCCGCTGCCGGGCCAGCGCCAGCGACGTCGGCAGGGCGGCGCGCAGCGGCGAGCCCGCCGGGAGCCGGTGCGCCAGCCACAGCAGGACCTCGGGCACGGCCTTCAGGGTCGACTCGGTGAACCCGGACCAGTTCCGGGTCACCACAGCCGTGCCGTCGATCCGCATGTCGGCGTCCTCGGTGAGCCACGACGTGCTGTCGGGGCTGAGCACCCCGGTCACGTACTCGCCGGACGTGGACAGCGGCAGCAGCTTCGCGGCGTCGGCCAGCACGTCGTCCGGGGTCGGGGTGCGCCGGCCGCGCACGGCCACCCACACCTCGGCGACGGCCGCCGCGTCCGGGCCGGTGGTCCACAGCTCCGCCGGGTCGGCCGGCACGGACGCGGCCAGCAGCCGGCGGCGGAAGTCGTCGTGCAGCGGGCGCAGCCGCTCCTTCGCGGTCCGCGCGCCCGCCGCCGACAGGTCCAGCGCCTTGCGGTCCTCGGTGCTCAGGTAGCTCGCGTCCCACCGGTCGACGCCGGACATGCCGGCCAGCAGCACGGTCGCCTCGGCCGTGCCCAGCCCCGTCGCGCCGGTCAGCACCGGCACCGCCTCGGGCCGCCACGGCGCTGGGCCGCGTTCGGCCAGCACCGCCAGGAAGCGGTCGACCTGGGCCGGCCCGAAGGCCGGGCGGATCTCCTCGGCGCGCTCGACCTTCCACTTGCGCGGGAGGTCGAACGCGCCGGGGGTGCGGGTGAACTGGACGCCGTCGAACCGGTTGGGCGCGTCCCGCCGCCACTGCTCGGTGAACAGGGCGATGAACCCGTCCTCGACCGGGGTGACCCGGTGGGTCGGCTTCGCCTCGCCGTCGGGCACCGTGACGCCGACCGTCCGCCAGTGGCCGGTGCCGTCGACCAGGCCGCTGTCGGCGACCGACCGCAGCACCAGGGCCGCCGCCCGGCGGACCTCCTCCGGGGTGAGCGGGGACGCGGCCCGGTGCGCGACCGCGCCCAGCACGGGCAGCAGCTCGCACCACGCCGCGTCGGTCGACTCGGGCAGGGCGCGGCCCTCGGGCTTGGCCTGCCGCGCGGTGTCGGCCAGCGCCGAGAGCAGGTCGGGCAGCGTGGTGCGGAGGGTGACGCGGCTGGAGCGCCGGTCGCCGAACCAGTTCAGCGCGTCCGACACGTCGTCCTCGGTCACCACGGGACCGCTGGGCGCGAAGACCGACGTGTCGACCTTCCGGGCGGCCTGGGCGACCTCGGCGTAGCCCAGGTAGCCGCGCGCCAGCTTCGCCGCCCGCCGGACCACGTCCAGCACGCCCGCGAGCAGCGCCGGGTCGGTCAGGCCGGGCAGCGCGGAGGCCACCGCCGCCGCCAGGTCGTCGCGCTCGCCGCGCACCAGCGCGAGCAGCCGCTTGCGCCGGCTCTTCTTCTCGCCGTCCTCGGCCAGGGCCGCCGCGAGCACCTTCTCGACCGCCTTGCGGGTCACGGCGCGCAGCGCGGCGGAGCCGGCCTCGTCCCGGGGCCGCAGCAGGTGCCACCAGTGCAGCGGCGGGACCAGCGGGGTGCCGGCCGCGTACCTCTCGTGCTTGTCGCCGACGCGCACGGTGCCCAGCAGCACGCCCTGCTCGTCGAGCAGGTGCACGGTGCTGTCGTCGGCGTCGAGCACCAGCCGGCCGCCCGGCAGGTCCAGCACGCCGGACGGGCGGCGCTGGCCCTTGGGCAGCCGGACCCGGCGGCCGTCGACGCCCTCCCCCAGCCAGGAGCCGTCGGCCTCCTTCCGCAGCCGCCAGCCGTGCAGCCCGTCGGCCTCGCCCAGCGGGCTGCCCACCGTCGCCGCCACCGAGGGGCGCAGGTCGCAGCGGCCGAGGTGGAGCTTGGCGCCGTCCGCCGCGAAGTCCTCCACGAAGCGGGGCAGGCTGGCCCGGCCGACCTCGCCGGTCGCCGGGTCGACCTCGCTCCAGCGCCACTGGTTCTCGCGCCACACGGTGGTCCACAGCGTCGTGCCGTCGCCGTACGCCTCCCGCGCCTCCGGGATCTGCGTGTCGCCCGGCCGCACGGCCCGGCGGCCGGCGAACCGCGCACCGCCGGGCAGCCCGATCGACGGCTGGTCGTCGTCGCGCCGGTAGTACGGGTTCGTGCCGGAGTTCGGGTCGAACACGTGGTTTGGTGCGTCGCTCCAGTAGGCGCGCGCCTCCTCCGCGCCGTGCCAGCGGACCAGCAGCCGGCCGTCGAACCAGGAGCCGGTCGGGTGGTAGCCCCACCGGTGCCGGTCGTCGGCCGGCACCCGGGACACGTGCTCGGCGAGCACGCCGTCCGGGCCGGCCACGACGAACGTCTCGCCGCGCCGCAGGACCAGCGCGGGCCAGCCCTCGCCGGCCAGGGCGGTGTCCTCGCCCTTCGGCGGCTGCTCGGTGGACAGGCGGGCGACGGCCTCCTCCAGGCCGGGCCAGCCCAGCTCGTCGAGCAGGCCGGTGCGCAGCGTGTGGTGCAGGGCGGCGGCGACGTCGGTCGCGGCCAGCGCCTCGGCCGCCTCCGGCACGTCGGCGAACGCCTCGGGCACCCGGACCACGGCCAGCGCGTCGAGCTGGTCGCCCAAGGCGGGCAGCCCGGCGACCGACTTGGCCGCCTGCCGGGTGACCCAGTCGCGCAGCGCGATCCGCAGGCCGGGCACGGACACCGCCGAGGACAGCACCTCGGCCGACACCGCGCTCTTGCGGGCGACGTTGCGGAAGTGGTCGACCAGGCCCTTGCCCAGGCCGCGCCCGAGCCGCTCGTCACCGGCCAGCGCCACCAGGTCGCGGGCACCCCCGCCCTCGTCGGACAGCCAGCCGGCGACGTTGACCGAGTAGTCGCTGCGGTTGCCGGGCTCGATCGGCACGCCGTGCGCCACCAGCAGGTCGAGCAGGTCCAGCTCGTCCTGCCGCCAGCCGACCAGCGCGCGCACCGGCACGCCGTCGGCGGCCAGCCTCGGGCACATCGCCTCGACCAGGTCGAGCACGACCGTCGACCGGCCCGTCGAGCGCCAGCCGCTGTCGCGGACCTTGATCACCGAGCCCAGCCACTCGGCCGCGTCCGCCGCGCCGCCGGGCTCGACCAGCTCGCGGGACGCCCCGCACGCGGTGAGGATCTCCAGCCAGGTGTCCAGCACGGGCGCCGAGGCGGGCACGAAGGTGAGCAGCCGCGCGCGGACCTCCTCGTCCCGCGTCGCCAGCCGCACCAGGGAGTCGCGGTAAGACTTCCAGAACGCGACGCCGGCGCGGCTGACCGAGGCGCTGTCGAGGACGGCGCGCAGCAGCCGCTCGTCCTCCTCGCGCACGTCGCGCTTGGCGGCCTTGGCCAGCCGGCGGAGGTCTTCGGGCATCCCGGTGTAGGGCGGCAGGCCGCCCCGGGTGCGCTCGACGCACAGCGTCACGAACAGCTCGTACGCGGCACCCGGCTCGTACTTGCGGGCCAGGCCCTTGGAGTGCGCGGACAGGGCCTTCGCGGTCAGCGCGCCGGCGAACGCGAACTCCAGGAACACCTCGCGGATGCGCTCCGGGTCGACCTGGAGGTCGTGCACCTCCTCCGCCTCGCGCGCCTTGCCGAACATGCTCGCGGCGTAGGTGTGGTTGCCGTGCTCCAGGAAGATCCGGCCGGCCTGCTCGTAGAAGGTGGGCAGGAAGTGCGGCGCGGAGCGGCCGAGCATCTCGCCCAGGGAGGTGAAGCCGTCCTTCGCCGCGCCGGCCCGGGACTTCGCCGTGCGGGCCAGCCGCTCCACGTCCTTGACCAGGTTGAGCGCGTGGTGGGCGTTGGCCGGGTCGTGGACCAGCGCCCACGCCGGGAAGCCGAGCGCCTCGCGCTTGCCGGTGCCGACCCCGGTGACCCGGGCGGGCTCGCCGAACCCGAGGTACTCGCAGGTCAGGTCTTCGGCGCGGCCGAGCACGGCGGGCACCAGGCGGACCACGACGCGCTCGCCCAGCGCGGCGTGCAGGTACCGGCGGGCGGTGATCGTGTCGCGGTCCTCGCCCCCGGACGTCGTGCCGGGGAGCACCGCGCCCGCGCCGATCAGGGCCTTCTCGTCGTGCTCGCTCACCGGGCCACCGCTTCCTCGACGACGCGCCCGGCGTGGATCGCCGAGGCCATGCGCATTCCCTCGGACCACGCGACCGGTCCGACGTCGGACAGGGGCAGGCCGGTTCCGTCCTCCAGCGCCCAGTGCAGGCCGCCGGTCCAGGTCTCGCCCTCGGGGTAGTCCGAGCCGATCCAGAACCGCGCCTCGACCACCCGGCCGCCCTCGAACGCCGAGTACACCGCGTCACCGCCGCGCACCGGGTAGCCGAACGTGCGGCACCGGCCCAGCGCGTGGTTGAGCTGCTCGAACTTGCCGCCGGCGAAGTCGTCCACGGAGGTCTTGCCCGCCGCGTGCGGCCGGCGCGGGAAGGTCTGCCGGAACAACTGCTGGACCTTCTGCTCGACGCCGAGCTCCGCGCCGAACTCGCGCAGCTCCTCCAGGTCCTCCAGCAGCACGGGGTGCGGGACGGACACCGCCTCCGGCCGCAGCCGCACGGTGTCACCGTCCACAGTGACCACGCCCAGGCCGCGCTCCGCGTCCGCGTCGCGCAGGAAACCGACCTCGCCGTCCGCCACGACCACCAGGTCGCGCAGCGCGCCGGCCCACGCCTCGTCCGGCCACACCTCGGCGATCAGCGCGGAGGGCACGGGCAGCGACCGCACCATCCAGCCGTCCACAGCGGACAGGCACTCGGCCTCGTGCCGGGCGAGCCACTCCGCGAGCTGGCGCAGCTGCACCACCTGCGGGTCGTCCTTGAGGGACGCGGGCACCGAGGACAGCACCTTGCCCTTGCCGTTGCGGGCCTGGACGCGCCCACCTTCCCCAAGCCGCACCTGGTACCCGGACGCGGCGTCCAGCCAGCCCACGTTTCCTCCTGCGAGAGTCGTGATCGAAGTTGTTGGCCGGAGGCTAGCGACGAGCACCGACAAAAACCGCGTACCAGCCGTTTCGCAACCCCGCCGTGATCAGCGGAGGCACTTCCGGCACCCCTGCCCGGCCCACGGCGCCGGCCCGGGGGACCCGCGTGATCGACTCGCCGGTCCTGGCCGGCAGGCGGCGGCACGGATCGGGTCCGGGCGGTCGGACCGTCCGGGAAGGACGGTGCCCGTGCCGGCGGGTCAGCGCTCCAGGTCAGCGCTCCAAGTCAGCGCGGAGCCGGCGGATCCGGTCGGCGGCGCGGTCGTCCACGTCGGCCAGCAGGCCCATCGCCTCGTCCAGCCGCCGCAGCGCCACGCCGTGCTCCCCCGACGCCCAGAGCGCGCGCCCGAGGTACTCCAGCACGGCGGCCCGCTCGGCAGGCGTTGTGCCCGGGAGTCCTCTGTAGAGCCGCAGCGCCTGCTCCAACTGCTCGGCCGCCGCTTCCGGCCGCCGTGACTCCAGCAGCGTCGCGCCGATCGCGGTCGAGGCGCGCGCCGCGCCCTGCCGGTCGTCCGAGTCGTGGTAGCCGGCGGCCAGTTCGCGGTAGCAGTCCAAGGCCGCGTCCGGGCGGCCCCAGCGCCGGTAGATCCCGGCCCGCCGCCACAAGGCGTCCGCGATGCCGAACGGCACGCCCATCTCCGAACGGGTGCGCGACTCGCGGATGCCGTGCAGTTCGGCGGTGGCGAAGTCGCCCGCGTCCGCGAACCACCGGGCCGCCGCCGCGAGCAGCCCGGCCACCGCGTCGGGCCGCCGGGCCTCGGCCGCCGACTCCGCGCCCCACCGCGCCACCTCGTGCGCCCACGCCCGGTCGCCGGGCGGTGCGGGCAGCGACCAGATCCGGGCGGCCAGCGCGACCGCCAGGTCGTGGCAGCCCGCCCGGCTGCCGGCCCGGACCGCCGCCGCGAGCAGGTCGCGGTGGTCGGACAGCCACGCCGCCGCCGCCGCGCGGTCGGCGAACCCGACGGCGGGCAGCACCAGCCGGGCGGGTTCGTGGTCGAAGCCGAGCAGCGGGGCGTCGGCCAGGTCCGGGAAGGTGTTCAGCGCGGTGAGGAAGTCCTCGCCGATCCGGCGGGCCACCCGGACCGCGCGGGCCTCCCTCGGCGAGGGTTCGAGGGGTGGCGCGGGCCGCACCGCGTACCGGCCGTCGCCGACCGCGCGCAGCGGCCCGCCGGCCGCGAGGCCCGCCAGGACGCCGTCGACCAGCCACAGGTCCACGTCGGCACCGACCGCGAGCACGCGCGCTGGCAGGACGTCCGTGCCCAGGACCCGGAAGGCGCGGAGCAGGTCGCCCCGGGTGGCCGCACCGCCCGACGCACCGCTCGCCCGCGTCACCGCCAAGCCACCTCCGACCGCCGTCCGAAGCACCCGATGATGCAGGTTCCGGGCGGTCCGTGGTGCGCCGATCCGGGCGGCGGGCGAGCACACCGGCCCCGACCAGCGGCTCTGCGCCGACCGTCACCCGTTCGGGGAAGCAAGTTCAGCCGTCCGGGCGGGGGCTCACGGCCACGGGACGACCCGGTCGCGGCCCTCCGTTCAGCCGATGGAGACCACCGGGCGGGCCTGACAGCATCGCCGCATGGGGGATGACGAGTCGAGGCCGGACCCTTCCGGTGCCACGACGGCCGGTGACTTCATGGCCGGGCTGCGTGCCTTGCGCGTCTGGTGCGGCCTGACCTACCGGCAGGTGGAAGCGGCAGCACGCGCGAACGGGGACGTGCTGCCGCACTCCACCGTCGCCACCGCACTGGCGCGCAAGACGCTGCCGCGCGAGGAACTGGTGACGATGTACGTCCGGGCCTGCGGCGCGGACGAGCAGGAGTCGACGCGGTGGCTCGCGGCACGGCGCAGGCTTGCCGTCGACCAGGCCGTCCCGGTGGCCAGACCGCGCCGCATGACGTCACGCGTGTGGCGGACGGCGGCCGGTGCCGTCGTGGTGGTGGTGTTGTCCGTCGCCTTGCAGGCGGCCGGCACCCCGCGAACGTGCGCCGACCCGTTGCACCTGGGCGACGGTGGCCTGTGCGTGAAGGACCTCCAGGTCGCTCTCCAGCGCACCGGGTTGGCGTTGCCGGCGGATGGGAGGTTCGGGCCGTACACGAAGATGCGGGTGGTGGCGTTCCAACAACTGACCGGGCTGCCGCCGACCGGGATCGCCGACCAGCCCACGATGGACGCGCTCGCCCGGCCGCGCGCCCTCGCCACGTGGTCGCCGCAGCGCGTGGAGCAGCGGGTGCGCGAGGTCTTCCCCGAGGAGCCCGACCGGGCCGTGCGGCTGGTCGACTGCCTGTCCCGGCTCGACCCGCTGTGGATCTACGGCCGGGCCGACAAGACGCGCGACTGGGGACTGTTCCAGCTCAACGACCGAGAGGTGCTGTTCGACTTCCGCTCGGACCACACCACGGCGCTCGACCCGGAGAGCAACATCGGGATGGCCCGCGCGGTGTGGCGGCGGACCGGCGACTTCAGCCGGTGGCACTGCGAATCGGCCCCGGTGCGTTAGGCCGCCGTGTGTCGCGCCGGGTCGTCACGCGCACGGGCGTACTCGCGCAGCAGGTTCGACATCGCGTACAGCTCACCGCCCTCGTAAGTGACCAGGTGTCGATCGGCCAGGCCGCCCAGCACGGCCCGCACCCGGTCCAGCGGCACGCCGGTCGCCATCGCCAGCGCCGACGGGCAGATGACCGGCAGCGTCCCGCACAGCCGGAACACCCGCCGGCCGACCTCGTCCAACCGGTCGTGCTCCGTGTCGAACACCGCCGTCAGCCCCAGGCGGGGATCGCCCAGCGCCGCCGGCGGGCCGGTGATCTCCATGCGCGCGACGAGGTCCGCGAGCGGCGTCGCGACGGTGCGGTCCAGGGTCACGGCGGCGGCGCGCAGCACCAGCGGCACCCCCTCGCAGAGGTCGGCGAGACGGGCCGCCGCGTCGGGTTCGGCGGTCACGACCCGCTCGCCCGCCGCTCGGGCCAGCACCGCCACCGCGTCCGCCCGGTCCAGCGGCGGCACGGCGAGCACGTGCGCGCCGTCGTGCACGGACAGCGCCACCATCCGGTCCCGGCTGGTCACGACCATCGCAGACCCCGGACCGCCGGGCCGCAGCAGGCGCACCCGGTCGGCCGAGTCCACGCCGTCCAGCACGACCAGGACCCGGCGGTCGGCCACCACGGACCGGAACAGGGCGGCGGCGTGCCGCTCGTCGGCGGGCACCGCCGGACCGGGCACGCCCAGGCCCACCAGCGCGTGGGCCAGCGCCTCCCCGGCGGTCGCGGGCGACGCCAGGTGCAGCTGGCCGTCCGGGAAGCGGCCCGCCGCCCGGTGCGCCCACTCGACCGCGAGCGCCGACTTGCCGACGCCGGGAGGGCCGGTCACCACCACCAGGCCCGCCCCGCCGACCACCTCGCCCAGCGCGGCGAGCCCGGCCCGCCGGCCCAGGAGCCCGACCGGCGCGGGCAGTTGGCGCGGCACCACCGGGGCCGACGGCTCCCCGGTGGCGGCCACCCGGTCACGGGCCGCCAGCCACGCCGCGACCTCGGCACCGTCGGCACCGCACGCCCGCACGTACTCGGCGACCAGCTCGCGGCCCGGCAGCGTCGAGCGCTGCAACATGGTCGCCACCGTGCTGGGCGGCAGCGAGCCGCCGCCCTGCCGCGCTCGTCGCGCCAGCTGCCGGTACGACAGGCCGGCGACCTCCCTCCGCCGCCTGAGCAGTGCCAGGAACTCGGCTCGGCTGCCCGCCCCCACCGGATCGACGTCGTCCACGTGCTCCCCCGTTCCCCGTGACCCGGCCGACACTGCTGGCGGGGCTGCCGCCGGGCAAGGCGTGCCCCCGTCCGAACCCGTTCGGGGTTGTGCGAACACGGCCGCCTTCGCCCGAACAGCGGCCTGCTCGCACCCTGCCGGACCACCCGGGCGGGACGGGATAATGCGCGGGCGACGACAGGGGGAGGTACCAGGTGGCGGACTACCCGGACGTGCCGGAGGAGGTCCTGGCGCAGGTGCGGGCGAGGTGCATGGCGCTGCCGGAGGTGTACGAGGAGCAAGCCTGGCGCGGCACCCGGTGGCGGGTCGGGCAGCGGGCGTTCGCGCACCTGCTGGAGGTCGACGGCGGCAAGCCCGCGTCCTACGCGGAGGCGTCGGGGGTGGAGTCCGGCAGCGTGCTGACCTTCCGCGCCACGGGGCCGGAGCTGCTCGCGCTGAGCGTCGCCCCGCGCCCGTTCTTCAAGCCCCGGTGGTCGGCCAACGTCGTCGGGCTGCTCCTGGACGCCGACACGGACTGGGAAGAGGTGGGCGAACTGCTCGTGGAGAGCTTCTGCGCGTCCGCGCCGAAACGGCTGGCCGGCCTGGTCGAACGCCCGTCCTGACGGCCGGGCCGAGCATGGCCGACGACACCGTGCGTGCCCGGACCCTGCCACGGGAGAGGCTACGAACGTAGACTCACCGGGAGAACCGGGCAGTGCCGGATCGAGCGGGCACTGCTCCGGACGGTGGACACCGCGACGTACGGTGGGCACCGGGAGTGGTGTCACGCACAGAGCAGGAGAACCGATGGCCGAACGATCCCGGGTGAAGAGCGGTCGCGTGGTGCGGACCGAGCAGATCTCGCCCGACATGGTGCGCGTCGTGCTGGGCGGGGACGGGTTGGCCGAGCTGGCGGTGGGCCCGTTCACCGACAGCTACGTGAAGCTCCAGTTCCCCCAGCAGGACGTCGCCTACCCGGAGCCGTTCGACCCGGCGGTGATCCGCGAGACGATGCCGCGCGAGCAGTGGCCGCGCACCCGCACCTACACGATCCGCCGGTGGGACGAGCAGGCCCGCGAGCTGTGGATCGACTTCGTCACCCACGGCGACTCGGGGGTGGCGGGGCCGTGGGCGCAGAAGGCGCAGCCCGGCGACGTGCTGCACTTCGCCGGTCCCGGCGGCGGCTACGCGCCGGACCCCGCCGCCGACTGGCACCTGCTGGCCGGTGACGAGAGCGCGTGGCCGGCCATCGCCGCCGCCCTGGAAGCGCTGCCCGCCGACGCCGTGGTGCGGGTGTTCGCCGAGGTCGAGGGCCCCGACGACGAGCAGGACGCGCCGTTCGACGTGGTGTGGCTGCACCGCGCCGGCCGCCCGCGCGGCGAGGCCGTGGTGCAGGCCGTGCGCGAGCTGGAGTTCCCGCCCGGCCGCGCGCACGTGTTCGTGCACGGCGAGGCGAACATGGTCAAGGGCCTGCGCGGCCACCTGCGGCTGGAACGCGGGCTGGAGCGCGACCAGCTGTCCATCTCGGGCTACTGGCGGCTGGGCAAGGACGAGGACGGCTGGCAGTCCACCAAGACGGACTGGAACCGGCAGGTCGAGCAGGAGCAGGAGCAGGCGTGAGCGAGACGGTCAAGGGCCCGGCGAGCTACTTCCCGGCGATCGAGAAGAAGTACGGCAAGCCGGTCGCCGAGTGGCAGCGGCTCGTCCGCGAGTCGCCGCTGACCAAGCACATGGAACTGGTCGCGTGGCTCAAGTCCGAGCACGGCCTCGGCCACGGGCACGCGAACGCGCTCGTCGCGCACACCCTCGCCGAGGGGAAGTAAGGACCGGCCGGGACTCCAGCGGTGGACCGGTCACCGGGACGCGTCACCGCCGACCGGTGACCGGACCCCGCCGGACGAGGTGAATGCCGTGCCCGGGTCAGGCCACGCACGGACTGCCGGTCTGCGTCGTGGACCGGCTGGGGCGTTCGTTGACCCACCTGACGGTCTGGTTCGTCTTGGCCGTCCGGCACCTGGCGACCCACGCTTCGCCTTCTTGCCGGCTGTTCACCTTCTTGTTGGTCCGGTAGGTCTTGTCCCCGCCGGCCCAGACGAAGAACTTCTGCTTGGCGTAGCCGTAGTCGGTTTTCTTGTTCACGCCGCCGGTGGCGCACTTGGTGCCCTCCGTACCCGGGCCGTTCCACTGCTTGCCGTCGGCCGTGCTGCCCGGGTGCGATGCCTGGCAAGCACTTCCCCACCGGGTTGCCTCGTCGTGGTTGTAGACCTGGCCGGGGCTGCGGAAGGTCTGCGACCGGTACGTCTGCTCGGTCACCACGACGATGTACCAGGCGGGGTAGTCGGCCGCTGCGACCGGGGCGGCTTGGGCCGTCAAGGTCACGGCCACCGTCGCCGCCGCGATGGCGAACCGGCGGAAAGCGGTCGTGACGAGGAACCTGCCACCGCCAGTGCGGGCGAGCGGGGAGGAAGTGCGCGGAGTCATGGGGGCGCCTCTCGCTGACGGGACGGGATCGTCCTCGGCCTCGGAACCGTTCGGCGATCCGCTTCCGCGACTCGCGCCGACGAGTGCAGGACCGCGGCTTCCCATCACCGCACACCGCCACGGTGAACGCATCCCCAGGTCCAGCGCAGCAAGAGGCTCGTCACGCACACCTGTTCACCAATACGTGTGGCTGCTCGCTCCCATCGTGTACGAATGCCGACCAGACGGGCAGCCGGATGACGGTTCCTTGGATGATCGGCAGCGGCCCGTCGTGGTCGACCCCAGCGGCGCGGCTGGTGGGCCTGCATCAGCCCGACGATGCGTTGTCACCACGTCGCGGAGTCGGGCTGCGCCAACGGCCGAACCGCTCGGATCGCCGGCTCAGTGCGCCAGGACGTTGACCACGTGCCCGTCCGGGTCGCGCACGAAGAACCGGCGCACGCCCCACGGCTCGTCGCGCAGGTCGTGCACGATCTCCGCCCCCGACTCGACCGCCGCGCGGTAGCAGGCGTCCACGTCGTCCACCTGGATCGACGCCACCGGCACCACCGACGCGGTCTCGTCGTGGGTCATCAGGCTGAGCTGGACCTCCGGCCGCGCCGGGTCGGCCAGCGTCACGATCCACCCGTGGTCCATCACCACCCGCAGCCCCAGCACCGAGGTGTAGAACGCGACCGCGTCCGGCAACGACGTGCTCTTCAGATCCGGTACCACCCTGTTGACCGCCATGAGCCGATCATCGCCTACACAGCGCCGCTCGGGCTCACCAGCCCCGTCTCGTAGGCCGCGATCACCGCCTGCACCCGGTCGCGCAGGTCGAGCTTGGCCAGGATGCGCGCCACGTGCGTCTTCACCGTCGCCTCGGACAGGTGCAGCCGCGCGGCCAGCTCGGCGTTGCTCAAGCCCTGCGCGAGCAGCCGCAGCACCTCCAGCTCGCGCGGGGTCAGCGACGCCAGGTCGCGGTGCACGACGCCCGCGTCGCGGTGCGCGAACCGCTCGACCAGCCGGCGGGTGATCGCGGGCGCGAGCAGGGCGTCGCCGGCCCGCACCATCCGGATCGCGGCGACCAGGTGCTCCGGTGTCACGTCCTTGAGCAGGAACCCGCTCGCGCCCGCCGACAGCGCCGCGTACACGTAGTGGTCGAGGTCGAACGTGGTCAGGATGACGACCCTCGGCTCCCCCGGTGCCCCGGTCAGGATGCGGCGGGTCGCCTCCAGGCCGTCCAGCTCGGGCATCCGGACGTCCATCAGCACCACGTCGGGCCGGGTGCGGCGGACCGCGTCGACGGCTTCCGCGCCGTTGGTCGCCTCGCCGACGACGTCGATGCCGTCGGCGGTGAGGATCATCCGGAAGCCGGTGCGCACCAGCAACTGGTCGTCCGCGATCACGACGCGGGTCACGACGCCTCCAGGGGGATCAGTGCGGTCACCCGGAACCCGCCCTCGGCCGTCGGACCGGTCCGGAGGGTGCCACCGTAGACGCTGAGCCGCTCGCGCAGCCCGATCAGGCCCCGGCCGCCGGGTGCGCGGCCCGCACCGGCCCGGCCGCCGGTGTCGCCGACCTCCACCCGCAGCCGTTCCGGCCGGTACTCGACCAGCACCGACGCCGACGCGCCGGCCGCGTGCTTCACGGTGTTGGTCAGCGCCTCCTGCACCACCCGGTACGCGGCCAGCTCGATCCCGGACGGCAGGGCGCGGGGCGTGCCGTCGACCTCCAGGCGCACCGGCACGCCGGTCGCGCGCACCCGGTCGACCAGCGCCGCGACCTGGCCCAGGCCGGGCTGCGGGGCCAGCGGGTCGTCCGCCTCGCCGTCCGAGGTGAGCAGGCCCATCACGTGCCGCAGCTCGGACATGGCCGCCCGGCCGCCCGCCTCGACCGCGAGCAGCGCGTCCCGGGCCTGGTCGGGGTCGGCGGCCATGACCTTGCGCGCCGCGCCCGCCTGGATGACCATCACGCTCACGTTGTGGGTCACCACGTCGTGCAGCTCGCGGGCGATGCGGGCGCGCTCGTGCTCGACCGCGCGGCGCAGCGCCTCGGCCTGGTCGCGCTCCAGCGCGGACATCTGCGCCAGGCCCTCGTCGGTGCGCAGCTTCCAGGTGCGCATCCCGTTGGCGGCGAACGCGATGGGGACCACGATCAGCAGCGGCACGTACTCCTGCGGCACGGCCGGCAGCCGCGAGCTGCCCAGCGCGTTCGCGGCCACCGCCACCGCCACCACGCCGAGCAGCGTCGCCCACCGGTACGGCGAGTACACCGCCGCGCTGTAGACGGCGATCACCACGGCGTAGAAGGTCAGCCGCGCCTCGTCGCCGGCCGCCAGGACGGTCATCGCCGCCACGACCCACAGCACCGCCAGCGGGTAGCGCCGGCGCGCGGTGAGCGCCACCGAGGCGACCAGCGCGACCAGCACCGGCCCGACCGGTTCCTCCACGGGCTCGGGCAGCAGCAGCCGGAGGTCGACGACCGGCGGCCGGAACACGTCGGGCGTGGGCCCGGGCACGTCCACGCCGCCGAGCGCGAAGTCGATCGACAGCACGGCGACGAGCAGCGCCAGCAGCGCGTCGAACACGCGGTTGCGGCGGGTCGGCCGGGGCGGCGGCCCGCTCGCCCGCACCAGCGCCGCCCACCCGGCCCTCGCCCGGTCCGCCCACCACCTCTGCACCGGCCCATTCTCGCCGACGCGCCGGCGGCCGGGCATCGGCGCCGACGCCGGTTCCCCGCTCCCCCGGGACTACGCCGCGAGGATGACGCCGCGCGCCGTCATCCCGGCGCGGTACCGGAAACCGCTCCGCCGACCGACGCGGCCGGGCCGGGCCGGCTCCTAGCTTCGACCGCGCCACAACGGCTCGGACCCCGGGAGACGACGCATGACCACGCCGGTGATCGAACTGCGCGACGTGAGCCGCAGGTACGACGGCGGACCACCCGCCCTGCACGGGGCGTCGCTGACCGTCCGGCCGGGCGAGGCGGTCGCGGTCCTCGGTCCGTCGGGCAGCGGCAAGTCGACCTTGCTGAACCTCATCGCGGGGCTGGACCGGCCGGACGGGGGCACGGTGACCGTGGACGGGGTGCGCGTCGACCGGCTGGGCGAGGCCGCCGCCGCGCGCTACCGGCGGGCGCGGATCGGCATGGTGTTCCAGTTCTTCAACCTGCTCGACGACCTGACGGTGGCCGACAACGTGGCGCTGCCCGCGCAGCTCGCCGGCACCTCCCGGGCGCAGGCCCGCCGGCGGTCGGCCGAGCTGCTGGCGGCGCTGGGCGTCGACCGGCACGCCGAGTCCTACCCGGGCCGGCTGTCCGGCGGCGAGCGGCAGCGGGTCGCGGTGGCCCGCGCGCTGGTCAACCGCCCGGCGCTGCTGCTGGCCGACGAGCCGACCGGGGCGCTGGACTCCGCGTCCGGCGAGGAGGTCAGCGCGCTGCTGGCGGGGTTGAACGCCGAGGGCCAGACGCTCGTCGTGGTCACCCACGACCTGGAGCTGGCGAAGTCGTGCACGAACCGCACGATCCGGATCGTGGACGGGCACGTCACCGAGGAGGACGCCCGATGAGCGCGCTCGGCCGCGTGGTGCGCGCCGGGCTGGGCCGCCGCCGCGTGCAGGCGGTGGTGATCGGGCTGGCCGCGATGATGGCGGTGACCGCGTCCGTGCTGGGCGGGTCGCTGCTGGTGGCGTCGAGCGCGCCGTTCGACACCTCGTTCGAGGAGCAGCGCGGCGCGCACGTGATCGCCCGGTACTCGGCGGACGCGGGGCCGCCGGAGGCCGCAGCGCCGCCGGAGGTGACGGCGAGCGCCGGTCCGTTCCCGACCGCCACGGCCACGCCGGACGCGGGGGCGGGCGTGGACCGGGCGCCGCTGGTGATCGCGGGCCGGGCCGACCCGGGCGGGCCGGTGGACGCCGTCGCGGTGACCGCCGGGCGGTGGGTGGCCGGGCCGGGCGAGGTCGTGCTCGCCACCGACGGGCCGGGCGGCGAGCGGCTGCTCGGCCGGGAGGTGCGGTTCGCGGAGCTGGACACCGCGCTGACCGTGGTCGGGGTGGCGCGGTCGGTCGGCCGGACCGCCGAGGCGTGGGTGCTGCCCGCCGTGCTGGCCGAACCCGAGGGCTACCAGGTGCTCTACCGGCTCGCGGCGGCCGACACCGCCGAGCGGGTCGACGCGGCCACCGCCGCGATCGGCGCTGCGGGCGGCGGGTTCACCGGTGCCCGGTCGTGGCTGGTGGTGCGGCACGAGGCGGTGCGCGAGACGGCCGTGTTCGTGCCGTTCCTGGCCGCGTTCGGGGTGCTCGGGCTGGTGATGTCGGTGCTGGTCGTCGGCAACGCGGTGGCGGGCGCGGTCGCGTCGGGCACCCGGCGGATCGGCGTGCTCAAGGCGCTCGGGTCCACGCCCGCGCAGGTGGTGTGGGCGTACCTGGCGCAGGCGCTGGTCCCGGCGTCGGCCGGCACCGCGCTCGGGGTCGGGGCCGGGTACCTGCTGGCGGTCCCGGTGCTGGCCGACGCGGGCGAGGTGTTCGGCACCACCGCGCGCCCGGTCGACCCGCTGGTGGGCGTGGTGGTCGTGGCCGGTGCGCTGGGCGTGGTGGCGGTGACCGGGCTGGCCGCCGCGTGGCGCGCGGGGCGGCTGCGCACCGCCGACGCGCTGGCGGTCGGCCGCACGCCCCGGCCGGGGCGGGGTCGCCGGGCCGGGCGGCTGTTCGCGCGGCTGCCGCTGCCCCGCCCGGTCGGGCTGGGCCTGGCCCGCCCGTTCGCCCGGCCGGCGCGGGCGCTCGCGCTGGTCGCGGCGGTGGTGTTCGGGACGGCGGCGGTCACGTTCGCGGTCGGGCTGGGCGCGACGCTGGCGGAGGTGCAGTCCGCGCGGCAGCCGGACGCGGCGGACGTCGCCATCGGCGGCGGCGGGCCGGGTGGTCTGGCGGCCCCGCCGACCGCCGCCCCGCAGCCCGGCGGACAGCCCCCGCCCGTCCGGCGGGTGGACGCCGGCGCGGTCGCCGCCGCCGTCGACGCGCAGCCCGGCACGGCCGGCCACTACGGCGTCAGCCGCGCCAAGACGTCCGTGCCCGGCGTGCCCGGGACGGTGGTGGGCCTGGGGTTCTCCGGTGACACCTCCAGCAGCTCCTACCGGTTGATCTCCGGGACCTGGTTCCACGGGCCGGGCGAGGCCGTGGTGCCCGCGCCGCTGCTGTCGGCCACCGGCACGCGGGTCGGCGACACCATCACCGTCGAGGACCGGGGCCGCCCGGTGGCGCTGCGGATCGTCGGCGAGGTGTTCGACACCCGCAACGACGGGCTCCAGGTGCTCACGGACGCGGCGTCGTTCCCGGGGTTGCCGCCGACGAGCTACCACGTCACGGTCCGCCCCGGCACCGACCTGGACGCCTACCTGGCCGGGCTGAACGCCGCGCTGGGCCCGCTGGGCTCGGAGGCCCGGCCCGGCCGGAGTTCGGGTTTCAGCGACATGCTGTTCCTGATCGGCGGTCTCACCGCGATCCTGACGCTGATGCTCGTCGTGGTCGCCGGCCTGGGCGTGCTCAACGCGGTGGTGCTCGACACGCGGGAGCGCGTGCGGGAGCTGGGTGTGCACAAGGCGCTGGGGATGACGCCCCGGCAGACGATGACGGCGGTGGTGTGCTCGATCGTGCCGCCGGGGGTGGTGGGCGGTGCGGTCGGCGTGCCGGTCGGGGTCGCCCTGCACGGGGTGATCGTGCCCGCGATGGGCGACAGCGCGGGCACCCGGCTGCCGGCCGCCGCGTACGCGGTGTTCAGCCCGGCGGCGTTGGCCCTGTTCGTCGTCGGGGGCCTGCTGATCGCGGTCCTCGGTGCCCTGCTGCCCGCCGGGTGGGCCGCGCGCACCAGGACCGCGAACGCGTTGCGCGCCGAGTGACCGGCGGTGCCGGGCGGCACCCGCCCGGCACCGTCCACACAGGACTGTCGGGATAATCGATCGCCGGGGCCGCCGCCGCTGGGGCAGCATAAGCGGGTACCCCACCACCGACACGTCCTGGAGGACGACCGATGACCGTGCCCGGGATCTCCGGTGCCGATCGCAACTCCCCCACCCGCAGGAAGGCGGTGCTGCTGGCGCTGCGCCGCTACAACCGGGAACTGGTGCGCCAGCGGTGGAACTCGATCCCCGCGCTGCTGCTGCCGGCCCTGGGCAACACCGCCCTGCACTACCTCGCCCCGCTGGTGGTCGCCTCGCTGGTGGGGGCGCTGGCCGGCGGCGCGTCGAGCGACCTGGCGACCGTCCTGCCCTACGTGCTGGGCTTCGCCGGCCTGCTGCTGCTCGCCGAGGTGCTGTGGCGGATCGGCGTGCACTGCCTCAACCGCACCGACGGCCGGGGCATCGAGCGGCTGTGCGTCGACGGCGTGGAGGAGCTGCTGGCCAAGGACGCGGCGTTCTTCCACGACAACTTCGCGGGCTCGCTGACCAAGCGGGTGCTGGGCTTCTCGTCGCGGTTCGAGGAGTTCGTGGACACGCTCGCGTTCTCGGTGGTCGCCAACGTCGTCCCGCTCGCGTTCGCCTCCGTCGTGCTGTGGCGCTACGACCCGCTGCTGGTGGTCGTCCTGGTCGGCCTGATCGCGCTGACCGGCCTGGTGATCGCGCCGCTGGTGCGCCGCAGGCAGAAGCTCGTGGACGACCGCGAGGCGGCCATCGCCCGGGTGTCCGGCCACGTCGCGGACACGCTGACCAACATGGAGACGGTCCGCGCGTTCGCCGCCGAGCGGCGCGAGGCCGCCGAGCACCGGGCCCGCGTCGCCGAGCAGCGCACGTTGACGCTGCGGTCGTGGGACTACGGCAACCTGCGCATCGACACCGTGGTCGCGCCGATGTCCGTGCTCACCAACGCGCTGGGGTTGCTGGTCGCGGTCGGCCTGAGCGGCGGCGGGCTGGGCGTGGAGGCGATCCTGGTGACCTTCGCGTACTTCTCCAACGCCACCCGGATCATGTTCGAGTTCAACCAGACCTACCGGCGGCTGGAGAGCTCGCTGACCGAGGCCGCCCAGTTCACCGAGCTGCTGCTGACCCCGCCGACCGTGGTGGACCCGCCCGCGCCGGAACCGCTGCGGCCGCAGGGCGCGGACGTCCGCTTCGAGCGGGTGACGTTCGCGCACACCGCCGGCCGCCCGCTGTTCGACGGGCTGGACCTGGAGATCCCCGGTGGTCACCGGGTCGGGCTGGTCGGCCGGTCCGGCGGCGGCAAGAGCACGCTGACCCGCCTGCTGCTGCGGCTGATGGACGTGGACGGCGGCCGGATCCTGGTCGGCGGCCAGGACATCGCCGGGCTGCGCCAGGAGGACCTGCGCAGCCTGATCGCGTACGTGCCGCAGGAACCCGCGATGTTCCACCGCACGCTGCGCGAGAACATCGCGTTCGCCCGCCCCGGCGCGACCGAGGCCGACGTCCGCCGCGCCGCCGACGCCGCGCACGTCACCGACTTCGTCGGCACCCTGCCCGACGGCTTCGACACGCTGGTCGGCGAGCGCGGCGTGAAGCTGTCCGGCGGCCAGCGCCAGCGGGTGGCACTGGCCCGCGCGATCCTGCGCGACGCCCCGATCCTGCTGCTGGACGAGGCGACCAGCGCGCTGGACTCGGAGAACGAGGTCCTGGTCCAGGACGCCCTGTGGCGGCTGATGGAGGGCCGCACCGCGCTGGTGGTCGCGCACCGGCTGAGCACCGTGGTGCGGATGGACCGGCTGATCGTGCTGGACGATGGCCGCATCCTGGAGCAGGGCACGCACGACGAGCTGCTGCGCGCACGCGGCCCGTACGCCCGCCTGTGGCACCACCAGTCGGGCGGTTTCCTCGCCGACGACGAGCTGACCGACGTCGTCACCTGACGAGCCGGCCCGGGACACCCGTTGTCCCGGGCCGGCGGTCGGGGGCGGGCGCGGTCGCGGTCAGGGGTCGGCGCGGTGCGCGCCGGGCCGGTCCGGCGGCGGGTCGGCGAGGGCGGCGGCCATGGTGTCGCGCAGCCGGTCCAGGAAGTCCTCCACCAGGTCGAGCTGCTCCGCCGAGTACCGCGCCACCAGGGTGCCCAGGTGGCCGGCGAGCGGGCCGAAGAACTCGCGGGCGGGCGCCTCGATCGCGGGGCTGCTGCGCAGGGTCACGACGCGGCGGTCGGTGTGCTCGCGGGTGCGCACGACGTGGCCCAGCTTCTCCAGGCGGTTGAGCAGGTTCGTGGTGGCGCCGCTGGTCAGGCCCAGGCGTCCGCCCAGGCCGGTCGGGGTCAGCGGCGTGCCCTGGTCCTCGGCGTAGAGGATCTCCACCAGCGCGGCGGCGTCGGTGTGGTGCAGCCCGAGCCACGCGGCGAAGCGGCCGGTGAGGTCGGTGTAGTTCGCGCCGAACGTCCGCAGCGCGTCCAGCAGCCGCGTGGTGCGCTCGCCGTCCATCGTCACTCCCCTTGATCGCCCGCGTTGACAACCTACCGACCCCGCAACTAGCTTCACCATGAAGCTACTTCACGATGAAGTTTCCTGGGGGTCCTCGTGCACCACTTCGCCGCCACCGATCGCGGCATCACCGACACCGACCCGGACCGCACCCCGTCCGCGAGCCGGCCCGTCGTCCGCGCCGAGGCGCCGGCCGGCGGCCCGGTCTGGATCGTCCGGGACGCCGACCTGGCGCGTGCCGTGCTGACCGACCCGCGACTGGTCAAGGACCCGGCCGCCGCGCCCGCCCGGTGGGACCCGCAGCGGGCCGGGCTGGAGCGGACCGCCGCCGAACAGCCCGCCCTGACCACCCTCGACGGCCCCGCGCACGCCGCGCTCCGCCGGGCGCACGCCCCGCTGCTGAGCGCGAAGCGGATGCGGGGTAACGCCGACCGCGTGCACGCCACCGCCCGCCGGCTGCTCGCCGACCTGCCGCGCGAGGTGGACCTGATGGCCGACTTCACCACCCGCTACCCGCTCACCGTGCTGCTGGACCTGCTCGGCATCCCCCCGGCCCACGTCGACCGGGCCGCCGCCGCGTGCCGGCTGCTCGTCGCGGGCGACCCGGCGGTCGCCATCGCCGAGTTGGAGGCGGTGGCCGAGCACGGCGTCGACGGCACCGGCCTGGCCGCCGAGCTGCGCGACCGGGTACCGCCCGGCACCAGCCGCGCGGACCTGCGCTACCACTTGTTCAGCCTGATCTTCGCCGGGCAGCTCACCACCGACGCGGCCCTGGGCTTCACCGTCGCCCACGCGCTGGCCGAGCGGCCGTCGGCCGAGGTAGAGGCCGACTTCGTCCGGGACGTGCTGCGCCGGCACCCGCCCGCGCCGTACTCGCTGTGGCGGTTCACCACCGCGCCGCTCGACCTGGCGGGCGAGCAACTGCCCGCCCACTCCCCCGTGCTGGTCGACATCGAGGCCGTCAACGCCGACCTTTCCCGCGCGGACGACCTCACCTTCGGCGCGGGCCACCACTTCTGCATCGGGGCGCAGCTCGCCCACCTGGAACTGCGGGCGGTCGTGGCGGTGCTGCGCGAGGACTACCCGCACGCCCGCCTGGCCGTGCCGCTCGCCGCGCTGCGGCACACCGGGCCCGGCGGGATCATGGGCAGCCGGCTCACCGCGCTCCCCGTCGTGCTCGCCTGACCGTCAGGCGGTCGCGAACAGGTCGTCCTGGGCCGACTCGCACGCGGCCAGCAGCGCGCCCCGCAACACCGCCTCGCCGCCCAACGCGCTGGCCCGCACCACGGTGGCGATCGGCGACGCGGCGGCCAGCCGGGCGGCCACCCGGTCCGCCAGCTCGTCACCGCCGGCCCGGCCGACCTCGCCGCCCAGCACCACGCAGCCCGGGTCCAGCACGGCCGCGATCGACGCCGCGCCCACGGCCACGCGGTCGGCGAGGGCGTCCAGGAAGGCGTCCGCGCCGCCGGCCACCGCGTCCCGCACCGCCGCCGCGCCCGGCAGCTCCGACGACGCGGGGGCCAGCCCGTGCGCGGCGGCCAGCTCCGCGATCGCGTCCGAGGACGCCAGCCCGTGGAAGCCACCGCCCCGGGGCCAGTCCCGGCCGGGCACCGGCAGGAACCCCAGCTCGCCCGCACCGCCGGACGCGCCCCGGTGCAGGCCGCCGCCCACCACGAGCGCCGCTCCCGTGCCGTGCCCGAGCCACAGCAGCGCGAACGTGTCGAGGTCGCGGGCGCGGCCGAGGCGGTGCTCGGCGACGGCGGCGGCGCTGGTCTCGTTCTCCACCAGGAGCCGGCCGGCCAGGCGGGCGCGCAGCTCGGCCAGCACCTCGCCGTGCCACGCGGGCAGGCAGGCGCTCCCGCGCAGGTCGCCCGTGCGCGGGTCGACCAGGCCGGGCACGCCGATGCCCACGGAGTGCAGCGTCGGCGCGCCGGCCCGGTCGGCGGTGGCGGTGAGCAGGGCGAGCGTGCGCGCGACCGCGTGCTCCGTGGTCGTGGTCGGGCCGATCGGCGTCGCCGCCTCCGCCAGCACCTCCCCGAGCAGGTCGGCCACGACCACCGCCACGCCGTGCGTGCGGACGTCCAGCGCGGCCACGTGCGCGCGGGTCCGGACGATGCCGTAGAGCTGGGCGTTGGGCCCGCGCCGCCGGACGTCGGCCTCGCCGACCACGGTTACCAGCCCCGCGTCGCCCAGCCTGCGGACCAGGTCGGCGATGGTCGGGCGGGACAGGCCGGTGAGCCGGGTGAGGTCGCCGGCCGTGAGCGGGCCGGACCGCAGGAGGCGCAGCGCCTCCCGGTCGTTGATCGCACGGGCGGCGCTCGGTGATGCGGGCATACCGGGATCTTGGCAGATCCAGACCTCCTACCCTTTCTTTCAGGAAACCTTCCTGATAATTTCTTGCACCGTCGCCCGACCGGCGCGGGGTTGCCGGCGGACCATGACGGGTAGTGCCGGGACGGGCCGCTCCCGCACGGGCGGGGCGCGGTCGCGGCCGGTGGCGGCACC
This sequence comes from Actinosynnema sp. NPDC050436, assembly GCF_040655415.1. Taxonomy (NCBI): domain Bacteria; kingdom Bacillati; phylum Actinomycetota; class Actinomycetes; order Pseudonocardiales; family Pseudonocardiaceae; genus Actinosynnema; species Actinosynnema sp. NPDC050436. The sequence goes on along the minus strand of NZ_JBFAJV010000027.1, from coordinate 6,018 downwards.
GGTGTTCGGGGAGGGGACGGGGACGTGGGAGAAACGGTGGTGACCGGCGCGGCGCGGGAGGTGCGGCGCGCGAGGTACGCGATCGCGGCGGTGTTCTGCGTGCACGGCGCGGTGCTCGGGTCGTTCGCCACGCGGGTGCCGTGGATCCAGGAGCACGCCGCGCTCAGCGCGGGGCAGCTCGGGCTCGCGCTCGCGTTCCCGGCGATCGGGTCGGCGCTGGTCATGCCGTTCGCCGCCCGGCTGGGCCACCGGTTCGGCAGCAAGGCGACCCTGCGCGGCCTGCTCGCGCTGTGGACCCTGTCGCTGACCCTCCCCGCGCTCGCCCCCAACCTCCTGACCCTGTGCGCGGCGCTGTTCGTGTTCGGCGCGTGCGCGGGCACCTCGGACGTCACGATGAACGCCATCGGCGTCGAGGTCGAGCAGCGCCTCGGCCGCTCGATCATGTCCGGCCTGCACGGGATGTGGAGCGTCGGCGCGCTGCTCGGCTCCGCCGCCGGCACCGCCGCCGCCCACTTCGAGGTGCCCGCGCCGCTGCACCACCTGGTGGCCGCCGCCGTGCTGACCGCCGTCGGGCTGCTGGTCGCCCACCGGGTGCTGGACGTGCGGCCGGAGCACGACGAGGAGCCGCCGCCGAGGTTCACCCTGCCCCCGAGGTCCGCGCTGCTGATCGGCGCGGTCGGGTTCTGCGCGGTGTTCGCCGAGGGGGCCAGCCTGGACTGGTCGGCGGTGTACCTGCGGGACGTGCTCGGCACCTCGGCGGGCGTGGCCGCCGCGTCCACCACCGGGTTCGCGCTGACCATGGCGGTGGCCCGGATCGCGGGCGACGCCGTGGTCGACCGGGTCGGCGCGGTGCGCGCGGTGCGGGTCGGCGGGCTGGTCGCCGCGATCGGCGGCGTGCTGGTGGTGCTCGCGCCGCACCCGCTGCTCGCGATCGGCGGCTTCGGCCTGCTCGGCCTGGGCATCGCGGTCGTGGTGCCGCTGGCGTTCGCGGCGGCCGGCCGGAGCGGGGCCAACCCGAGCCGGGCCATCGCGGGCGTCGCCACCGTCACCTACACCTCCAGCCTGGTCGCGCCGTCGCTGATCGGCGGCATCGCCCAGGCCACCTCGCTGACCGTCTCGTTCATCGTGGTCACCGCGCTCGCCTGCGGCCTGATCGCGTTCGCCGGGGTGCTGCGCCCCGGCGACCGCAGCGCGTAGCCCGGCACGGCGGAGCCGGACCACCGCGTCCCGGTGGTCCGGCCGGCCCGGGTCAGGAGAGCCGGATCTCCGGCCGGTACAGGTCGAACCAGTGGTACAGGTCCAGCAGGCGGTCCAGGCCCACCCGGTCGGCCGGGTCGAGCGCGGCGGCGTCCACTTCGGACACCCGGTGCACCCACGCCCGGTCGACGATGTCGAACACCGGGTTGCCCGGTTCCGCCAGCACCTCCTTCGCCTGCTGTTGCAGGGCCAGCGCGTAGGCGGGGTCCTGGGTCGACGGGTACGGGCTCTTCACCCGGTCCCGGACCGACGCGGGCAGCACGTGCGCGGTGGCGTGCCTCAGGAGGCTCTTCTCCCGTCCGTCGAACGTCTTCAACGCCCACGGCGCGTTGTAGACGTACTCGACCAGCCGGTGGTCGCAGAACGGCACCCGCACCTCCAACCCGACCGCCATGGACGCGCGGTCCTTGCGGTCCAGCAGTAGCCGCACGAACCGGGTCAGGTGCAGGTGGCAGACCACCCGCATCCGGGCCTCGTGCGCGCTCTCCCCCTCCAGCGGGTCCACCTCGGCCACCGCCGCGCGGTACTGGTCGCCGACGTAGTCGCGCAGGTGCAGGTCGCGCACGACACCCTTGTCGTACATGGTGGTCCGGTTGTTCATCAGCACGTTGTGGAAGGCCAGCCACGGGAACGTGTCGGCGTGCGCCGACCGGTCGTGGAACCACCGGTAGCCGCCGAACACCTCGTCGGCCGACTCGCCGGACAGCGCCACCGTGGACTGCGCGCGGACGGCCTTGAACAGCAGGTACAGCGACACGTCCATGTCGCCCATGCCGGCCGGGATGTCCCGGGCGGTGATCATCGCCCGGCGCACCTCCGGGTCGGTCAGGTCGGACGGGTCGAGCAGCACCTCCTCGTGCGCCGACCCGACCAGCGCGGCGACGTCGCGCACGAACGGGGCGTCCGGCGTGGGGCGCATCGCGTCGGCCCGGAAGTTCTCCTCCTGGCCGAGGAAGTCGACCGAGAACGTGCGCACCCGCTCGCCCGTCGCGGCCAGGTGGGCGGCGGCCAGCCCGGTGACGGCGCTGGAGTCCAGGCCGCCGGACAGCAGCACGCACCGGGGCACGTCGGCGACCAGTTGGCGGTGCACGACGTCGGTCATCAGCTCGCGCACCCGGGCGACCGTGGCGTCCCGGTCGTCGGTGTGCGGCCGGGCGTCGAGCCGCCAGTAGGTGCGGGTGCGCACGCCCGAGCGGTCGACGGTGACGATCGCGCCGGGCGGCACCTCCTCCACGTCCTTCCACAGCGACCAGCCGGGCCGCTTGGTGTGCCCGACCAGCTCGCGCAGCCCGTCGCCGTCGACCACGCGCGCGGCCAGCGGGTTGGCCAGGATCGCCTTGGGCTCGGAGCCGAACAGGACGCCGTCGCGGGTCGGCTGGTAGTAGAACGGCTTGACGCCCATCCGGTCGCGGATCATCACCAGCTTGTCGTCGCGGCCGTCCCAGACGGCGAACGCGTACATGCCGTTGAGGCGGTCGGCGACGGCGTCGCCCCACTGGAGGTAGCCGCGCAGCACGACCTCGGTGTCGCTGTCGGTCTCCCACGCGTGGCCCAGGCGGGTGAGCTCGGCGCGCAGCTCGGGGAAGTTGTAGGTCTCGCCGCTGTAGACCATCGCCACGTCGCCGCCGGGCGTGCGGGCGGACATGGGCTGCCGGCCACCGGGCAGGTCGATGACCGCGAGCCGCCGGTGCCCCAGGGCGACGTGGTCGCGCACCCACGTGCCCGCGTCGTCGGGGCCCCGGCAGGCCATGGTCGCGGTCATGGCGTCGACGACGTCCCGCCGCCGTGCCAGGTCGACGTCGAAGGAGACCCACCCGGTGATGCCGCACATGTCCGACCTCCGGAGTTACTTAGCAAGAACAACTGTTGTTCCTGCCGATGTACCACCCGGTGATGCCAGGTGTCCGCCCGAAATGCACCCTCCGTTCCCATCTGGTTGCGGACAGTCGTCCGCGTCACTTCGGGTTCGCGCCGTCCGACCCGCTCGCCGGGACCACGTCCGCGACCACGCACACCACGTTGTCCGGACCGCCCCGCTCATTGGCGAGGTCCACCAGGCGGCGGGTCGCCTCCTCCGGGTCGGCCGCGCGGGCCAGCACCTCCCGCAGGTCGTCCCGCGCCACGACGGTGTGCAGGCCGTCGGTGCACACCAGGTAGCGGTCGCCGACGCGGGCGTCGTGCAGCGCCAGGTCCGGCTCCACCGCCCGCCCGTCCAACGCCCGGACCAGCAACGACCGCCGGGGGTCGCCCAGCGCCTCCTCCTCGGTCAGCCGCCCCTCGGCGACCAGCGACTGCACCGCCGTGTGGTCGAGCGTGATGCGGAACAGCTCGCCCTCCCGCAGCAGGTACACCCGCCCGTCACCGACGTGCGCCAGCCCGAACCGGGACCCGGACAGCACGAGCGCCGTCAACGTCGTGCCGGTGCACTGCTCGCCGCCCCGGCCCGGCACGTGGCGGTGCACCGCCGCCCCGGCCCGGTGCACCGCGTCGGCCAGGGCGTCGAGCAGGTCACCGGCCGGGATCTCCGCGTCCAGCACGGCCACCGCGTCGACGGCCGCCGCGCTCGCGCGCTCCCCGGACGGGCCGAACCCGTCCGCCACGGCCAGCAGGTGCCCGCCCGCGTACCCCCGGTCCTGGTTCGTCTCCCGGACGAGCCCGCGATCGCTGCGCACCGCGTACCTGAGTGCCACGTCCATGGTGTTCTCCTCCCCCGACAACTGGGTCACGAGGAAGGCGGCGAGGTCCCGCCGGGCCGCGATGTCGGCCTCGACGCCCGCCCAGTAGGCCCGCACGTCCGCCGCCGCCCCCGCCCGGTCCCGCTCGCAGACCGCCCGGATGCGCGCCAGCGGCATCCCCAGCCGGCGCAGCCACGCCACCAGGCGGGCCCGCTCCAGCTGGTCGGGCGCGTAGAACCGGTAGCCCGAACCGGGGTCGACCCTGGCCGGCACCAGCAGGCCCAGCTCGTCGTAGAGCCGCAGCGCCTTCGGCGACAGCCGGGACGCCCGCGCGAACTCCCCGATGGTGAGCAGTTCCACTCCGCCGCCCCTCCCCGCCGGGCCCGGTGCCCGGCGCCACCACCGTGCGGCCTGCCCCGGGGTGAAGGTCAACTCACCCGTTCTCGACGCGGTACTGCTCGACCAGCTCCGGGTAGGCGTCCTCGGCCAGCGCCTCGGCCGGCACGACCGAGACGCTCCACGGCACCGGGCACGGGCTCGCGTGCTCCGGCTCCGGGCACAGCTGCCGCGTGAACCGCTCGACCAGCTCGCGGACCTGCTCCTCGGTGGCGTACACGCCGACCCGGATCTCCCTGATCTCCCGTTCCCCCATGCCGCCACCCTAGCCGGCGGTCACCGGCAGCCACTCGCGCGCGGCCGACACCAGGGCGGCCACGCCGATGTCGAGCGTCGGGTCGGGGACCGGGGCGTAGAGCGGCGAGTGGTTCGCGGGCAGGCCGGCCGCCATCTCGCGCAGCGTCCCCAGCGACGTCGCGCCCGCGAACGCGGCCGGGTCCGCGCCGCCGAGCAGCCAGTACACCAGCGGCACGCCGGCGGCCGTGGCGAACACGCCCACGTCCTCGCTGCCGGTCACCGGGCCGGGGTCGACCACGCGCGCGTCGGTCACCACGCGGGCGAGCGCGGTGCGCGTGCGGGCCGCCGCGCCCGGGTCGTTGACCACGGCCGGGTAGCCGGTCACGGTGGTGATCTCCGGGTCGCGGGTGGCGCCGGAGGCCGCCGCCTCGGCCCGCACGATCCGCTCGATCGCGGCCAGCACGCGCTCCCGGACCGCCGGCGTGTAGCTGCGCACGCTCAGCAGCAGCTCCGCCGAGTCCGGGATGATGTTGGCGACCGTGCCGGCGTTGATCGCGCCGACCGTAACCACGGCCGTGTCCAGGCCGGAGACCTCGCGCGACACGACGGTCTGCAACCGCAGCACGGTGGCCGCCGCCATCACCACCGGGTCGACCGCCGACTCCGGACGCGACCCGTGCCCGCCCTCCCCGTACAGCGTGACCTTCAGCGTGTCCGCCGCCGCGAACGCCGGTCCGGGCCGCAACCCGATCACGCCCGCCGGGATGGGCGTGACGTGCTGGCCGAGCACGACGTCGGGCGTGCCGAAGCGGTCGAACAGGCCGTCGTCGACCATCCCCTGCGCCCCGCCGCCCACCTCCTCGGCCGGCTGGAACACCGCGAGCACGGTGCCGCGCCAGGTGTCGCGGGTGGCGGCGAGTTCGCGGGCGGCACCGACCAGGCACGTGACGTGCACGTCGTGCCCGCAGGCGTGCATGACCGGCACCGGGTGGCCGTCCCGGTCCACGACGGCCGTGCTGGCGTACGGGAGGCCGGTGCGCTCCTCGACCGGGAGTGCGTCCATGTCCGCGCGCAGCAGGGCGGTGGGGCCGTCGCCGTTGCGCAGCACCCCCACCACGCCGGTCACGCCGACGCCCTCGGTGGTGTCGTACCCGGCGGCGCGCAGCTCGCGGGCGGCGACACCGGCCGTGCGGGTCTCGGCGAACCCCAGCTCGGGGTTGCGGTGCAGGTCGCGGTACAGCTCTTCGAGGTTCACGACGATCACTATCAGCGCGTCGCGCCCGGCGGGCAACACACCGCACCGGCACCCGGCGGAGCGACACCCGTCCGCGTCACCCGGCGAGCCGGCACCACCCGAACCGCAGAGTCGTGTTCTCCCCGTGTGGCCTGCGCGCAGCGAACCGCGCTTTGCCAGGGTGTGCAAGCACGCCCTTCGCTTGCACACCCTGGCAAA
>NZ_JBFAJV010000026.1:0-60145 GCF_040655415.1 Actinosynnema sp. NPDC050436 | reverse complement strand
TCATCCCCGTGTGGCCCGGTCGGAGACAACCACCCTTGAGTGGGTAGTGCAAGCGAAGGGCGTGCTTGCACTACCCACTCAAGCGCGGTTCGCTGCGCGCGGGCCACACGGGGATGACACGACGCGCTTGGGTGCTGGTGCGCTGACGCGCTAGGGGTGGGTTGTCGTTGTTGTTTCTAGTCTTCCCAGCGGAAGACCTTGGCGGCGATGAAGCCGACCACCAGGGTGAAGCCGATGAGGACGGCTGCGGGGAGGGCCAGGGCTTCGATTCCCTTGCCCCGGACCAGGACGTCCAGCATTCCGTCGTTCATGTGGCGCAGCGGGAAGATGTTGGAGACCGTCTGGAGCCAGCCCGGGGCGTTCTCCACGGGGAAGAAGGTGCCGGAGAGGAATGCCATCGGCATGATGACGATGTTCGCCGCGCCGCTGGCGGCCTCCTCCGTCTTGCAGAACGCGCCGACGAGCATCCCGACCGCGAAGAACGCCGTGGTGCCGAGGATCAGCAGCGGGAGTGCCAGCCACCACTGACCGGTCAGTTGCAGGCCGAACCACGGCGTCAGGGCGACCGCCACGAACATCACGCCCTGGGCCAGCGCGGTGCCGATGCTGACCAGGATGCGCGAGCTGAGCACGGCGGTGGGGCCGACCGGGGACAGCCGGATCCGGCGCAGCACCTGCTTCTTGCGCCACGACACCAGGGTGAGGGCCGCGCCGAACACGCCGGAGATCGAGACCGCCCACGACAGGATGCCGGGGGTGAGGTACTGGATCGGCTTGAGCGAGGCGTCCTCGACCGGTTTCGCGGCGAACGTGAACGTGGGCGGGGCGTTCGTGGCGGCGACGTTGACCTTGTCCACCACGCCCGAGACGATGCCGACGACCGTCTGCGCCTTCACCTGGTCGCTGGCGGCGAAGGTCAGCTCGATCTCGTTGCCCTTCACGGCGACCACGGCCGGCAGGTCGCCGTCGTTGACCTTCTGGCGCGCGGTGTCGACGTTGTCGTACTTCTCCAGCTCCAGCGCACCGGTCTTGTCCAGGGCGGTGATGACCGGGCCGTCGCCGACCACGGCGACCTTCGTCCGTTCGTCGCCGGCGTCGCGGAACAGCAGCCCGAAGACCACGAGGAACATCAGCGGGAAGAAGAAGACGAAGAACAACGTCATCTTGTCGCGCAGGAAGCCCTTGATCATGGCGATGGACAGGCTCTTGAACGCGGTCATGCGCGGTACTCCCGTCCGGTCAGGTTGAGGAACACGTCCTCCAACGTGGCCGTGCGCACCTGCAGGCCGTCTAGCGTTCCGCGTTCCGCCAGCGCGGACAGCACGGGCGCGGGCTTGCGGGTGGAGATGGTCAGCGAGACCTCGTCCTCCTGGGCGTCCTCGACGCCCTCGATGGCCTTGGCGTCGGGCACCCCGAGCAGGCCCTTCTGGAGGATGACGTGCGTGGGCGCGTCGAGGCCCCGGACGAGGGTGGCGGGCGCGTCCATGGCGAGGATGCGGCCCTTGTCCATGATGGCGACGCGGTCGCAGAGGATCTCGGCCTCGTCGAGGTAGTGCGTGGTGTAGACGATGGTCTTGCCGCGCGCCTGGATGGCCCGCAGCACGTCCCACAGGTTGCGCCGCGCCTGCGGGTCGAGTGCGGCGGTCGGCTCGTCCAGGAAGACGATGTCCGGGTCGTGGACCAGCGCGCACGCGATGGACAGCCGCTGCCGCTGACCGCCGGAGAGCTTGTTCTCCTGCACGTTGGCCTTGTCCGACAGGCCGACCAGTTCGAGCATCTCGTCGGCCTTCTTGGCGGTGACGCCGTAGAGCGAGCCGAACGTCTGCAACTGTTCCTTCGCCGTGAGCTTCTCGAAGAAGCTGGACGCCTGGAGCTGCACGCCGATCCTGGGCAGCAGCTTGGTGTTGCGCGGCCACGGGTTCTCGCCCAGCAAGGTGACGGAACCCTCGTCCGACTTGCGCAGGCCCTCGACGATTTCCAGGGTCGTGGTCTTGCCGGCCCCGTTCGGCCCCAGGATGCCGAAGAATTCCCCCTCGGCGACGGTGAACGACACTCCGTCCACCGCTTTCAAGTCGCCGTAGTGCTTGCGGATGTCCGCGACCACCACGGCTGGTATGCGTGCCCCTGTCATGGCTGGGAACGTAGACGCTCGGTGAGCACGAGGTGGGGGAACTGGGCCGGACGAGCGACGAAAGTGACCAAAGCTCCACAAGTACAATACTTTGGTTGCCGTTTTCCGTTGCGCTGTGTGTTTGGTTGCCCGCAGATGGTGATCGGTGTCGGCCGGGAGCGGTGAGTGGTGGCCGGGGTGAGGGTGGCTGGTGTGTCCGCGTGGGGTCAGGGCGCGGGGGGCTGGGCGCAGGGGGACGGTGGGGCGCTGTCGGGGGTGGTGGCCCAGGTGGCTTCGGACGGGGTTCGGGTCAGGGTGTAGTCGAGGTTCGCGCCGCCGGTGAGGACGTGGTGGTCCACCCACACCTTGTCGTGGCGGACGTGGTCCAGTTGCGCGGCCTTGATGTACTGGAGGGCCCGGGGGTCCGCTCCGGTCGCGGTGATGACGATCTGGTTGCCGTTCTGCTGGTGGATCACCGACTTCTCGTACCTCGGCGCGTGCAGGACGAACTGGCCGGTGCCCGGCACGGCCGGGTAGAGGCCCAGGGCGCTGAAGACGTACCAGGCGGACATCGTGCCCAGGTCGTCGTTGCCCGTCACGCCGTTCGGGCCGTCCACGAACAGGGTCTGGGCCGCGCGGTTGACCGCCGACGTCTTCCACGGCTGGCCCATCAGCGCGTACATCCACGGCGCGTGCAGGTCCGGCTCGTTGTTCGGGTTGTACCTGAACTGGTTGTAGTAGTTGTACGGGCCGACCACCCACTTCTCCCGGACGGCCTTGGCCGGGTCCGCGACCAGGTCGGCGTAGGCGAAGAAGTCGTCCAGCCGGGCCGTCGCCCTCTCCTTGCCGCCCAGGCGTTCCACCAGGCCCGGCACGTCGTGGTGGGCCAGCCACTGGTACTGCCACGCGGTGCCCTCGTGGAAGCCGTCGCGGCCCTGCGGGGTGAACGGGGTCAGCCACCGGCCGTCCGCCGTCTTCGGGCGCGGGAAGCCGGTGAAGCCCCGGTCGGTGACCGTGTCGTCCCACAGCACCTCGTAGTTCCCCGCTCGGCGGCGGAGGGTTTCGGCGTCCTCCGCCCGGCCCAGCGACGCCGCCATGACGGACAGCGCGCAGTCGGCGAGCGCGTACTCCAGGGTCGCGGACGCGCCGTGGTGCGGGTCGACGTCCTGGCCCTTCTTCGGGAAGTCCTTGTCGTACTGGACGAAACCGTTCTCCAGGTACGACGGGTTGCCCACTCGGCCTTCGAACGGCGAGGCCGGGTCGGGGACGCGGGTGGCGTTCTGCCACAGCGCCTCGTAGGCGTCGTCCTCCCGACCCTCCAGAGCGCCGAAGCGCCACAGGTCCACCAGGAACGGGGTGACCGGGTCGCCGGTCATCGTGTTGGTCTCCTGGTTGGCGTACGCCCACCTCGGCAGCCACCCGCCCTGCTCGTGGACGGTCAGCACGGACCGGGCCACGTCCTTGGCGCGGTCGGGGCGGAGGAGGGCGAGGAGCTGGTTGTGCGCCCGGTAGGTGTCCCACAGCGAGAAGTACTCGTAGTAGGTCCAGCCCTCGGCCGTGTGGACCTCGTTGTCGAAACCCCGGTACCGGCCGTCGATGTCGTTGCCGGTCAACGGTTGCAGCAGCACGTGGTAGAGCGCCGTGTAGAAGACCGTGCGGTCGGCGGGGTTGTCGGTGTCGATCTCGACCGAGCCGAGTTCGGTGCGCCACAACGCCTGTGCGGCGTCGCGCAGGTCGTCGAACGTCCGGTTGCGCGCCTCCACCAGGTTCTTCGCCGCGCCGGCGGGGTCGACGTGGGAGATCGCGGTGGCGGCGGTGACCGGGCCGTCGGCGAAGGTGAGCCACTGGCCGCGCAGTCCGGCACCGCCCTCCGCGCCGCCCCAGTTGCCGGTCCTGGTGAACGGGCGGTCGAACGTGGTGGTGAAGTACGTCGTGTAGGGCTTGCCGCCGCAGAACGCCTGCGCGGTCACGGTGCCGGCCAGGGTGCGGTCGTCCACCACGCGGACGCTGCTGGCCGAGACCGGCTCCTTGTCGTTGGCCTGCCCCACGTTGACCAGGACGTGCGGCGTGGCGCCGGGCGGGAAGGTGAAGCGCTCGACGCCGGTCCGGGTGGTCGCGGTGGACTCGGCGGTGATCCCGGACGCCAGCCGCACCCGGTAGTAGCCCGCCTCGCCGACCTCGCCCTCGTGCGCGTAGCCGACGCCGTAGCGGCGGTGGTCGAAGGTCGCGGGGAGCGCGGTCGTCGGCAGGATCGACACCAGGCCGCCCTGTTCCCAGCAGCCCGCGCCGGAGAGGAAGAAGTGGCCGAAACCCCGGATCACCGGGTCGTCGTAGCGCCAGCCCGCGTAATGCGACCCGATGGGGCTCGAATGGGCCTTTCCGAACGGCGCGGAAGCGCCCGGGAACGTGTTTCCCTCGTCTTTTGTGCCGATGAACGTGTTCACCGACCGGACCGGGTCTGTCTGCGCGTTCGCGGTCACGGGTACCACCATAGCGGCCATGGCGAGGAATACCAGGGTTGCCCGTAGCACGGATTTACCGTACCCAATCCGACGGTTCATCTCACACATCTCCGACCATTCGGGTGAACGCACGGGCGGAAGTCGGCAATCGTTCACGAATGCCGTCCGGGAGTCAGCCGATGCCCGTGGCGAAGACGTGGAAGGAACCGCCGGTGACCGCCGACGGGAGGGTGACCGACCGGACCTGCTTGGGTTGCAAGCTGATCGGCTCGGTGGCGAAGACGAAAACCTTGAGCTGCTGGGGCGTCCCGCTGGAGTTGTTGCGGTACGGCGTGACCGCGACGACCCGGTTGCCGAACGACGGCGGCGTGGTCGCGTTGCCGCCCAGCGCCCAGTCGGAGAACCCGACGTCCTCCACCTGGGTCGTCCCGTCGGCGTAGGTGATGGTGAGCTTGCCGGACGCCTTGCCGCCGCCGGCGCTGCCGAGCAGGCCGAGCTTCGTGCCGGTGGCGTCGAGGGTGACGGTCTGGCCGGTGGTGTTGACGTTGTCCGGCTCGCCCACCGGCGAGGCCGGCCAGGTGTAGGTGATGCCGTCCTGGGTCACCTTCGCCCCGGGGGTCAAGCCCTTCTCCCCCAGCGCCTTGCGGGAGAAGCTCCAGCCGCCGCCGTCGAAGTTGCCGATGGCCTGGTTGTCGTCGGGGGACGTGCCGACGTTGTTGAACGCGGCCCGCAGGCTGCCCGGGTCGGCCACCAGCACGGAGATCGTGCTGCGCTGGCCGTTGGAGAACGTGACCGGGACGCGGTGGGTCTGCTCGGCCGCGTCCGGGGCGACGGCGACCGTCACGGTCTGGCCGGCCTTGTCGCCCGGTGGCGCGGTGATCTCGCCCTGGCTCGGCGTGACGGTGATGCCGCTGGGCGGCTGGGCGCTCCACGCGACCTTGCCGCCCTTGCCGGAGAAGTCCTGCGCGCCGACGGTGACCGTGCCGGTGCCGCCGGCGGGCAGCACGAGGCGGCCGGGTGAGACGTAGGACTGCTGACCGGTCTCCCCGTCGCGGAACGACGGGGGCGCGTCGGACGGCCCGGTGCCCCAGGTGGTCGGCTCCGCGGCGAGGTCGAACTCGACCGTGCCGCCCCGGGCCACCAGGGACTCCGGCAGCCAGGTCCGGGTCTGCGCGCGGCCGTCGACCTTGAGGTTCGCCACGTGCTCGCCGGTGCCGGACGCCTTCACGACGATCGGTGCGCCGTTCGGGCGGGTGATGGTGACCTCGGGGAACAGCGGGCTGTTGACGACGAGTTCGGCGCGGCCGGGGATGGCCGGGTACATGCCGAGGGCGGCCCACACGTACCAGGAGGACATCTGGCCGAGGTCGTCGTTGCCCATCAGCCCGTTGGGGCCGGGGCCGAACAGCTCGTCGACCGCGCGGCGCACCACGGACTGGGTCTTGGCCGGCGCTCCCGCCCAGTTGTAGAGCCACGGGCTGTGCATGATCGGCTCGTTGCCGAGGAACGCGTGCGGCTCGTCGGGCCCGGCGTTGAGCTTGGTGAAGAAGAAGTCCAGCCGGTCTCGGACCTTCGCGTCACCGCCCATCGCGGTGAACAGGCCGCGCGCGTTGTAGGGGACCATCCACGTGTACTGGGCGGCGTTGCCCTCGACCCAGTTGTCCGGGTTGCCGGGGTCGAACGGCTCCACGAACGACCCGTCGCGGTTGCGCGCCTGGGTGTAGGAGGTGGCCGGGTTGAAGATGTTCTGCCAGTGCTGGGCGCGCTTCATGAACGTCTGCCAGGTCGCGCCGTCGCCCAGCCGCCGGGCCAGTTGGGCGATGGAGAAGTCGGCGCTGGTGTACTCCAGGGTGGTGGCGGGCGCTCCCCAGACGCCTTGCGCGCCGATCGGGACGTACCCGAGTTCCTGGTACTCCTCGAGCCCCGGGCGTTCCTCGTAGCCCTGGGTGGGTTGGGTCGCGCCGCGCAGCATGAGCAGCAGGGCCTTGGAGGCGTCGAAGTCCTTGACGCCGAACGCGTACGCGCTCGACACCATCACGTGGTAGGGGTCGCCGACCATGACCCCGGTGTAGCCGTTGGCGACCGTCCAGCGGTCCCACGACCCGCCCTGCTCGGCGAAGGCGACCATGGAGCGGACCATGTCGGCGGTTTCCTCCGGTGCCAACAGGGAGAGCAACTGCATCTCCGAGCGGTAGACGTCCCAGCCGGAGAAGTTGGTGTAGATCGCACGGCCCTTGTCGGCGGTGTGGATGCGCCCGTCGAAGCCCGGGTAGCGCCCATCGACGTCGGAGAACACGTTGGGCTGCAACAGGGAGTGGTAGAGCGCGGTGTAGAACGTGGTGCGCTGGGCGTCCGTGCCGCCGGTGACCTCGACCTGGCCGAGCCGGTCGTTCCACGCCTCGCGGGCGGCGGCGTGGACGGCGTCGAACGACTTGGCGGCGTTCTCCGCCTGGAGGTTCTTCTTCGCGCCGTCGACCGAGACGAACGACAAGCCGATCCGCATGGTCACGTCCGGGTCGGCGAACGTGACGTAGCCGCCGCTGCCCGGTCCGGAGACGGTGGTGTCCAGTGCGCCGACCGAGCGCTCCTCGCCCTGCGCGGCGAGCGTCTTGCGGGCGTCACCGAGGTCCCCCTTGCGCGGTGAGCCGCCGCGCTCGGTGGGCTTGCCGGGCGTGACCGCGCCGTTCTTCCACGTGCCGACGGACTCGAACGGCTGGTCGAACCGGGCGTGGAAGTAGACCCGGTAGCGGTGGTCGGCACCGCAGAACCGGCCGCTGGTGGCCCACCCGCTGATCGAGTCCGCGCCGATGGTCACCTCGGCGTCGTCGGTGCCCGCGATCGAGCCGGAGGTGTCGACCAGCAGGGTGGACGTGCTGCCGCCGGGGTAGGCGAGCCGGCCGACGCCGGTCCGCTGGGTGACGGTCAGCTCGACCTCCGCGCCGTTGTCGAGGGTCACGCCGTAGTAGCCGGGGGTGGCGGTCTCCGCCGCGTGCGAGAAGGTCGAGACGTACCGGCCCGGGTCGGCGGCGGGCGACGTCGTCACCTCGCCGACGAACGGCATGATCGGGACGTCCTGGTAGGTCGAGCACCCGGCACCGGACAGGTGGGTCAGGCTGAAGCCCTTGATCCGGTTGTCGTCGTAGGAGTAGCCGCCGTGCTGGCGGGTCACCGTGTCGGGGCTCCACTGCACCATCCCGAACGGCACGTCCGCGCCGGGGAAGGTGTTGCCGGCGCCGCCGCCGGTCCCGTGGTCGGGGCCACCCGGCCGGGTGCCGACGAACGGGTTCACCCAGCGCGCGAGATCGTCCGGTTGGGCGTGCGCCACGACCGGTTGGACCACCGAGGTTGCCACCAATGCCGCTGCCGCCAGTGCCGTCCTCACGAGCCCTCCTCGGTTGACAACGCTGTCCACGAACTCGGGGTGATCGCATACTCGCGGAGGGTGTCGGGGGTGCGTCAAGGCCGTGGCCGAGTGTTGTCCGGTTCGAGACAGCGCGGATCATTGACATCGGGCAGGCTCGGGTGTGTGATTCGCGGACTATGACAACGTTGTCCGCGAACGGCACCGCCCGAAAGGTCCGGCGCGCGACCATGAACGACGTGGCGCGGTTGGCGGGCGTGAGCATCAAGACGGTCTCGCGCGTGGTGAACGACGAGGCGGGTGTGCACCCGGCGACGGCGGAGCGGGTGCTCGCGGCGATCGACCAGCTCGGCTTCCGGCGCAACCTCAGCGCGCGCAACCTGCGCCGGGGCTCGTCCACCGGCACGGTCGGCCTGGTGCTGGAGGACGTGGGCAACCCGTTCTACTCGGGCGTGACCCGGGCCGTGGAGGAGATCTCCCGGCTGCGCGGGCGGCAGGTCATCACCGGCTCGTCGGACGAGGACCCGGCGCGGGAGCGGGAGCTGGCGCTGGAGTTCTGCTCGCGGCGGGTCGACGGCCTGCTCATCGTGCCCGCCGGCGTCCAGCACGGGTACCTGGTGCCGGAGATGCGCGCGGGCACTCCCGTGGTGTTCCTGGACCGCCCGGCGGGTGACGTCGTCGCGGACACCGTGCTGGTGGACAACGTCGGCGGGACGGCGGAGGCGGTGCTGCACCTGGCGTCCTTCGGGCACCGCAGGATCGCGTTCCTCGGCGACGCGCCGGACATCTTCACCGCCAACGAGCGCCTGCGCGGCTTCCGCGAGGGGTGCGCGCGGGCGGGCGTCGGGTTCCGCGAGTCGCTGGTGGTGATGGGGCCGCACGACGAGGAGTCGGTGCGCCGGGCGCTGCACCGCCTGCGGGACGGGGCGGACCCGGCGACGGCCGTGGTCACCGGCAACAACCGGATCACCGTGCACGCGCTGCGCGCGCTGGCCGGGTCGGCGTCCAGGCCGGCGCTGCTCGGCTTCGACGACTTCGAGCTGGCGGACCTGCTCTCGCCGCCGGTGAGCGTGATCGCGCACGACGCGAGCGCGCTGGGCAAGGCGGCGGCCGACCTGCTCTACGCCCGCCTGGACGGCGACACGGCACCGCCGCGCCGCGTGGTGCTGCCGGTCCGGCTGGTGGCCCGGGGCTCCGGGGAGGTGCGCGCGTGAGCGGCCGGCCGATCGCGCTGCCGGCCAACCAGCCGGAGCAGTTCTACCGGGGTGGGGCGGCGATCGCCGCGCTGCGCGGCGACGCGGCGGCGGGCCTCGGCCCGGAGGACTGGGTGGCCTCGACCACCACGCTGTTCGGGCGGGACGAGGCGGGCCTGACCCGGCTGCCGGACGGGCGGTGGCTGCGCGACGCGGTGGTCTCGGACCCGGTGGGGTGGCTGGGCGCCGAGCACGTGGCGGCGTTCGGCGCGGACACCGCGCTGCTGGTCAAGCTGCTCGACGCGGGCCAGCGGCTGCCGGTGCACTGCCACCCGTCCGACGCCTTCGCGGCGGAGCACCTGGGGTGCCGGCACGGCAAGACCGAGGCGTGGATCGTCATCGGCACCACCGGCCCGGACCCGGTGGCGTACCTCGGGTTCCGCGCGGACGTCACGCCGGAGGCCGTCTCCGGGTGGGTGGCGGCGCAGGACTCGGCGGCCCTGCTCGACGCGCTGAACCCGGTGTCGGTCAAGGCGGGCGACGCGCTGTTCGTCCCCGCCGGCGTGCCGCACGCCATCGGCGAGGGGGTGTTCATCGCGGAGTTGCAGCAGCCCACGGACTTCTCCGTCACGTTGGAGTGGCGCGGTTTCCTCGACGCCCCCGACGCGTGGCACCTCGGCCTGGGCGGGGACACCGCGCTGGGCTGCGTGGACCGGCGGGCGCAGCACCTGGAGGACCTGCTCACGCACACCGCGTCCCGGGTCGCCCCCTCGGTGAACCTGTTGCGCGCCAAGGCCGACCCGTTCTTCCGCGCGGACCGCCTGCACGTGTCGGGCCGCGCGCGGCTGGACCCGTCCTTCGCGGTGCTGGTGGTGCTGGACGGCGAGGGCGTGCTGGGAGGGGTGCCGGTGCGCAGGGGGAGCACGGTCGTCGTACCGCACGGGGCGGGCGAGGTGGAGGTGACCGGCGACCTGGTCGCCGTCCGCTGCCGCCCGCCGCTGCCGTCGAGCCCGGGGAGGTGACGTGGTGGAACCCCTGTTGGACGCCCGCGACCTGGTGAAGCGCTACGGCGGCGTGGAAGCGCTGCGCGGGGCGTCGTTCACCGCGCACGCGGGCGAGGTGGTGTCCCTGATCGGGGACAACGGGGCGGGCAAGTCGACCCTGGTGAAGTGCCTGTCCGGCGCGGAGCAGCCCGACGGCGGCACCATCGTCTTCGACGGCCGCCCGGTCGCGCTGCCCGGCCCCGCCGCCGCGCGCGAGCTGGGCATCGAGACCGTCTACCAGGACCTGGCCGTCGCGCCGGACCTCGACCCGGCGGCGAACCTGTTCCTGGGCCGCGAGCTGCTCAAGCCCGGCCTGCTCGGCCGGTTGGGCGTGCTGGACAAGAAGGAGATGCGGCGCCGGGCGACCGGGTCGTTCGAGGAGCTCGGGGTGTCGCTGCAGGACGTGGACGTGCCGATCGGGGCGCTGTCGGGCGGGCAGCGGCAGAGCGTCGCGGTCGCCCGCAGCGTGGTCTGGGCGGGCAGGCTGGTGTTCATGGACGAGCCGACCGCCGCGCTCGGCGTGGTGCAGCGGCAGCGCGTGCTCGACGTCGTCAAGCGGGTCCGCGACCGGGGCCTGGCGGTCGTGCTGATCAGCCACAACATGCCCGAGGTGCTGGCCGTGTCGGACCGCGTCGAGGTGTTGCGCCTGGGCCGCCGGGTCGCCCGGTTCACCGCCGCCGACACGACCGTGGAGGAGCTGGTCGGCGCGATGACCGGTGCCCTCTCCCAGGAGGACGCATGAGCGGGCGGACCTTGCGGCAGCGGCTGCTCGGCGCGAACACGCTGTGGATCGCGCTGGTGCTCCTGGTGCTCATCGCGGTGTTCGGCGCGATCCGCCCGGACGCGGTGCTGACCACCTTCACCCTGCAGACGACGCTGGTCGAGACGTCGGTGCTGCTGGTGCTCTCGGTCGGCATGACGTTCGTGATCATCACCTCCGGCATCGACCTCTCGGTGGGCTCGGTGCTGGTGTTCTCCGGCGTCACCTCGGCGATGACCATGAACGCGCTCAACGGCGGCAACGCCACCGCCGCCGGCTGGGGCACCGTCCTGGTCGGCCTGGTCACGGCGCTGGTCAGCGGCGCGGCCTGGGGCCTGCTCAACGGCCTGCTGGTCGCCCGGACCGGCATCCCGCCGCTGATCGTGACGCTCGGGTCGTTCGGCGCGGCCCTGGGCGCGGGGCAGCTGCTGTCCAACGGCTCGAACGTCAGCGGCGTGCCGGACGTGCTGGGCAACGGCCTCGGCACCGGGACCTGGTTCGGCGTGCCCAACCTGGTGCTGCTCGCCGCCGTGGTGACCGCGATCGGCGCGCTCGTCCTGTCCACCACCAGGTTCGGCCGCCACACCTACGCCATCGGCTCCAACGAGGAGGCCGCCCGCCGGGTCGGCATCGGCGTCCGCCGCCACCTCGTCGCGGTCTACCTGCTGGCCGGCGCGCTGGCCGGGCTGGCGGGCTTCATGGCGCTGGCGTACTTCCGGGTCGCGTCCGTCACCGGGCACGACACGGACAACCTCAACGCGATCGCGGGCGTGGTGCTCGGCGGCACCAGCCTGTTCGGCGGCGCGGGGTCGGTCGTCGGCACGGTGCTCGGCGTGTTCATCCCCGCCGTGCTGCGCAAGGGGTTCGTGATCGTCGGCGTGAACGTGTACTGGCAGCCGATCGCGGTGGCCGTCGTGCTGGTGGCCGCCGTGTGGTTCGACCAGTCGCGACGGAGGGCGCGCAACCAACGCTAGGCGAAAGGTGCGGGAGACCATGTCAACGAGGACAGTTGCCCTGCTCGGCGCGGCCCTGCTGCTGACCGCGTGCGGCGGCGGGGGCCAGATCGGCGACACCGGGGGTTCCGGCGACGGCAAGAAGGTGGTGCTGATACCCGGCGTCGCCGCCGAACCGTTCTACATCTCCATGGAGTGCGGCTTCCGCGAGGCGGCGAAGGCGCGGGGCTACGAGGTCGACGTCCAGGCCCCCGCGAAGTTCGACTCCACCCTCCAGACGCCGATCGTGACCGGCGTGCTGGCCAACAAGCCCGGCGCGGTGCTCATCGCGCCGACCGACGACAAGGCCATGGCCGGCCCCCTCAAGCAGCTCAAGGACGCCGGGATCAAGGTGGTCGAGGTCGACACCAAGCTGGAGGACACCTCGATCGCGTCCTCCACGATCTCCTCCGACAACGAGCAGGGCGGCCAACTGGCCGCGCAGACCCTCGCCCGGCTCACCGGCGACAAGCCGGGTTCGGTCCTGGTGCTCAACACCAAGGCCGGCACGTCCACCACCGACGCCCGCGCCCGGGGTTTCGAGGAGGAGATCACGAAGTACCCGAACCTGAAGTACGTCGGCCAGCAGTACACGGACAACGAGCCCGACCAGGCCGCGTCGAAGGTGACCGCCACGCTGGCCGCGAACCCCGACCTGATCGGGGTGTTCGCCACCAACCTCAACACCGGCGAGGGCGCGGCCACCGGCCTGCGCAACGCGGGCAAGACCGGCGTCGTGAACCTGATCGGCTTCGACGCCAGCCCCAAGCAGGTGCAGGACCTGCGCGGCGGCGCGGTGCAGGCGCTGATCGCCCAGGACCCCGCCGCCATCGGCCGGATCGGGGTCGAGCAGGCGATCGCGGCCATCGAGGGCGGCGCGGTCAAGCGCGACATCGAGACCACGCTGCTCGCGCTCACCAAGGCCGACATGGACGCCAACGAGAAGTACTTCTACAAGCAGCAGTGCTGACGCCGGTCGCCTGGGCCGGGTCCCGGCTCAGGCGTCCAGGTACTTGTTGGCCAGCTCCGAGTACTCCTTCTCCAGGTCGTCGGCCAGGTACGCGACGTAGGCCCACGGCACGTCGTGCACGTGGTCGCGCATCCCGATCAGGTGGCGGCGGGCGCGGGGCGCGTCGTCGGCCAGCGCGAACGCCGCCGCGAACAGGTTGTGCGCCTGCAACGACCTCGGGTGCGCGCGGGCCGGCGCGGCCTCCCACCGGTCCGCCGCCTGCGCGATCTCGTCGCGCACCCGGCTGAAGTACCGCAGCTTCAGCGTGGCGACCTTCAGCGCGCTGCGCGCCTGCACCGCCTCCTCGAACTGCTCCAGGAAGACCTCGAAGTGCGCCAGGGGCAGCATCGCCACCACCGGGTCGCCCGGCGGCGAGGCGTCGACGCTGCCGTGCGCGAACGCCATCATCTCCTCGGCCGAGCCGCCCCACTTGGCGGCCAGGATCTGCAACCGGGTCCAGTGCGCGGGGTAGAGCGAGGGGCACCGGGCGACGACCTCCCGCCACACCTCGTCCTTCTGGTCGCGGTCCACCTGGAGGCCGAGCCCGGCGGTCTGGAGCTGGGACCACGGCACGGCGTCGCGCGGCAGCAGCTTGGCGGCCTCGTGCAGCGGCCCGACGGCCTTGCGCAGCGTGCCGAAGAAGACCTTGAACCGGTCCTTGCCGACGCTGTCCGCGCGCCCGGACCCCCGGATCGCCCAGGCCTCCCGGATGAACGCGGTGCCCGCGAGCAGCCACAGGTCCGGGTCGGTGTTGGCCTTGGCGAGTTCGAGCAGCTCGTCCGCGTGCCCGATGGCGTGCTCGCCCAGCACCTCGACCCGCAGCGCCCGCAGCTCGGGCTCGTCCCGGCACTCGGCCAGCACGGTGGTGGCCGCCCGGAGGTGCCCGGCGTCCATCTCCTCGGCCGCGATGTCCAGGATCGCGTCGTCGTAGGTGTGGTCCCGCACCACCTCGCGGGCGACTGCGGCAGGCCGCTTCCTCCGGAATATCCCCACCAGAACGACCTTACTTTCCCGCAGCGGCGACTGGCCTAGTTCTTTCGTAGACCCGAACGCCGCCTTTGTGAGGTTGCCGCCCACCCCGCCGCACCGATGAGGATGGGGGCACTACAGGAGGGGGAAACCTTGCGAACCGCAGCATTAGCCGTGTCCACCATCACGCTGGTGGCGACACTCCCGGCCGTGGCACAGGCCCAGGAGCAGGACCGGATCACACCCCTGCACGCCCAGACCATCACGTGGGGCGCGTGCACCGACATCCCCGCACCGGCCCTGGAGTGCGGCACCTACACCGCGCCGCAGGACTGGCGCACCCCGGGCGACGGCAAAACGATCACCATCGCGGTCAGCCGCCTCAAGCCGAAGTCCGGCACCAGCCGGGGCAGCGTGCTGACCAACCCGGGCGGGCCCGGTGCGCCGGGCCGGACGCTGCCGCTGCTCTACCAGAGCCGCGCGAAGCTCGTCGACAACTTCGAGAT
Organism: Actinosynnema sp. NPDC050436; assembly: GCF_040655415.1. Lineage (NCBI taxonomy): Bacteria > Bacillati > Actinomycetota > Actinomycetes > Pseudonocardiales > Pseudonocardiaceae > Actinosynnema > Actinosynnema sp. NPDC050436. Next base: position 45,740 of record NZ_JBFAJV010000026.1, on the reverse strand, counting down.
CATCGGCATCGACCCCCGGGGCACCGGGGCGAGCACCAACGTGACGTGCGCGAACTTCGACTTCCAGCTCCTGGCCGACCCGCGCGACCGCAGCCGGGCCAACGTCGGGCTCATCTACGACTCGGCGGAGTTGCAGGCCGACCTGTGCCAGCAGCGCTCCGGCGAGCTGGGCAAGGTCGTCAACACCGAGCAGACGGTCCGGGACCTCGACCTGCTGCGCCACCTGCTCGGCCGGGACAAGATCAACTGGATCGGCTACTCCGGCGGCACGTGGATGGGCGCGTACTACGCGACCTACTTCCCGAAGCGGGTGGACAAGTTCGTGCTCGACTCGAACGCCGAGTTCACCACCACGTTCCAGGACGTCTTCGACGAGTTCGGCCGGGGCTTCGAGCGCCGGTTCCGGGTCGACTTCCTGCCCTGGGTGGCGAAGTACGACAGCCTCTACCACCTGGGCACGACGGCGGAGCAGGTGCGCCTGGAGTACGAGGACACCCGCGCGAAGCTGGCCGCGAAGCCGATCCAGCTGCCCGACGGCACCGTCGTCAACGGCGTGCTGCTGGACCTGTTCCTGGTCAGCGCCCAGTACAGCAAGACCCGGTTCCCGGGCGCGGCGGAGACCTTCGCCGAGCTGAGCCGGATGGCGGACGGCGTGGCGGCGCTCACCTCGGACATCCGCTACCCGGACGCGGCCACCGCGACCCTGTACGGGGTCACCTGCAACGACACCCGGTTCCGCGGCGGTCGGGAGTTCCTGGCCCGCGACGCCGAGCGCCTGGGCCGGCAGTACCCGCTGGTCGGCTGGTACCAGATGCTCGCGCCGTGCGCGTTCTGGGACCGCCCGGACCTGCGCCTGAAGACCCCGACCGGCAAGGGCGTGCCGCCGGTCCTGATGGTGCAGTCGGTCCGCGACCCGGCCACCCCGGTCGAGGGGGCGAAGCGGGCGCACGAGAAGTTCGCCAACTCGCGCCTGCTCACCGTCACCGACGAGGGCGACCACGGCGTCTACGGGTTCGGCAACCCCTGCGTCGACGACCTGGTCGAGTCCTTCATCGTGGACGGCGTGGTCCCGGCGCGGGACGTGACCTGCCGGGGGATGCCGCTGCCCGACCCGACGCAGCCCACCCCGTCCGGCCGCTCGCTGACCGGCTGGCTGTGAGCCCGGCGCGGCCCGGGACGGTGGTCCCGGGCCGCGCCCTCAGGTCCCCGTGACCCCGGACTGCCGCCGCCGGGCCGCGTAGACGCCGGCCTCGGTGCGCCGGTCGAACCCCAGCTTGTGCAGCAGCGAGGACACGTAGTTCTTGACCGTCTTCTCCGCCAGGTACAGCCGCGCGGCGATCTGCCGGTTGGTCAGCCCCTCGGCGATCAGGTCCAGGATGCGCCGCTCCTGCGGGCTCAGCGAGGCGTAGCGCGGGTCCTCCACCGGACCGCCGCGCAGCCGCTGGAGCACCGTGGCGGTGACCCCGGAGTGCAGCAGCGACCCGCCCGAGGCCAGCGTCCGGATGGCCGACACGAGGTCGTTGCCGGACACCTGCTTGAGCATGTACCCGGCCGCGCCGGCCATGATCGCCCCGAACAACGCCTCGTCGTCGGAGTACGAGGTCAGCATCAGGCACGCCGGCGGCGGCTGGACGGTCGAGCGGATCTCCCGGCACACGGTGACGCCGTCGCCGTCGGGCAGCCGGACGTCGATCACCGCCACGTCGGGCCGGTGCAGGGCGGCGGCCTCGACCGCCGCCGCGGCGCTCTCCGCCTCCCCCACGACCTCGATGTCGGGCTCCACGGTGAGCAGTTGCTGCAAGCCGCGCCGCACGATCTCGTGATCGTCGACGAGCAGCACCGAGATGGACATGAGACCTCCCCTACCCCGATACCAACGGCACGGACCACGTGACCGTCACACCCCGGCCCGGTTGCGAGCGCACCTCGCAGCCGCCGTCCCACCGGGCCGCCCGCGCCGCCATGTTGGCCAGGCCGCCGGTGTGCCGGGCCTCCCCCTCGGGCAGCCCGTCCCCGTCGTCCACGACCACCAGCCGCAGCTCGGTGGCCTCGCGGTCGACCTGGACGCGCACCTCGACCTTCCGCGCCGACGCGTGCCGGGCGGCGTTGGCCAGCGCCTCGCGCAGCGTCGCCAGCAGGTCGGGCCGCACGTGGTCGGGCACCAGCGAGTCGATCGGGCCGTCCGCCGCCAGCACGGGTTCGAAGCCGAGCAGCCGGCTGGAGTCCTGCACCACCCGCAGCAACTGGGCGCGCAGCGACGCCGAACCCGCCATCGGCTCCTGGAGGGAGAAGATCGTGCGCCGGATCTCCCGGATCGTCTGGTCGACCTCGCTGACGAAGGCGGCCAGCCGCTGGGCCACGAGCGGCTGCTCGACCAGCCCGTCGAGCCCCTGGAGCCCCAGACCCAGCCCGAACAGCCGCTGCACCACCAGGTCGTGCAGGTCGCGGGCGATCCGGTCGCGGTCCTCCAGCACGGCCAGCCGCCGCCCCGCCCCGGTGGCGCGGGTGAACTCCAGGATCAGCGCCGCCTGCCGGGCGAACGACTCGACCAGCGCGACGTCGGATTCGTCGAACGCGCGGTGGTCCCGCGAGCGCGCCACCATCAGCACGCCGAGGACGCGCTCGCCGGCCGCCAGCGGCACGACCACCACCGGGCCGATCCGGTCGAAGTGGCCGGGCAGCCCGTCGAGCACCTTCGTCCGCCCGGTCGCGTAGACCTCGCGGCTCGCGCTGCCCTCGCGGGACACGGTGAACCCGCGCAGCTCGCCGTCCATCACCCGGACGGCCAGCTCGCCCTGCGCGTCGGGCAGCGCGAGGACCGCGTTGACGCCGTCCGCCGCGAGCCGCGCGCGGACCGCGACCAGCCGCAGCGCGTCCCGGTCGGGCGTGCCGGTGAGCAGCGCGTTCGTCACCTCGTTGGACGCGCGCAGCCACACCTCGCGCTGCCGGGACTGCTCGTAGAGCCGGGCGTTCTCGATGGCGATGCCCGCCGCCGCCGCGACCGCGACCACGACCTCCTGGTCGGCGCGGGTGAAGTCCGCGCCGCCCTCCTTGTCGGTCAGGTACAGGTTGCCGAAGACCTCGCCGCGCACGTGCACCGGGACGCCCAGGAACCCCGGTGCGGCCGGGTCGAACGCCAGGCCCTCGAACTGCGCGTGCCGGGTGTCGTCGCCGTAGGTGAACTCCAGGAGCTGCCGGTTCGGCCCGACCACGGCCAGCGCGCCGTACCGCGCGCCGACCAGGCTGCACGAGGACTCCACGATCCGGCGCAGCACGTCGGGCAGCGACAAGTCGCTGGCCAGCGACACGACCGCGCCGAGCAGGCGGTGCATCCGGTCCTGCGAGACGAGCACCTCGGCGGTCCGGTCGGTCAGCTCGCGCAGCAACCCGTCCAGGCGCGCGTTCACGTCCGGGGTACCTGGCAACCGACCCACCCCTCCAGCAGGGAGGTGCCGAGGTTATCCCCTCGGCGGGAGGGGGCGCGACGCGCGTCGCGCCGGCACCGCCGCGCCGGGCGTCACGGGATGCGGCGGCCGGACAGCAGCTCCAGCGCCACCACCAGGTAGCGGTCCTGCCTGCCGACGCCCCGCGAGGCCAGCGGCAGCGCGCGCAGCCGGACCAGCGCGGTCTCGTCATCCACCTCGGTCACGTGCCCGACCGCCATCACCGACCAGCCCCGGGACAGGTCGGCCGCCACCTCGTCGATCTGGAACGCCACGATGGTGTCCCGGGCGACCAGCGTGGAACTGCCCTCGGGCACCCGCAGCACCACCGACTCCCCGTCGACCACGTACACGACGGGGTGCACGACCGGCAGCGCCTGGTCGGTGTAGACGAGTCTCCCGACGGCCGTCGCGCGCAGCAGTCTCAGGCACTCCTCGCGGGAGAGCACCTGGAGCCCCACGGAGTCGTACATCGCACCTCTTCATCCCCAGTTGCCGGACTAGAACATTCTGCGTTTCGCCCGTGCTTGCCTAGAGTCGGAAGTCCCGGCTTCGACTTCCCACTCCGACGGGGGATTTTCGGTGCGCGCCGGTAACCGGCGCGGCGCTGCGCGGGAGTCGGCGGCCCGCCGTTGACCAGCGCGGACGCGGCAGCGCGAAAAGGCGGACCGGGTGCACCGGAGGGCGCGGAACGCACGCCATACGAGACGTGGGAGATCCGGCTGAAACGCGCCGGCGGAAGCGGGCCCCGGGCGATTCCCCGGCCCGTGCGCCGACCGGGATCGCTTTTCACCCCGACGGGGTGCAAATGATCCCCGATTCATCCGCCGGTCACCGGTACCGCGTCGTGCCGGCACCTCGCGGCGTCACGCGCCCACGCCCTCCACCAGCTCGTCGGCCGCCGCGTAGGGGTCCAGCTCGCCCGCCACGACCCGTTCGGCCAGGCTGTCCACGGCCGCGCCGCCGCGCAGGTCCCCGAACCGGGAGCGCAGCCGTTCCAGCGCGATGGCCTCGATCTCGCCCGCCGCCCGGCGCGCGCGGCGGCGGGCCAGCTCGCCGCGCTCGTGCAGCCACGCCCGGTGCGCGTCGATCGCGTCCAGCACGTCCGCCACCCCCTCCCCGCGCGCCGCGACGGTCTTCACAACGGGGGGCCGCCACCGCGCCTCGGCGCGCTCCCGCCGGCCCAGCGAGATGACGTGCTTGAGGTCGCGCGCGGTGGCGTCCGCGCCGTCCCGGTCGGCCTTGTTCACCACGAACACGTCGGCGATCTCCAGGATGCCCGCCTTGGCGGCCTGGATGCCGTCGCCCATGCCCGGCGCGAGCAGCACCACGGTGGTGTCGGCCAGCGACACGACCTCCACCTCGGACTGCCCGACGCCCACGGTCTCCACCAGCACCACGTCGCAACCGGCCGCGTCGAGCACCCGCAGGGCCTGCGGCGTGGCCCACGACAGCCCGCCCAGGTGGCCGCGCGTGGCCATGGACCGGATGAACACGCCGGGGTCCGTGGCGTGCTCGCCCATCCGCACCCGGTCGCCGAGCAGGGCACCGCCGGAGAACGGCGAGGACGGGTCGACCGCCAGCACCCCGACCCGCTCGCCGCGCGCGCGGTAGGCGCTGACCAGCGCCGACGTCGAGGTGGACTTGCCGACGCCAGGTGCCCCGGTCAGGCCGATCACCCGCGCGTTCCCGGTGAACGGCGCGAGCGCGCGGGCGACCTCGCGCAACTGCGGGCTGGCGTCCTCCACCAGGGAGATCAGCCTGGCGACCGCGCGCGGCTGACCTTCGCGCGCGCGGCCGACCAGCTCTACGACGTCGACGGTGCGGACCACACCGCTAGACCTTAGGGACGCGCACGATCAGGGCATCGCCCTGACCACCCCCGCCGCACAGGGCCGCCGCGCCCACGCCGCCGCCGCGGCGCTTGAGCTCCAGGGCCAGGTGCAGGGCGAGCCGGGCACCCGACATGCCGATCGGGTGGCCCAGCGCGATCGCGCCGCCGTTGACGTTGACCTTCTCCTCGGGCACGCCGAGCGCGCGGGCGGCGACCACGCCGACCGCCGCGAACGCCTCGTTGATCTCGACCAGGTCGAGGTCGGCGGGCTCGATGCCCTCCTTGGCGCACGCGGCCCTGATCGCGTTCGAGGGCTGCTCGTGCAGGCTCGCGTCGGGGCCGGCGACGACGCCGTGCGCGCCGATCTCGGCCAGCCAGGTCAGGCCCAGCTCCTCGGCCTTGGCCTTGCTCATCACGACCACGGCCGCCGCGCCGTCGGAGATCTGCGAGGCGGAGCCGGCGGTGATCGTGCCGTCCGGGGCGAACGCCGGGCGCAGCCGGGCCAGTGCCTCCACGGTCGTGTCGCCGCGCACGCCCTCGTCGGTGCTGAACAGCACCGGGTCGCCCTTGCGCTGCGGGATCGACACCGGGGCGATCTCCTCGGCGAACACGCCGTCCTCGATCGCCTTGGCGGCGCGCTGGTGGGAGCGGGCGGAGAACGCGTCCTGCTCCTCGCGGGTCACGCCGTGGCGGGCGTTGTGCTTCTCGGTCGACGCACCCATCGCCACCTGGTCGAACGCGCAGAACAGCCCGTCCAGGGACGTGTGGTCCTGGAGGGTGACGTCGCCGAACTTGTAGCCGCCGCGCGACTTGGGCAGCAGGTGCGGGGCCTGGGTCATCGACTCCTGGCCGCCCGCCACCACCACGTCGAACTCGCCGGCGCGGATGAGCTGGTCGGCCAGCGCGATGGCGTCGATGCCGGACAGGCACACCTTGTTGACGGTGAGCGCGGGCACGGTCATCGGGATGCCGGCGGCGACGGCGGCCTGGCGGGCCGGGATCTGGCCCGCGCCGGCGGTCAGCACCTGGCCCATGATCACGTACTGGACCTGCTCGGGCGCGACACCGGCCCGCTCCAGCGCCGCCTTGATGGCGACACCGCCGAGCTGGGCACCGGAGAAGTCCTTCAACGATCCGAGCAGTCGCCCCATCGGGGTACGGGCCCCGGCGACGATGACGGAACCGGACACATCGGCCTCCACGAGCAGGTGTAAGCGGTTGTTAACCAACCACGATACCCAGGGCTACTCGGGGGTAGACCTGTGAGGCGCCGCACAGCACCCCGGGCACCGGTCCCGTCGCTACTGTGCGTGCCATGCACCCAGAACTCGCCGGATCGGTGACCGCCATCGACCACGTCGGCATCGCCGTCCCGGACCTCGACGCGGCGATCGCGTTCCACCGCGAGAACTTCGGCCTGGAGGTCGCGCACGAGGAGGTCAACGAGGAGCAGGGCGTCCGCGAGGCGATGCTGCGCGCCCCCGGTGACGACGGCACGGGCACGGCCGTCCAGCTCCTGGCCCCGCTGACGCCCGAGTCGACCATCGCCAAGTTCATCGGCCGGTCCGGTCCGGGATTGCAGCAACTGGCCTACCGGGTGTCCGATGTGGACGCCGTCGCGGCGGCGCTGCGGGCCAGGGGCCTGCGCCTGCTGTACGAGGGGGCCAGGCGCGGCACGTCCGGCAGCCGGGTCAACTTCGTGCACCCCAAGGACGCGGGCGGCGTGCTGGTCGAACTGGTCGAACCGGCCGCCGAGCACTGACGGACGGCGGCGACGGATCCCGGCGGCCACGCACCTCGGCGGAGTGCCGCCGGGACCTGGTCCGGACATTCGGCGGGGTCGGCGGTCGGCGTCGGGGCGGTCCGCCACCTCGGCCCCACGGCCGGAACGACCGAACGGGCGAAACGCCAGTGCCCTGGCTCACAGCCCTGGTACTGAATCGGTTACCCGTGGGTAACCTCCGGCAACCCCGCGTGGACCTGCGTCCGACGCCGAAAATCCCGAACCCCCGAATGGGAGGGACCGCCGTGCAGGAGATCCTCGAAGCGATCCTCGCCGACCAGCCGGCCGCCATCGGATCGTTGGACGTGCCCGCGACCTACCGGGGCGTGACGGTGCACGCCGACGAGGTCGAGATGTTCCAGGGCCTGGAGACCAGGGACAAGGACCCGCGCAAGTCCCTGCACCTGGACGAGGTGCCCACGCCCGAGGTCGGCCCCGGCGAGGCGCTGGTCGCCGTGATGGCCTCCGCGATCAACTACAACACCGTGTGGACCTCGATCTTCGAGCCGATGTCCACGTTCGGGTTCCTCAAGCGGCTGGGCAAGAGCTCGCCCGAGGCCGCCAAGCACGACCTGCCCTACCAGGTGATCGGCTCCGACCTGGCCGGCGTCGTGCTGCGCACCGGGCCGGGCGTCAACGCGTGGAAGCCCGGTGACCGGGTCGTGGCGCACTGCCTCGACGTCCAGTTGGAGCACCCGGACGGGCACAGCGACACCATGCTCGACCCGCAGCAGCGGATCTGGGGCTTCGAGACCAACTTCGGCGGGCTCGCCGAGCTGGCGCTGGTGAAGGCCAACCAGCTGATGCCGATGCCCGCGCACCTCACGTGGGAGGAGGCGGCGTCACCCGGTCTGGTGAACTCCACCGCCTACCGCCAGCTCGTGTCGACCAACGGCGCGAACCTGAAGCAGGGCGACACGGTGCTGATCTGGGGCGCGTCCGGCGGCCTCGGCTCGTACGCCACGCAGTTCGCGCTCAACGGCGGCGCGACCCCGGTCTGCGTGGTGTCGTCGCCGGAGAAGGCCGAGATCTGCCGGCGGATGGGCGCGGAGCTGATCATCGACCGGTCTGCGGAGGGTTACCGGTTCTGGAAGGACGAGCACGAGCAGGACCCGAAGGAGTGGAAGCGGCTCGGTGCGCGCATCCGCGAGCTGACCGGCGGTGACGACCCGGACATCGTGTTCGAGCACCCCGGCCGGGAGACCTTCGGCGCGTCGGTGTTCGTGGCCAAGCGCGGCGGCACGATCGTCACCTGCGCCTCCACCAGCGGCTTCCTGCACCAGTACGACAACCGGTACCTCTGGATGAACCTCAAGCGGATCATCGGCTCGCACTTCGCCAACTACCGCGAGGCGTGGGAGGCCAACCGGTTGGTCGCCAAGGGGAAGGTTCACCCGACACTGTCCAAGGTGTACTCGTTGGGGGACACCGGTCAGGCCGCGCACGACGTGCACCGCAACGCGCACCAGGGCAAGGTCGGCGTGCTGTGCCTGGCCCCGGAGGAGGGCCTGGGTGTGCTCGATCACGAGCTGCGCTCGGCTCACCTGACCGAAATCAACCGTTTCCGGGACGTGTAAAGCGAAAACCTCTGGTGGTGCGGGTGGCGGGGTGCCCCCCGCGCCGCCGGAACGGGTAGCGTGACCCCCATGGGCCTCGCCGACGACCGTGACCTCGTCCCCCTGGGATCCGGCTTCGACATCGTCAAACGCGGCTACGACCGCGCGCAGGTCGAGGACCACCTGGAGCGCCTCGACTCGGACCTGCGGCTGCTCGCGGCCGACCGGGACGCGGCGGTGTCGCAGACCAACGACCTGAGCCGCCAGTTGGAGGCGGCCCGGTCGGAGATCGCCGAGCTGCGCGGCCAGGTGGAGCGGCTGTCGCTGCCGCCCACCACGTTGGAGGGCCTGAGCGAGCGGCTCCAGCGGATGCTGCGCCTGGCCCAGGACGAGGCCAACGAGATCAAGGCCCGCGCCGAGGCCGAGGGCGGCCACATCCGCGCGAAGGCCGAGTCCGACGCGGCCGTGCTGCGCACCCGGTACGAGAAGCTGATCGCCGAGCTCGACCAGCGGCGCACCGACATGGAGGCCGAGCACCGGGGCGTGCTGGAGAAGGCGCGCGCCGAGGCGGACCGGATCGTCGGCGAGTCGCGGGAGACCGCCGCCCGGCTGGACGAGGAGTCCCTCCAGCGCCGGACCACGGTCGAGGAGGACTTCGAGATCGCCATGGCGGCCCGCCGGGTCGAGTCGATGAAGATGCTCGCGGAGCAGGAGGCGTCCAGCAAGGGCGAGGCCGACCGCCGCGTCCGCGAGGCCGCCGAGGAGGCCGCGCGGGTGCGCGCCCAGGTCGCGCAGGAGCAGGCGGCGTCGAACGCCGAGGCGCAGCGCCTGGTCCGCGAGGCCACCGAGGAGGCCAACCGCCGCCGCCACGACTCGATCAGCGAGGCGACCGCGCGCGTCCAGGAGGCCACCGACGAGGCGAACCGCCGCGTCCGCGAGGCGACCGAGGAGTCCAACCGCCGGGTCACCCAGGCCGCGCAGAAGGTCGACGCGCTCAAGCAGTTGCGCAACCGCCTGTCCCAGCAGTTGCACGCCGTCCGCACCGCGCTGCACGAGGTCACCCCGCTGCTCGACCCGCTGGAGGAGGAGCGCCCCCAGCAGGCCACCCCGCCGGCCGCCCAGCAGCCGGCCCCGCAGACAGCTCCGCCGGCCGCCCAGCAGGCCGCCCCGCCGGCGGTCCCGGTCGCGGAGCAGGCCACCGCCGTCCACGCGGCGCCGCAGGTCCCGGTCCCGGCTGCGGTCCCGGCGGGGGCGACCCCGGCCGCGCCGCCGGCGGCGAGCCAGGCGACCGAGCCGGCCCAGCCCGCTCCGGCCCAACCCGCTCCGGCCCAGCCGGCTGCCGGTCAGCCGGCCGGCGGGCCGGGGAAGCCGGCCAAGCCGCAGGGCGGTCCCGACGGCCCGACCCAGAAGATCAGCCGCCCGAACCCGTCGAAGGCCCGCTCCGGCAAGCGCTGACCGCCGACAGCACCGCTCGGTACCGCCGGACCGGCGAGCGTGTGCGCTGCCCGCGCGCCGACGGGCCTGCCGCAAACGCTTTCCCCGGCGTTGACCGGCGATGTTCGGTCGGCACCGGAACCTCCCCGCGACGGTGACGCGCGACGGTGGTCGACCGGCGAGATCGACATCACCCGACGGACCCCCGGCTGTGTCGGTCGTTCGACCGACAGTGGGTGGACGCGCCTGCGGAAGGCTTGCGGCGACCCCCACGACACCTGGAGGAGCACCACCATGACGACCACCCGGCGCGTTCTCACCGGTCTGGCCACCGCAGGTCTGGTCATCTCGGTCCTCGGCACGGGTACCGCCGCCGCCGCGACCAAGGGCAAGATCTACATCTCCAACAACTGCGGCAAGGCGGTCGCCACCACGGTCCACCGCACCGACGGCACGATGATCGCCGGCACCGCAGCCGCCCCGGCGGGCAGCTACTTCGCCTACCCGGTCAACCCGGGCACCTACCAGGTGCGCGTGCCCGCCGGCACCCGGAACGTGCGCGTCCTCGACGCCAGCCCGAAGGCGTACTCGGTCATCGTCCGGGCCTGCTGACCCCACCGGCCGCGTCGGGCGGGTCGCGGTGCCGGACACCGCCGCGCCCGCTCGCTACCGTCGTGCCATGACTCCGAACCCGGCCGAGATCCGCACCGAACGGCTCCTGCTCAGGAGGGTCGGGCCGGGTGACCTCGGTGCCGCGACCGCCATCCTCACCGATCCGCACACCCACCACTTCAACCCCGCCGGGCCGCCGACGCCCGACGAGGTGGCCGGGCTGCTGGCGGACTGGCAGACCGACTGGGAGCGCGACGGCATCGGGTACTGGGCGGTGCTGCCGGCCGGGGCGGACGAGGTGATCGGCTTCGGCGGCCTGCGCCACCACCGGCTGGACGGCGAGCCGACGCTCAACCTGTTCTACCGGTTCGGCCCCGCGCACTGGGGTCGCGGCTACGCGCCGGAGATGGCGCGCGCGGCCGTCGACTGGGCCGACCGCGTGCGCCCGGTGGTGATCATCACCGACCTGGACAACACGCCCTCGCAGCGCGTCGCGGAGAAGCTGGGCTTCGCGCACGTGGGCGACAGCATCACCGTCGACGGCCCGGTGCTGGTCTACCGCCGGCGGGAGGCGGCCCTGGCCACCTGACCGCGCGGCTACCGCTGCCCGGCGGCGACGATGGTCACCCGGCGCTTCTCGCACGGGCCGGACCAGGTGCGCGGCAGCGGCGTCGGCACGTCCGGCCGGACCTCGGAGACGATCGCGTCGAGCACCGCCTCGGAGTGCCCGACCATGAGGTGGCGGGCACCGGGGAAGGTGACCACGTCGGCGGTCGGCAGGTGCGCGCCGAACCGCCGCCCCGCCTCGGCCGGCGGGAGGTGGTCGTCGAACTCGGGCACCAGGCAGACCACCCGCTTGTCCGCCCACCGCGCCACCTGCTCGGGTCGGCTCCACCGCAGCGGCGGCGAGATCAGGACCGCGCCCACGACGCCCGGGTCGTGCCCGTGCATGAGGGCGAGGTCCGTGCCGAAGGACCAGCCGACCAGCCACACGTCGGGCAGCCCGCGCCCGCCGGCGAACGCGAGGGCCGCCGCCACGTCGAACCGCTCGCCCACGGCGTGGTCGAAACCGCCCTCGCTGCGCCCGGCCTCGCTGACCGTGCCCCGGGTGTTGAACCGCAGCACGGCGAGGTCCGCCAGCGCCGGCAGCCGCCACGCCGCCTTGCGGTAGAGGTGGGAGTCCATCATGCCGCCGTGCGTCGGCAGCGGGTGCAGCAGCACCAGGGTGGCCCTCGGCGGCCGGTCGGCGGGCAGGGACAGTTCACCCACCAGCCGCAGGCCGTCGTCGGTGACCAGCGTGACGGCCTCGCGCCGCGCGGGCAGCACCGTGTTGGCCGTGATCCGGACCCCGTCACCCATGCCGCGATCCTGCCACGGGCCGGAGTGGACCCCGGAGGCCGCCGCCGCGCTCCCGTGGAGGGGGCCGGCAGGGGCACGCCGGCTACCGGCGGCGCGGGGTGGGGCCTCGGCGGGTCCGGGCGTTCCAGCAGCCCTGGTGCCAGTGGCGGCGGTCCTCGACCGAGCCGTGGTCGGCGGCGGGCCAGGCGACGACGTGCGGGGTGCCCGGTCTGATCTCGTGGTCGCACCCCGGGCACCGGTAGGTCTTGGTGGTCGCGGCACCGGAGACGGCGCGGACGAGCCAGTCGCCGTCCGGCCCGGACTCGGACCGCGCCCAGCCGTGCCCGCCGACCGGGGACGGGTCGTCGGGGCGCTGGGGGCGGTTGCGGCGCGGCACGGGGTAGCAGGGTAGCTCCGCCCTCCGAGCCCGATCCCCTACGGTCCACGGAGTGAACAGGTGGCAGCGGGCTGTGGTCGGGGTGCTGTTGTTACTGGAGATGGGGGTGGTGGCCCAACCCGCGTTGCGGGCGGGCCTGGCGGAGGTGCAGCCGCGCCCGGTGGGGCCGGCGCAGGGGATGCTGCTGGCGGCGACCACGATCCTGCTGGTGACGGCGGGGACGGCGCTGGTGACGATGCTGGTCCGCCCGTTCTCGCGGACGTGGGTGGCGACGTACGCGGGCGCGCACGCCGCAGCGGCGGGCCTGGGGTGGGCGCACGGGATGCCGCTGCTGACGCTGGTGGCGGCGGTGGCGGCGGTCGCGGTGCCCGCGCTGGTGCTGCTGCCGGGCAAGCCGCCACAATAGGCGCGTGCCCACCTACGAGTTCCGCTGCAAGGCTTGCGGGTCGACGTTCGACGTCAAGCGCCCGATGAGCGAGTCCTCCGCGCCCGCGCCGTGCCCGCACGGGCACGACGACACGGTGAAGCTGCTGTCGATGGTCGGCGTGTCCGGCCTGGCCGGCAACGCCCAGCCCGCCGGTGGCGGCGGGTGCTGCGGCGGCGGCTGCTGCGGCTGACGACCCCGGGCAGCGGTGCGGCTCAGCCGGTGGGTTCCTTGGACAGGAGCACCTCGGCGACCTTCTTGCCCTGGTCGCAGATCGCGCCGAACCGCGCCGAACCGTCGATCACGATGATGCCGACGCCGCCGCCCGCGTAGTCCATGACCAGCACGCACGACGGCTGCACCGACGTGTCCGTGGTGCGGTCGAAGTAGGTGACCTTGCGGTCCGCGAGCTGGAACTCGCCGTTGTTCTGCTCCAGCGTGATGGACCGCCCGGCGCGGAACCGCAGCGTCACGCCGACGTCGAGCGAGTCGACCGCCGTCTGCCACTTGCACGACTGGTCGAACTGCTGGTCGTACCCGGTGTCGGTCGGCGCGGCGGACTTGTCCCGGACGTCGTAGGGCAGGTCCTTCCAGGACAGCAGCTTGCACAGGTCGTCGACCGGCTCGTCGTCGGGTGACCCGGATTCCGCCGTGGGGTCCGGCGTGCCGGAGGTGAACGGCGGCTCGATGTCGAGCACCCCGGCCGAGACCGGCGTGCCGTTCACCGAGTACGCGCAGCCCGACGTGAGGCCGAGCGCTGCTGCCAGGAGCGAGAGGACGACGCGCCGCATGGGGTCCACCATGCCAAACGCCCACCGCCCGGCGGAACCCAGGTGCGCCGAAGCCGGGCGCCGGACGGCCCGGGGAACGCGGCCGTCCGGGCCGGGTCGCGTGCGGGTTCAGGTGTAGTCGCGGAAGCCCTTGCCGGTCTTGCGTCCCAGCCGGCCGGCCGTCACGAGGTGCTCCAGCAGCGGCGCGGGGGCGAAGCCCGCTTCCCGGAACTCCAGGTACAGCGTGCGCTCGATGGCCAGGGACACGTCCAGCCCCACCACGTCCAGCAGTTCGAACGGCCCCATGGGCAGCGAGCAGCCGACCTTCATGGCGTTGTCGATGTCGTCGGCGGACGCGTAGTGCGCCTCCAGCATCTTGACCGCGTCGTTCAGGTACGGGAACAGCAGCGCGTTGACGATGAACCCGGCGCGGTCGCCGCAGTGCACCGGCTGCTTGCCCAGGTCGAGGCAGACCGCGCGGGCGGTGGCGACGACGTCGGCGGAGGTGGCGATGGTCCCCACCACCTCCACGAGCTTCATCACCTGCGCCGGGTTGAAGAAGTGCAGGCCCACCACGTCACCGGGGCGCGAGGTGGCCGCCGCGCACTCGATCACCGGCAGCGACGACGTCGTGGTGGCGAGCACCGCGCCCGGCTTGCACACCTCGTCCAGCGCCTGGAACACGGACCTCTTGACCGCCAGGTCCTCGGCCACCGCCTCCACCACCAGGTCGCAATCGGCGAGGTGCTCGAACTCGACGGCGGGCGTGACGCGGGCCAGCGCGGCGTCGCGGTCGGCTTCGGCGAGCCTGCCCCGGGACACGGCGCGGTCGAGCGAGGTCCGCACCGCGCCGAGCGCCGCCTCGGCCTTGTCCAGCGAGCGCGCCCGCAGCACGACGTCGTAGCCGCGCTTGGCGAACACCTCGGCGATGCCGGTCGCCATGGTGCCGGTGCCGACCACGCCGACCCGCCGCACCTCGCGGGTCCCCGCGCCGGGGCCGGCCGTCCCGGGCGTGTGCGCGTCGGGCACGACGACCGGCGAGTCGGGACCGTCGTAGGTGTAGAAGCCGCGCCCGCTCTTGCGGCCCAGCAGCCCGGCGGTGACCATCTGCTTGAGCAGCGGCGCCGGGGCGTGCAGGCGGTTGCGGGACTGGTGGTACATCGTGTCGAGGATCTCGTAGGCGGTGTCCAGGCCGATCAGGTCGAGCAGCGCGAGCGGGCCCATCGGGTAGCCGCAGCCGTGGCGCATCGCCGCGTCGAGGTCTTCCCTGGTGGCGTAGCGGGACTCGTACATGCGCACGGCGTGGTTGAGGTAGCCGAACAGCAGGGCGTTGGCGATGAACCCGGCGCGGTCGCCGATGACGACGGGCGTCTTGCCCAGCGACTGCGCGAAGGCCACCACGTCGGTCACGACGTCGGGTTCGGTGACGACGGTCCGGACCACCTCGACCAGCTTGAGCACGGGGGTGGGGTTGAAGAAGTGCATCCCGACGACCTTGCCGGGCCGCCCGGTGTGCACGCCGATCTCGGTGATGGACAGCGACGACGTGTTGGACGCGAACACGGTGTCCGGTCCGCAGATCCGGTCCAGCTCGGCGAACAGCCGGGCCTTGAGCCCGATGCGCTCGGGCACGGCCTCGATCACCAGGTCGACGTCGGCGAGCGCGTCCAGGGAGGTGGTGCAGCGGATTCGGCCGAGCAGCGCGGCGCGGTCGGCCTCGGCGAGCTTGCCGCCGGCGACCGCGCGGTCCGTGGAGTGGTCGAGGTGGCCGCGCCCCCGGGCCAGTCCCTCGTCGTCCACGTCCACCGCGATGACGGTGCGGCCGGCCCGGGCGAGCACCTCGGCGATGCCCGCGCCCATGGTGCCGAGCCCGAGGACCCCGACCGTGCTGAACTGGCGCGTCACTGGACTACCTCCCACGTCGCGGAGGGCTACCGGGCGGTAACTTGCGCCCGACTATCCCACGCGCGCCGCGTGCCGCCCGCGTGAGCTTCACCATCGGGATCGAGCAAGACACCGCCTCGCGGCGCGCGCGCCGGTCACTCGTCGAAGTCGCGCGCCGCCAGGTCCCGCACCCGCCGGACGGCCTCGGCGGCGTCCGGACCGGTGGCCGACACCTCGACCGTCGCGCCGCCCGGGGCACCCAGCCCCATCAGCGCCAGCACGCTCGCGGCGTCCGCGCGCTCCTCGCCGAACCGCACCACGACGTGCGCGTCCAGCCCGGCCAGCGACCGCGCGACCAGCGCCGCCGGCCGTGCGTGCAGACCGACCTCGTTGGTCAGCACGACCTCCGCCCGCTCACCGTCCACAGAGGACTCAGGAGCGTCGGGCGGTGCTGCGGAGCCGCCGGCCGCACCGCGCGCGGCGTCGGCGACCCCGCCCAGGTCCGCGCCGCCCTGCGCGGCGACCGCCGCCGCGACGGCACCCTCGACCAGGGGCGCGTCCACCACGAGCACGTCGCCGGCCGCCTCCTCGGCGGCCATGTCCGCCACCATCTTCGCGCTGCCCAGGTCGTAGAGCACGACCACGCCGCCGCTCGCGCCGGCCGCCGTGATCGCCTCCGCGACGGCCGCGTAGTCCGTGCCCAGCCCGCCGGACCCGTCACCGCCCGCCGGCGCGATCCGCACGTCCGGGGCCATCTGCCCGGCCAGTTCCGCCACGCCGCCGGCGAGCGCCCGGCTGTGCGACACCACCACCAGCCCGATCACCGCGCACCCCCGACGAGCGCGCGCAGCAGCAACGCCGTGGAGCGGGCGCCCGGGTCGAGGTGGCCGGCGCTGCGCTCGCCCAGGTAGGACGCACGGCCCTTGCGCGCCACGAGCGGCACGGTCGACTCCGCGCCCTGCCCGGCGGCCTCGGCGGCGGCGGTCAGCACCCCGGCCGCGTCACCGCCCGCCGACGCCACGGACTGCGCGGCGGCCACGGCGGGCGTCAGCGCGTCCACCATGGTCTTGTCGCCCACCGCCGCCTTGCCGCGCGCCACCACGCCCTCCAGCGCCGCCTGCAACGCCGTGGCCACCAACTGGCCGTCCAGCTCCGCCGCGTCGCCCACCGAGGTCGCGGCCCGCAGGAACGCCGTCCCGTACAGCGGTCCGGCCGCGCCGCCGACCTTGGAGATCAGGGTGGTGGCCACGAGCTTGAGCACCGCGCCGGGCGTCGCGGGCACCTGCTCGTCCAGCGCGGACACCAGCGCGCCGAACCCCCTGGTCAGGTTCTCACCGTGGTCGCCGTCGCCGATCTCCCGGTCCAGCCGCACCAGCTCGTCGCGGTGCTGCGCGACCACCCCGGCCGCCGCCCGCAGCGCGTCCGCGACGTCCGCCGCCGCGCAGCCCATCAGGCACCCCACCGCAGCGCGGCGGTGCGCACGGGGGCGTCCCACAGCTCGACCAGCTCGTCGTCCAGCTTCAGCACCGTCAGGCTCATCCCCTGCATCTCCAGACTGGTGGTGTACGAGCCGACCAGCCGGCGCTCCACGGTGATCCCGCGTTCGGCGAGCAGCCGCTCGGCGATGCCGTGCGCCAGGTACAGCTCGATCTGCGGCGTGCCTCCCATGCCGTTGGTGAACAGCAGCACCCGGTCGCCCTCGGCGAACGGCAGGTCCTGGAGGACCGGGTCGAGCAGCGCGCGCACCAGCTCGCCGGCCGGGCCGACCGGCACCCGCCGCCGGCCCGGCTCGCCGTGGATGCCGACGCCCAGCTCCATCTCGTCGTCGGCCAGCACGAAGCTCGGCTCGCCGGCGTGCGGCACGGTGCACGGCGTGAGCGCCAGGCCCATCGAGCGGACCCGGCCGACGACTTCGCGCGCCAACGCCTCGCAGCCGTCGAGGTCCACCCCGCGCTCCGCCGCCGCGCCGACCAGCTTCTCCAGCAGCACGGTCCCGGCGACGCCGCGCCTGCCCGCCGTGTGCAGCGAGTCCTCCACGGCCACGTCGTCGTCGATCACCACCGTCCGCACGTCGGTGCCCTCGGCGGTGGCCAGCTCGGCGGCGGTCTCGAAGTTCAGCACGTCACCGGTGTAGTTCTTGACGATCAGCAGCGCCCCCGCGCCGCCGTCGGTGCGCGCCACGGCCGCCTGGACCTGGTCGGGGGTCGGGGAGGTGAACACCGGGCCCGGACAGGCCGCGTCGAGCATCCCGGGGCCGACGAACCCGCCGTGCAGCGGCTCGTGCCCGGACCCTCCGCCGGAGACGACCGCGACCTTGCCGCGCACGGGCGCGTCCGCGCGCACGACGACGGCGGGGTCGTACTGGACGTCCAGCAGGTCGGGGTGCGCCGCCGCCATGCCCCGCAACGCGTCCGCCACCACGGTCGCCGGATCGTTGATGATCTTCTTCACGGTGACCTCCATCGCCGATGGTCACCACCTTCCTACCCCAACCGGGGAGGACACGCTCAGCGCCCGTAGAGCACCTTCACCAGGCGCACGACGTGCCTGATGGTGCGCGAACCGCGCTCGTAGGTCATCGGGTCCAGCGCCGCCGCGAAGCGCTTGCGGGTGACCGCGTGCGCGTAGGCGAACTCGCGCAGCCCGTCCTCGCCGTGGATGCGCCCGAAGCCCGAGTCGCCCACGCCGCCGAACGGCAGGCCGGGCACCGAGGCGTAGGCGAGCACCGAGTTGACCGACACCATGCCGCAGCGCAGCCGGTCGGCCAGCTCCTCGCCCCGGTTGCGGGAGAACACCGTCGCGCCCAGCCCGTAGGGCAGCGAGTTGGCCCGCCGCACGGCCTCGTCCGCGTCGGCCACCCGGGTCACCACCAGGGTCGGGCCGAACGTCTCGTCGGTGACCGCCGTCGAGTCGTCCGGCACGTCCACCAGGACCACCGGCTCGACGTAGGGCGGCCGGATCGACTCCAGCCCGCCGACCACCGCCCGCCCGCCGCGCTCCAGCGCGTCGGCCACGTGCGACTGGATGACCTCCACCTGCTTGGGCATGGTGATCGGGCCGAAGTCCGCGTCCGGCTCGCCGCCGGGCCGCAGCTTGCCCGCCTTGGCCACCACGAGGTCGACGAACTCGTCGTACACCGCGTCGGCGACGTACACCCGCTCCACGCCCGCGCACGTCTGGCCCGCGTTGAAGATGCCGCCCCACACGGCCCCCTCGGCGGCGGCGCGCACGTCCGCGTCCTCGGCGACGATCAGCGGGTCCTTGCCGCCGCACTCGACCAGCACCGGGGTCAGCGTCGCGGCGCAGGCCGCCATCACCTTCCGGCCGGTCGGCGTCGACCCGGTGAAGGCGAGCTTGTCCACCCCGGCCGCGCACAGCGCCGCGCCGGTCTCGCCGAACCCCGTCACCACCTGGAGCACCGGGTGCTCGGGCACGACCTCGGCGAACGCGTCACCGAGGAAGACCCCGACGCCGGGGGTGAACTCGCTGGGCTTGAACACCACGGCGTTGCCGGCGGCCAGCGCGTACGCGATCGACCCCATCGGCGTGAACGCCGGGTAGTTCCACGGCCCGATGACGCCCACCACGCCCAGCGGCCGGTACTCCAGCGTCGCCGCGTGGTTGTACATCAGCAGGCCGGGCTTGACCTTCCGCTTGCCCAGCGTCTTGGGCGCCTGCCGGGCGGCCCAGTGCAGGTGGTCGATCACCAGGGCCAGTTCGGTGCGCGCGTCGTCGGCGGACTTGCCGGTCTCGGCGCTGATCAGCGCCTGGAACTCGTCGAGCCGTCTGACCAGCAGCTTGCGCCAGGCGTCCAGCCGGGCCCGGCGGCCGTCGAACCCGAGGCCGGCCCAGAACGCCGCAGCGGCCCGCGCGGACTCGACCGCCGCGCGCACGTCGGCCTCGCCGTGCACCGGGTGGTGGGCGACGACCTCGCCGGTGCGCGGGTCGAGCGAGGCGAAGCGCTTCTGCTCGTCGCCGGCCCGCGCGGGCTTGGCGGAGGCGGTCTGCGTCATGGGGCCCTCCAGAGGTGCACGAAGGTGTTACCGGACAGTAACGGCCGGCTGAACGAGATGTCAGCCCCCGTTCAGCCCTTGGGGATCTTGGGCACGACGCCCTTGGCGAAGGCCACGGCCACCGCGCACCGGTCGAACTCGGACTTCTTCGGACCGGCCGCCTTGACCTCGACGATCTCGCCCTCCTCACCGGTGTTGAGCCGCTGGACCCACTTCACCGAGCACGACGGGTACGCTCCCGTGCTCTCCAACTGGTAGCCCGGCACGCCGCCCAGGTCGGCGTCGACCTGCTTGGCGTCGAACTTGCGGTCCGCCGGGACGAACGTGGACCGCATGTCGAGGGTGACCTCCTTGCCGTCGGCCACCCACGAGCAGTTGTGCAGCCCGTACGGGTAGGTGCGGCTGGTCGCGCCGACCGCCGCCTCCACCACGCCCTTGTCGACCAGCGCGCACGGGTCCAGCGTGACCAGGGAGTCCTTCGGCGGGGACTTCAGCGCGACCCGCTCCTTGAGCAGCTTGACCACCGACTCGGCCACCTTGCGGCCGGGCGCGCACGCGTCGCCCTCCTTGTAGCCGATCTGGACGGTGAGCCCGAGCGCCGGCTTCTCCTGGGTGATCACCGAGACGAAGCACGCGCTGGTGTCGAGCGTCTGCTCGTAGCTCTTGAGCCCGGCGAGCTGCTTGTCGGCGTTCTTCAGCTCGGTGGTCATGGTCTGGCCGATCTCGACGGTGACCGCCAGGTCCTTGCCGTTCTTGTCCTTCATGAAGTCCGAGCACCGGCTGAACCCGGTCGGGGTCACCTCGGCGGGCGTGCCCAGCGTCTTGAGGACCTCGCGGTCGAGCAACTTGCACGGGTCGGTCAGCCGCAGCTTGTCGGCGGCGAACGCCGGGTCGGCCGGCTGGCCGTCGGGCACGTTGGTCGGCTGCGCCCCGGTCGTCTCGGTGGTGTTCTCCGCGTTCGCCTGGACGGTGTGGCGCGGGTAGGGCTTGTGCTTGGCGAGGTCCGTGCCGGCACAGGCGGACACGAGCAGGAGCGAGCACAGGGCGGCGACGAGGCGGGGCACGGTTGCACGGTAGCGACCGACTCGCCCATTCGGGTCGGGAACCCTGTGTTCGGGCTCACCAAGCCCATCGGGAACGATTCAGAAGATCGACGCGCTGTACCGGGTGACCCCCTACGAGAGGAGCACCGAGTTGCGCGTCCGCATCCGCCGCGCCATCCGCCGTTTCGACAGCTGGACCGTCGAGGCGTTCAACCCCGTCTACCCGCGCCGCTAGGCGTTCCCGGCGGCCTTCTCCGCCTCGTCCGGCACCACGATCGGCCGCAGGAGCCCCCAGGCGGCGAACAGCGCCGCCAGCACCACCATGCCGACGCCGGACCACAGGTTGATGTTGAGCCCGTCGGACTTGGCGAGGTCGGCCTCGTCGGTGAAGCCGAGCCCGACCACCGCCAGCACCACGCCGTAGATCCCGAACAGCACCGCGATCACCAGTCGCAGGTCGAACAGACCGGCCTTGTGCGCCACGACGACCTCCCTCAGCCGAAGATGATGTTGAGCACGGCGGTGATCGCCAGGATGCCGATGCCGAGCAGCAGCGGCGAGCGGTACCAGCCCGCGTCGTCGCCGGTCGCCGAGTGCCGGCGGGACTCCTTCGGCGTGAGGCTGTAGACCAGGCCGACCAGCCGCTCCTCCGGCACCGGCCGGGTGACCAGGGTGACCGCGACGCTGACCACGATGTCGACCGCGAACGCCGCGCCCGCGCCCACGAAGCTCGCGCCCTGGCCGGGCAGGTCGAGCACGCCGGTCTCGGCGAGCACGAACACCAGCACGGCCGCGAGCGTGCCCGCGACCAGGCCGATCCAGCCCGCCGCCGCCGACATCCGCTTCCAGAACATCGCCAGGATGAACGTGGCGAACAGCGGCGCGTTGAAGAACGAGAACAACGCCTGGATGTAGTCCATGATGTTGCCGTAGCCGGCCGCGAGGAACGCCGTGCCGATGGCGACCAGCGTGCCGCCGATCGTGGCCAGCCGGCCGATCCGCAGGTAGTACTCGTCCGGGCGGTCCTTGCGGATGTAGTCCTGCCACAGGTCGTAGGTGAAGACGGTGTTGAACGACGACACGTTCGCCGCGACGCCCGCCATGAACGACGCCAGCAGGCCGGTGATGGCGATGCCGAGCATCCCGTTGGGCAGCAGCTCGCCGATCAGCGCGGGCAGCGCGTTGTTGTAGACGATGCCGGAGCTGTCGTCACCCGCCTTGAGCGCCTGCATCTCGGGCACGACCAGCGCGGCGATGATGCCCGGGATGATCACCACGAACGGGATGAACGCCTTCGGGTACGCGCCGATGATCGGCGTGCGCCGGGCGGCGGACATGCTCTTGGCCGACAGCGCGCGCTGCACCTCGGCGAAGTTCGTCGTCCAGTAGCCGAACGAGAGCACGAACCCGAGCCCGAACACGATGCCGATCACGCTGAGCACCGGGTTCTGGATGCCGGTCAGCTCGGTCGCGGGCCACGCGGAGAGCTGCTCGGCCCCGCCCGGCCCGGCGGTGACCTTGTCCACCAGGCCCTGCCAGCCGCCGACCTTGTGCAGGCCGACCAAGGTCAGCGGGAGCAGCGCGGCGACGATCACGAAGAACTGGAGCACCTCGTTGTAGATCGCCGCCGACAGGCCGCCGAGGGTGGTGTAGGTGAGCACGATCAGGGCGGCGATGACCACCGACAGCGGGATCGGCCAGCCCAGCATCAGGTTGAGCAGGAACGCCAGCGCGTACAGGTTCACGCCCGCGATCAGCACCTGGGCGACGGCGAAGCTGATCGCGTTCACCAGGTGCGCGCCCTTGCCGAACCGGCGGCGCAGGAACTCGGGGACGCTGCGCACCTTGGAGCCGTAGTAGAACGGCATCATCACCAGGCCGAGGAACACCATGGCCGGGATCGCGCCGATCCAGTAGTAGTGCACGGTCGCCATGCCGTACTGCGCGCCGTTCGCGGCCATGCCCAGCAGCTCGATCGCGCCGAGGTTCGCGGAGATGAACGCCAGGCCGGTCACCCAGGCGGGCAGGGAGCGCCCGGAGAGCAGGAAGTCCAGGCTCGACGACACCGAGCGCCGCGCCAGGAAGCCGATACCGAGGACGAACGCGAAGTAGAGGGCCAGCAGCGCGTAGTCGAGCGGACCGGCGTCCAGCCGGAGATCCGCCTCGGCGAGCACGGGCACCGTCGCCCACCTCCCTGTTCAAACAAGGTCGAACAACACCGGACACCAACCCACAGGCGATCATGCTGACCGTAGTGCAACCGGGGCGTCTTCGCCGATCTGAACTACCCGGGCTCAAACCACCCGGTGCGGCCGGTGCCCCGGGGCCTCGGAGCAGGTCCGCGCGCCACCGGGAGGCGATCACGTCGGCGGCGCGGGAGGCGGGCAACTCCACGCGATCGTGGCACCGGCCGACGTGCGCGGGGACCGGTCCGGGAGGGCCGGGAGGAGAGGTGCGCGGATCAGCGGGTGAGCACGAACGGGGTCTCGGCGTAGAACGGTCCCGAAGTCGCGCCGATCACGAATTGGGTGCCGGGTGCGGAAGTGCGGAACGAATCGGGCACCTTCACCAACACCCCGGCGAACCGACCTGCTCCGTCGGTGGTGGCGTCACCGACCCGCTGCCCGTGGAAGGTGAACACGACTCGACTGTTGGCGGGATATCCCTCACCGCTGAGCCGCACCTCGTCACCCGCCTTGGCGGATTTCGGCTGGGCCACGAGTTGGGCGGCGGCGGGTGCGGAGGTGGAACTGCCGGCGGCCACCGGCACCGGGCTCGTCGGCGGCTCGGACTCGCAGGCCGCACCCACCACGAGCAGCACCGCGAGCGGCGCGAGGAGGAACCGGGGTCTTCGGCCAGGCACGTTGCCTCCCCACGTCGATTCACCGGGCAGCCAGCGTATATCGCCGATTCCGCGCCGCGACGCGGCCGAACGGCGTACTCGGTCCGGTCACCCGCCGGGGTGCCGCGCGCCGACTGCGGGAAAGAGTTGTGAGACCATCTCGAATAACCTCGGGCGTGCCGTGCGGACCCGCCCGGCGGGCCGTTTCGACAGGTCGACCCGGAGGCTTCGTGGACAGTCGGCGACCGGTGCGCCTCTCCCGCTCCCCGCACGGCGATTCCGTTTCGTGGGCGGTGCTGGAACCGCCGAAACAGTCGGTCGGGTTGCGAATCGCCCGAATGGACCCGCTATTGCTGGTCCCGGCGGGACTGGTGTGCCTGGTCGTCTTCTGGCCGTTGGCCGTGCTGTTCGGGGCGCCGGGTGCCGTGGCGATGGTGCTGCTGGCGGCGGCCACGCCGGTGGCAGGCCACCGCAGCGCGAAGCGGCGGGCGCGCAAGGCCCTCGGCCCGAACTGGCGGCTCGGCGAGATCACCGCCGCGCACTTCCGCACCCTGCCCGCCGAGAGCCGCGAGGTGGTGCGCGAGCTGGCCGAGCACCTGGACGCGCTGTGGTCCAGCCAGGCCGCCCGCACCGGCTGGCTGACCGCCGACAAGCTGCACGACGCCCACTCGGCGGTGTGGCAGGCGGCGCTCCTGCTGCTGGGCACCGCCGACCAGCACCTGCTGCTCCGCGAGTCCGCGCCCTACGCCGAGCTGGACCACCTGGTCACCGCGAGGGCCGACGAGCTGGCCGGGGTGCGGGCCGTGGTCCGGGACGTCGCCGGGCAGCTCCGCGAGGCGCACGCGAAGGTGGGGCAGCTCGACGCCCTGATCACCGCCGAGCAGGAGCGCCACCTCCGGGAGCAGCACATCGCCCACCTGGAGACCCGGCTCACGACCGCCACAGCGTCCACCCACGTCCAGGCGGTGCCCCCGGTGTGGCAGGACGCGCTGGACACCGTGAACGCGCACGTGGAGGGCGCACTGGCCGTGCTGGATCGGGACAACTGACTCCAGCCTTCCGGGACCTGTCCACAGTGGACCGTTCCGTTCGACGGTCCAGCCACGTGACCTGCGACAACCGCGCCTGACTCGGTCGCCGGCTAGGATGTCACGCGCAAGTCCTCTACCCGAGGTGGACACCGTGAACAAGCAGCCCCGCAAGCGCCCTGACGGCCAGGCGACGACCGACGTCATCCTCAGCTCTTACGTCGGCCTGAACGCCCCCGTGTTCCGCCAGGTCCTGCGCATGTTCGTGCCGGTCGGCTCGACCGTCGCGGACGTGACCTGGGGCAAGGGCGCCTTCTGGAGCCAGGTGCCGGACGGCCTGTACGACGTGCGGGCCACCGACATCCAGATGGGCGTGGACTGCCGCGACCTGCCCTACGAGGACGGCTCGATCGACGCCCTCGTGCTCGACCCGCCGTACATGGAGGGCCTGTTCCGCAAGGACACCGGGCACATGGCCGGCTCGGGCACGCACACCGCGTTCCGGGAGCGCTACAGCGACAGCCAGGCCACCGAGCAGGTCGAGGGTGCGCCGAAGTGGCACGACGCCGTGCTCGACCTGTACTTCAAAGCCGCCTGGGAAGCGAAGCGCGTGCTGCGCAACTACGGCGTGTTCATCGTGAAGTGCCAGGACGAGGTGTCCGCGAACCGCCAGCGCCTCACGCACGTCGAGATCATCAACGAACTGGCCGAGGACTTCTACTGCAAGGACCTGTTCGTCGTGACCCGGCCGAACAAGCCGGGGGTCGTGCGGATGCTGAAGCAGGAGCACGCGCGGAAGAACCACTCGTACTTCCTGGTGTTCGTCAAGCGGAACCCCCAGCACCCGAAGCGGATCAGGCCCACCGGGACCGAGGTCAGGGAGATGGGGCTCAAGCCCATCGAGCCGTGGCCGGACGAGGTCACCACCTCGGCGTCCCCGCCCGAAGCGCACGGGACGTCGGGCGGGCTCTTCTAGGCCGCCGCCCTCACCGCAGGTCCAGCACGGTCTGGGCGTCCTCCTTCTCCAGGATCACGGCTTCCTGCACGGGGGCCACACCGCGCGCCCGCTCCTCGATGATCTGGTCGAACAGCACGAAGGGGTCGCGGACGTACGGCTCGCCCGGGTCGAGGTCGATGGCGATGCTCGTCCTGATCAGGTTCTGCTGCTGGTAGGGCGTGTAGTTCCGGGCTGCGCCCCGGGTCGCGCCCTCCATGGTGGGCAGGTCCTCGTTCTTGGCGAACACGAAGTCCCACTTACCCGTGAAGGCGTGGATGTTGACGGCCACGACGTCGAACTCACCGACCAGGAGCGCCGTCGTCTCGACCGAGGTGTCGTCCGCGAAGATCACCTCGCGCCGGTCGCTGGCGTCGCACTGGTAGAAGGGCTCGACCCTCCCGCTGCGCTTGCGCGCCCTCATGCTCACCGTCTGGATGCTCTTCACCTCGACCGCGAACCGCTGCCCCCGGTAGGTGATGATCAGATCACCCTTCTCGGTGCGATCGTGGTCGTCCGGCTTGTAGATGCCCGTGACGTCCGGGTGGCCGTGGAAGTACATGGTGCGGCACTTGACCTCGGCCGCGTACCCCATGACGAACGAGCGAAGGCTCGGGTTGTCGGTGAGCAGCTCGTTGATCTCGTCGTAGCTGAGATCCCAGTCCTCTAAGAACCCCACGTCCTGACGCCCCGTTCGCAGCCGCCGACCCACCCTCGCGAGCCACTAAGAGTAGCGGCCCCGGTACGACGGCGGCAGCCGTGCCGGACACCCTGGCGCAGCCGGCAGGCCAGGCCCTCACCGGGCCTGCGGTGCCCCGTCCCACCACACCACGTGCACGCGCCGGACCCCCGCAGACCGGGAACTGGTCTCGAAAACGGTTCGTGCGCGATCCGGGCTCGGGGACCTCAGCGGGAAGTCGCCTTCCACCGAGTTCACCTCGGCGTGGTCGTCGTATGCCAACCCGTAGCCCGCGACACGGGCATCCTCGCCGTGGCCGTACTCCTCCACGAGGGCGAACAGGCGCGGAGCGCCTTCCCAGGCCACTTCACGCACCAGGGCGGCGAAGGCGTCCGCGATCCCCGGTGGTTGCTCGATTCCGACCAGCTCGGTCACGCGCTCTTCCTCTCCCTGTGTGGCCCCGTGCCCGGGGTGCCAAGACGGATCACCCCGCCGCCTGCAAGGATGCCCTTGCAACCCGTAGAACGCAATCGTTGCGTTCTACGGCGTGGCGTTCGCCATCAGCTTGAACACCACGTGGACGACGGCCACACTTGCGTGGCCCCTGCCGAAGGGGATGAGGAAGGATCGACGCCGTGCCGCAGAAGAAGCAGCCGCCCACCGTCCGGCTTCGCCGGTTGGCGGCCGAGCTGCGCCGCCTCCGCAGCGGCGCAGACCTCAGCAGGGAAGACGTCGCCGAGCAGACCGGCATCAACACCACCACGCTCTACCGGATCGAGACGGCGAGGGCGCGACCGCAGAAGCGCACCCTGATGAGCCTGGTCGCCCTGTACGAAGCGCCTGCGGAACAGCGCGACTACCTCGTGGCGCTCCTGCGCGACGCCGGGCAACAGGGCTGGCTGCGGCCGTACCACTCCGACCTGCCGGAGGAGTACACGGCCTACATCAGCTTCGAGGACGAGGCGCTGGGCGTCCGCAACTACGAGACGTCGTTCATCCCGGGCCTGCTCCAGGACGAGGACTACGCCCGCGCGGTGATCAGGGGCGTCCTGCCGACCGCGACCGAGGGCGAGGTCGAAGACCGCGTTCGTGCGCGCATCCAGCGCCAAGGCGTTCTCACCAAGAGCAAGCCGCTCAGGTTCTGGGCGGTCGTGGACGAAGCCGCGCTACGCCGGGTGGTCGGCGGCTCCCGGGTGATGCAGCAGCAACTCCGGCACTTGGTCGAGGTGACGAAGGCTCCCAACATCACCGTTCAGGTGATTCCCTTCGGAGCGGGCGCGCACCCCGGGATGCCCGGGCAGTTCATCCTGGTGGAATTCGAAGACCCGATGGACATGGACCTCGTCTACATCGACAGCATGGCCGGCGACCTCTTCCTGGAGTCCGACGCAGAGATCCGCCGCTACCGCTCGATCTTCGACAACCTGGTGGCCGTGGCCCTGAGTCCCAACGATTCGGCGGCGTTGATCGCCGAGATCGCCCAAGAGCGAGCACGGAAGGGAGGGTAGATACGGATGAGTGAAGTTGATCTGTCGGGCGTGACGTGGCGGAAGAGTTCGCGCAGCAGCGGTAACGGCGCGTGCGTCGAGGTGGCGTTCGTCGCGGGCTCGACTGCCGCCCGCGACTCGAAGAACCCGGCCGGTGGAGCGCTGGTCTTCACGCCTCGCGCGTGGAGCGCGTTCGTCGGCACCGTGGACGCCGCGCGTCGCTGACCGGCGTACCCGCAGGTCTCCGACGGAAGAGCCCGCCACCGAACGCACCGGGGCGGGCTCTTCCCCACTACCCGCGCAACCGCTCGGAAACCCACAGGCCGGCGATCCGCCCGACGGACGCACACCGAATCCGTGACAGCAGAAGCGATCACTTCACCGCACCGGCCGCGACACCAACCGCACGTCGCTCCCGGACCGGGCCACGTGGACCAGTTCCAGGCGCAGGATGTCGGACATGCTGCGGATGCCCGCGTCCTCCAAGCCGCTCTTGCCCGAGCCCAGCAGCGCGGGAGCCACGTAGTTCACCACCCGGTCCACCAGGCCCTGCGCGATGAAGCTGCCCGCCAAGGTCGGCCCACCTTCGAGGAAGACCGCCCGCACACCCCGCTCCAGGAGACCGGCCAGGACAGCTCGGAGGTCGAGCCCGCGACCGGCTCGCTCGACCCGCAGCACGTCGACCACTCCGTCGAGGTGTGCGGAGTCGGCGTCCTCGGCCACCACGATGAGCGTGGGTGCGGCGTCGTTGCAGACGTTGGCGTCGCGCGGCGTCTTGGCGTTGCTGTCGATCACCACCCGCAACGGCTGCCGCTCCGGGTCGTCCACGATCGACAGGTCGAGCCGGGGATCGTCGTTGCCGCGCACGGCGAGGTTGGGGTTGTCCGCCTGCTGGGTGCCGGAACCGACGACCGTCGCGTCACAACCGGCGCGCAGCAGGTGGACTTCGGCACGGCTCTCGGCGCTGGTGATCCACTGGCTGGTGCCGTCCTGTGCGGCGATCCGACCGTCCAGGGTGGCGGCGAACTTGTAGACCACGAAGGGACGCCGCTGCGTCACGATGACGTGATCCCACTCGTCCCGGCCGACCAGCTCGTCAACGCTGAGCGCTGCCACCCGAGCCCCCTTCGCTCGTCACCGCACGGATGAACTCGTCGACGCTGGGAAGCGCCCGCCATCGGAGCATAAGCCCGACGCTGGTCTTCAACTCCCGAACCGTCCGGCGCGACTGGGTGTCACGAGCGATCTTCAACGCTTCGGTGCCACTCTCCAAGGCGGCCTCCGGAAGGCCGGCTCGCGCCGCGACCACGGTGCGACGCGCCAGGTGCAAGCCGCGCTCGCGGTGGAACGACCGGGGCCACTGCTGCATGACGTGGTCGTACTCGTCCAAGGCTCGCCGGTGGTCGCCCAGCGTGCTGAACACCGCCGCTCGCTGCACGGCCACGTAGCTGGATGTGCAGTAGCTACCCAGCACGTACGGGTCATCGGTCGGTTGAGCGGCATCCGCCAAGGCTTGGGCGCGGTCCATGCAGTCGAGAGCCGCACGCTCCTGACCATCGAGCGCGGCGGCGTGGGCGGCCTGTTGGTGGACAGCTGCTCGAACGTGTGAGCCGGCTACCTGCCCTTCGTAGCGGACCGCCGCCTGCGCGAGCGCGACGGCTGGTGCCCGCTCACCGAGGAACTGGGCTTGCTGGCTCATGCGCATCAGGACGAAAGCTGCTATGTCCGGGTTGCCCGACGAGTGCGCCCACTCCAGCGCCTTGCTCGACCACGCCCTACCGGTCCCGAAATCCCCGAGGTCATCAGCAAGCCACCCGCTGAACTCCGCGAACAGAGCGCCGACCTCGAACAGTCGTCCCCGAGAACGAAGTTCGATCCGCTCGTACAGCTCTGCGATGGCACCGACCTGCTCACTCGCGGAGCGCACCAGATCTCCCGGCCCGAGCAGGCTGTCGGCAGACACCAGCGCATCTCGCAGCCTGATGAAGTGATCGATGACCTGCGGGTCTACAGCGCCACGACCAGTTGGCGCCGGCAGATCGAGGCCGGTACCGGGCAGGGAGACCGCCAGGCCCGCTATTGCGCCGATGAACCTACGCCGCTGCACGTCATCTCCTCCGTGGCGCTCTCGCTGTTCAAGCCGACGTTCGGCCTTGGCAGCCGCAACCGCTCGCTACACAATGCCCACGGGAATGCCGAAGCTGTCGGCGCAATGCTGCTGCCAGTACGGCGTCGGCATCCGCTTCTCGGTCTCCCAGCGGGACACCTCATTGCGAGTGACCGCACGACCGGCGCGTTCGGACAGCACGTCGGCTTGCTCGCTCTGCGAACGCCCAGCTCCGGCGCGGAGACGGCGCAGCAGGTCCCCGATGCTCGTCGGCTCGCGCATACGACCATCCTGACGCGTGAGTAGGTGGGACGTCACCATTGTGGCCCCTACTTCTGGCCGCTCCTCGCCCTATGGCCCCCTTTTCAGGCGACTCCGCCCGAACGGTCTGACGCCCACCCTTGTCACGGGCACCAGCGCCAGGTGTCAGCAACCTTGCACATTCCAGCCACAGCGCTCCCGATTCTGAAGGAATCACACCGCCGATGCCGTACACCGTGAAGCTGCGCATAACCATGTTCGAGCGCGCAGCCACATTGGCGGGCTTCGCGTCGGACTACGCGTTGGCTCATGCGATGGGAGTCAACCGCTCCACGATCGGCAGGGTGCGCAGCGGCAACCTCCAACCTGGAGCCGCGTTCATCGCCGGCGCACTGGTCGCCCTCGCACCGATGACATTCGGAGATCTGTTCGAGGTTGGGACTGGCCGGCGTCTCGCTGCTCAACCTGCTGTTCCAGCAAAACGAGAAGGACACTCTCATGTCGACCACGACAAAACCGACCGAACTACTGACCGCAGCACCGGGCTGTGCGGAGGAGGAGTCGCCGGCCGCACCTGCTGCCGCCTGGTGTGACGAGAGGTCCGTTGATCTCCTGCGCGTGATCGCCAAAGAGCAGGCTCCACGGCTGTTCGCCATCGTGGAGGAGTACGGCGAGCAGGGGACGGCCGCGTCGCGGCCTACGGGTTGGCCTACCCCGACCACGCCGACGTCACCTCGGTCTCAGGTGACTTCCACCTGGTCTCGCAGAGCCCGGAGCGTGCACGGCAGCTCTTCGAGATCCCGACCGGCTCACGTGACGTGCGGACGCACCTGGTGTGGGTGACCGGCGCACCGGAGAGCACCGGAGAGCAGGGCTGAACGGCCCGCAGAGCGACTCGGCAGCAGAAGGTCACCGGCAGCACACCGGTCACCCCGACGGCTCAGAACAGCCGGAACTCGTCCGGCTCGATGCCGCGCAGGGCGTCGTAGTCCAGCACCACGCACCGGATGCCCCGGTCCTCGGCCAGCGTCCGGGCCTGGGGCTTGATCTGCTGGGCCGCGAACACGCCCTGCACCGGGGCGAGCAGCGGGTCCCGGTTGAGCAGGTCCAGGTAGCGGGTGAGTTGTTCCACGCCGTCGATCTCGCCCCGGCGCTTGATCTCCACCGCCACCGAGCCGCCGGACGCGTCGCGGCACATCAGGTCGACCGGGCCGATCGGGGTGGGGAACTCGCGGCGGACCAGGGTCCAGCCGTCGCCGAGGGTCGTCACGTGCTCCGCCAGCAGCTTCTGCAGGTCGGCTTCGACGCCGTCCTTCACCAGGCCCGGTTCCGGGCCCAGTTCGTGCTTCGAGTCGTGCAGCACCTCGGCCATGGTGATGACCAGCTTCTCGCCGGCCTTGTTCTGCACGACCCACAGGTCCGGGTCCTCGATCAGCCAGCACGGCGGGCTCATCCAGTTCAGCGGCTTGAACGCCCGGTCGTCGGAGTGGATGGACACCGAGCCGTCCGCCTTGATCAGCAGCAGGCGCTGGGCCATCGGGAGATGGGCCGTGAGGCGTCCGACGTAGTCGACCTGACAGCGAGCGATGACGAGGCGCACGGCCGACAGGCTACGGGGTGCGAGCGGGGTACCACCGGCAGGTACCGTCGAGCGCCGTGTCACTCCTGCGCACGAAACCCGTCGACCAGCTCACCGGCGACGGCGAGCACACCTCCCTGCGCCGCACGCTCGGGCTGGTGCCGCTGGTCGCCCTGTCGGTCGGCGCGACGCTCGGCACCGGCATCTTCGTGGTCCTCGGCCAGGCGGCCCCGGTGGCCGGGCCGGCGGTCGCCGTCTCGTTCGCCGTCGCCGCGCTGGCCGCGCTGTTCTCCGCGCTGTCCTACGCCGAGCTGGCGGGCGCGGTGCCGGTCGCCGGGTCGGCCTACTCCTACACCTACGCGACGCTGGGCGAGCTGGTCGCGTGGGTGTGCGGGTGGTGCCTGCTGCTGGAGTACGGCGTGTCCGTCGCCGCCGTGGCGGTGGGGTGGAGCGGCTACCTCAACGCGTTCCTCGACGCCACGCTGGGCGTCCAGCTGCCCGCCGCGCTGTCCGGCGAGGTGGTGAACCTGCCGGCGGCGGTCGTGGTGCTGCTGGCCACGGGCGTGCTGCTGGGCGGGGTGCGGGAGAGCGCGGCGGTCACCACCGTGACGACCGCGCTCAAGGTCCTGGTGCTGCTGTTCTTCGTGGTGGTCGCGGTGTTCGGGTTCCAGGCCGGGAACCTCGCGCCGTTCGCGCCGGCCGGGGTCGCGGGCATCACCGGGGCCGCGTCGCTGGTGTTCTTCTCGTTCATCGGGTTCGACGCGGCGTCCACGGCCGGCGAGGAGGCCAAGAACCCGCAGCGGGACCTGCCGCGCGCCATCGTGATCTCCCTGGCGATCGTGACCGTGGTGTACGTGCTGGTCGCGCTGACCGCCGTGGGCGCGGCCGGGGTGGGCGTGCTGGAGGGCTCGGACGCGTCGCTGGCCGCCGTGCTGCG
The DNA here is from genome assembly GCF_040655415.1 of Actinosynnema sp. NPDC050436. NCBI lineage: Bacteria > Bacillati > Actinomycetota > Actinomycetes > Pseudonocardiales > Pseudonocardiaceae > Actinosynnema > Actinosynnema sp. NPDC050436. The sequence continues at coordinate 13,295 of NZ_JBFAJV010000026.1, read as the reverse complement.
GCAGCTCACCGACCAGACCTGGCCCGCGACGGTCCTGTCGGCCGGCGCGGTGGTCGCGATCGCGTCCGTGGTGCTGACCGTCCTGTACGGACAGACGCGGGTGCTCGTGGCGATGTCCCGCGACGGCCTGGTGCCCCGGGTGTTCTCGCGGGTCGGCGCGCGCCGGGTGCCGACCTCGAACACGGTGATCGTCGGCGTGGTGGTGGCGGTGCTGGCCGCGCTGGTGCCGCTGGGGCAGCTCGCGGAGGCCACGAGCATCGGCACGCTGGTGGCGTTCGGCCTGGTCAACATCGGTGTGATCGTGCTGCGGCGCACCCGGCCGGACCTGCCGCGCGGGTTCCGCACGCCGTGGGTGCCGGTGGTGCCGCTGCTCGGGCTGGGCATGTGCGTGCTGCTGGTCGCCGGGCTCGCCCCCGCCACGTGGTTGGCGTTCGGGATCTGGTCCGTGGTGGGCTTGGTGGTGTACTTCGCCTACGGACGACGCCACTCGAAGCTGGCCCCAGCGCCGGCGCAGGGAGAATGAACGTGGAAACCCTCGGATCGCGTGAGGTGTACGCGAACCCCTGGATGACGGTCCGCGAGGACCCGATCCGGCGTGCCGACGGCACGACCGGCATCTACGGCGTGGTCGACAAGCCCGACTACGCGCTGGTCATCCCGCTGGACGGCGAGCGCCTGCGGCTGGTCGAGCAGTTCCGGTACCCGCTGGGCCTGAGGCGCTGGGAGTTCCCGCAGGGCACCGCGCCGGAGCGCGCCGCCGAGGAGCCGCTCGCGCTGGCCGCGCGGGAGTTGCGCGAGGAGACCGGCCTGCGCGCCGGGCGGCTGGTCGAGCTGGGCCTGCTGGACGTCGCGCCGGGCATGTCCAGCCAGCGCGGCCGGGTCTTCCTGGCGACCGGGCTGACCGAGGGGTTCCACGAGCGGGAGCACGAGGAGCAGGACATGCGCTCGGCGTGGTTCCCGCGCGCGGAGTTCGAGGCGATGGTGGCGCGCGGCGAGATCACCGACGCGCAGTCGATCGCCGCGTACACGCTGCTCCTGCTGCACGAGAACGCGCAGCCGTGAGGGACGTGGTGGAGCTGCTGTCCGCCGACGTCCTGGCGGACGCGGAGGAGCTGGCGGACGTCCTGGTCGACGCGGTGGCGGACGGCGCGTCGGTCGGTTTCCTGGCGCCGCTGCCCCGGCCGCACGCGGTGTCGTGGTGGCGGGCGCGGGCGGCGGCCGTGGCCAACGGCGTGCTGGCGGTGTGGGTGGCCCGGGTCGACGGGCGCGTCGAGGGCACCGTGCAGGTCGGGTTCAGCTCGACCCAGAACGGCGCGCACCGCGCGGAGGTGGCGAAGCTGATGGTGCTGCGCCGGTCGCGGGGCGCCGGGCTGGGGCGGGACCTGCTGGCCGCCGCCGAGAAGGGCGCGGCGGACCGGGGCGCGAGCCTGCTGACCCTGGACACCGAGACCGGCTCGCCCGCCGAGGCCCTGTACCGCGCGGCGGGCTGGACCGAGGTGGGCGTGATCCCGGACTACTCGTCCGCCCCGACCGGCGGCCTGCGGCCGACCACGCTGTTCTACAAGAAGGTCTGACACCCGGCGACGGGAGCGTCACGCCGACCGGGCGGTCGGCGTGACGGCAGTCCCGTCGCGCCGATGACCTCGTGCTTCGCCGGCTGCCGGCACCGAGGGAGACGGCCTTCAGCGAGCCGCCGCGAGAAATGACGAAGGCAAGGAGAAACCACTCTCCCTGCCATGGTGAACATATAGCACACCGGGGGTCTTGTGGCAAGACCCCCGGTGTGCCGCAGAATCTCCCGCCGAAGCCGAAACCGCAGATGGAGAAGGTGAACGGTTGGGTAGCTACGTGCTCGATCTCCAGGAGATCGACCGGACGCAGGTCGACGTCGTGGGCGGCAAGGGGGCGCACCTGGGGGAGCTCCTCCGGATCGGCGGGGACGTCCGGGTGCCGGCCGGGTTCTGCGTCACGGTGGACGCCTTCCGCCGGGCCGTGCGGGACGTGCCGTCGATCGAAGAACAGCTGGACCGGCTGTCGCGGCTGGACCCGGACGACCGGGAGGCGATCCGGGCGGGCAGCGCCGAGGTCCGGCGGACGGTCGAGGGCATCGCCGTCCCCGACGACGTGGCGGCGGCGGTCACCGGCGCGCTGGCCCGGCTCGGTGACCGGACCGCCTGCGCGGTCCGGTCGAGCGCCACGGCGGAGGACCTGCCGACGGCCTCCTTCGCGGGCCAGCAGGACTCCTACCTCAACGTCGTGGGGCCCGAGGCGGTCCTCCACCACGTCAGCCGGTGCTGGGCCTCGCTGTTCACCGAGCGGGCCGTGTCCTACCGGCTGCGCAACGGGTTCGACCACCGCGCGGTCCACATGGCCGTGGTCGTGCAGCGGATGGTCTTCCCGCGCGCGGCGGGCGTGCTGTTCACGGCCGACCCCGTCACGTCCAACCGCAAGGTCGCTTCCGTGGAGGCCACCCTCGGCCTCGGCGAGGCGTTCGTCTCCGGGCTGGTGAACGCCGACGGCTACCAGGTGCGGGACGACCGGGTCGTCGCCCGGTCGATCGCCACCAAGGAGGTCGCCGTCGTGGCCGCGCCGACCGGCGGGACGCGCGACCAGGCGGTCGAGCCGGCGCTGCGGGAACAGCCGGCGCTCACCGACGACCAGGTCGTGCGGCTGGTGCGGCTCGGCCGGCGGGTCGAGGCGCACTTCGGCCGGCCCCAGGACGTCGAGTGGTGCCTCGTGGGCGACGACTTCCAGGTGGTCCAGAGCCGGCCGATCACCACGCTGTTCCCCGTCCCGGAGACCGACGACCACGACAACCACGTCTACGTCTCCGTGGGCCACCAGCAGATGATGACCGACGCCATGAAGCCGCTGGGGCTGTCCGTGTGGCAGTTGACGACCCCGCGCCCCATGGCGGAGGCCGGCAGCAGGCTGTTCGTGGACGTGACGCGGATGCTGGCGTCGCCCGCGAGCCGCGCGGGTCTGATGGGCATGGTCGGCAAGTCCGATCCGCTGATCGGGGACGCGCTGCGCACGGTCGTGGAGCGCGAGGGCTTCCTCCCGCCGCCGGAGGAGGACGCCCCCGCCTACCAGGTCCCCGGCGTCGAGCCGGCAACGGTGGAGACCGACCCGGCCATCGTCACCGAGCTGGTCGAGCAGGGTCAGGCGTCCGTGGCAGCGCTGGCGCGGGACATCCGCGCGCAGTCGGGCCCGGAGCTGTTCGACTTCATCGTGGCCGACATCCAGGAGCTGCGGCGGGTCCTGTTCGCCCCCCGGAGCCACGAGGTGATCATGGCCGGGATGCAGGCGGCGTGGTGGCTCAACGACCGGCTGCTGGACTGGCTGGGCGAGAAGAACGCGGCCGACACGCTCACCCTGTCCGTGCCCCACAACGTCACGTCGGAGATGGGCTTGGCGCTGCTCGACGTCGCGGACGCGATCCGCCCGCACCCCGAAGTGGTCGCGTTCCTGCACGACGCGGAGGGCGACGACTTCCTGGCCGGGATGAACGGGCTGGAGGGCGGGCCCGAGGCCCGCGACGCCATCCGCGCCTACCTGGACGAGTACGGGATGCGCTGCGTCGGCGAGATCGACATCACCCGGACGCGGTGGAGCGAGCGCCCGGCCACCCTGCTGCCGATGATCCTCACCAACGTGAAGAACTTCGGGCCGGGAGCCGGCGAACGCCGCTTCGAGCAGGGGCGGCAGGAGGCGTGGCAGAAGGAGCAGGAGGTCCTGGAGCGGTTGCGCGCGCTGCCGGACGGGGACCGCAAGGCCGACGAGACCAAGCGGATGATCGACCGCGTGCGAACCTTCGCGGGGTACCGGGAGTACCCGAAGTACAACATGGTCTGCCGCTACGCCCTGTACAAGCGGGCGTTGCTGGGCGAGGCCGCGCGGCTGGTGCGGGCCGGCGTGCTCGACCACGCCGAGGACGTCTTCTTCCTGCGGTTCCAGGAGTTCCAGGAGGCCGTGCGCACGAACCGGGTCGACGCGGAGCTGGTCCGGCGGCGCAGGGAGGCGTTCACGACCCACGAAGCGCTCACGCCGCCGCGGGTGCTCACGTCGGACGGCGAGGCCGTCGCCGGGTCGTACCGGCGGGACGACCTGCCGGCCGGCGCGCTGGTCGGCCTGCCGGTGTCCGCCGGCACCGTCGAGGGGCGGGCCCGGGTCATCCCGGACGTGGCGCAGGCCGACCTGGAACCCGGTGACATCCTGGTCACCGCGCACACCGACCCGAGCTGGTCACCGCTGTTCGTGGCGATCGCGGGCCTGGTCACGGAGGTCGGCGGCCTGATGACCCACGGCGCGGTGATCGCGCGCGAGTACGGCCTGCCGGCCGTCGTCGGCGTCGAGGGCGCCACCCGCCTGATCCAGGACGGGCAGCGCATCCGCGTGCACGGGACCGACGGGTACGTCGAGGTGCTGCCCACGACGTGACGCCCGGCGCCCGGACGGGCTGGTCCGTGGTTCACAGCTGGTGCGAGTGTGGACGTGTCGTGCACGGAGACGAGGCGAGGTCTCCGGTGGGTGGGTTGGCGACCGAGCAGAACCGCTGTACCGGAGACTTCGTGGCCGGCGTAAACGGCGGCGGAGCGGGCCGACCTGACCGATGCGCAGTGGGTGGTGCTGCAACCGCTGCTGCCCGTCGGTGCCAGGCCGGGCCGCCCACCGCACTCCGCCGGGGCGCGGAAACAGGGGTTCGGCAGGTCGAACCGCCCGACACCGGTACAGGCGGGACCGTGCCCGACCACCACGGGCTGAGGCGGTCGCGTGGCGGCTGGACCGGCAAGCTGCACCTGACCTGCGACCAGGGACGCCGGCCGTTGTCGCTGCTGCCCTCCGCCGGGCAGCGGGGCGACAGCCCGCAGTTCGTGCCGGTGGCCGAGCAGATCTCGGCGCCGCGCATCGGTCCCGGCCCTTGCCGTCCGCTACCAGGCCACCATCGACCTCGCCGCATCACCACCTGGCTGCGCCACACCTGGAACACGCGCTAGTCGGTCCAGTCGGCCGGGCGCTTCTCCAGGAACGACGCCATGCCCTCCTTGGCGGAGGGCGTCTGGGACGCGGCGGCCATCACCTCCACGGCGATGGCGTACGCGTCCGCCTCGGGCCGGTCCAGCTGGGCGTAGAGGGTCTGCTTGCCCAACGCCTTGCTGGCCCGGCTGCCCCGGGTGGCCCGGCCCATCAGGTCGGCCACCGCCGCGTCCAGCTCGTCGGCCGGCACGACCCGGTTCACCAGCCCCCACCGCTCGGCGGTGCGCGCGTCGATGACGTCACCGGTCAGCGCCAGTTCCATGAGGCGCTTGCGCCCGACGGCCCGCGCCACGGGCACCGCCGGCGTGTGGCAGAACCAGCCGGCCTTGCCGCCCGGCAGCGCGAACCCGGCGTCCTCCGACGCGACCGCCAGGTCGCAGGAGGCGACGAGCTGGCAGCCGGCGGCGGTGGCCAGGCCGTGCACCCGCGCGATGACGACCTGGGGCACTGACTCGATGGTGCGCATCAGGTCCGTGCACAGCGTCAGCAGGTCCCGCACGCCCTCCAGGTCGCGGGCGGCGACGTCGGCGAAGTCGTGGCCGGCCGAGAACACCGGGCCCTCGCCGGCCAGGACGACCCCGACCGCGTCGGTCGCCGCGACGGCGCGGAACGCCGCCAGCAGCTCCGCCAGGTGCTCGGCGGACAACGAGTTCCGCTTCCCGGCGCGGTCCATCGTGACGCGCACGACCCCGTCCGCCGGTTCGACGCGGATGTGCTGGTATTCGGCCATGTCGACGACCGTAGTCGGCCGTGCAACCGGGCACGCGCCGCGCTCCGTCCTCGGGGCATGAGACTGCGCGTGCTCGCCCTGGTGGGTCTGCTGGCCGGTTGCGCGTCCGGCGGCGACGCCGGGGTGCAGCACGCGCCGGACGTCGGCACCACCTTCCCGGTGGCCCGGTCGCCCCGGCCGGTCGTGGTGATCGGCGACCTCGTCCAGGTCGTCGGCGGGCTGCGGGGTGAGGACAAGGTCGACGTGCTCGCCGGCCGGCTCGACTTCACCGGGCAGCACGCCGACGCACCGCCGGCCGCCCCCGTCACGCTCCCCGACGGCGCGCAGGCCACCCTGCCGCTGATCGGGTCGGCGGACGCGTTGAGCGCGCTGACGCGGCCCAGGACCACCACCACGCCGAGCACACCGCCGTCGAAGCTGGTCGCCGTCGAGTTCGGCACGGCCGAGTTCCCGACCGATCGCGGCCCGTGGACGGCACCGGCCTGGCTGTTCACCACGGAGGCGGGCAGCGTGCTCGCGTGGCCCGCGCCGGAGCCCGGCGCGTTCTGGCGGCCCGGCGAGGTCCGGCCCGCCGTCACGACCGGCGAGGCGAGCACGAATGACCGCGAGCTGGTGGTGTCGATGCCGAGCGCCCCTTCACCGTGCCCCGGCGACGAGCCCGCCCGCAACGAGGCCGTGGTGCGGGAGTCGGCCGACACCGTCACGGTCGGCGTGCGGACGGTCGGGCACGTCGGGGAGTGCGCGCGCACGCTGGCCGTGACGACCCAGCCCTACCGGGTGCGGCTGGCCGACCCGCTGGGCGGGCGGCTGCTGGTCGACCAGGACGGCGGCGTCGTCGCCGTCACGACGCGGTAGGGACCCGGAACGTGCGGCGGTAGGCGTCGGGCGCGACCCCGAGTTCGGCGCGCAGCCGCCGGCGCAGGTTCGCGGCGGTGCCCAGCCCGGACCTCTCGGCGACCCGGTGCACGGTCAGGTCCGTGGTCTCCAGGAGGCGCTGCGCCAGCAGCACGCGCTGGGCCTGCAACCACCGGCCCGGCGTGCTGCCGGTCGCGGCCAGGAAGGCCCGGTGGAACGTCCGCTCGCTCAGCCCGGCGTGCCCGGCGAGGTCGGCGACCCCGATCGGCTCCGCGAGCCGGGCCACCGCCCAGTCCACAGTGGACGACAGCCCGCCGCGCCCGGCGCGGTGCGGCAGCGGCGGGTCGACGTACTGCCGCTGCCCGCCCTCGCGCGTCGGCGGCATCACCAGCCGGCGGGCCAGGGCGGCGGCCACGTCCGCGCCGTGCGCCCGGCGCACCAGGTGCAGGCACAGGTCCAGCCCGCCGACCACGCCGGCTGAGGTCAGCACGTCGCCCTCGTCGGCGAACAGCACGTCGCGCAGCACGGTCGCCTTCGGTGCCCGGCGCTCCAGGTCGTCGAGCAGCCGCCAGTGCGTGGTGGCCGCGCGCCCGTCCAGCATCCCGGCCTCGGCCAGGGTGAACGCCCCGGAGCACAGCGCCGCGACCATGCCGTCGACCGCGCGCAGCGCGCGGACGGCCGACCCCGGCACCTCCGCGAACGGGTCCACCCGCCCCGGCACGACGACCAGGTCGCACCCGCGCAGCCCGGACAGCCCGTGCGTGGCGGGCACGGCACCGAGCGGCTGGAGGGGCGTGGCGACCCGCCCGGGCGCGCACACCCGGACCTCGAACGGCGGCACGCCCGAGTCGGTCCGGGGCACCGCCCAGACCTCGCCGACCACCGAGAGGTCGAACGCCCGGCTGCCCGGCAGGACCAGCACGCCAACGGTGAGCATGGCAGGAAAGTACCGGATCGCGCCGGTTCTGCCACTCCCCCGCGCCACCCCCGCCCCGCCACGATCGACGCATGACGAACCGGGTCCTGATCCTCATCGACGTGCAGCGCGGCTTCGACTCCCCCACCTGGGGCACCCGCAACAACCCCGACGCCGAGGCCAACATCGCCGCCCTCCTCGGCGCGTGGACCGGCCCGCTGGTGCTGGTCCGCCACGACTCCGCGCCGGGCTACTCGCTCAGCCCCGGCCAGGAGGGCAACCGGTTCAAGCCCGAGCTGGACGGCGCCGTGCCGGACCTCGTGTTCGCCAAGGAGGTGAACTCCGCCTTCCACGGCGAGGTCGACCTGCACGCGTGGCTGACCAACCGGGGCATCACCGACATCGTGCTGGCGGGCATCCAGACCAACATGTGCGTGGAGACCACCGCGCGGGTCGCCGGGAACCTCGGCTACCGGGTGCAGGTGGTCCTGGACGCGACCTTCACCTTCGGCGTGGAGGACTTCACCGCCGACGAGCTGTACCGGGCCACCGCGACGAACCTGCGCGCGGGCGGCTTCGCCGAGATCGCGTCCACGAAGGACTTCCTCTAGCCCCTACAGCCCGTTGGCCTCGCGGACCACGGACACGATCTCGTCCATGATCTGGGTCAGCTCGTAGTCCTTGGGCGTGAACACCCGGGCGACGCCGCGCTGCCGGAGCTGGTCGGCGTCGTCGGGCGGCACGATGCCCCCGACGACGACCGGCACGTCGCCCGCGCCGGCCGCGCGCAGCCCGTCCACCACGGCGGGCACGACCTCCAGGTGCGAGCCGGACAGGACGGACAGCCCGACGACGTGCACGTCCTCCTGCACGGCCGCCGCGACGATCTGCGCGGGCGTGAGCCGGATGCCCTGGTACACCACCTCGAACCCGACGTCGCGGGCGCGCACCGCGACCTGCTCCGCGCCGTTGGAGTGCCCGTCCAGGCCGGGCTTGCCGACCAGGACGCGCAGCCGCTCGCCCAGCTCCTCGCCGGTGACCCGCACCCGCTCGCGCACCCGCGCGATCTCCGCGCCGGCCTCACCGGACGCGGACGCCGAGGACACCCCGGTGGGCGCGCGGTACTCGCCGAAGGTGGCGCGCAGCGCGGACGCCCACTCCCCCGTCGTGACACCGGCCTTGGCGCACGCGATGGTCACCTCGACCAGGTTCCGGTCGGTCTTGGCCGCCGCCCGCAGCTCCTCCAGCGCAGCGGACGCGGCGGAGCCGTCCCGCCCGGCCCGCCACTCCCGGATCGCCGCCACGGCGTGCTGCTCCACGACCGGGTCGACGGTCTCGATCGCCTTGGCCCCCTCCGCCTGCAACGGCGAGGGCTCGGTGGTGGCGAACCGGTTGACGCCGACGACCACGTCCTCGCCGGACTCGACCCGCCGCCGCCGCTCGGCCAGCGACGACACCAGCGCCGACTTCATGTACCCGGACTCGACGGCCGCGACCGCGCCGCCCATCGCCTGCACCCGGTCGATCTCGGCCCGCGCGCCCGACAGGATCTCCTCGACCTTGGCCTCCACCACCGCGGAGCCCTCGAACAGGTCGTCGTACTCCAGCAGGTCCGTCTCGTAGGCCAGCACCTGCTGCATCCGCAACGCCCACTGCTGGTCCCACGGCCGGGGCAGACCGAGGGCCTCGTTCCACGCGGGGAGCTGGATCGCCCGCGCCCGCGCGTCGCGCGACAGGGAGACCGCGAGCATCTCCAGCACGATCCGCTGCACGTTGTTCTCCGGCTGCGCCTCGGTCAGCCCCAGCGAGTTGACCTGCACGCCGTACCGGAAGCGCCGGTGCCGGGGGTTCTCGATGCCGTACCGGTCGCGGGTGATCTCGTCCCAGAGCCGGACGAACGCCCGCATCTTGCACATCTCCTCCACGAACCGCACACCCGCGTTCACGAAGAAGGACATCCGCGCGACCACCTCGCCGCGCCGCTCCTCCGGCACCTGGCCGGAGTCGAACACCGAGTCGAGCACGGCGATCGCGGTCGACATCGAGTAGGCGATCTCCTGCGCGGGCGTCGCGCCGACCTCCTGGAGGTGGTACGAGCAGATGTTGATCGGGTTCCACCTCGGCACGTTCGTCACGGTCCACGCGACCATGTCGGTGATCAGCCGCAGGCTGGGCCCCGGCGGGAACACGTACGTGCCCCGGGACAGGTACTCCTTGATGATGTCGTTCTGGGTGGTGCCGGACAGCGCGGCCCGGTCCGCCCCCTGCTCCTCGGCGACGCTGACGTAGAGCGCGAGCAGCCACATGGCCGTCGCGTTGATCGTCATCGACGTGTTCGCCTCGCCGAGCGGGATCCGGTCGAACAGCCGCCGCATGTCGCCGAGGTGGCTGACCGGCACGCCGACCTTGCCGACCTCGCCCCGCGACAGCTCGTCGTCGGGGTCGTAGCCGGTCTGCGTGGGCAGGTCGAACGCCACCGAGAGGCCGGTCTGCCCCTTGGCGAGGTTGCGGCGGTACAGCTCGTTGGAGGCGGCGGCGCTGGAGTGCCCCGCGTAGGTGCGCATCACCCAGGGGCGGTCGCGCTCACGGTCGGCCGGGTACGGCACGGCAACCTCCTCCGACGTCGTTCCCCGTAGCGTACTGACGAGTAACACGGCCGCCGGCGTGCCGTTGCTCACTGAATCGGTGCTGGAGGAGCATGGTCGCCGTGACCGCGCTCACCCAGACCCTGCTCCTGGTCGTGGTCCTGGGCGTCCTGGCGCTCCTGCTGCGCTGGGCGTTCGGCAACGACCGGCGTGCCGTACCCGATTACACCGGAGACGACTTCGGCCTGCTCAGCGAAGTGGCCGTGGTGCCCACCCCCGAGGCCGCCCGGGTGCTGGCGCAGCGCCTGCGCGACGCGGGCATCAAGACCACCGTCGCCACCCGGGGCGACCTGCACCGCCTGCTGGTCTTCCCGGCCGACGCGGCGAACGCGAAGCTCCTGCTGAGGTAGCCGGGCCGGGAGTGTCGTACCCCGCTGCCATCATCACCGGATGACCAAGGCGCACCTGCACCACTACCTCAAGCAGGCCCGGGAAGCCGTCCTGTGGAAGCTCGACGGCCTGTCCGAGTACGACGTCCGCCGCCCCCTCACCCCGACCGGGACGAACCTGCTGGGCCTGGTCAAGCACCTGGCGTCGGTGGAGAGCGGCTACCTGGGCGACGTCTTCGGCCGCCCGTACCCCGAGCACGTCCCCACCCCGGAGGACGGCGCGGAGCCGAACGCGGACATGTGGGCGACCGAGACCGAGTCGAGGGAGGACATCACCGCCTTCTACCGGCGGGTGTGGGCCCACTCGGACGCCACGGTCGAGTCGCTCGCCGCCGACGCCCCCGGCGAGGTCCCGTGGTGGCCGGAGGACCGCCGCGCCGTGACCCTGGACCAGATCATGATCCACATGATCGCGGAGACCAACCGCCACGCGGGCCACGCCGACATCGTCCGCGAACTGGTGGACGGCGAGGTCGGCCACCGGGCCGCCGTGGCCAACATGCCCGAAGGCGACCCCCGGTGGTGGGAGAACTACCACGCCACCCTGGAAGCCACCGCCCGAAAGTTCACCACTCCCTGAACCACCGCGCCGACACTCTCACCCCCGGTGCCCACCGCACCAGGGGCAAGACCCGTCCCGGTGCCTACGGCACCACGCGATCGACCGTGGCCCCGAGCTTCCGCAGGTTCTCCACGAACCCCGGGTACCCCCGCTCGATGTGGAAGATCTCGTAGACCTCGGTGACGCCGTCCGCGCACAACCCGGCCAGGACGAGCCCGGCCCCGGCGCGGATGTCCGACGCCCACACCGGCGCACTGGACAGCCTCTCCACCCCGCGCACCACCGCGTGGTGGCCGTCGGTGCGGGCGTCCGCGCTCATCCGGACCATCTCCTCGATGAACCGGAACCGCGCCTCGAACAGGTTCTCGGTGATCATCGAGGTGCCCTCGGACACGCTCGACAACGCGATGGCGAACGGCTGGAGGTCGGTGGCGAACCCCGGGTAGGGCAAGGTCACGAAGTCGACCGACTGGGGCCGCCCACCCTGCACCACCCGAAACCCCTGAGCACCACCACCATCACCGTCGAACGTGGTGACCTCGGCCCCCGCCATCCGCAACTTCTCCAGCACCAGGTCCAGGTGGTGCGGGTCCACCCCGCGCACGGTGATGTCCCCCCGCGTCATGGCGGCGGCGAACGCCCACGTGGCACCGACGATCCGGTCACCGATCACGCGGTGTTCGGTGGGGCGCAACGACTCCACGCCGTGCACCGTCAACGTCGACGTGCCCGCGCCCTCGATCTTCGCGCCCATCTCCTGGAGCATCACGCAGATGTCCACGATCTCGGGCTCGCGCGCGGCGTTGTCGATCACCGTGGTGCCCTTGGCGAGGACGGCGGCCATCAGGATGTTCTCGGTGGCACCCACGCTCGGGAAGTCCAGCCAGATCTGCGCGCCGTGCAGCCCCTCGGCCTCGGCGACCACGCAGCCGTGCTCGATCTCGCTGTGCGCGCCCAGCTTGCGCAGCCCGCTCTGGTGCATGTCCAACGGCCGGGAGCCGATCGCGTCACCACCCGGCAACGCCACCACGGCCCGCTTGCACCGCCCCACGAGGGGACCGAGCACGCACACGGACGCGCGCAGCTTGCCCATCGCCTCGGAGTCGGCGCGGTGGTTGAGCTCGGCGGGCGTGGTGATAGTGGCCACGTCGCCCGACAGCGTCACCTCGCAGCCCAGGCTCCGCAGCACGTCCGCCATCAGCGGGACGTCCAGGATCTCCGGGCAGTTGGTGATGGTGGTCGTGCCCTCCGCCAGCAGCGCAGCGGCCATCAGCTTCAACACGCTGTTCTTAGCGCCGACGACCTCGACCTCGCCGACCAGCCGCGCACCACCATGGACCCGGAAGTGCTCGCTCACCAAGGAAACTCCTCAAGTCGGTTCCGCACGCATCGTACGGACGCACTGAATCAAGCCAGAGCCCGGAGCCCCCTACAGTGCTCGGTATGGCGGTTCACCTCACCAGGATCTACACCCGGGTTGGCGACGACGGCACCACGGGCCTCGGCGACTTCACCCGCGTCCCGAAGACGTCCCCCAGGATCACCGCGTACGCGGATGTGGACGAGACCAACGCGGCACTGGGCGTGGCCCTGGCCCTGGGAGCCCTGGCGGAAGACGTGCACGACGTCGTCCGCAAGGTCCAGAACGACCTCTTCGACGTGGGCGCGGACCTCTGCACCCCGGTGACCCCGGACCCGAAGCACCCACCGCTGCGCATCACCCAGCCCTACGTGGACCGCCTGGAGGGCTGGTGTGACGAGTACAACAGCAGGGTCGGCAAGCTGGAGTCCTTCATCCTGAACGGCGGCACCCCCGGCGCCGCCCTGCTCCACCAGGCCCGCACGATCGCCCGGCGAGCGGAGCGCAGCACGTGGGCCCTGCTGGAAGCAGAGCCGGAGGCGACGAACACCCTCCCGGCCAAGTACCTGAACCGCCTGTCAGACCTGCTGTTCATCCTCGCCAGGGTCGCCAACCCCGACGGCGACGTCCTGTGGCAACCAGGCGGCAACGCCTAGCAACCAGCAACCCACCCAACGCGCCCACTCACCGGACCGCGCCCCGCGCACACTCCACCCAAGCGAGTCGTGTCATCCCCGTGTGGCCCGCGCGCCAGCGAACCACCCTTGGCCAGGTCGTGCAAGCGAAGGGCGTGCTTGCACG
>NZ_JBFAJV010000025.1:0-65948 GCF_040655415.1 Actinosynnema sp. NPDC050436 | reverse complement strand
CCCTTTTTTAAATCACCCGCCCCCCCCCCTTATAAACCCCCCCCTCTACCCACCCTTCCCCACCCCGCCGATCTACCTACCCCGGCGCGCCCCCCCCCCGGCCGCCCCCCCCGCGCCGCCGGAGGCGGCGCCATGTAACTGTCGTACCCCTCGTTCATCATGAAGCTATGGATGTGCTGGCTGCTTTCTCACCTGCTACCCGGCAGTGGTTCGCCGGGGCCTTCGCCGCGCCCACGGCGGCGCAGGCGGGGGCGTGGGAGGCGGCTGCCGCCGGTGAGCACGCGCTGGTGATCGCGCCGACCGGGTCGGGCAAGACGTTGGCCGCGTTCCTCTGGGCGCTGGACCGGCTCGCGTCCTCGCCTCCCCCGGAGGACCCGAAGCGGCGCTGCCGCGTCCTGTACGTGTCGCCGCTGAAAGCGCTGGCGGTGGACGTGGAGCGAAACCTCCGCGCGCCGCTGATCGGGATCAGGCAGGCGTCGCACCGCCTGGGCCTGCCCGAGCCGTCCGTCGCGGTCGGGATGCGGACCGGTGACACCCCGGCCGACGAGCGCCGCGCGTTCGCCCGCCGGCCGCCGGACGTGCTGGTCACGACGCCGGAGTCGTTGTTCCTGATCCTCACGTCGTCGGCGCGGGAGTCGCTGCGGGGCGTGGAGACGGTGATCGTGGACGAGGTGCACGCGGTCGCCGGCACGAAGCGCGGCGCGCACCTGGCGCTGTCGCTGGAGCGGCTGGACGCGCTGCTGGAGCGGCCGGCCCAGCGGATCGGCCTGTCCGCGACGGTCCGCCCGGTGGAGGAGGTGGGCGCGTTCCTGGCCGGCGGACGCCCGGTGAAGGTCGTGCAGCCGAAGTCCGCGAAGACCATCGAGGTGCGGGTGGAGGTGCCGGTCGAGGACATGTCCGCGCTGGGCGAGCCGACCGGCGAGGTCAGCGGGCCGGCGTCGGGCGCGGAGCAGCGGGCGTCGATCTGGCCGGCGGTGGAGCAGCGGGTGCTGGAGCTGGTGCGCGCCCACCGGTCCACGATCGTGTTCGCCAACTCGCGCCGGCTCGCCGAGCGCCTCACCGCGAAGCTGAACGAGCTGGCCGAGGAGCCCGAGGTGCCCTCGGCGGAGCCGGGCCGGTTCCCGGCGGAGGCGGCCGGCCAGTCCGGCGTCACCACCCAGGCCGCGCCGGTGATCGCCCGCGCGCACCACGGCTCGATGTCGCGCGAGCAGCGGACGGTGGTGGAGGAGGAGCTGAAGTCCGGGCGGCTGCCGTGCGTGGTGGCGACGTCGTCGCTGGAGCTGGGCATCGACATGGGCGCGGTCGACCTGGTGGTGCAGGTGGAGGCGCCGCCGACGGTCGCGTCCGGGCTGCAACGCGTGGGCCGCGCCGGGCACCAGGTGGGCGCGGTGTCGCGCGGGGTGATGTTCCCGAAGTTCCGGGGCGACCTGGTGTCGTGCGCGGTGGTCGCGGAGCGGATGCGGGACGGCGCGATCGAGGCCGTGCGGTACCCGCGCAACCCGCTGGACGTGCTGGCGCAGCACGTGGTGGCGATGGTGGCGATGGAGCCGTGGCCGGTGGAGGCGCTGGCCGGGCTGGTGCGGCGGGCCGCGCCGTTCGCGGCGCTGCCGGAGTCGGCGTTGCAGGCGGTGCTGGACATGCTGGCCGGGCGCTACCCGAGCGAGGAGTTCGGCGAGCTGCGGCCCCGCATCACCTGGGACCGGGTGAACGGCGAGCTGCGCGGGCGGCCGGGTTCGCAGCGGCTGGCGGTGACCTCCGGTGGCACGATCCCGGACCGGGGGCTGTTCACCGTGATGACGCCCGGGTCGGAGAGCGGCCCCGGCTCGCGGGTGGGCGAGCTGGACGAGGAGATGGTCTACGAGTCGCGGGTGGGCGACACGTTCCTGCTGGGCACCTCGTCGTGGCGGGTCGAGGACATCACCCACGACCGGGTGATCGTGGTGCCCGCGCCGGGTCAGCCGGCGCGGATGCCGTTCTGGAAGGGCGACGCGCCGGGCCGTCCGCTGGAGCTGGGGCGGGCGCTGGGGAAGTTCCTGCGCGAGCTGTCCACGATGGAGCCGGCGCGCGCGGCGGAGCGGGCGGCCGGTGCCGGCCTGGACGGCTGGGCGACGTCGAACCTGCTCGCCTACCTGGGCGAGCAGCGCGAGGCGACCCGGCACGTGCCCGACGACCGGACCGTGCTGGTGGAGCGGTTCCGCGACGAGCTGGGCGACTGGCGGCTGGTGGTGCACTCGCCGTTCGGCGCGCAGGTCAACGCGCCGTGGGCGCTGGCCATCGCGGCCCGGCTGCGCGAGCGGCGCGGCATCGAGGTGCAGGCGGCGCACTCCGACGACGGGATCGTGGTGCGGCTGCCGGACGCCGTCGACCTGGACGGCGCGCAGGTCGTGACGGGCGCGGAGGACGTGCTGCTGGACCCGGAGGAGGTGGAGCAGGTCGTGGTCGCCGAGGTGGGCGGCTCGGCGCTGTTCGCCGCCCGGTTCCGGGAGTGCGCGGCGCGGTCGCTGCTGCTGCCCCGGCGCGACCCGAGGCGGCGCACCCCGCTGTGGCAGCAGCGGCAGCGCTCGGCGCAGTTGCTGTCCGTGGCGGCGAAGTACGAGAGCTTCCCGGTGGTGCTGGAGGCGATGCGGGAGGTCCTCCAGGACGTGTACGACGTGCCCGGCCTGCGCGAGCTGATGTCCGACGTGCGGGCCCGGCGGGTGCGCGTGGTGGAGGTGGAGACGCCGTCTCCGTCGCCCTTCGCGCGCAGCCTGCTGTTCGGGTACGTCGGGATGTTCCTCTACGACGTGGACGCGCCGCTGGCGGAGCGCCGCGCGGCGGCCCTGTCGTTGGACTCGGCGCTGCTCGCGGAGCTGCTCGGGTCGGAGGCGATCCGGGAGCTGCTCGACCCGGAGGTGGTCGAGGAGGTCGAGCGCACCCTGCAACGCCTCGCCCCGGACCGGCACGCGCGCGACGCCGAGGGCGCGGCGGACCTGCTGCGGTTCCTGGGTGACCTGTCCGAGGCGGAGGCCCTGGAGCGCGGCATCCGGCCGGAGTGGCTGGCCGACCTGGTGGCGCAGCGGCGGGCGCTGCGGGTGCGGATCGCGGGCGACGAGCGGGTGATCGCCATCGAGGACGCGGGCCGGGTGCGCGACGCGCTGGGCGTGGCGCTGCCGGTGGGCGTGCCGGAGGCGTTCACCGAGCCGGTGGCGGACCCGCTGGGCGACCTGCTGTCCCGGTACGCGCGGACGCACGGCCCGTTCCCGGCGGGCGAGGCCGCGCAGCGGTTCGGGCTGGGTGTCGCGGTGGTGACCGGGGTGCTGGAGCGGATGGCCGGCACGGGCCGGCTGGTGCGCGGCGAGCTGCGCCCCGGTGGCACGCACACCGAGTACTGCGACGCGGAGGTGCTGCGCAGGTTGCGGAGGGCGTCGCTGGCCCGGCTGCGCGCCGAGGTCGAGCCGGTCGAACCGGCGGCGCTCGGCCGGTTCCTGCCGAGCTGGCACGGCGTGGGCCGGCGGTTGCGGGCCGCGCCGACCGTGGACGACGTGTACTCGGTGGTGGAGCAGTTGGCCGGGGCGCCGCTGCCGGCGAGCGCCGTCGAGTCGCTGCTGCTGCCCGCGCGGCTGCCCGGCTACACCCCGGCGCTGCTGGACGAGCTGACCGCGTCCGGCGAGGTGACGTGGACCGGCTGCGGCGCGCTGGCGGGCGGTGACGGCTGGATCGCGCTGGCCCCGACGGACGTGGCGGACCTGCTGCTGCCGGACCTGGTGCCCGAGGCGATCCCGGAGTCGTCCCTGCACACCGCCGTGGTGGAGGCGCTGGCCGGCGGTGCGCTGTTCTTCCGCCAGGTGGTCGACCGGGTGTCGTTGCAGGGGCCGACGACCGACGGCGAGGTGGTGGGCGCGCTGTGGGACCTGGTGTGGGCGGGCGTGGTCACCAACGACACCCTGTCGCCGCTGCGGGCGCTGGTCGCGGGTGGCGGCACCGCGCACAAGCCGCGCCGGGCAGCCCCGAGGGGCCGCTACGCGCGGATGCGGGCGGGCCGCCCGGACCTGCCCAGTCGCACCGGTCCGCCCACGGTCGGCGGGCGGTGGTCGCTGGCCGTGGTGCCCGCGAGCGAGCCGACCCGGCGGGCACACGCGAGGGCGGAGGCATTCCTGGAGCGCCACGGCGTCCTCACCCGGGGCGCGCTGGACACCGAGCGGGTGACCGGCGGGTTCAGCGGCGTGTACCGGGTGCTGCGGGCGATGGAGGAGTCCGGCCAGGTGGTGCGCGGTTACGTGGTGGAGGGGCTGGGCGCGGCCCAGTTCGCGGCGAAGGGCGCGGTGGACCGGCTGCGCGCCCTGTCCCGCCCGCCCGGCCAGGACCACGCGGGCGCACCGCAGGCGGTCGTGCTGGCGGCGGCCGACCCGGCCCAGCCCTACGGCGCGGCCCTGCCGTGGCCCGACCCGCTGGGCGACGGCAAGCACCGGCCGGGGCGGAAGTCCGGCGCGCTCACCGTGCTGGTGGACGGCGCGGCGACGCTGTACGTGGAGCGCGGTGGGCGTTCGCTGCTGTCGTTCACCGAGGAGGAGGAGACCCTGCGGGCCGCCGCGCAGGCCCTGAGCCGGGCGGTGCGCGACGGCTGGCTGGGACACCTGGCCGTGCAACGGGCCGACGGGGAGGTGGCTCTGGGCTCACGGCTGTCCGGCGTCCTCCAGGAGGCGGGCTTCCGCGCCACTCCCAAGGGTTTGCGCCTGCGCGCCTGACCATTCGGACGCGCGGCCGGGCGTGGCAGGGCAGCCGGGGGTCAGCGGGGTCGTCGGGTCAGCGGAAGAGGCTGCTGTAGGCGTTGAGGGCGGGCTGGCCGCCCAGGTGGGCGTACAGCACCGTGGAGTCGCGCGGGATCTCGCCCGAGGCGACCAGGTCCACCAGGCCCGCCAACGACTTCCCCTCGTACACCGGGTCGGTGATCATGCCCTCCAGGCGTGCGCCCAGCTTCATCGCCTCCACCGTGGACTCGCCCGGCAGGCCGTAGACGCCTTCGTGGAAGCGCTCGTCCAGCAGCACGTCCGCGTCCGGCACCTCGACGTCGAGCAGGCTCCCGGTCGCCTGCGCGATGCGGGTGACCTGCGCGCGGGTGGCGTCCGGCGCGGCCGACGCGTCGATGCCGATCACCCGCCGTCCGCTGCCGGCGAAACCGGCGACCATCCCGGCCTGGGTGCTGCCGGTCACCGAGCACACCACGACGGTGTCGAACCGCACGCCCAGCTCGGCCTCCTGCCGCTCCACCTCCGCCGCCCAGCCCGCGAACCCCAGGCCGCCCAGCGGGTGGTCCGACGCACCCGCCGGGATCGCGTACGGCGTGCCGCCGGCGGCCCGGACGTCCTCGATCGCCTGTTCCCACGCGGGTTTCACGCCGATGCCGAAGCCCGCCTCGACCAGCCGGACGTCCGCGCCCATCAACCGGCTGAGCAGGATGTTGCCCACCCGGTCGTACACCGCGTCCGGCCAGTCCACCCAGCTCTCCTGCACCAGCACGCACCCCAGCCCGGCGCGCGCCGCCGCCGCCGCGACCTGGCGGGTGTGGTTGGACTGCACGCCGCCGATCGACACGAGCGTGTCGCACCCGGTGGCCAGCGCGTCTGCCACCAGGTACTCCAGCTTGCGGGTCTTGTTGCCGCCGTAGGCCAAGCCGGAGTTGCAGTCCTCCCGCTTCGCCCACACGGCGGCACCGCCGAGGTGCCGGGTGAGCCGTTCCAGCGGGTGCACCGGGGAAGGCCCGAAGGTCAGCGGGAACCGCGCGAAGTCGGCCAGTGCCATGTCAGCTCTCCTCCAGCAGGTCGGCCAGCGTCGCCCAGTTCCGCTCGACCAGCCGCGCCGCGAGTTCGGCGTCGCCGGCCGCGCACGCGGCGACGATCTCGTCGTGCATCGCCACCGAGTGCCGCCCGCGCGGCGCGGCGAACCGCAGCCGCTCCAGCCGGCGCACCAGCGGCGTGTAGCGCTCGATCGTGGCGACCACGGCGAAGTTCCCGCTCCCCCGCACCGCCACGTCGTGGAACTCGTCGTCGGCGGCGAGCGCACCGGGCACGTCCCCGGCGGCCAGCGCCGTGGCGAACCGCCCGTTGGCCGCCCGCATCGCCGCCAGGTCGGCCGCGCCCATCCTCGGCACGGCCAGCCGCGCGGCGAGCGCGTGCATCGCCTGGATGACGGCGTGCGCATCGCGGACCGGCGCGGTGTCGAGCGGGGTGACGCGCGTGTAGCTGTGCGGCTTGGACTCCACCAGCCCTTCGTCCACCAGCCGCGCCAGAGCCTCGCGCACGGGCGTCCGCGACAGCCCGAGGCGTTCGGCGAGCTCGACGTCCTTGACGGGCGCGCCGGGCGCGAGGACGCCGTCCAGGATCGCGGCGCGGATCGCGCTCAACGCCTGGTCCCGGTACAACGCCCGACTGATATATTGCATACCGGAGCCTAACCCGGCTCCCCCCGGGACACCAGGTCCCGGTGGCGGTCGCCGGGGCGGGGCTCAGCGCATCCGGGGGCGGTCAGAGCATCCCGGCCGCGTGGAACATGCGCTCGTAGATGTCGCGGATGACCTGTTCCTTGCGCCGGTTGTAGTCCATGACGGTGCCGCCGCCGGGGATGGCGCTGTGCTTCGCGCTCTCGTACCGGGCGCGGTCGTCGGGGTGGGTCTTCAGCCATTCGCGGAACATGCGGTGGCGGATCACTTCGGGGCAGTCCGGGCCGAAGACGTGCAGGTTCGCCCGGGGCTCGTCGAGGCGCAGGGCGCGGTGCTCGTGGAACGACGGTTCGCGGATCACCAGGACGTAGCCGAGGCGTTCGAGCGCCGGCACGTAAGCGGCTTCGTCGCGCGGATCCGGCACGACGAGGTCGATGTCGATGACGTCCTTGGCCGCCAGGCCCTCCACGGACGTCGAACCGACGTGGTCGACCTCCAGGACCACCTCGCCCAGGGCGTGGCGGATCTCCTCCGCCAGCTTCCGGTACCGGAGCGGCCAGTCCGGGTCGTACGGGACCAGGGACACCGTCGACGGTGCGGGCGGCCCCTGCACCCACGGGTTCTCGTCGGGGTCCATCTCGTGGTGGCGTGTGATCTCTTCGAACGTAGGCACTCGGAGCAAGGTAACGGCACGTGACGGGACCGGCACCCGCTTTTCCACCACGCGGGGCGAGGCCCACGACCGGGTGGTGCGGTCCGGGTTCCGTCGCCGGCGGTGGCCGGGCGGGCCACACTCGGCGGTGTGACGCGATCGGGGGATCGGCTGCTGCGCGAGCTGTCCGAGGCGGCCGGGCAGCGGATGGGCGCGGAGGAAGTGGGCGAGGCGGTCTCCCGGGCCGTCGCGCCCGTGGTGGCGCACGACGGCGTGCGGCTCGTGGGCACCGCGCCGTCTGCGGCGAACGGCACGGTGCCGCTGGGCTTCCTGCACGGCTACGGCAGCGACTTCGCCCGCGCCTGGGCGATGCACTGCGTGGCGGGACGGGACCCGCTGTCCTGGGGTCGACTGGCCCGGCGCCCGGTCCCGGTGGGCCTGATCGGCGCGGACAGCGAACCGGAGTGGGGCTGCGGGTCGGAGCAGGGAGGTGTGGCAGAGCCGGGAGCGGTGGCGCGGCTGTTCCGGGAGCACGGGGTGGCTGGTGAGCTGCGGCTGCTGTTGCGGGACGCGCGCGGGGTGTGGGGAGCCCTCAGCCTGGTGCGGGCCCGGGGTGGGCGGGGGTTCGACGCCGACGACGCGCGCCGGGTGGCGGAGCTGGGGCCGGCGCTGATCGCCGGGCTGCGCGGGTACGTCACCGCCGGGCCGCTGACCCCGGCAGGCCCGGCGGCCCCGCCCGGGGTGGTCCTGGTCGGCCCGGACGAGCGGGTGCGGGCGGCCACCCCCGACGCCGCCCGGTGGCAGCCGTGCAGCGCGCCGCACCGGCAGAAGTGGGTCGCGGAGGTCTTCTTCGCCGCGCTGTCCGCCCAGGCCCGCCGGCACGCCCGCGACCCCCGCGTCCCGCCCGCGCTGGTGCTCGGGCCCGCCTCGGCGTTCGGCCGGTGGGTCGCCTTCCACGCCCAGCCCACCGGTCCCGACGCCACGGGCGACGTCGCCGTGGTCCTCCAGGCCGCGTCCGGTGCCCAGCTGCTGCCGGCGTTCGCCGACTGGTACGGCATCACCGCGCGCGAGCGCCGGGTCATCGCCGAGCTGCTCGACGGGGCGGTGCCCAAGCAGATCGCCCGCCGCCTCGACGTGTCCGTGCACACCGTCAACGACCACTTCAAGTCGATCTTCCGCAAGACCGACGCCGACGGCCGCCACGAGCTGCTCACCGCGCTGAACGGCTGACCGCGCCCCCATCCCCAGTTCTCGGGATGTCGTCCCGGTCCTCAGACCGCCACCGTGGACGTGCGGCGGGCACCGGCCCGTCGCGGACACCGGGGGTGGAGATGGGCAAGGGATTGCGGAAAGCGGTACCGGCCGGCGTGCTGGCGCTCGGGCTGGCGTTGTCCGGCGCGGGGGTCGCGTCGGCCGAGGGGCAGGGCGCCGCCCTCACGCAGGTGCGGATCACCTTCCACACGCTGGACGACGACAAGGACGCCGACACCTGCCTGGACGTCAACGTCACCGACAACACCGGGCGCCGGGTCGCGCACCTGGACCAGGACTTCTGCCCGGACCAGTTCCCGGACGGCGACCTCGACGGCCCGTTCACGCTGACGCTGCTGGCCGGTGCCACCTGGGAGTCGATGCGCGACGGCCAGGTGACCCTGCGGGTCTCGCCCAACGGGAACGACCACTGGAACCTCGCGTTCTACACGGTGCTCCACTTCTCGGACGGTGATCGGCGCAACGCGAACTACACCGGTCAGGCGAGCCACGTGAACCGGGAGGTGCACGCCGAGGTCGTCTGACCCGCCCCGGGCCACGGGGGGCCTGAGGGGGAGGGGGCCGGTCGGCGACCACCGCCGACCGGCCCCCGTCAGCGCGGGGTGAGGACGCAGAACTCGTTGCCCTCCGGGTCGGCCAGCACCACCCACCGCACCGCGCCCTGGCCGACGTCCGACCGGACCGCGCCGCGCGCTTCCAGCCTCGACACCTCCGTCGGCTGGTCGCCGTCGGCCGGCGGCGCGACGTCCAGGTGCACCCGGTTCTTGGCGGGGTTCACCTCCGCCCGCCGCAGGAACTCCAGCCAGAACCCGCCGTCCCGGCGCAGCGACGCCGACCGCCCGTCCTGGCGCGTCACCGCGACCCCCGCCGCGTGCGACCAGAAAGCGGCCAGCGCAACGGGGTCGAGCGCGTCCACGACCACCGCCGCCACCGGCCCGATCCCCCGGTACTCGTCGCGGGGCTCCAGCACGCAGAACTCGTTGCCCTCAGGGTCGGCCAGCACCACCCACGGCACCTCGCCCTGCCCGATGTCGACCGGTGACGCGCCCAGCTCGCGCGCCCGCGCCACCAGTCGCGCCTGGTGCTCGGGCGAGGTCGACGCCAGGTCGAGGTGCACCCGGTTCTTGCCCTGCTTCGGTTCGTCGACCGGCACGACGACCAGGTCGACCTCGTCGTCCAGCGGCACGTCCACCTCGCCGTCGCCGCTCGGGACCGCCGGCCGCTCCAGCACCTCCGACCAGAACAGCGCCAGCCCGGCCGGGTCGGTGGCGTCCACCACGACATTGCACAACCGCGTCGTCATGATCCGAAGGTAACCTCTGCGCCCATGGCGCACCTGGTGCTCGGCCCGGTACTGAGGCACGTCGACGCGACGTCGGCCACCGTGTGGGTGGAGACCGACGCCGCCTGCGTGGTCACCGTCGCGGGGCACCGCGCCGCGACCTTCCAGGTGGGCGAACAGCACTTCGCCCTGGTCGTGGTGCGGGACCTCGTGCCCGGCACCTCCACGCCCTACGACGTGCGGCTGGACGACCGGGTCGTCTGGCCGGAGCCCGGCTACGACTTCCCCGCACCGAGGATCCGCACCGGGACGACGGCGGAGCAGCTCGTGTTCGGGTCGTGCCGCGCGGCCAAGGGCGGCAGCGAGAACGACCGGCTGGGCCCGGACGCGCTGGACGCCTTCGCCACGCGGATGAAGGACTGGCCCGAGGAGCGCTGGCCGGACGCCCTGGTGCTGCTCGGGGACCAGGTGTACGCGGACGAGCCGACGCCCCGGGTGCGCGAGTGGCTGGCGCAGCGGCGGCCGGAGCCCGAGGGCGAGGTGGTGTCGTTCCGCGAGTACGCCGAGCTGTACCACGAGTCGTGGGCCGACCCGGAGATCCGCTGGCTGATGTCGGTGCTGCCGACGTCGATGATCTTCGACGACCACGACATCCGGGACGACTGGAACACCTCCCGCACGTGGCGCGCGCAGATGGCGGAGAAGCCGTGGTGGCGGGAGCGCATCCGGGCCGGGCTGGCGTCGTACTGGGTCTACCAGCACATCGGCAACCTCGGTCCGGCGGAGCTGGCCGAGGACCCGCTGTTCACCACCGTGCAGCAGTCCGGCGAGGACGTGCAGGAGCTGCTGGAGGAGTTCGCGGAGCAGGCCGACCGCGAGGCGGAGGGCCGCAAGTCGACCCGCTGGAGCTACCGGCGCGACTTCGGCCGGGTCCGGCTGCTGGTCATCGACACCCGCAGCGGGCGCATCCTGGACGGCCCGGAGCGGCTGATGGTGGGCGACGAGGAGTTCGACTGGATCGAGCGCAACGCCGAGGGCGACGTCGACCACCTGCTGATCGGCTCGTCGCTGCCGTGGCTGATGCCGCACGCGCTGAGCCACTTCCAGTCCCTCAACGAGCGCGCGGCGGCCCGGCCGGGGTGGCGCGGCCGGCTGGGCGAGAAGGTCCGCCAGGTGGCCGACCTGGAGCACTGGCCCGCGTTCCGGGCGTCGTTCGAGCGGCTCGCGCGCCTGCTGCACCGGCTGGGCCGCGCGGCGGACGCGCCGGGCACGATCTGCGTGCTGTCCGGCGACGTCCACCACAGCTACGCGGCCCGCGCCGAGTACGCCGAGCCGACGAGGTCCCGGGTGCTGCAACTGGTCTGCTCGCCGGTGCACAACGACCCGCCCAAGCCCTTCCGGCTGGTGTTCCGGCTGTCCTGGTCCCGGCCGCTGGCGCGGGTGCTGCGCCGCTGGGCGGACCGGGCGGGCGTGTCGCCCGACCCGGTCTCGTGGCAGCGGATCAGCGGGCCGCACTTCGGCAACTCGGTGGCGATCCTGGAGATCTCCGGCCGCCAGGCCCGCTACCGGCTGGAGACCGCCGGCCCGGACGGCCTCGGCGAGACGGCGAACCTCACCTTCTGACCGCACCGCCGGCGGTCACCGGGGTCACTTCGTCGCCAGCCGCAGCAGCGCCCAGAGCTGCGCGATGGCGTCGTGGTCGCCGGTGGTCTCCACCTCGCGGTCCGGGATGCGGCCCCACAGCCAGCGGTAGACCAGGTCCGGCGGGCCGGTGACGTCCGCGTCCGCCGACTCCGCCTCCTCCGGCGAGGCCAACCACGCGGTCGCCGGTTCCGGGCCGGTGCGCACGAGCCACACCCGGCGGCCGGTGCGCACGGCGACCGTGCTCTCCCGGGTGCCGCGCACCCCCAGCACGTCCAGGCGGTGGCCCAGCCACAGCGACAGCACCTCGTCCGCCCCGTCCTCGGCGACGTCGTGCGGCACCGGGTCCAGCGGCAGGCCGGCCGCCGACTGGACGTCCATCCGGTGCACGGTCGACTCGTGCGCGAGCCGCCGCGCCCAGAACCCGCAGGTGCGGTCGGCGGGCCACCACGTCTCGCACGGGTCGTCGGCGGCGCGCTCGGACAGCGCGTCCACCAGCGGCCCGATGCCCGCCTCCAGGTAGTCCGACAGCGCCTGGCCGGGTGCGGGGTCCTGCTGCCAGGTGGCGGGCTGCCGCCCGCCCCGCACCCACGCGGCGACCATCCGGAACGTGCTCCCGACGTGCCGCGCGGTCTCGCCCAGGTTCAACCCCGGGCACGCGGGCACCTGGCGCTCCGGCCGCTGCCCCCGTGCCGACGCCGCCAGCAGCCACGCCTCGGCCGCCACCACGTCGATCAGCCGGCCGTAGCCGACCAGTCCCCTGCTCACAGTCTGCCCTCGTACGTGATCTCGTCGACCAGCTCGGTGAACTGCGCCGCTTGGCGCACCAGGTCGTCGGCACCCCGTCGGTCCACCTGCCGGGTGCTGCCCGCCCGGACGGCCGCGCGGGTCGCGGAGCAGGACGCGAAGTACGCGGCCCACTCCCGCAGCTCCGGCGCGAGCGCGGGCAGCAGCACCCACACGCCGGTCGGCCCCGCCCGGCCCCGGTGCGGTCGGCCGCGCAGGGCCAGGACGGCCGCGGCGGCGCGCAGGGCACCCAGGTAGGCGGTGGCGAACCGGTCGGCGGGCTCGATCGCGCGCTCGGCTTCCCGGGCGCAGTCACGGGCCTGCGCGAGCAGGCCGACGGCCGACGCCGGGGGCGGGGGCAGCGGGACCCGGCTGGTGCTGGGGAAGTCGGTGGAAGTCGACATCGGCGGCCTCCTCGCGGCGTCGGGACAGCGACGACCGCCGCGGGGAGACGGCGGCACTTGGTGGTGGGGCGCTTCCCCCGCCCCACCACCAAGGCATAGCTCGAACACGTGTTCGAGCCGGCCCAGCGTAACCCGTGAACCCGGCACTCCTCAACCCGGCCGCACGTGGTCTCATGAACGGGTGAGCGCACTTGACCACCCCGGCATCCGCAAGGTCGCGGCGGCGCTGGCCGAGGCCGGCCACCCCGAGGCGGCCGACGGCATCCGCGTCCTGGCCGACGCCGTCCGCACCGCCGCCGAGGCCGCGCGGGCGGTGGGCGTGCCCGTCGGGGCCATCGCCAACAGCCTGGTGTTCGCCTCGGTCCGGGGTGACGAGGTCACCCCGCTGCTCGTGCTCACCTCCGGCGCGCACCGGGCGGACACCGACCTGCTGGCCGGGCTGGCGGGCGCGGACCGGATCGCCCGCGCCACACCGGAGTTCGTCCGGGAGCACACCGGCCAGGTCATCGGCGGCGTGTCGCCGCTGGGCCACCCCGCGCCGGTCCGGACGTTCGTGGACGTCGACCTGGCCGGGCACGAGGTGGTGTGGGCCGCCGCCGGGCACCCGCACGCGCTGTTCCCGACGACCTTCGCCGGCCTGGTCGACCTGACCGGCGGCACACCGGCGACGGTGGCGCGATGACCGCCGTGCCGTCGCAGCGACTCGTGGAGCTGTCCGCGCGGGAGCTGAACTCCCGGTTGGGCGAGGCGCTGGAGCTCTACGTCAGCGCGATGAACTACCCGCCGGGCACGGCGGAGCAGCGCGCGCCGATGTGGCTGGCGCACATGCTGCGCGACGGCTGGCGCTGCGTGGTCGCGCTGGGCGAGGGCGACGAGCTGGTCGGCATCGGCTACGGCTACCGGGGCTCGGTGGGCCAGTGGTGGCACGAGCAGGTGCGGCACGGCCTGACCCTGGTCTCCGGGCCGAACGCGGTCGAGGAGTGGATGCGCGACTACTTCGAGCTGACCGAGCTGCACGTCCTGCCGGCCGAGCAGGGCCGGGGCATCGGCGAGGGCCTGCTGCGCAGCCTGCTGGCGGGCGTGCCGACGTCCCGGGTGCTGCTCTCCACCCCGGAGGGCCCGAGCAAGGCGTGGCGGCTCTACCGGCGGCTGGGCTTCGCGGACGTGCTGCGGCACTACCAGTTCACCGGCGACCCGCGACCGTTCGCCGTGCTGGGCCGCACCCTGCCGCTGGACTGACCACCGGAGCAGCCACGCCGCGCACCCGACCCGGTGCGCGGCCGGGAACGACGGCGGGCGGCCGCCGGAACCCGGCGACCGCCCGCAGACCGCGAGATCAGAACGGCGACACGAACCCGGAAGCCTTGAGGCCCGGACCGGCGTTCAGGTCCGAGATCCGGCGCCACTTCGAGTACACGACCTTGTCGCTCACGTTTCCCTCGACCGTGCGCACGTGCGTGGCCCGGCGGCCGGTGCTGTCGTAGTTCACCTCGACCACGATGCCGACGTGCGCGACCACCGACGGGTAGTTGCCGTAGACGACGGCGTCGCCCATCTCCACGTCCCGCTCCGCCAGCGGCTTCCAGCGGCCGTTCGCCTGGCCCCACTTCTGCCAGTACGTCGCCCAGTGGCCCTGGTCGACGCCCGGTGCGCCCTCGGCCGGCCGCATCGCCGGGCGCTGCGGCACACCGGCCTTGGTCCACGCCCAGTTCACGAACACGCCGCACCACTCGACGGGGCGCCGGACGTCCGGGTCCACGTCCTGGTAGCGCTGCGGGTAGCCGTTGGGACCGTTCTCCTTCGCGCCGATCTGGCTGAACGCGTAGTCCACGATCTCCAGCCGGATCCGCCACTCGTCCGGCGCGTGCTCCTGCGCCTGCGCCGGCACCGCGCTCAGCACCGGGCCCGCCACCATCGCGCCCACCGCGGCGAACACCGCCGCGGAGCGCCTGAGACGTCCGACCATCCGTCCCCCTCACCCTCGTGCCCGCAGCATATGCAACAGAAACCCCGGTGACGACGCCGTGAAGCGGGATCACCGGGGTCTGTTCACCGATCAGCCGTTCACAGTTGCGCGAGGCGCTCCCGCAGCGTGTCCAGGCCCATCGCACCCATCTCCAGCGCGTCCTTGTGGAACGTCTTGAGGTCGAAGCCCGCGCCGTGCCGGGCCCGCGCGTCGTCCCGCGCGGCCAGCCACAGCCGCTCGCCGAGCTTGTAGGACGGGGCTTGGCCGGGCCAGCCCAGGTAGCGGTCGATCTCGTCGCGCACGTGCGCCGGGTCGGTGATGGTGCGGGTGAGCATGAACTCCAGGCCCAGCTCCGGCGTCCAGCGCTCGCCGTCGTGGAAGCCCGCGCCCCTCGGGATCTCCAGCTCCAGGTGCATCCCGATGTCGATGATCACCCGGGCCGCGCGGAACAGGTGGGCGTCGAGCATCCCGAGCAGGTCGCCGTCGTCCTCCAGGTAGCCCAGCTCGCGCATCAGCCGCTCGGCGTAGAGGGCCCAGCCCTCGCCGTGGCCGGACACCCAGCACATCATCCGCTGGAAGTTGTTGAGCTTCTCCGCCTGGTAGACGGCGGTGGCGACCTGGAGGTGGTGGCCGGGCACGCCCTCGTGGTAGACGGTGGTGACCTCGCGCCAGGTGGAGAACTCGGTCTTGTCGGCGGGCACCGACCACCACATGCGGCCGGGGCGGGAGAAGTCCGGGGTGGGGCCGGTGTAGTACGCGCCGACGCCGCCACCGGGCGGCGCGATCCGGCACTCCAGTTCCATCAGCTCGTCGGGCAGCTCGAAGTGCACGTCGCGGACGTCGAGCAGGGCCTTGTCGGAGAGGTCCTGCATCCACGACTGGAGGCCGTCCTGGCCGTGCACCAGGTAGCGCGGGTTGGCGTCCAGGGCGGCTGCCGCCTCGGCGAGCGTGGCGCCCGCCTTGATCCGGTCGGCGACCTGCTTCATCTCGGTCTCGATGCGGGTGAACTCGGCCCAGCCCCACTCGTACGCCTCGGCCAGGTCGAGCCGCGCGCCGGTGAAGTAGCGCGACCACAGGCGGTAGACGTCCTCGCCGACGGCGTCCTTCTTCGGGGCCTTGGGCGCGAGGTCCTCGCGGAGGAAGGAGGCCAGGTCGGCGTACGCCTCGGCGGCGGCCTTCGCACCCGTCTCCAGGTCGGTGCGCAGCGACGCGTCCACGTCGGCCTGCGCGACCAGCGAGGCGAAGTAGGACTTGCCGCCGGACCGGCCGGACCAGGTGTCGCACTGCTCGGCGACCCGGGCGACCTGGCGCAGCGCGGCGACCTTGCCCCGGTCCGCCGAGTGCGCGAGGCCCGCGCGCAGGTTGGCCACCGCGTCGGGCATGGCGGTGAGCCGCTTGGCGACGGTGGCCCAGTCCTCGGCGGTCGCGGTCGGCATCAGGTCGAACACCTCGCGCAGGTTCTGCACGGGGCCCGCGATCACGTTCAGCTCGCCCTCCCAGAGGCCGGCCTCGTGGATCTCCACGTCCAGGCCGACCCGCTCCAGGAACACCGACCTGGCCGCCGCCTCGCCGGCGTCGGCGGGCTCGGCGGCGGTGACCTCGGCCAGGGCGCGCGTGGCCAGCTCCCGACGGGCGGCGTGGCCGTCGGGCGAGTAGTCGGTGAGCCGGTCGTCGTGGCCGGGCGTACCGATGAAGGTCGCGGTCAACGGGTCCGCCGCCGCGTAGTCGGCCACGAACTGGTTGCTGATGCCGTGCACGCCGGCCGAAGAGGTTGACATGCGCCGCACGCTACCCGTGGGTCACGTCCCTCCAACAGGTAATTAGCGAGGCTCACGACCGTGTTCGGCCGGTCAACTTTTGACCCGGCCGGCAGGATGACCGGGTGCCTCGGGCCTCAGCGCTCCTCCTGCCGGTGATCCTGCTCGCGATGTTCTCGCTGACGGGGTGCGTCCGGCTGCACGCCGCGATGGCGCTGTCGCAGGACGACCGCGTCTCGGGCGAGATCGTCGCCGCCACGCCGCCCACCCAGGACAACGACCCGGGGCCGCAGCTCAAGGTCCCCGAGGAGCTGGTCGGGCGGGTCACCACCAAGCAGTACAAAGAGGACAACTACACCGGGACGCAGCTCTTCTTCAGCGCCCTCACCTTCGAGGAGGTGCGGACCCTGTCGATGGCGACCAGCGCGTCGTCCAGCCGCTACCAGCTCACCTTCCGGCGGTCCGGCGACCTGGTCACGCTGTCCGGCTCGGTGGACCTCACCCAGGTCCCGATCGACCGCGCCGACATCCAGATCAAGATCAGCTTTCCGGGTGAGGTCATCGACACGAACGGGCGAGAGGAGGAGCGGACGACCATCGCGTGGGCGCCCAAGCCGGGCCAGGCGACGATGCTCACCGCCACCCTCCGCTACGCCGGGGAGAACTCGCCGTCCTACTTCGGGTGGACGATGCTGGTGGCCGGCCTGACCGGCGCGGCGGCGCTGATCGTGGTCGTGCTCGCCGTGGTCGCCCACCGGCGGAGCCTGGTGGCGTGACACCGCGCGGCCGGCTGTGAGGCAGCGCACTGTCACACGCCGGTGAGCTGCCCCGTCCACGCGGTATGAGGATGAACTTCCCGGAAGTCGCGCCCGAGGTCTACCAGGCCCTGCTCCAGATCGACGGCTTCGCCCGCAAGCGCATCGACCCGGCGCTGTCCCACCTGGTCAAGCTGCGGGCGTCCGTGCTCAACAACTGCGCGTACTGCGTCGACATGCACTCGACCGACGCGATCAAGGACGGGGAGAACCCGCAGCGCCTGTTCGCCGTCGCGGTGTGGCGCGAGTCGCGGTTCTTCACCGAGGCCGAGCGGGTCGCGCTGGAGTTCACCGACGCGGTGACCCGGCTCGGCGAGCACGGCGTGCCCGACGAGCTGTGGGAGCGGGTCACGGCGGCGTTCGACCAGCAGCAGGTCGCCGGCCTGCTGGCCCAGCTCATCTCGATCAACGGGTTCAACCGGATCGGAGTGCCGCTGGACTCGGCCACCGAGCGCCACCTGCACTGACCCGCCCCCGCGCGGCGCGCGCCAGGCCGGGTCCGGTCCACCGGACCCGGCCGCGCCGGACCTGATCACGCCGGGTCCGCGCCTCACGCGCGGGCCGGCACCAGGCCCAGCCGGCCCACCACCTCGCGGGTCGCCTTGGACCGGTTGAACGTGTAGAAGTGCAGGCCCGTCACGCCTTCGGCGATCAGCCGCTCGCCCCACTCGGTCACCAGGTCGATGCCGGCCGACCGGAACGCCGCCGGGTCGTCGGCCAGCGGCTCCAGCCGCCGGGCGACGGCGGCGGGCAGCGGTGCGCCGGACAGCTCGACGGACTTGGCCAGCGTGCGCGGCGTGGTCAGCGGCATCAGGCCGGGCAGCAGGTAGGTCTCGTGACCGAGCGCGGCGACCCGGTCGCGCAGCCGCAGGAAGTCCTCCGGGTCGAGGAAGAGCTGCGCGATGGCGAAGTCCGCACCCGCCCGCAGCTTGCTGACCAGGTACTTCGTATCGGTGTCCAGGTCGGCGGAGCGCGGGTGCCCGTACGGGAACGCCGAGACGCCCACGCAGAAGTCGCCCAGCTCTCGGCACAGCCGGACGAGCTCCTCGGCGTAGGTCAGGCCCTCCGGGTGGGGCACCCACTCGCCGTTGGGGTCGCCGGGCGGGTCGCCGCGCACCGCGAGGATGTTGCGCAGGCCGACGGCCGCGTACCACCCGATCACGTTGCGCAGCTCGGCCACCGTGTGGTCGACGGCGGTGAGGTGCGCCATCGGGACCAGCGTCGTCTCCTGCACCACCCGGCCGGTGGTGCGGATGGTGCGGTCGCGGTTGGAGCCGCCGGCGCCGTAGGTGATCGACACGAAGGCGGGGTCCAGGGCTTCCAGCTCGCGGATGGCACGCCAGAGGACCTGCTCGTCGGCCTCGTCCCGGGGTGGGAAGAACTCGACCGAGAACACCGGGGTGCCGCCGCGGAGGCGTTCGACGACCGACGTCATGCCCACCAGCCTAGTGGGCGTGCCGGCGGGTGGGAGGAACCGTTCACCAGATGGGAGCAGGCCCCCGGTTGGTGGGCGTCGCGGGGCAGAGGTGACCATAGGAGGGTGCCGCCCCACCCGTTGGACCTCGAACTTCCCAAGCACGTCGACGCAGCTCTCGCAGGCTACCTCGCCGACCGCCGCGCCCTGGGCGAGCGGATGGAGGAGAACTTCACCGGTGCCGTCGACGCCCTCGCGGATTTCGTGCTCGGCGGCGGGAAGCGGATACGCCCGACCTTCGCCTGGTGGGGCTGGCGGGCGGCGGGTGGCGACCCGGACGGCGACCTCGCAGGCCAGGTGCTCACGGCGGTCAGCTCGCTGGAGCTGATCCAGGCGTGCGCGCTGATCCACGACGACCTGATGGACGCTTCGGAAACCCGTCGCGGGATGCCGACCGTGCACGTCCGGTTCGCCGACCGGCACCGCGCCGAGGGCTGGCTCGGCGAGCCGGAGCGGTTCGGCCTGGCCGCCTCGGTGCTCATCGGCGACGTGGCGCTGGCCTGGGCGGACGACATGCTGTTCGCGGCCGGCCTGCCCACCGACGCGTTGCAGCGGCTGAGCCTGCCGTGGCGGGACATGCGCACCGAGATGCTCGCGGGCCAGTACCTCGACGTGCTCACCCAGGCACGCGGCGACGCCTCGACCGACGCCGCGCTGCGCATCGACCGGCTCAAGACCGCCGCGTACACCGTGGAGCGCCCGCTGCACATGGGCGCGGCCATCGGCGACGCCCCGCCGGAGCTGGTGGCCGGGCTGCGCGCGTTCGGCACCGACATCGGCGTGGCCTTCCAGCTCCGCGACGACCTGCTGGGCGTGTTCGGCGACCCGGCGGTGACCGGCAAGCCCGCCGGTGACGACCTGCGCGAGGGCAAGCGGACGCTGCTGGCGGCGCTGGGCGTGCAGTTCGGCGCGACCGAGCTGCACGACGCGCTGGGCCGGGCCGACCTGGGCGCGGCCGAGGTCGGCGTGGTCCGGGCCCGGCTGGTCGAGGTGGGCGCGGTGGCGGCGGTCGAGGACCGGATCGCGCGGCTCACCGAGTCGGCGCTGGCCGCGCTGGCCGACGCGCCGGTCGCGGAACCCGCCGGGGAGCGGCTCGCCGAACTCGCCATCAGCGCCACGAAACGGACCTACTGACCATGCGCACGGTCTCCGGCCGCACCGACCACGTCGTCGTGGTCGGCGCGGGGCTGGCGGGGCTGTCCGCCACGCTGCACCTGCTCGGCGCGGGCCGCCGGGTCACCGTCGTCGAGCGCGACGACCTGCCCGGCGGCCGGGCCGGGCGGCTCGACCTGGGCGGCTACCGGTTCGACACCGGGCCGACCGTGCTGACCATGCCGGACCTGGTGGACGAGGCGCTGCACGCGGTCGGCGAGAGCCTGGCCGACCGGCTGGACCTGGTGCCGGTGCGGCCCGCCTACCGGGCGCGGTTCGCCGACGGCGGCGTGCTCGACGTGCACGCGGACGGCGACGCGATGGAAGCCGAGGTGCGGCGGTTCGCCGGCCCGGCCGAGGCCGCCGGGTACCGGGCGCTGCGGGCTTGGCTCACCGACCTCTACCGGACCGAGGCGGACGCGTTCATCGGCGCGAACTTCGACTCGCCGCTCGGGCTGCTCACGCCCCGGCTGGCGCGGCTCGCGGCGTTGCGCGGCTTCTCCCGGCTCGGCCCCGCCGTGGCGCGGTTCCTCAAGGACGAGCGGCTGCAACGGGTGTTCTCGTTCCAGTCGCTCTACGCGGGCGTGCCGCCGCGCAAGGCGCTCGCCGCGTACGCGGTGATCGCGTACATGGACACCATCGCGGGCGTCTACTACCCGCGCGGCGGGATGCGCGCGCTGCCGGACGCGTTGGCGGACGCGGCCCGTGACGCGGGGGCCGACCTGCGCTACCGCACGAAGGTGGCGTGGCTGGAGCGGATCGGCGGGCGGGTCACCGCCGTGCGCACGGCGCAGGGCGAGCGGATCGCGTGCGACGCCGTGGTGCTCACCCCGGACCTGCCGATGTCCTACCGGCTGCTGGGCCACCGCCCCCGCCGTCCGGTTCCGATCACGTGGTCGCCGTCGGCGGTCGTGCTGCACGCGGGCGTCGACCGGACGTGGCCGGAGCTGGCCCACCACACGCTGTTCTTCGGCCGCGCGTGGGACCGCACGTTCGACGAGCTGACCCGCCGGGGATCGCTGATGAGCGACCCGTCGCTGCTGGTCACCAGCCCGCCGGGGGGCGGCATGTTCGTCCTCGCGCCGGTCCCGAACCTGCGGGTGGGCCCGGTGGACTGGGAGCGCGTCGGCCCGGCCTACCGCGACGAGGTGGTGCAGGCGCTGGAGGCGCGGGGCCTGACCGGCTTCGGCGACGCGATCCAGGTGGAGCGCCTGGTCACGCCGAAGGACTGGGCGGGCATGGGCCTGGCCGCCGGCACGCCGTTCTCGGCCGCGCACACCTTCGCCCAGACCGGCCCGTTCCGGCCACGCAACCTGGTGCTGGACAACGCGGTGCTGGCCGGCTGCGGCTCCACGCCGGGCGTGGGCGTGCCGCCCGTGCTGATCTCCGGCAAGCTGGCCGCCCAGCGCATCACGGGCGCCACCGGCGCGGCGCGGCGGCGGCCGGCGGCGAGGTCGCGGGCGCACAGCCCGCGCTGACCTGAGGGCTCCGCACCCGCCCCGGCGCGGCGGTCCGGTGGTCGCGGCGCGGGCCGCGCCGGACGGGCCGGGGCGCTGTGCCCGGATCGGGTCCGACCGGATCGCGTGCGGGGCGGGCGGCCCGTGCGCGGAGGAGTGCGCCGGGCTCGCCCGATCGGGCGTTCTCGCACGTCGTAATACTCCAAGTGGTCACTCGCTCGGGTGAGACGCACGTGCGAGGATCCGTCGAGGTGTCACGGGCCCGCCGCGCCTGTCCGCCATAGCGTGCCGACGCGCGCCCGCGTTGTGCGACGATGTTGCCGCGATGGCCGCGACCCCGTCCCCACCCCGATCGAGCGCCGCACCTGTCGAGCCGGTGCGGTCCGGTGCTACCCAGGTTCCGGAGCCCCGGGGCATCCCCGTCCGCACGATCCTGCTCGGGGTGGCGGGCGTCATGCTCGTCGCGCTCGGCGGCACCGGCGCGGGGGCGATCCTCAAGCGCGACCCGCTGCTCGCCGACACCTCGCTGAGCTGGATCAGGTACGGCCACGGCCACGACCTGGCCACCGCCGTGCTCTACGTCGGCCTGGGCGTGGTGATCTGGTCGTGGGTCCGGTTGGGCCGCATGGTCCGCAACGGCTACGTGGGCAGCCGCGCCGTCCTGACCGCCATCGCGGGCTGGACGCTGCCGCTGCTGTTCGCGCCGCCGCTGTTCAGCAAGGACATCTACAGCTACCTCGCGCAGGGCCAGATCGCCCTGAACGGCCTGGACCCGTACCAGGTGGGGCCGGCGGTGCTGCAGAACCCGCTGTCGGACAACGTGAGCTGGGTCTGGCAGAACACCCCCGCGCCGTACGGCCCGGTGTTCCTGGTGCTCGCCATGGGTGTGGTGTGGGCGACCAAGGCCAGCGTCATCGGCGGCGTGGTGCTGATGCGGTTCGTGCTGGCCGCCGGCCTGGCGATGCTCTGCTGGGCGCTGCCGGGCCTGGCCCGGCACCTCGGCGGCCGGCCGGCGGTGGCGCTGTGGCTGGCCGCCGCGAACCCGCTGATGCTGGTCCACCTCATCGGCGGTGCCCACAACGACCTGCTCATGGTCGGCCTGATGGCGGCCGGCTGCCTGTTCGTGCTCGACGGCCGGCACGTGCTGGGCATCGCGGTGGTGACGGTGGCGTTCGCGGTGAAGGCCACCGCCGTGGTCGCGCTGCCGTTCCTGGTGCTGGTGTGGGCGCGGCGGATGCCCGGCTCGCGGACCGCGCAGCTGGTCAAGGCGATGGCGGGCGGCGTGGTCACCTTCGTCGTCGTGTTCGGTGCGACCACCCTGCTGTCCGGGCTGTCGCTGGGCTGGATCCCGGCGCTGAGCTCGTCGTCGACCATCGTGAACTGGCTGTCGCTGCCCAGCGCCGTCGGGGACTTCGCGCACACCGTGGTGAACCTGGTGGTGCGGGTCGAGCCGGGCGTGTTCCTGACCGTGGCGCGCGGCCTCGGGTCGCTGCTGCTGGTCTTCATCGCGTGGCGGCAGTGGCGGGCCGCCGACGACGGCGGGCCGGAAGCGATCCGCCGGGCCGCGATCACCTCGCTGGCCGTGGCGCTGCTCTCGCCCGCGACGCTGCCCTGGTACTTCAGCTGGGCGCTGGTGCTGGCCGCCGGCTTCGCGTGGACCACCAAGGGCCTCCGCGCCGTCACGTTCTTCTCCACGTTCCTGCTGCTGGTGACCTTCCCCAACGGCGACACCGCGCTGTACTCGTGGGGCTACCTCGCGCTCACCGTCGCCGTCTCGGCGCTGGCCTGCGTGTCGCTGGTCAAGCCCGACCCGCTGAAGCTCTCCAGCAGGTACGCGTGACCGGGACGGCCCTGGCCTACGCCCGGTGCCGCGAGCTCAACGCCCGCCACGGCCGCACGTTCTTCCTCGCCACCCGCCTGCTGCCGGCGGCACGGCGGCCGGCCGTGCACGCGCTGTACGGCTTCGCGCGGTGGGCCGACGAGATCGTGGACAGCGGCACGTCCACGGACCCGGCGGGCGAGCTGGACGTGCTGGAGGGCGAGCTGCGCGACGAGCTGGCGGGACGCCCCACCGGGCACCCGGTGCTGGCCGCGCTCGCGGACACCGTGCGGCGGTACCGGATCGACCCGGCGCTGTTCGAGGACTTCCTGACGTCCATGCGGATGGACCTCGACACCACCGAGTACGCGACGCTCGCCGACCTGGGCCGGTACGTGCGCGGCTCGGCCGAGGTGATCGGCCTGCAACTGCTGCCGGTCTTCGGCACCATCGCGCCGCAGTCGCACGCCGAGCCGGGCGCGGCGGCGTTGGGCCGCGCGTTCCAGCTCACGAACTTCCTGCGGGACGTCGGCGAGGACCTCGACCGCGGCCGGGTGTACCTGCCGCAGGACGTGTTGCGCGCCTACGACGTCGACCGTGAGCTTCTGGCGTGGTCACGGCGCACGCGCAGACCGGACGACCGCGTAAGACGCGCGGTGCGGCACCTCACGGCCGTGGCGCACGCGGCGTACCGGGAAGCGGAGACGGGCGTGCCGCTGCTGCACCCGACGGCCCGGCCGTGCGTGCGCACGGCGCTGGTGCTCTACCGGGAGATCCTGGACGGGATCGCCGCCGCCGACTACCACGTGCTGGACAAGCGCGTGGTCGTACCGAACGCGCGGCGACTGGCGGTCGCCCTGCCCGGTCTGACCCGGGCGGTGGCGGTCCGGTGGGCGTCCGGGCGGCTCCGCTGGAACCGCCCGGACGCCCACCGGCCGTAGTCGGCGGTGGGTCGGGGAAGGGGTCAGAAGCCCATGGACTGGGCGCGGCGCTTCACCTCGCGCCCCCGGTCGCCGCGCAGCGCCTCGATCGGCGTGCCGGGCAGGGTGTCGTCTTCGGTGAACAGCCAGCGCAGGATCTCATCGGTCGAGTAGCCGGAGTCGCGCAGCACCGTGATGGTGCCGGGCAGCCCCTTCACCACGCCTCCGGCGGCGAGGAACTGGGCGGGGACGACGAGGACACCGTTCCGGCGCTCCGCGAGCAGCTGCCCGTCGCGCAGCAACTGGTGGACACGGGTGACCGGCAGGCCAAGACGCTCTCCGACCTCGGGCAGGTCCAGGACCTCCAGGTCGGGAGCCAGCACATCCGCAGCGGCAGGAATCGCACTCACGTGCGTCACGATGCCACAACGCCGGGAGCAACGCCCTGCGCCAACCGGGTGGTGGCGGTACACCTGCGGGTCGGATAACGGCCACCCCCTGTTCCCGGGGACTTTGACGCGGATCCCACACGCCGGCCGGGATGCTCCCAGCGCACGGAACCGGTCGGCACCACCCCACCGTACGATCCACGGCTGTGGAAAGGTCGGCGACGAATGTGATCGGCGGGCTGCTCGAACAACGCTACCGAGTGGGCGCCCTGGTGGCACGTGGCGGCATGTCCACCGTGTACCGGGGTGTCGACACGCGCTTGGAGCGCCCCGTGGCGATCAAGGTCATGGACCCCCGGTTCTCCTCGGACCCGCAGTTCGTCGCGCGGTTCGAGCGCGAGGCGCGCGCTGCGGCCGGGCTGCACCACCCCGGCGTCGTCGCGGTGCACGACCAGGGCGTGGACGAGGACCGGGTCTACCTCGTCATGGAACTGGTCGAGGGCGGCACCCTGCGCGACCTGCTCAACGCCCGGGGCAAGCTCGACGTGCCGCTCGCGCTGACCGTGCTGGAGCGCGTCCTGTCGCCGCTGGCCGCCGCGCACCGGGCGGGGCTCGTGCACCGGGACGTGAAGCCGGAGAACGTGCTCATCGGGCGCAACGGCGCGGTGAAGGTCGCCGACTTCGGCCTGGCCCGCGCGGTGTCCACGCCGGCCATCACGAGCGACACAACGATCCTGGGCACGGTCGCGTACCTGTCGCCGGAGCAGGTCACCAACGGCAACGCCGACGCCCGCAGCGACGTCTACGCGGCCGGCGTGCTGCTGTACGAGATGCTGACCGGCAGCCCGCCTTACGTCGGCGACACGGCCATCTCGGTCGCCTACCGCCACGTGAACGAGGAAGTGCCGCCGGTGACCGGCGTGCCCGCCCAGGTCGCGGAGCTGGTCCGGCGCTCGACGCGCAAGGAGCCGTTCCTGCGGCCGGCGGACGCCGAGGCGTTCCTGTCCGAGGTGGAGACGGCCCGCGCCGCGCTCGGGCTGGCCTCCGTCGACGTGCCGACCGTGACGGCGGCGACCGCCGACGCGCCCGCCTCGGCGGAGCCGAAGACGGAACGGGTGCTGCCGGTCGCCGTGGGGGCCGTGGCGCACGCCCAGGCGACGGTCCCGGTGCGCCGGGCGCACCCGCCCGGCCCGCAGGGCACCCAGGCGCTGCCGAGGGGCCTGGACCCCACCCCGTCCCCCGCCCTGGGCCTGCCCGCGCCGCCGGGAGGGCAGCAGACGGCCGTGGTGCCCCGGACGCGGCCCGTGCGGCCGAAGCGGCCACCGCGCAAGAAGACGCCCGAGCAGCTCTACGAGGAGATGCGGGCCAGGAGCAAGAAGCAGTTCATCACCTGGATCACCGTCGTGGTGGTCGCGGCGGTGGTGATCGGCCTGGTGAGCTGGTGGCTGTCGATCGGCCGGGTCGAGGCCGTGCCGGACGTCATCGGCAAGGAGCAGGACGCGGCGGTGGCGATCCTCGACAGCACGAACCTCAAGTCCGCCGTGTCGACGGAGAACAGCGACAGCGTGCCCAGCGGCCAGGTGCTGCGCACCGACCCGGTGGCGGGCACCGAGGCGACCAGGGGCGACCTGGTGCGGGTCGTGGTGTCGCGCGGCAAGCCGGTGGTGCCCCCGATCGCGGCGGGGGTCGAGGTGGCGGCGGCGGAGAAGGAGATCGCCGCCGTGGGGCTCAAGCCCGTCCTCAACCCCGAGGAGGACGCGTTCAGCGACCGGGTGCCCAAGGGCAAGGTCGTGACGACCAAGCCCGCGCCGGGCTCGGCCGTGGCGATCGGCAGCGCGGTGACCGTCGTGGTGAGCAAGGGCGTGCAGCCCAAGCCGGTGCCGAACGTGAAGGGCAAGACGAAGGAGGAGGCGTTCGCCGAGCTGTCGGCGGCCGGGTTCGAACCGCTCGACGGCCCGGAGGAGCCGTCCGGCGAGGTCGAAGGCGGCAGGGTCGTCCGCACGACCCCGCCGGCGGGCACCACGCTGGGCGCGGACAAGAAGGTCACCGTGATCGTCGCGGCGGACCGGGGCGTGACCGTGCCGAACGTCGAGGGCAAGAAGCTCAGGGAAGCCAAGGAGACCCTGGAGAAGGCGGGCTTCCAGGTGGACGTCCAGTTCAACAACCGCGAGCGGGCGACGGTGGTCAACCAGTCGATCAGGCCCGGCGAGCGCGTGCCGAAGGGCACCAAGATCACGATCATCGCGGTCTGACCGCCCCGGGTCGCACCGGGGACGGGCCGTCGCCAGGCCCGCCCCGGTGGTCCGGGCCTGGTGCCGCGCCTCGCCCTCGACCGACCGGGGCCGCCGGAGCGCGGCGGTGCCGGCGCACCCGACCTCGACGCGAGGCCCTTCCGTCCACCGCCATGCCGGCGCACCCGACCTCGACGCGGAAGACCTGCCCCCGCCGTCCCCCTGCCGGCACGGCACCCGGCCCCGCGCACGACCGTGCCCCGGCGGTCCGGGACGAGGTCCTGGTCCGCCGGGGCACGGGGTGGTCGGTCAGCTGCGGAGCATCTCCGCGACCAGGAAGGCCAGCTCCAGCGACTGCTGGGTGTTCAGCCTCGGGTCGCACGCCGTCTCGTAGCGGCCCGCGAGGTCGGTGTCCGAGATCTCCTGGGCACCGCCCAGGCACTCGGTGACGTCCTCGCCGGTCAGCTCGATGTGGATGCCGCCGGGGTGGGTGCCCAGCCGGCGGTGCACCTCGAAGAAGCCCTGCACCTCGTCCACGATCCGGTCGAAGTGCCGGGTCTTGTAGCCGGTGGACGACTCGTGCGTGTTGCCGTGCATCGGGTCGCACTGCCAGATCACCTGGTGGCCGGACGCGGTGACCTTCTCCACGATCGCGGGCAGCACGTCGCGCACCTTGCCGTTGCCCATGCGGCTGATCAGGGTCAGCCGGCCGGGCTGGTTGTGCGGGTCGAGCCGCTCGACGTACTCGACCGCCATCTCCGGCGAGGTGGTCGGGCCGATCTTGAGGCCGATCGGGTTGGACAGCAGCTCGGCGAACGCGATGTGCGCGCCGTCGAGCTGGCGGGTGCGCTCGCCGATCCACAGGAAGTGGGACGAGAGGTTGTACAGCCTGGCCTGGTCGCTGTTGGTGTCCAGGCGCAGCAGCGCGCGCTCGTAGTCCAGCAGCAGCGCCTCGTGCGAGGCGAAGATCTCGGTGGTGTGCAGCGAGGTGTCGTCGACCCCGCACGCCGACATGAACCGCAGGCCCCGGTCGATCTCGGCGGCCAGCGCCTCGTACCGCTCGCCGGCCGGCGACGTGCGCACGAAGTCCTTGTTCCACTCGTGCAGCCGGTGCAGGTCGGCCATGCCGGCGGTGGTCATCGCCCGCAGCAGGTTCATCGCCGCGCCCGCGTTCGCGTACGCCCGGATCATCCGCGACGGGTCCGGGATGCGCGCCTCGGGCGTGGTCACCAGCGAGTTGACGATGTCGCCCCGGTAGGACGGCAGGCCGAGCGCGTCGATGTTGGACGAGCGCGGCTTGGCGTACTGGCCGGCGATGCGGCCGATCTTGACCACCGGCAGGCTCGCGCCGTAGGTCAGCACGACCGCCATCTGCAGCAGGGTGCGCACGTTGGCGCGGATGTGGGGCTCGGTGTTGTCCGCGAACGTCTCGGCGCAGTCACCGCCCTGGAGGAGGAACGCCTCCCCGCGCGCCACCTCGGCGAGGTTGTCGCGCAGCCGGTCGATCTCGGCGGGCACGGTGATCGGCGGGACGCTCTCGAGCACCGCGCGCACCCTGCGCACCTGCTCCGCGTCCGGCCACTCCGGCTGCTGGGCAGCGGGGCGGCCCAGCGCGTCGTCCAGTCGGTTGCGGAGCTCGGGCGGGAGGGGCGGGAGCTCGGGAAGCGTGTCCACGGGCACGTCCACGGTCCAGTTCACGTGTTAAGGGTAGGCGGTCCGCGCCAGGGGACGGCCACTGGATGGCCTGTGCATGGCGCAGGTCATGCCCGTCACCCGTTCGGACGATGATCCACCCGCCGACGGGCCGGAGCAGGACGGCCGGGGCGAGCCCCCGGCGCAGGCGGGCACCCGGCGCGGGCCGACCGCCGGCGGGACCGCCCCCGGCGCGCTGGACGGCGCTGCGGGAACCCGTACCCGGTCCCCCACGAGCCGCCAGGCACCGGCACAACGGCGACAGAGACGACAACGGGCGCTCCCGGGCGGGTCGAGGGTCCGCCCGGGAGCGCCCGAAGGCTGCGGTCTAGCCGAAGAAGACCTCGGCCTCCGCGTACCGCTCCAGCGGCACGGTCTTGAGCTCGGCCGTCGCCTCGGACAGCTTCACCCGCACGATGTCGGTGCCGCGCAGCGCCACCATCACGCCGAAGTCGCCCTCGGCCACCGCGTCCACCGCGTGCAGGCCGAACCGGGTGGCGAGCACCCGGTCGTACGCGGTCGGGATGCCGCCGCGCTGGGTGTGGCCGAGCACGACCGCGCGGGACTCCTTGCCGGTGCGCTCGGCGATCTCCTCGGCCAGCCAGGTGCCGACCCCGCCCAGCCGGACGTGGCCGAACGCGTCCTTCTCACCGGAGTGCAGCACCTCGGCGCCGCCCTCGGGCACCGCGCCCTCGGCGACGACGATGATCGGCGCGTACTGCCGCTCGAACCGCCGCTCCACCCACTCGACGACCTTCTCCACGCTGAACGGCCGCTCCGGCACCAGGATCACGTTCGCGCCGCCCGCGAGGCCCGAGTGCAGCGCGATCCAGCCCGCGTGCCGGCCCATCACCTCGACCACCAGCGCCCGGTGGTGCGACTCGGCGGTGGTGCGCAGCCGGTCGATGGACTCGGTGGCGATGTGCACGGCGGTGTCGAAGCCGAACGTGTAGTCGGTCGCGCCGAGGTCGTTGTCGATGGTCTTCGGCACGCCGACCACGCCGATGCCGTCGTCGGTCAGCCGCTTGGCGACGCCGAGGGTGTCCTCGCCGCCGATGGCGATCAGCGCGTCGACGCCCTCGGCGGACAGCACCTCGCGGATGCGGTCGACGCCGCCGTCGATCTTGTACGGGTTGGTGCGCGACGAGCCCAGGATCGTGC
Source organism: Actinosynnema sp. NPDC050436 (assembly GCF_040655415.1). Lineage (NCBI taxonomy): Bacteria > Bacillati > Actinomycetota > Actinomycetes > Pseudonocardiales > Pseudonocardiaceae > Actinosynnema > Actinosynnema sp. NPDC050436. Next base: position 36,663 of record NZ_JBFAJV010000025.1, on the reverse strand, counting down.
CGCCCCGGGTGAGGATGTCCTCCACGTCGCCCAGACCGATCGGCTTGGTGAGGCCCTCGACCGGGCCCTGCCAGCCGTTGCGGAAGCCCACGACCTCCCAGCCGTGGGCTTCGACGCCCTTGCGGACCACGGCGCGGATGACCGCGTTCAGGCCGGGGCAGTCACCACCGCCGGTGAGCACACCAATACGCATCTGCTTAGCCAATCTCTTCGTGGCGTGGGTCACCCAAGACTGTCACGAACTGGATCGGTGCAGCAAGGAGGGGTCCCACCTAGCGGACGGCGAACCCCCGGCGCTGCCGCTCCTGCTCGATCACCTTCCAGCGGGCCAGGTTGTGCCGAGCGTCGGCGAGCGCGTCGTGCGCGTCGGCGGGCGGGGCGGGCAGCTTCGGCTTGCCCACGTCCTCCCAGCGCTGCCGCAGGTCGCGGGTGAAGCGGGGCAGGGAGCGCGGCAGCGCGGGCATCGGGCCCCAGAGCTGGGCCAGCGCCACGTGGTCGTAGGCGGCGAACCACGCCCACAGCTCGACGTCGTCCCGGTTGGCCTTGCCCCCGCCGAGGAACTCCAGCAGGTCGCGGCGGATGCGCTCGCGCCCCCGCCAGGCCCGGTCGGCGGGCGGGGGGAGCTGGTTGAGCACGTTCGCCCGCACCCACGGACCGGCCTTCTCCGGGTCGAACTCGGTGGACACGGCGTAGAACTCGCGGCCTTCCTCGTCCACCACCCCGATGGAGACGAGGTCGATCGTCACCCCGTCCTCGATGAACTCACAGTCGTAGAAGAACCGCACCGCGCCAACCTTAAGGTGCCGTTCACCCGGCCTTCGTGCCGGGCAGCCGGTCGGCGTCCGCCGGGACCGGTTTCGGGTCCTGCCCCTCCTTGGCCTTGGACGCGTAGACGTCCACGTACTCCTGGCCGGACAGCTCCATCAGGGCGTACATGATCTCGTCGGTGATGGACCGCAGCACGAACCGGTCGCCCGACAGCCCCTCGTAGCGGGAGAAGTCCAGCGGCTTGCCGATCTTGATCCGGATGGGGTGGGGCCGCCACACCTTCGAGCCGATCGGATTGGCCTTGTCGGTGCCGAACATGGCGACCGGGATGACCGGGGCACCGGACTCCAGGGCGATCCACGCCACGCCGACCTTGCCCTTGTACAGCCGGCCGTCGGGCGAGCGGGTGCCCTCGGGGTAGATGCCGAGCAGCTTGCCCTCGCGGACGATCCGCACGCCGGTGTCCAGCGCGCCCTGCGCCGCCGACGCCGAGGACCGGTCGATCGGCACCTGGCCGACGCCGGAGAAGAACCAGCGCTGGAACGCGCCCTTGAGCCCCTTGCCGGTGAAGTACTCGATCTTCGCCGGGAACGTGACCCGCCGCGACAGCTTGAGCGGCAGGAAGAACGAGTCGGACACGGCGAGGTGGTTGGACGCCAGGATCGCGCCGCCCTCCTTGGGGATGTTCTCCGCGCCCTCGATGATCCGGGGTCGGAAGAACAGCTTCAGGAGCGGCCCGAGAAAGATGTGTTTCATCAACCAGTAGAGCACTGCCGGCAGCGCCTCCTCGACGTGCTTGATCCCCGCGGGCCAGCCTACGGAGCCGACCGCACCAGGCACAACGAAGACCCGGGCGCGGCCGGTACGGTCGCAAGTCCCACCGACCGCCGTAATCCGCAACACAACGGCCTCGTGGGACGATGAAGTCTGGCAGAGGATTCGCCTTCACGACCGGAGGGCTGGAGCACGCCGATGAACTCCCGACGCGACTCGACGGACGGCCCGGAGGACGTGGACGCGACCTTCGCCGAGATCGTGGCCGGCCTGGAACGCGAAGGCGTCGGCAGGAACTGGCCCGCCGACGACGACCCGGACGGTGAGCCGGACAGCGGTCCGGACGACGACCCGACCGACGAGGCGGAGCCCGCCGCACCGGTCCGCCCGGAGGGCCAACCGGCCGTGGCGACGGCCGACGTGGAGCGGGACGACCCGGACGACGACCCGGACGACCACTTCGTCCCCCCGGACCCCCCACCGCTGCCCGCGCTGCGCGCCGGCACCGTCGCGGCCCTGCTGCTGATCCTGCTGGGCGTGGTACTGCTGCTGTTCCCGGGCCTGTTCGGCCTGACCTCGGCCGTCGGCACGCCGGTGGCCCTGGTGGTGCTGTGCTCGGGGGCCGGCTGGCTGGTCCTGCGCATCCGCAACGGCCCACCCCCCGACTCGGGCTGGGACGACGGCGCGGTCCTCTGACCCCGCCACCCGTACGACAGCCCGCAGCAACCGCCCCAGCCAACCGCCCCAGCCAACCGCCCCAGCCAACCGCCGCAGTCCCCCGCAGTCGGCCCCGCAGCCGGCCACCCGAAGTTCGCCGCCCGGCGGCTTCGGCATCCCCGCCCGAAATGTCGTACCCCCGTGCTTGACTGCAAAGCGGGGGACCCCACGGGCGGGGACTCCTGCGGGAGCGCGGGCGTCCGGCTGGACCACGCCCGGAACTCCCCGGTCGGCCACCGGCTCGCAGGGCCGCGTCCACCGGGCCACCGGCTCGCAGGGCCGGGCTCACAGGCTCACAGGCGGGGCTCGCAGGGCCGGGCTTGAGGAATTGGGCTTGGAGAGCTGGGCTTGAAGAGTTGCGGCTCGTCGAGCCGGGTCGACCGGACCGGGTGCACCGGGTCGGGCGGTGCGCACCCGCCGGTACGACACAGGGGGACACTGTGCGCTTACGCCAGAACCTGCTCGGACTGCTCACCGCACTCACGCTGACCGGAGGGCTCCTCGCCCACGCCGCACCCGAACCGGCGTCGGCCGGGCCGGTCGGCACCGACGCCACCACCACGTTGAGCTTCGTCGCCCACCCGGACGACGACCTGTTGTTCATGAACCCCGACATCGCTTCCGACGTGCAGGCCGGCCACAACGTCTGGGTCGTCTACATGACCGCCGGCGAGGTCCACAACCGCCCGGCCATGCCGTACGCCGATCAGCGCATCAAGGGCGCGCGCGCCGCGTACGCCAGAGCCGCCGGGGTGCCGAACCTGTGGACGTACGAGGCCATGTACTTCAACGGCCACCAGCTCGCCACGAACCGGCTCGACGGCACCAACGTGCGGTTGGTCTTCACCTTCGTGCACGCCGCGTCCGGCGGCTGCGACACCCCCGGCGAGGACGCCCAGGGCGACCTCTACAAGATGCTGCACGACGACGACTACGTCGCCCAGCCCATCGACGGCCGGGCCCCGTACGACCGGGCGTCGTTCACCGCCATGCTGAAGTCGATCATCACCACGGCGGACCCCGCCTTCATCCGCACCACCAGCAGCATCGGGCACCGCGAGGACGACCACGTCGACCACACCTCGGCGGCCATCCTGGCGGCCGACGCCGACACCACCGCGACCGGTGACACCTGGATCGAGCGCAACGAGTACCAGGGTTACGTGGTGCGCGACGACCCGGCGACCTACCCGGACAACGTGTTCGGCTACTGGCGCGACGAGAAGATCGCCATCTGGAACGAGTACTGGACCCACGACCCGGAGATCACCGACGGCAACACCTGGAGCGCGCTCTACGGCAGGCAGTACCAACTGCCCGGCCGGTCGTTCCAGCCGGGCGTCCCGTGGGTGCCGCCGGGCGACTTCTCCGAGTGCTGACCGCCGGGGCTCGCGGGTAGCGGGTCGGAGGCCGGCGAGCCTGCTGACAGCGGCGCGGCAGGCAGCGGGTCAGCGGGCGTCGAGGGCGGGGAGCAGGTCGCGGGCGAGGGTGGCCACGCCGACGATGCCAGCGTCGTCGCCGAGTTGGGCCGTGCGGATGCGGGCCGGCGGCCGGTGGCCCGCGCCGGTCACCACCGACGCGTAGCGCTCGCGGGCCTCGTCCAGGAACAGCGGGGCGGACTCCGAGACGCCGCCGCCGACGACCACGACCTCCGGGTCGTAGACGTCCGCGACCACGGCCAGCCCCTCCCCCAGCCACCGGGCCAGGTCGGCCACGGCGCGCTGGGCCAGCGCGTCGCCGTCGCGGGCGGCGGCGGCGACGCGCCGGCCGGTGATCGCGCGGGAGTCGCCCCGGGCCTCCCGCTCCAGCAGCGACGAGCCGGGGTACCGGGCGAGCAGTTCCACGGCGGTGGTGGTGAGGGCGGTGCCGCTGCAGTAGCGCTCCCAGCAGCCGTTCTTCCCGCACGGGCACGGGCGGCCGTCCGGGACCACGCGCAGGTGGCCCAGCTCCGGCGCGACGCCGTGCGCGCCCCGGAACAGCTCGCCGCCGACCAGCAGCGCGCCGCCGATGCCGGTGCCGAGGGCGACCAGCGCGGCGACCCGCGCCCCGCGCGCCGCGCCGAAGCGGTGCTCGGCGAGGGCCGCCGCGTTGGCGTCGTGCTCCAGCACCACGGGCAGCCCGAGGCGGGCGGCGACGCGGTCGGCGACCGGGGCCCGCCGCCACGCCAGGTGCGGCGCGAACAGCACGGTCCGCCGGTCCGGCCCGACGAACCCGGCCACGGCGAGCCCGACCGCACCCACCGGGTGCCGTGCCGCCACCTCGGCCACGGCCGCGCCGATCGCCTCCTCCAGCGCCTCCTCCCCGGACGGGGTGGCGGCGCGGGCGGTGTCCAGCACGGCCCCGTCGGCGTCCACCACGCCGGCGCGCACGCTGGTGCCGCCGACGTCGACGCCGACGGTCAGCACTGCGTCCGCCGCCGGACGACCGGGATGTGCTGCACCCGCACCCCCGGCTCCGGCACGTCCTCGACGTCGTCGGTGGCCGGAGCAGCAGCCGGATCAGCGGGCGACGCAGCAGTCGGGCCGGTACCGGGACCCGGAGCAGGGGCGGCGGGGTCGGACAGGGCGGCGCGCAGCACGGCGACCAGGCCGGTCACGTGCTCGGCGGCGCGGGCCGCGAGTTCGGAGCGGTCGCCCCGGACCAGGGCCGCCGCGTTGCACAGCGGGCACCAGCCGCAGGACCGCTCGTCGTGCGCGCCGTCGGCGAGCCGGTTCAGCCACGGCTGCGCGCGGTCGGCGGCGGCGTCGAGCAGCAGTCGGAGTTCCTCGGTGAGCTTCGCGTCCACGTCCGTCACCGCATCCACAGGTCGGGGTCGGGGCGGAAGCGCACCGCCACGCCGTCGTCGTCCAGTTCCGCGCCGACCACCAGGCACCGCCGCAGCAGCGACGGCAGGGCGATCAGCTTGCGCCGCCCGTCGACGGTGACCGCGAGGTCGTCGCCGACCCGCGCGAGCCGCAGGTCCGCGTCGCCGACCGGCAGCGCGAGCCGCAGCTCGTACTCGTCGCCGACCCGGGCCACGTCGACCAGCGGACCGGCCGGGCCGGCACCGTCGAGCGGGTCTGCGCCCGCGTAGAGGGCGTCCGCGACCTCCAGCAGGGCGGCGAGCCCGACCGGTTCGCCGGCGCGGTGCTCGACCGCGCGCACCGCGCCCAGGTCCAGCGACGCCAGCACGGCGTCCTGCTCGGCCCGCCGCGTGCGCAGCCAGGCGGCGGCCGGGCCGGGGTCGTCGCCGGGGTGCGGCACGAGCCGGTTGGCGATCACGCCGTCGACCCGGATGCCCTGCAACGCCAGCGCGGTGACGGTCCGGCGGGTCTCGGCGGCGACCACCCGCTCGGGGGTGAGCACCAGCCGGACGGCGGTGGCGTCGGAGGTCAGCAGCGCGCGCAGCTGCTCCAGGCCCTCCGCGAGCCGGCCCAGCGCGTCGGCGGTGGCGTCCCACCGCTCGGCCGGCGCCCGGGTGCCGGCGAGCCCGGCGAGCAGCCCGCGCACCACGCGGCGGTGGGTGGGGAACAGCCGTTCCAGGTAGGAACCGACGGCCTCGGGCAGGGCGAGCAGCCGCAGCGTCTCGGCGGTCGGGCCGCAGTCGACCACGACCACGTCCCACGGGCCGGTGCGGGCGAGCCGCTGCACCTCGGCGAGGGCGAGCAGCTCCTCCACGCCCGGCAGGACGGTCAGCTCCTCGGCGGCCAGCTCGTCCACGCCCGCGCCGGCCAGCACGGTCCGCAGGTGGCCGCGCAGCTCGCGCCAGGCACCGTCGACCAGCGCCCGGGGGTCGACCTGGGCGGCGTGCAGGCCCGCGTCGACCTCGGTGGGCGCGGAGCCCAGCGGCACGCCGAACGCGTCACCCAGCGAGTGGGCGGGGTCGGTGGACACGACCAGGGCCTTGCGCCCGCCGGCGGCCAGCGCGGCGGAGGTGGCGGCGGCGAGGGTCGTCTTGCCGACCCCGCCCTTGCCGGTGAACAGCAGCAGGCGCGCGCTCATCCAGCGTTTTCCACCCGGCGCTTGAGCTCCTTCAGCGCGGTGTCCATGATCAGCTTCTCGGCTTTGCGGCGGAACAGGCCGATCATCGGCACCACGAGCTGCACGGACAGCGTGTAGGTCACCTCGGTGGAGCCGCCGCTCGGGGAGAGCACGTACCTGCCCTCCTGGGACTTCTGCATCTGCCCCTTGACCAGGTGCCACGAGATCCGCGACGGCGACCACTCGTCGTAGGCCAGCACGTACTCGTCCTTGATCGGGCCCTTGTCGATGTTGAACCTCACCTGCGCGGCGTAGTCGTCCGCCCCGGTCTCCAGCACCTCGGCGCGCTGCACCCCGTCGGCCCACTCGGGGTAGGCGGCGAAGTCGGCGATCACCGCGACGATCTTCGCGGGAGCCGCGTCGATGACGATGGACTGGGTGGACTCGTCGGCCATGCCGGGGAGGCTACCCGGTGGTTCGGCTCACCAGCGCAACACGTGGGGCGTGCCGCTGCGCTGGAAGTGGCCCACGTTCACGCACTCGGTCCACCCCACCCGCGCGCGCCGCGCCATCGGCTGGTGCACGTGCCCGAACACCGACCAGCGGGGCCGGTCGCGGTGGATCGTGCGCAGCAGCGACGCGGACCCCCACTCGGGCCGCCGCGCCACCACGTCGTAGGTCAGCTCGGCCACGGCGGGCGGGATGTGGGTGCACAGCACGTCCACCGGGCCCAGCCCGTCGAGCGCCGCGCCGAACTCCTCCTCGGTGCGCAGGTACGGGTACCAGGGTGCCCCCGGTCGCCGCACGAACCCGGGCGCGATCAACGCCCCGCCGACGAAACCGAACTTCAAGCCGCCGATCTCCGCCGATTCACCGTCCAGCACGTGCACCCCGTCGCGCACGAACCGGGGCCACAGCTCCGGGCTGTCGACGTTGCCGGGCGTCGCGTAGGTCGGCGCGCTCATCGCCGCGAACAGCTCGGCGTACTGCTCCAGCACGGCCTCGCGGACGATCGCCGCCGCGTCGTCCAGGCTGTCCCACAGCGACCGGATGTAGCGCACCGTCTCCGGGCCCATCCGCTCGCGCCGCATCCGGGCGAAGACCTCGACCTTCTCCGCGCCGAACACCCGACCGAGGATGCCCTTGCCGTGGTCGTAGTAGTCGACGAAGTCGACCAGGTCCCCCAGGACCACCAGTGCGTCGGCACCGTCGCCCGCGCGGGCGAGGGCCTCGGCGTTGCCGTGGACATCCGAGACGACGTGAACCCGCACCCCCTGGAATCTACGGCAGGGCGGGCGGCACACCGGGCTCGCGGCCGGCTTCCAAGGTGGCTTTCAGCCCGAGGGACACCTGTTTGGCGGCCAACTGGCGACGTCGGAGTTCTTTCCGCACCCGTTTGGGTGTCGTCTCGCCGCGCGGGTCGGCGCGCAGGAAGTAGTGCAGCAGGGTCCCGTCCAGCACCGGCTCCAGCCACACCTCCATGGTGCCCACGAGCGCGCCGCCGACGGTCCAGCGCAGGCCCTGCGCGCCCCGGTCGAGGTAGACGTCCAGAATGAGGTCGGGCCAGTACCGCGCCCACGCCTCGGGCGCGGCGAAGGCCGCCGCCACCACCTCGGGAGGGACTGCGAGAAATGTCTCGTCCACGACGTCCACGCTCGGCACGGGTGGGAAGAGTGCCACGACACGATCACGGAACGGACCACCGGCCTGGTGTATTGCCGGAATCACAGGCTAAGTTTCCCCACCGGTAACAAACAAACGTCCGGAGGTTGACGTGCGTGAGTTCAGCGTCCCCGCCACCGCCGCCGTGGCTCCCGAGGAGAACCTCACCGACATGGTGCAGGCGAACGCGGAGCGCTTCGGCAACGCCGTCAGCTTCCGCCGCCGGGTGGACGGCACGTGGGTGGACGTGACCGCCCGCGACTTCGCCGCCCAGGTGCTCGCGGTCGCCAAGGGCCTGATCGCCTCCGGCCTCCAGGCGGGCGACCGGGTCGGGCTGATGTCCAAGACCCGCTACGAGTGGACTCTGCTCGACTTCGCCATCTGGCACGCGGGCGGCGTCGTGGTGCCGATCTACGAGACGTCGGCGGCCGAGCAGGTCGAGTGGATCCTGTCCGACTCGTCGGCCAGGGCCGTGTTCGTGGAGACCGCCGAGCACCGGGCGACGCTGGACACCGTGGTGGCCGGGCTGCCGGAGCTGACCAGCGTCTGGCAGGTCGACGGCCCGAGCGGGGACGCCGCCGGCGCGATCGACGAGCTGACCGCCCTCGGCGCGGGCGTGTCCGACGACGACGCGCGGGCCCGCCGCAGGGAGGTGGGCGCGGACGACACCGCGACCATCGTCTACACCTCCGGCACCACCGGCCGGCCCAAGGGCTGCGAGCTCACGCACTACAACCTGCTGTCCGAGGTGCGCTCCGACGTGGCGGCGTTCCCGCAGCTCATGCAGGCCGGCAACTCGCTGCTGGTGTTCCTGCCGCTGGCGCACATCCTGGCCCGCGCGATCGCCCTGTGCGCGGTGTACACCCGGGTCACGCTCGGCCACACGCCGGACGTGCGCAACCTGGTGGACGACCTCCAGTCGTTCCGGCCGACGTTCGTGGTGGCCGTGCCGAGGGTGTTCGAGAAGGTCTACAACGGCGCGAAGCAGAAGGCGCACGCGGCGGGCAAGGGCAAGATCTTCGACGCCGCCGAGGCGACCGCCGTGGCCTACAGCCAGGCGCTGGACAGCGGCGGCGCGGGGCTGGGGCTCAAGCTCAAGCACGCGGTGTTCTCGAAGCTGGTGTACTCCAAGCTCCAGGCGGCGCTGGGCGGCCGGTGCATCGCGGCGGTGTCCGGCGGCGCACCGCTGGGCGCGCGGCTGGCGCACTTCTTCCGGGGCGTGGGCGTGCCGGTGCTGGAGGGCTACGGCCTGACCGAGACCAGCGCGGCGGCGTGCGTGAACACCGAGTCGGCGTTCCGGGTGGGCACGGTCGGCCGGCCGATCGCGGGCACCTCGGTGCGCATCGCCGAGGACGGCGAGATCCTGGTCAAGGGCGACGTGGTGTTCCGCTCGTACTGGAACAACGCGCAGGCGACCGCCGAGGCCCTGGAGGACGGCTGGTTCCACACCGGCGACCTGGGCGAGCTGGACGACGACGGCTTCCTGCGGATCACCGGCCGCAAGAAGGAGATCATCGTCACCGCCGGCGGCAAGAACGTGTCGCCCGCCGTGCTGGAGGACCGGCTGCGGTCGCACCCGCTGATCAGCCAGTGCATGGTGGTGGGCGACGCGCAGCCGTTCATCGGCGCGCTGATCACCGTCGACCCGGAGTTCTTCCCGGCGTGGAAGGAGCAGAACGGCAAGCCCGCGTCGGCGTCCGTGGCGGACCTGGTCGCGGACGAGACGCTGCTCGCCACCATCCAGGCCGCCGTGGACGAGGCCAACCACGCCGTGTCCAAGGCCGAGGCGATCAAGCGGTTCCGGGTGCTGCCGGTGGACTTCACCGAGGCGGGCGGCGAGATGACGCCGAGCCTGAAGCTCAAGCGCTCGGTGGTGGCGACCACCTACAAGCAGGACATCGCGGCGATCTACGCGAAATAAGACGAGTGGCCCGCACCCGAGGGTGCGGGCCACTCGACCCCCAGTGATCGTCATCCGCTGACGCGGACTCGAGAAGCTCTGTTGTCCCGGTCCCCCAACCGGGACGTGGTGAAGCCTGCCCGACCTCGCTGTCGTATCGCTGACGCGGCGGTGACTCGGGCCGTCAGCGGTGCCCCTAGGCTGGAGGTCGCAGGACGCTCAGCCGAGGGGATCGACGATGGGATCGGGGCCGCTGTTCGGTCTGCTCGGCCCCGTGGAGGTCCTCCTCGACGGGCGGCGCGTGCCGGTCCGGGCGGGCAAGCACCGGGCGCTGCTGGCCGCGCTGGCGCTGCGCGCCGGCCGGGTGGTGCCGGTGCACGAGCTGGTCGCGTTCCTGTGGGGCGACGACCCGCCGGCCCGCACCCGGGGCACCCTCCAGACCTACGTGATGCGCCTGCGGCAGCTGCTGGGCGACCCGTCCCTGATCCGCACGACCTCCGACGGCTACCGGCTGGTGGTCGCGCCCGAGCAGGTCGACGTGCACCGGTTCGCCACCGCCACCGGGCTCGCCCGGCAGGCTGCGCGGCGGGGCGACGCCGCGCACGCCGCGCAGCTCTACGCCGAGGCGCTGGGCCTGTGGCGCGGTCCGGCGCTGGCCGACGTGCCCTCGGAGGCGCTGCGGCACGACGAGGTGCCGCGCCTGGCCGGGCTGCTGCTGGCGGCGCACGAGGAGCACAACGACGTGGAGCTGGAGCTGGGCCGGCACGAGCGCCTGGTGCCGGTGCTGCGCGGCCTCACCGCCGACCACCCGCTGCACGAGCGGTTCTGGGCGCAGCTCATCCTCGCCCTGTACCGGGGCAGCAGGCAGGCCGAGGCGCTGGCCGCGTTCCGCCGGGTGGACCGGCTGCTGGCCGAGCAGCTCGGCGTCGACCCGGGCCCGGAGCTGCGCCGGCTGCACCAGGCGATCCTGACCGGCGACCCGGCGCTGGCCGTGCCCGCCGCGCCGACCGGCCCGGACGTGCCCGACCTGCTGCCGCCGGACGTGCCCGGGTTCGTCGGCCGGGACGCGGACGCGGAGCGGATCACCGCGCTGGTCGCGCCGGACGGCGGCACGGGCACGGCGGTGCCGGTCGTGGTGCTCGCCGGCCCGCCCGGCGTGGGCAAGACGGCGCTCGCGGTGCGGCTCGGGCACCTGCTGCGGCACCGCTTCCCGGACGGCCGGCTGTACGCGGACCTGCGCGGCCACGGGCGCGGCCCGGCACCGACGCCGGCGGAGGTGCTGACCCGGTTCCTGCGGGCGCTGGGCGTGCCGCCGGAGCAGATCCCGGTCGACCAGGACGAGCAGGGCTCGCTGTTCCGGTCGCTGCTCGCCGGCCGCCGGGTGCTGCTGGTGCTCGACGACGCCGCCGCGCCCGACCAGGTGCGCCCGCTGCTGCCCGGCACGGCGGGCTGCCCGGTCCTGGTGACCGGGCGGGACGACCTGCGCGGGCTGATCGCCGTGGACGGCGCGCGCCGGGTCGCGCTGGACGTGCTGCCCGCGCCGGAGGCGCTGGCCGTGCTGGGCCGCTCGGGACCGGCCGCCGAGCAGCTCGCGGAGCACTGCGGCCGGCTGCCGCTCGCCCTGGTGGTGGCCGCCGCGTCGCTGGGCGGCGGCTCGATCTCCCGGTACCTGGACCGGCTGGGCGGGCGCCGCCCGGAGGAACTCGCGCTGGCCGGCCTGGCACCACCGGCCCGCCGGCTGTTCAGCCTGCTCAGCGCCGTGCCGGGGGCGGATTTCACGGCCGAGGCAGCCGCCGCGGCGGGCGACCTGCCGGTGCAGGTGGCGGCGGCGCTGCTGGAGGGGCTGGCGGGCGCGCGGCTGCTGGAGGGCCGGGGCGGGCGGTACCACTTCCACGACGAGCTGGCCCGGTTCGCCGCCCGGTCGGCCGAGCTGTCCGGCGCGGACACCGCGCGGGCCCGGGTCCGGGTGCTGAAGTTCTACGTGCGGGCCGTGGACCACTGCGCCGAGCTGCTCTACCCGGACCTGATGCGGCTGCCCGCGACCGACCCCGACCCGGTGCACCCGCCCGGCGTGGAGACCGCCGCCCAGGCCCGGTCGTGGCTGGACGCCGAGCGCCCGAACCTCACGGCGGCGATCCGGTCGGCCGCCGAGCACGGCCCGGCCGAGGTCTCCTGGCGGCTCGCGGACGGCCTGCGCGGCTACCTGTGGATCGGCAAGCACGTCGCCGAGTGGGCGACCACCGCGCGCTGCGGCCTGGACGCCGCGCACGAGCAGCGCGACCGGGCGGGCGAGGCGGCGATGCGGCAGAACCTGGGCACCCTGCACTGGCGGATGGGCGACTTCGAGGCGTCCGTCGGGCACTACGCACGGGCCGTCGAGCTGCACCGCGCGGCCGGCGACCTGGCGGCCGAGGCGGGCGTGCGCGGCGCGCTGGGGCTGGCCCGGCTGGACGCGGGCGACCTGGCGGGCGCGCGCGAGGACCTGGAGACGTGCCTGGCGCTCAAGCGCGAGTCCGGCGCCCCCCGCTCGGGCGAGGCCGGCGTGCTGACCGGCCTGGGCCTGCTGGCCATCGACACCGGCGAGCTGGCCGAGGCGCAGGACCTGCTCGGCGAGGCGCTGGCGCTGAGCGCGGCGCACGGCCGGCGGACCGGCGAGATCAACTCCCGGGTGCTGCTGGGCATGACCGCACGGCTGTTGGGCGAACCCGACCGGGCGCTGGCGCACCTGGACGAGGCGTTGCGGCTCAGCCGCGAGGCGGGCCTGCGGACGTCCACCGCGCGCGCTTTGGAGGCGACCGCGTCCGTGCGGCTGGACCTCGGCGAGCACCTGGCCGCGCTGGAACTGGCGGACCGCGCGCTGGCCGAGCTGGAGGACGACGGCGACCAGCGCGTCACCACGAGCGTGCTGGCGGTGATGGCCTCGGCGAACCGGGCCCTGGGCCACCTGGGCACGGCCGACGAGCAGTTCCAGCAGGCGCTCACCAAGGGCCGCCGGATCGGCTTCCGGTTCGGCGAGGCGAAGGCCCTCGTGGGCCTGGCGGCCGTGCGCAGGCTGCGCGGCGAACCGGTCGAGGCGCGCGCGCTGGCGGGCCAGGCGGTCGACCTGGTCACCTCGCACGGCCTGCGCATCCTGGAGGGGGCGGCCCGTGCCGAACTGGCCGCCGCCCACCTCGCCCTGGGCGACCACGCGTCCGCCGAGGAGGAGTCGGCCCGCGCCCGGGCCCTCCACGCCCGCACCGGCCACCACCCGGGCGGCGACTAGGACGCGCTGCGGTCCGGCAGACCGGACGACGGCTGCGGCGCGGGTGGTGGGCGAGCGTCCGCCCACCACAAGGGGTCACGCGCCCCGCAGCGGTCACGCGCCCCGCAGTGGCGGGTGGGCCTCGTCCGGCGGGTGCTGCGCCGCGTTGGCGTCCCGGGCTTCCTGGAGCTGGTCCTCCAGCCTGACGATGCGGCAGGCCGCGTCCATGCCGATGCCCTCGTCCACCAGGGTCCGGACGCGCGCGGCCAGGCGCAACTGGTGGCGGGAGTACCGGCGGTGGCCGCCGGCCGAGCGCTCCGGCTCGATCAGCTTCGCCTCGCCGAGGCCGCGCAGGAAACCGGCCGAGGTGCCGAGCATCTCGGCGGCCCGGCCCATGGTGTAGGCGGGGTAGTGCTCGTCGTCGAACCTGTCGGCCGCGTCGTGCGGCACGGGGTGCTGTGGATCACGGGTCTCGCCAGCTGTCATCGCGCCTCCGCATCACGAGGGGCCCCGGCGCGGTGTGCGCCGGGGCCCCGGGGTGTTGGGTAACAACTTCCACCTAGCCGGCCGTGAGACCGACTACCTCTGTCCGCCAGACCCGCACGAGCGCCGGGTGAAGCGGGGATCGCGTGTGCGTAACCGAAGACCACCCTCCATCTCGATGGAACCGCGGTACCCGCCCGGTCGAGATCAACCGGAAGCAGGCGATCCGATGGCGTGCGACCCTTCCCTTCTCCTCTGATCACGTGCACTTGCGTTCTCACGTAGCGGTCGGCCCCGGTCCTGCTGCACATGCCGGGTTCACCTCGCCGACCACTCCTGGCCGCTCCCCGGAACCCCGTTCACTGATCGGCCCCGGCGAGTCCCGCCGTCGTGCTCTCGTGCTCGCGGGCAGTTCGTCATCTCCCGCGTTACTTTCCCTGTCTTCGAACAAGGAGAACGTTACACCCGACCGCGCGCGAATGTCTACTCCCGTGAGCACAGATTTCCTCGATCGGGTCAGCCGTCGACCAGGCACGCCAGCCGGGCCGCCAGGTCGTCCCAGCGCCAGTCGCGGGCCACCCATTCCCGCCCCGCCGAGCCCATCTTCGCGGCCAAGTCGCGGTCTTCGAGGAGGCGGACCACCTCCGCCGCCACCTCCGACACCGCGCGGCCGTCCACCACCGTGCCCGTCACGCCGTCGCGCACGGTCTCCGGAGCGCCGCCGGAGCGGCCCGCCACCACCGGCAGGCCCGTCGCCGACGCCTCCAGGTAGACGATGCCGAGCCCTTCCACGTCCAGCCCGCGCCCGCGCGTGCGGCACGGCATGGCGAACACGTCACCCGCGTTGTAGTGCGCCGGCAGCTCCGACCACGGCACGGACCCGGTCAGCACCACGTGCTCCGCGACGCCCGCCGACGCCGCCATGCGCGTCAGCGCCTCCGCGCAGGGGCCGCCGCCGACCAGCAGCAGCGCCGCGTCGGGCACCTGACGGCGGATCTCGGGCAACGCCCGCACCAGCACGTCCTGCCCCTTGCGCGGCACGAGCCGGGACACGCACACCACCACCGGCCGGTCGCCCAGGCCGTACCGGTCGCGGATCTCCGAGCGCGCCGCCGGGTCGGGCGCGAACACGTCGGTGTCCACTCCGGACGGAAGGTGCTCCAGCGCCGCCATCGGGCCGAACGCGGCGGCGAAGCGGGACCGGGTGTAGCGGCTGACGAACGTCACCACGTCCACTGCGGACCCGATGGCGCGCAACGACTGCCGCGCGACCGGCAGCATCGACCAGCCGACCTCGTGCCCGTGCGTGCACGCCACCACGCGGTGCGCGCCCGCGTCCCGCAGCCACGGCGTGAGCAGCGCCAGCGGTGCCGCCGCGCCGAACCACACCGCCTCGCACCGGTGCGACCGGACGATCTCCGCCGCGCGCCGCCGCACGTCCGGGGTCGGCAGCATCAGCGTGCCGGGGTGCCGGACCACCTCGAACGGCTGCACGGCGTCGAACTCGGGGTGCGAGCCGGAGGGCGACTCCCACGACGGGGCGTACACCACCAGGTCGGGCAGCCGCACGGCCAGCGCGTGCAGGTACGCCTGGATGCCGCCGGGCCGTGGCGGGAAGTCGTTGGTCACCAGCAGCGTCCGGCGCACCGACATCACGTTACGCCGAACGCCGGTCGCAGGAACTCCCGCCAGCCCCGCACCAGCTCGGCCAGGCCGCCGCCGGTCGTCTCCAGCAGCAGCGCGTCCAACTGCCCGTCGGTGAGCCGCCCGGCGCGGGCGATCCGGCGGTAGGTCTCGACCAGCGCCGGTTCGCCGACCCGCTGCGCGAGGTACAGGGCGACCGACCACGACTCCTGGTAGGCCAGGTCCATCCCGGCACCCCGGAACCGGGCGTCGGCGGGCAGCGCGTCCGGCAGCGCCTCCGCGAGCCGGGCGGCCAGCGCGGGCGCGGCCTTGCGCGGCGGCACGTCGCTGCCCCGGTAGCCCACGTAGTCCGCGAACCCCTCCAGCAGCCACATCGGCGCACCGTCCACGGTCTCGCCGCGCGCGGCGACGTGCGTGATCTCGTGCCGCAGCAGCACCCGCAGCGCCAACGGCGACAGCGCGGCCGCCCCGGTCGGGCTGAGCACCACGCGCTGCCCGCGCGCGGTGCGGGTGGACGCGTCCACCCGGTCGGCGACGGCGACGCCCGCGACCGACCCGTCCGCGAACCCGGGCCCGACCAGCGCCTGGAGCTCGCGCGCGTCACCGGGGACCAGCACCGCGACCTGCCGCGCCCACGCCGGGCCCCACACCTCGGTCACCGCCGCCACGGCGGTGTCCAGTTCCGCCAGCACCCGCGCGGCCAGCGGCTCGCCACCGGGGTGGCTGAGCACGAACCCTCCCGCGCCGGTCTGCACGCGGCACGGCCCGAAGTCCCACGGCCCGCGCCAGGTGCGCTTGCCGAGCGGTTCCAGCGCGGTGTCGGAGTTGAGGTACCAGCGGTCGCCGCGCCGGGTGAACAGGTAGGCCATGCCCTGCGTGCTGGGTGCCGCGTCGACGCCGCGCAGCCGGTAGTCCAGCCGCACGTCCGGCGCCCACGACTCGTCGGCGGCGGGCAGCGCGAGGCCGGCCAGGTCCGTCCCGCCCTCCAGCCGGTACCCCCAGCCGTCCAGGGGCACGTCCGCGAGGTTGTGGAACAGGTCGCGCTGCCGCTGCCGGAAGCCCGGGTCGGCGGCCGGGTCGAGGTCGGCGGTGAAGGCCGACTCGTCGCGGTCCAGCACAGCGCGGGCCCGCCGGTCCAGCAGGTCGCGCACCGCGCGCCCGCGCGACTCGTCGGCGGACGCGCCGGACGCCCCGGGCACGGGCGGGTCGGCGGGAGTGACCGCCAGGGCCAGCCCGCACAGCAGCGCGACGGCCACGACGGCGGCCGGCAGGGCGGCCCGGATTCGGCTCACGCGTCCCCAAACTAGTCGGCAGGGCCACCCCTCGCGGGATGGCCCTGCCGGTGGAGCGCTGGTGCCGGGGTGCGGCGGTCGGCTACCCGATGCGGCGCATCGCGTAGATCGAGCCGGGCGCTTCCAGCGGCACGATCTTGACCGGCACGCCGTCGGTGGACGCGTGCACGACGTTGGCGTTGTCCACCGCCATGCCCACGTGGTTGCCGCCGTTGTAGATGATCAGGTCGCCCGGGCCGACCTCGCCCCGGGAGATCGCGCGCCCGGCACCGGCCTGGCCGTTGCTGGTGCGCGGGATGGTCACGCCGACCGAGGCGTACGCCCTGGACGTGAGCCCGGAGCAGTCCCACAGGTCCGGGCCGGTCGCGCCGTAGCGGTACATGTCGCCGCGCTGCTCCAGCGCGAACGCCAGCGCACCGCCCGCCGAGCCGGACGGCACCGCGATCTCCGACGTGTCGCCGGGGTCGGCCAGCTTGGTGCGGTCCGCCGCGCTGAGCCGGTTGAGCTGGGACTTGACCTCGTCGATCTGGCCGTTGAGGTCGTTCTGGCGCTTCTTGACGTCGTCCGCGATCTTGGTGGACTCGTCGGTCGCCTTCTGCGCCCGGCCCTGCGCGTCCGACGCCGCCGTCTTGGCCGACTCGGCCGCGTTGACCGCGCCCGCGAGCTTGTCCAGGGCCTCGCCGTTGTCGGCGGCGAGCACGCCCAGCGCCGACATGCGGTTGAGGAAGTCCTGCTGCGAGTCGCTGACCAGCAGTGCGGACAGCTGGTTGAACCGCGCGCCCTCGAACGACGCCTCGGTCAGCTTGTCGACCTGGACGCGGAAGGTCTCCTCGTCGGTCTTGGCCTGGTCGCCCGCCTGGGTGGCCTGCGCGAGGTCCGCGTTGGCCTGGTCGAGCAGCTTCTGGTTGTTGTCGCGCTGCTCCTCGGCCCGGAGGAGTTCCTCGTTGAGCTTGGTGGCCTCCTCGGCCAGCTCGTTGTACTTCTTCAGCGCATCCGAAGCCGTGTTCGGCTGAGCCCCGGCGGGTACGGGCAGTACGCCCACCGCCGCGGCGGCCACCGCCGTGGCCGCGATCGCCCCGCGCACACCGCGCTTGAGTCGTTGCGACGCCACAGTCGCGTGTCACTCCTAACGTCTTTACCGCCTGCCGGTCGGGCGTGCGCTCCCGCACCTGCCCGACTGATCTGGCTCGTGAGCTCCGGCTCGGCACCCCGACAGGCCGATTCGGCGGTGAACCCGCGTCGCCGTCCAGGATGGACCGCTGCCCGCCGCGAGATCTCGGCTAGGTTACGAAAGGTGAGGCCCGACGTCCACCCGCCTGGCCCCGAAAACCTTTCAGGTTGACAACGATCCCCGAACGGCCGTCCCGTGACCTCGAAGTGTCACCACCGGTGATGTGAAAAACACGACGCGTGTCACACCCGTCCCAGCCGGGCCAGCAGCACGGCGGACGGCACGGGGTGCGCGCCCCGCCGGCGGACGGAGTCCGCGACCGCCCGGTCGGAGGTCACCACGACCACCGGACGGCCCTCCGGCTCGGCCGTGACCAGCGCCCGGATCACGTCGTCCGCCAGCACACCCGGGTCGCTGAACAGCACCCGGACGCCGCGCGGCGCGCTGGTCGGCACGGCCACCACGCCCGCGCCGTCGAACACCAGCGTCACCTCCGCGCCGGTCCGCGCCGCCAGCACCGCGAGCTGGTGCACCAGCCGGTCGCGCTGGTCGGACAGCGACAGCTCCGGGTAGCCCGTCTTGGTGACGTTGTAGCCGTCCACGATCAGGTGCACCGCCGGGAGCGCCAGCAGCCGGTCCAGCGCCGCCGGGTCCTCGACCCGGCCCACGGCGGTCTGCGCCGCGCTGGCACCCCGCACCAGGTCGGCCGGGCGCGGCCCCGCACCGCCCAGGGCGAGCTCCCGGCGCAACCCGTTCACCGCGCCGTCCAACGTGTCCACCAGCAGCGCCAACCGCACCTCGTCGGCCTGCCGGGCCTCCTTGGCGGACTGCCGCGCCACCTCGGCGTCGGCCTCCGCCCGCTGCGCCTTGCCCCGCTCGGTCTCCGCGCGCTCGCGCTCCCGGTCCCGCTCGGCGGTGATCCGCCGGACCTCCGCGCCCGCCTCGACCCGCGTGCGCTCCGCGTCGGCCAGCGCGCCCTCCGCCCGGTCCTTCGCCTCCCGCAACCGCACGCCCTGCTCCCGCAACCGCTTGCGCAGCCGCTCCAGCTCGACCTCCGCCTCCTCGCGGATCTTGTCGGTGACCGAGGTGGACTCGGCGCGCTCGGCCCGCAGCCGCTCCAGCTCCTGCTCCAGCCGGTCCGCGCGCTGCACGGCGGCGTCCCGCTCGACCCGCAGCGCCGCCTCGCTGCCCCGCCGGGTCACCAGCTCCACGAAGTGCGCCGCGACCTCCTCGCCCTGCAGGATCGCCGCCGCGCCGGCCGCCACCGGGTCGGGCGAGGTCACCTCCAGCGCCCCGGGCCGGTTGCGCCGCAACCACTCGACCACCGCCGCCCGGAAGTTCGCCGACGTGCGCAAACCCCCGACCAGCGGCCCGCCGCCCAGCCGCGCGCGCTTCGTCGGCGCGAACCGCGCCACGGCGCGCAGCGACTGCGGCACGTCGACCTTCGCCAGGTCGCCCAGCGCGTCCGCGCTCAGCTCGGCCAACCGGGCGCGCAGCGGCTCCGGCAACGCCCCCCAGTCCACAGTGGACTCGACGGGCGCGTCCGGCTCTCCGGGAGCGGGCTCGTCGTCATCAGGCGTGATCGGGTCTTGCACCCATACAGGCTACGGCAGTGTTGGATGGCCGCGACTCCGTCGCGGCGGGCTCGGCCGCCTGGAAGTCGGCTCATCGCCCCGTCTTTCTTTCCGATCGAAAGGCGTGATCGGAAAGAAAGGCGGGGCGACAAGCCGACGCGGCCTCGCGTGTCACGCGAGTTGGGTGCTGGAGGTGAGAGGGAGGGGGTGGGGAGGGCGGCGCGAGTTGAGTGGGAGGGCGGCGCGAGGGGGGCGAACATCGACACCGGGGGGTGCGGGTGGGGCGGGAATGTCGTACCTCGTGGTTACGGTGCTGCGCGATGAGTACTGCGAGTCCGGCCCAGTTGTCGTTCGACGAGTTGGGCACACCGTTGCGCGACACCACGTTCGTCGTCTTCGACCTGGAGACCACCGGCGGCAGTGCGAACGAGGATGCGATCACCGAGATCGGCGCGGTGAAGGTGCGGGGTGGGCGGGTGCTCGGCACGTTCGCCACCCTGGTCGACCCCGAGCGGGGCATCCCGCCGCAGATCGTCGCGCTGACCGGGATCACCCAGCTCATGGTCACCGGGGCGCCCCGGCTGGCCACCGTGCTGCCCGCCTTCCTGGAGTTCGCGGCCGGCGCGGTGCTGGTCGCGCACAACTCCGGGTTCGACGTCGGCTTCCTGAAGGCCGCCTGCGAGCGCCACGGCTACCGCTGGCCCAAGCCCCCCGTCGTGTGCACGGTCAAGCTCGCCCGCCGGGTGCTGTCCCGCGAGGAGGCGCCGAGCTGCCGGCTGTCCGCGCTGGCCCAGCTCTTCCGCGTCGGCCCCACGCCCAACCACCGGGCGCTGGTCGACGCGCAGGCCACCGTGGAGGTGCTGCACCACCTGCTGGAGCGGGTCGGGTCGGTCGGCGTGCACTCGCTGGAGGAGCTGCTGGCCTACCTGCCCGAGGTGACGCCCGCCCAGCGCCGCAAGCGGGAACTGGCCGCGCACCTGCCGTCGACGCCCGGCGTCTACCTGTTCCGGGGGCCGTCGGAGGAGGTGCTCTACGTCGGCACGGCTTCGGACCTCCGCAGGCGGGTGCGCCAGTACTTCACCGCGTCGGAGGGCCGGCAGCGGCTGCGCGAGATGGTCGCGCTGGCCGTGCGGGTGGACGCGGTCGAGTGCGCGCACGCGCTGGAGGCCGAGGTCCGCGAGCTGCGGCTGATCACGGCGCACAAACCCGCCTACAACCGCCGCTCGAAGAACCAGGCCGGCTGGTGGTGGCTCGCGCTCACCGACGAACCGTTCCCGCGCCTGTCCCTGGTCCGCACGCCGCGCGCCGGCGCCGTCGGGCCGTTCCGGTCCCGCCGGCTGGCCGAGGCCGCCCAGGACGCCCTCCAGGACGCGGTGCCGGTGCGGCCGTGCGCGCAGCGGATCTCCGCCCGCAACCCGAGCGGCACGCCGTGCGCCCTGTTCGAGCTGGGCCGCTGCAAGGCCCCGTGCGCCGGGCGGCAGACGGTCGAGGAGTACGCCCCCGCCGTGACCGCGCTGCGCGACCTGGTCGAGGGCCGCGACGCGACACCGCTGCACGGCATGGCCGCGCAGTTGGCGGAGCTGTCCGGGGCGCACCGGTTCGAGGACGCCGCCACCCACCGCGACCGGCTGTCCGGGCTCGTCCGCGCCCTCGACCGGGGTCAGCGGCTGGCCGGCCTGGCCGCGCTGCCCGAGCTGGTCGCGGCCCGCCCGGACGGCGAGCGCGGCTGGGAGTTCGCGGTCGTGCGGCACGGCCGGCTGGCGTCCGCCGGGGTGGCCCGCCGGGGCGTGCCGCCGATGCCGGTGGTCGCGGAGCTGGTCGCCGCCGCCGAGACGGTGCTCCCCGACGACGGCCCGCTGCGCGGCGCACCGCCCGAGGAGGCGTCGGTGGTGCTGCGCTGGCTGGACCGCCCGGGTACCCGGCTCGTGCACTGCGACCTGCCGTGGACGTCGCCAGCGGCGTCCGCCGGGGCCTGGCGGGCGTGGGTGGAACTCGCCGAGGCCGGCCGGGACCAGTACCGGATCACGGGCCACTAGCATGTGCACACCCCGACCTTGACGAGGAGGACGCTGTGATCACCGCGATCGTGTTGATCCAGGCCGCCGCCGAAACCATCCCGGACGCGGCGCAGGCGATCGCCGACATCGAAGGCGTCACCGAGGTCTACTCGTGCGCGGGCGATGTGGACCTGATCGCCCTGGTGAAGGTGGCCCGCCACGAGGAGTTGGCCGAGCTGGTGCCCGGTCACATCTCCAAGGTGCCCGGCGTGCTGAACACCGACACCCACATCTCGTTCCGCTCCTACTCCAAGCGCGACACCGAGGCCGCGTTCTCCGTGGGCCTCGACGAGGGCTGACCCCGGACCGGCCCGGACACGACGAGGCCCCCGCACCCGGGAGGGTGCGGGGGCCTTCGCGTCGGTCGGTCAGCCCTCGGGCTGCGCGGGCTTGCCCGCCAGCTCGTCGGAGGGCTTGTTCTCCCCCGTCAGGGCCGTCTTGGGCTGGCCCGCGTCGTGCCGGGCACGGCCCAGCGCGGCGGTCTCCTCCGGCGCGTCCGGCGTCAGGAAGCTGCCGGGCACCGGGTGGCCCGCCGAGCCGAGCTTGTTCATCTTCTTCGGCACCGGGGCGCCCTGGTAGGCCAGGGGCAGCGGGTGGCCGTGGTCGTCCACCGGGCCCAGCGGCTGGTGCAGCTCGATGAACTCGCCGTGCGGCAGGCGCTTGATGATGCCCGTCTCCACGCCGTGCTCCAGCACCTCGCGGTCGGCCCGCTGGAGGCCGATGCAGATCCGGTAGGTGACGAAGTAGGCGATCGGCGGGATCACCAGCATCCCGATGCGGCCCATCCACGTGGTCGCGTTCAGCGAGATGTCGAACTTGTAGGCGAAGATGTCGTTCGCGCCCATGACCAGCAGGACCATGAAGTACGAGATGGCCATGACGCCGAGCGAGGTGCGGACCGGCACGTCGCGCGGGCGCTGGAGCAGGTTGTGGTGCGCGTAGTCCTTGGTCATCTTGCGCTCGATCCACGGGTAGACCGCCGCGATGCCGGTGAGCAGCGGCAGACCCAGCAGGAACGGCCAGAACGGGGCCGGGATCGTGTAGTCGCCGAGGTACATCTCCCACGCCGGCCAGACGCGGACCAGGCCGTCGGTCCAGCCCATGTACCAGTCGGGCTGCGAGCCCGCCGACACCTGGGAGGGGTTGTACGGGCCGATGTTCCAGATCGGGTTGATCTGGAAGACGCCGCCCATGATCGCGGTGACCGCGACGACGACCGCGAAGAAGCCGCCGCCCTTGGCCGCGAACACCGGCATGATGCGCACGCCGACGACGTTGGTCTCCTTGCGCCCGACACCGGGGAACTGGGTGTGCTTCTGGTACCAGACCAGGCCCAGGTGGACCGCGATGAGCGCCAGGATGATGGCCGGGATGACCAGGATGTGCAGCGTGTACAGGCGCGGGATGATCTCCATGCCCGGGAACTCGCCGCCGAAGGCCAGCCAGTTGATCCAGGTGCCGACCACCGGGAAGGAGATCAGCAGCGCCGCCATCACCCGCAGGCCGGTGCCGGAGAGCAGGTCGTCGGGCAGCGAGTAGCCGAGGAAGCCCTCGATCGCGCCCAGCATGAACAGCACGATGCCGATGACCCAGTTGATCTCCCGGGGCCGGCGGAACGCGCCGGTGAAGAAGATCCGGAACATGTGGATCACGATCGCGGCCATGAACAGCAGCGCGGCCCAGTGGTGGACCTGCCGCACGAACAGGCCGCCGCGCACGTCGAAGGAGATCTGGAGCGTCGACTCGAACGCCCGCGACATCTCCATGTTGTTCATGTTCGGGCCGCTGCCGTGGTAGACGACCTCCGCCATGGAGGGGTCGAAGAACAGCGCCAGGTACGTGCCGGACAGCAGCAGGACGATGAAGCTGTACAGCGCGATCTCGCCGAGCAGGAACGACCAGTGGGTCGGGAAGACCTTGTTGATCTGCTTCCGGATGCCACCGGCCATGTGGAACCGGTCGTCAGCCCACTTCGCAGCACCGCCCGCCACCCGGGCGGCGGCATTCTGCCGCTTGGTCGGCGTGGTGATGCCGCTCATGACTTACGCTCCCAGAACGCCGGACCCACAGCCTCGATGAAGTCGCTGCGGGCAATCAAGTATCCCTCTTCGTCCACCGTGATCGGAAGTTGGGGGAGGGCGCGGGTGGCCGGGCCGAACCTCGGCTTGCCGTAGTGGAAGACGTCGAACTGCGACTGGTGGCACGGGCACAGCAGCAGGCCGGTCTGCTGCTCGTACAGCGACGTCGGGCAGCCCAGGTGGGTGCAGATCTTCGAGTAGGCGTAGAAGTCGCCGTAGTTGAAGTCCTCCTGGCCGTCGCGCTTGACGACCTCCTGGCCGGGGC
Organism: Actinosynnema sp. NPDC050436; assembly: GCF_040655415.1. Classification (NCBI taxonomy): domain Bacteria; kingdom Bacillati; phylum Actinomycetota; class Actinomycetes; order Pseudonocardiales; family Pseudonocardiaceae; genus Actinosynnema; species Actinosynnema sp. NPDC050436. The sequence continues at coordinate 13,077 of NZ_JBFAJV010000025.1, read as the reverse complement.
GCAGCCGGATGAGCATGACCGGGTTGTCGGCCCGCTTCATGGCCGCGACCAGGGCTTCTTCGTTGCCGCGCTCCGACTCACGGAACGGGAACACCGTTTCGAAACCGCCGGCGTCCAGGTCCTCCGGGCGTACCAGCGCGACCTCGTGCATCCGGCCGGTGCTGCGGCGCAGGTAGATCTTCTCGCCGTTCTCGGGCTTCCAGCCGGTGTGCCAGAGCGAGTCCTTGGACTCGCTGTCCGCCCACGGGTTCTTGATCAGGCCGCCGAGCGGCACCGCCAGCACGCCCAGGCCGAACACGCCCGCGCCGAGGCCGGCGGTCCGCTTGATCAGCGACCGGCGGCCCAGCGTCGAGCGCTCGCCCGCGTCGGCCAGCTCCGCCAGCACGGTCGCCTTGTCGACCTCGGTGGACCCGCCGTCGTGGCGCTGCTGGACGGCCAGCTCCTCCGGGATGAACTTCTTCGTGTAGAGCAGCGCGCCCACGCCCAGCGCCAGGATCGACAGGCCCAGCGTCGCGCCGATGATCGGCGTGTACAGGCTGTAGACGAAGTGGCCCGAGGACTCCGAGTCCTGGTACTTCCACGGCCAGAACAGGAACGCGGCCAGGAACGCCACGCCCGACAGCGCGGCGATGAGGAACCACAGCGCGACGGTGCGCTCCGCGCGCCGCTCCGCGCGGGTGCCCTTGACCGGCCACCGCTCCTCGTAGTGGACCAGCTCGACGCCGTCCAGGTTGGTGCCGAGCTTCACCAGCTCGTCCCGGCTCATCCCGGCGAGTTCGGCCTCGTCGGGCACGTTGTTCGGCTTCTCGCCGCTCATGCCTTGGCTCCGATCCAGAGGGTCACGCCGATCAGGGCGGCGATACCCACGATGAACGCGATCAGACCCTCCGATACCGGCCCGAGGCCGCCGAGGGGGGCGCCGCCGGGGTTGTTGTTCCCGTCGGTCACCGACTTGATGTACGCGATGATGTCCTTCTTCTCCTCCGGCGTGAGCTGCCGGTCGGAGAACTTCGGCATGTTCTGCGGGCCGGTGAGCATCGCCGTGTAGAGCTGCTCCTCCGCCACGCCGTCCAGCTCGGGTGCGAACTTGCCGGACGACAGCGCCCCGCCGCGACCGGTGAAGTTGTGGCACGCCGCGCAGTTGAGCCGGAACAGCTCGCCACCGCGGGCCGGGTCCTCGCCGCGCAGCGCCTCGCCGCGCTCCTCGGGCGTCTGCGGGCCCCCGCCCCGGGACTGGATGAACGCGCCGAGCGCGTCGATCTCGGCCGGCGTGAACACCGCGGGCTTGCGCTGGGCCTGGGCCTCCTGGCGGGCCATCGGCATCCGGCCGGAGGACACCTGGAAGTACACCGCCGCCTCGCCGACCCCGATCAGGCTGGGGCCCCGGTCCTCGACGCCGTCGAGGTTCTTGCCGTGGCAGGAGATGCAGGTGTTGTTGTAGAGCTGCTCGCCCAGTCGCACCTGGGCCGGGTCGTCCTGCGCCTGCGCGGTCTGCGGCTGCGGCGCGAGCGCGCTGAACAGGAAGCCCGCGGACAGCAGCGCGAAGCCCAGCGCGAGGAGGCCCGAGATCCGCCTGCGCAACTTGGTGCTGCGCTTCCGGGCCCGTGTGGTGTTGGTGGTCATGTGTGCGGCAACCCTTGCTGGTGTGAGTTCGGGGTTCGTGCTGGTCGTCAGGGCACGATGTAGATGACGGCGAACAGGCCGATCCAGACGACGTCGACGAAGTGCCAGTAGTACGACACGACGATCGCCGAGGTCGCCTGGGCCGGCGTGAACTTGCTCAGCTTCGTGCGGACCAGCAGGTAGCCGAACGCGATCAGACCGCCGATCACGTGCAGGCCGTGGAAGCCGGTCGTGAGGAAGAAGACGGTGCCGTAGGCCGAGTCGGGGATGGTGGTCCCCTCCTTGACGAGCGTCACGTACTCGCCCGCCTGACCGCCGACGAAGATCGCACCCATGATCAGCGTCACGAGGTACCAGCGCCGCAGGCCGAAGACGTCACCCCGCTCGGCGGCGAACACGCCCCACTGGCACGTGAACGACGAGGCCACGAGGATGATCGTGAAGAACAGTGCGTAAGGCACGTTCAGGTGCGTCGGTGCCGGGGGCCAGTGCCCCTCGTTCTGGGCCTTCACCGTGAAGAACATGGCGAAGAGCCCCGCGAAGAACATGAGCTCACTGGACAGCCAGACGATCGTGCCGACGCTGACCATGTTCGGGCGGTTCAGCGAGTGCACGCGCTGGCCGATGGAGGGCGCTGCCGTTGTCACACGACGCATTATTGCTTGCAGGTTTTCGCTCCGCCCATCGGGTCCGGAGCAGTCCGGCCGGTCATCCGGGTCACACAGGCGGTGAGGTCGTCATGGGGTTGTTGCGCCGGTTGCGCGAACGGTGGGGGCGCGGGGGCGAACCCGCGCCCGCGATCGACTCGCCGGGGCTGGTCGTGGTCGCCGAGGCGTTCGACCTCGCCGAGGCCGACTCGGCCGTGCTGGCCCGGTCGCCCGCGTTGCGCCCGGACGCGCCCGCCGTGCTGCGCCACCACCTCACCCTGCCGCCTGACCAGGTAGAACGCGCGCGGGAGCTGCTCGCGCAGGACGGGTGGACGCTCACCCCGGGCCCGGTCGCGCACGCCCGCCGGGTGCAGGTGCTGACCGCCCTGTCGTGTTCGCAGGAGCGGGCGCGGATGGCGAGCCTGGCCCAGCGGCTGGGCGGCGACTGGATCGGTTGGGACGCTCTCCAGGTCCCGCAAGGGTCCGCATAGGCGAGCCCGATAACATCACACAACCTGGCACCCGACCCGCCGGAGGATCACGCAGATGAGCACGCAGACGACCAAGATCCTGGTGTTCAGCCACCGCCCCGAGGTGCGTGAGACGATCATCACTGCGGTGGGCCGCAGGCCGGCCCCCGACCTCGGCCGGGTGGAGTACCTGGAGCTGGGCACGATCGCGGACGTGCTCTACGAGATGGACAACGGCGGCGTCGACCTGGCCATCCTCGACGGCGAGGCGCAGCCCACCGGCGGCATGGGCCTGTCCCGCCAGCTCAAGAACGAGATCACCGACTGTCCCCCGATCGTGGTGGCGGTCCGCCGCAAGGACGACCGGTGGCTGGCGACCTGGTCGCAGGCGGACGCCGTGCTGGTCCACCCGCTCGACCCGCTGGCCGCCGCCGAGACCGTGGCCGAGGTCCTGCGCTCGACGTCCGTGCCCTCGGTGCGGGGGTGAGCCCGGTGGAGCGCACCTGGCCGTTACTGCTCAACCAGCTCATCGACCGGGTGGACCTGTCCGAGGAGGACACCTCCTGGGCGATGGACCAGATCATGTCCGGCGCCGCCACCACCGCCCAGGTCGGCGGCTTCGCGGTGGCGCTGCGGGCCAAGGGCGAGACGCCCGAGGAGGTCGACGGCCTGGCGAACGCGATGCTCCGGCACGCGCGCCGGTTCACCGTGGAGGGCCGCGCGGCCGACATCGTCGGCACCGGCGGCGACAACTCGCACTCGGTGAACATCTCCACCATGGCCGCGATCGTCACGGCGGCGGCCGGCGTCCCGATCGTGAAGCACGGCAACCGCGCGGCGAGCTCCCAGTGCGGCACGGCGGACGTCCTGGAGGCCCTGGGCGTGGCGATCGACCTGCCCCCGGCCGGCGTGCAGGCGACGGTGGCGGAACTCGGGGTCGGTTTCTGCTTCGCGCCGGTCTTCCACCCGGCGTTCCGCTACACCCTGGCACCCCGCCGTGAACTGGGCATCCCGACGTCGTTCAACCTGCTGGGCCCGCTGACCAACCCGGCGTTGCCCAAGGTCGGCCTCATCGGCTGCGCGCGCGCAGCGGCGGCACCGCTGATCGCCGGCGTCTTCGCGCGGCGCGGCAACACTGCCCTGGTGGTGCGTGGCGACGACGGCCTGGACGAGATCACCACCACGACGACCACCACCGTCTGGGTGGCCCAGGACGGGCAGGTGCGGGACGACCGCATCACCCCGTCGGCCCTGGGCATCGCCCCGGCCCTGCCCGACGACCTGCGCGGCGGCGACGCGGCGTTCAACGCCGAGGTGGTGCGCGACCTGGTCGGCGGCAAGCCGGGCGCGGTGCGCGACGCGGTCCTGCTCAACGCCGCAGGGGCGATCGCCGCCCACACGGGCCTGGGCGACGACCTGCACGCCGACCTGGCGGCGGCCATCGGCCGGGCAGCCGAGGCGGTCGACTCGGGCCGGGCGGCCGACCTGCTGCGCCGGTGGGCGGCCCGGTCCACCGAGCTGAAGGCGGAGCACGCCGAGTCCTGACCCCGTCGCACGGCCCGGTCGACCCCGACCGGGCCCGCGACCGGCACCCACCCGGCGCTGAGGTTTCAGCCACCTTTTTACTACCGGGTAATGTCGAGGGTGGATGCTGTTCCCATGCTCTACACGGTGATGAAGCGGGTGGTGGCCCCCACCGCGAGGCTGGTGTGGCGGCCGAAGGTCGAGGGCCTGGAGAACATCCCCACGACGGGTCCGGTGATCCTCGCGCCGAACCACCTGTCGTTCATCGACAGCATCGTGATCCCGATGGTGGTCCCCCGCCGGGTGTCGTTCCTGGCGAAGGCCGAGTACTTCGAGGGCACGGGCGTCCGGGGCGCCCTTTCCCGGTACTTCTTCGGCTCGCTGGGCCACGTGCCGGTGCGCCGGGGCATCGGGAGGGCGGCGCGGGCCTCGCTGGACACCGCAGCCGCGATCCTGGCCGCCGGCGGGGCCTTCGCCATCTACCCGGAGGGCACCCGCTCGCTCGACGGCCGCCTGCACCGGGGCCGGACCGGGGTGGCCCGGATGGCGCTGGAGTCCGGCGCGCCGGTCGTGCCGGTCGGGCTGGTCGGCACCGACCAGGTCCAGCCGGTGGACGCGAAACTGCCTCGCATCCGCCCGGTGACCATCCGCTTCGGCAAGCCCCTCGACTTCTCCCGGTACGCCGGGATGCACGAGTCCCTGCCGGTCCTGCGCTCGGTCACCGACGAGATCGTCTACCGCATCCTCGACCTGTCCGGCCAGGACTACGTGGACCGCTACCAGGCCGGCACCACCGACCAGGCCGCCTAGACGCGAACGGGGCCGCCTCCCGCGAAGGGAGGCGGCCCCGGGAGCCGGTTGCCGGGCTCAGTCGTGGTTGGGCCCGGTGTGGTACTCGAACACCAGCCCGCCGACCATCACCAGCAGCACCACGACCGCGATCACCAGCAGCCAGACGAACCAGAACGCGAGCGCCACGGCGGCCAGCGCCGCCGCCGCCGCGAGGCCGATCGGCCAGTACGACCCCGGGCTGAAGAAGCCCAGCTCACCGGCACCGTCGGAGACCTCGGCGTCGGCGTTGTCCTCGGGCCGGACCTCGATCCGCCGGGCGACGAACCGGAAGTAGGTGCCCACGATCAGCGCCAGCCCGCCGGTCAGCGCCAGGGCGACCGTGCCGGTCGGCTCGACGTGCCCGGTGTCGGCCCAGGTCCAGTAGCCGTACACCACGGCCACCAGGAACGAGAACGCCATCACCAGGTCGAAAATGCGCGCTTCGATCTTCATCGCAGATCCCTCCTACCGACCGCCGCCGGACGACGCCTCGCGCACGGTCCGGTCGGTGTCGAAGGGCTTGGTCGTGACGGCGTAGGGGGTGCACAGCTCGCCGCAGTTCATCTCGGTCAGCGCCTCGGCCGCCGTGTAGAGCTGCCCGGTCTTCGGGTTCTTCTCCTGGCGGAGGTCCATGTACCGGTCGAAGTCGGCCGGCTCCAGCACGCGGACCTCGAAGTTCATCACCGCGTGGTAGACGCCGCACAGCTCCGCGCACCGGCCGACCAGCGACCCGGTCCGGTCGATCCCGCTGATCTCGAACGAGCTGTCCTGGTTGTTCTTCTTCGGCTGCGGGAAGACGTCCCGCTTGAAGTGGAACTCCGGCACGTAGAACGAGTGGATGACGTCCGCGGACTCCAGGTTGAACAGCACCCGCTTGCCCTGCGGCAGCACCATCAGCGGCACCTCGCCGGACGAGCCGACGGTGCTCACCACCGGCTCCTTGCCACCGACGGGCTCGGCACCGGGGATCTTGTACTGGGGGTACTTGAACTCCCAGTTCCACTGGAACGCGACCACGTCGACCGTCACGTCGGCCTTGCCGGTCTTGTTCGTGACGAAGTTCTGCGTGACCGCGGTGAAGTAGAAGAGGACGGCGACGATGATCGTCGGCACGACGATGAGGACGAGTTCCAGCGGCAGGTTGTAGGCCACCTGGCGGGGCAGTTCCTCGCTCTTCTTGCGGTGGAAGGCCACCGACCAGAGGATCAGGCCCCACACGATCACGCCGACGGCGAGCGCGGCGACGACCGACCAGGTCCACAGCTCCTGCATCCGCTGGGCCTGCTCCGTCACGCCGACCGGCCAGCCGAAGCGCAACACCTCTTCCGTGGAGCAACCCGTGGCCCCGACGCCGACCAGGCCGACCAGCCCGGCGACCTTCGCCAGCCGCGCTGCCCTGGTGCCCTCCTTCAGGCCCACTGCTCGCCGCCTCCTCGTTGAAAGCTCGCAGGCAAGGGCGGACTTCAGCCCTCGCCGGATCATGCGGGAGCGTAGCCCAGCCGACGTGCAACCACCCCTCGGGGGCCACACCCGCACGGTGCAGTTTCGGTCACACAAAGGGGTCCCGGCATACTGGAACCTTCTCCACACCCCACGAAAGGTGCGACGGCGTGTGCGGCCTGGTTGGACTGGTTTGCCCTGGCGAGAACGAAGCGCACCACTCGCGCTCTGCGGTGGCGGCCGCCATGCGCTGCCAGCGGCACCGCGGCCCTGACGAAACGGGCACCTGGCAGGGCGGCGAGGTCGTGTTCGGCTTCAACCGCCTGGCCATCATCGACATCGAGCACTCGCACCAGCCGTTGCACTGGGGCCCGCCGGAGCTGCCCGGCCGGTACACCATCAACTTCAACGGCGAGATCTACAACTACCTGGAGCTGCGCGCGGAGCTGACCAAGCAGTTCGGCGCGGTGTTCGCCACGGACGGTGACACCGAGACGATCGTGGCGGCCTACCACTACTGGGGCCCCGCCGCCGTCGCCAAGCTGCGAGGGATGTTCGCGTTCCTCATCTGGGACTCCGAGCGCAAGGTCGTCTTCGGCGCGCGGGACCCCTTCGGCATCAAGCCGCTGTACTACGCGTCCGGCCCCGGCGGCGTGGCGTTCTCCAGCGAGAAGAAGTCCGTCCTGGAGCTGGCGCCGACCCTGGGCATCCGCCCGGAGCTGGACCGCAAGGCCCTCCAGCACTACCTGATCCTCCAGTACGTGCCCGAGCCGGAGTCGCTGCACGGGCAGGTGCACCGGGTCGAGTCGGGCACGTCGTTCACCGTGCAGCCGGGCGGCCAGGTGGTCGCCGAGCGCTACTTCCCGGCCACCTTCCGGCCGCGCGCGGTGCACGGCCCGGCCGACGAGAACCGCCTCTACGACGAGATCACCGCCGCGCTGCGCGACTCGGTCGCCAAGCACATGCGCGCGGACGTCACGGTCGGCTCGTTCCTGTCCGGCGGCATCGACTCGACCGTGGTCGCGGCGCTGGCCAAGGAGCACAACCCGGACCTGATCACGTTCACCACGGGCTTCGAGCGCTCCGGCTACTCGGAGATCGACGTGGCGGCCGAGTCCGCCGCCGCGATCGGGGTCAAGCACGTGGTGCGCGCGGTGACCGCGCAGGAGATGATGGACGCCCTGCCGCTGATCACCTGGTACCTGGACGACCCGGTGGCCGACCCGGCGCTGGTGCCGCTGTGGTTCATCGCCCGCGAGGCGCGCGAGCACGTGAAGGTCGTGCTGTCCGGCGAGGGCGCGGACGAGCTGTTCGGCGGGTACACGATCTACCGCGAGCCGCTGTCGCTGGCCCCGTTCGAGAAGGTGCCGGGCGCGCTGCGCAAGGCCATGGGCCGGGTGTCGACCAAGATCCCGCAGGGCGTGCGCGGCAAGGACCTGCTGCGGCGGGGCGCGCTGACCCTGGAGGAGCGCTACTACGGCAACGCCCGGATCTTCCTGGACGACCAGCTCAAGCAGGTGCTGCGCACCTACGACCCGAACGTGTCCCACCAGGACGTGACGGCCAAGCCGTACCGCGAGTCCCAGCAGTGGGACCCGGTGACCCGGATGCAGCACGTCGACCTGTTCACCTGGCTGCGCGGCGACATCCTGGTCAAGGCCGACAAGATGACGATGGCGAACTCGCTGGAGCTGCGCGTCCCGTTCCTGGACCCCGAGGTGTTCCGGATCGCGTCGCAGGTGCCCTCCGAGCTGAAGCTCACCAAGGAGACGACCAAGCACGCCCTGCGCCGGGCGATCCGCGACATCGTCCCCGCGCACGTGCTCAACCGCCGCAAGCTGGGCTTCCCGGTGCCGATCCGGCACTGGCTGAAGGACGAGATGCACGACTGGGCGGTGGACATCGTCCGGCAGTCGCAGACCGACCAGTACATCGACAAGACGGCGGTCCTGCGGGTCATCGAGGAGCACCGCTCGGGCGTGGCCGACAACAGCCGCCGGATCTGGGCGCTGCTGGTGTTCATGCTCTGGCACGGCATCTTCATCGAGGGCCGCATCCGCCCGGTGGTCCCCGAGCCGCACTACCCGGTCAAGCTCTGACCGGCGCGAACCACCGGAAGCCCCCGGCACCCGCCGGGGGCTTCCGCCGTCGTCACCCCGCGTGCGCCGACCGCTCGCCCTCCGCCCGCGCCGCCCGCTTGGTCGTCATGATCACCCCGACGTCGGCCACCAGGCGGGCCAGGTGCGCCTTGCTGCGCTCCAGGGACCCGATCCGCTGCTCCACCGCCGACAGCTCGTCCTGGAGCATCTCCAGCAGCGGGACGCACCCCGCCTCGTCCTGCGGCAGGTCGATCTGCTCGTCGAACGCGTGCGCCAGCACCAGCCGCACCAGCCGCACGTTCAACCCGGACGAGATCAGGCACCGCACGCTGCGCACCCGCTCCACGTCGGACTCGTCGTAGACCCGGTAGCGCGACTCGGTGCGCCGGGGCCGCAACAGCCCCTGCTGGTCGTAGTACCGCAGCATCCGCACCGTCGCCCCGGTCCGCTCGCTCAACTCGCCGATCCGCACCCGCACCAACCCCCCGCAGCACGTATTCCCGCCGGGTGCCGAAAGAGCGGTCGATCACCCAAGCTTGACCCTGACGTCAGTGTCACACTTTAGCGTCGTCCGGGTGATCGCCCTCGTCCTGATGTTGTGCGCGTTCGCCGTCGGAACCTCCGAGTTCATCGTCGTCGGCGTGCTGCCCGAGGTCGCCTCCGACCTCGACGTGGCCCTGCCCACGGCGGGCCTGCTGGTCACCGCCTACGCGGTGTCCGTCGCGGTCGGCGGCCCCGTCCTCACCGTCCTGACCGGCCGCCTGCCGCGCCGGTCCCTGCTGGTCGCCGTCATGGTGCTCGCGCTGCTGGCCGCCACGGCCTGCGCGCTGGCCGGCGACTACCCCACCCTGATGGCCGCCCGCGTCGTCGCGGCGCTGTCCCAGGGCCTGTTCTTCGCGGTCGCCTCCCAGGTCGCGGTGGCCGCCGCGCCGCCGGAGAAGCAGACGGCGGCCATCGCCAAGGTGGTCAACGGCGTCGCGCTGTCCACCGTCCTCGGCATCCCGGTCGGCACCCTCGTCGGCCAGCACTACGGCTGGCGGGCGTCCTTCGCGCTGGTCGCCGCCCTCACCCTGGTCGGTCTGGTCGGCGTCGTCCTGGGCGCCCCGGAGGTCGAGCACCAGCCCGACCCGGGCGTGCGGGCGAGCCTGTTCGCGTTCGGCAAGCGGACCGTGCTGCTCGGCCTGCTCACCACCGTGCTGTCGTTCACCGGCATGATCACCGCGTTCACCTACGTGGCCCCGGCGCTGCGCGACGTCACCGGCTTCAGCCCGGCGTGGGTGACCGGCGTCCTGCTCGTCTACGGCGTGGGCACGATGGTCGGCAGCTCGATCGCGGGCCGCGTCCCGCCCGGTTCCACCGCCAAGGTCCTGCCGATCCCCCTGGCCGGGCTCACCGTGCTGCTGCTGGCCCAGGGGTTCCTGCTGGAGACCAAGGTGACGGCGGTGGTCGCGGTCTTCGTGCTCGGCGCGACGGCGTTCGCCTCCGGCCCCCTGCTGCACACGTTCCTGATGGGCCAGGCGGGTTCGGCGGCGGGACTGGTCGCGTCGGTCAACATCTCGGCGTTCAACGTCGCAGCCGCCCTCGGTCCGCTGATCGGCGGCGCGGTGATCGCGGGTGGTTTCGGGTTCCAGTGGATCGCCGCCGTCGGCGCCGTCCCGACGGTCCTGGGCGTGGTCGTGGCCCTGGTCGTGGCCCGGCTCGCGCGCCGGGGGGCCGCGCCGGCCACCGATCCCGCCGGCACCCCCTACGCACACGCGTGACCAGCGACAACCCCCGCCGGGCGGCTACCGCCCGGTAGGGGTGTCCGCCGGGACGAACTCCGCATAACGTGCCTGGGGTGAGGAACACCGAAGCGGACACGCTGGACGAGTTGATCGACGACTGCGCCGCCCTGCCCGAGGAGCTGCGCGGGCGCGCGACCACCCCGCCGGCACCCCGCCCGGCCACCCCGTGGCAGGTGACCGACGACTGCGCGGCCCAGGTGGCAGACCTGGACACCTACGTCTGACTCCCCCCGCAACGCGAACGGCCCCCGCCGAGGCGGGGGCCGTTCGCAAGTCCGACCGACTCAGTGGAACGAGTCGCCACAGGCGCACGAACCGCCCGCGTTGGGGTTGTCGATCGTGAAGCCCTGCTTCTCGATCGTGTCCACGAAGTCGATCACCGCACCCTCGACGTACGGGGCGCTCATCCGGTCGACCGCGACCTTGAGCCCGCCGAAGTCGCGCAGCGCGTCGCCGTCGAGCGTGCGCTCGTCGAAGAACAGCTGGTAGCGCAGGCCCGCGCAACCGCCGGGCTGGACGGCGATGCGCAGGTGCATGTCGTCGCGGCCCTCCTGGTCGAGCAGCGCCTTCGCCTTCACGGCCGCCGAGTCGGTCAGCGTCACGCCGTGGGTGGGCGGTGCGTCAGGAGTCGGGGTGTCTGCGTCCTGAGCGGTCGTCATAGCTCTCCCTCAGAGGTCCTTTGCGGGCATCTGTCCCTGGAAACACGGGCGGCACCCGCTTTGTTCCTTACCCCATGGTCGCACAGTCGTCAGGGGCGGGAGTGTGACCACTGCCTCGCCACGTCCGCCGCGAGCGCCGACAGGGTGCCCGCCGGGTCGCCCACCGACCTCTCCACCGACCCGGCGTGCTCGGCGACCGAGTACGACTCCTGGACACCCGCCGCGCCCGCCTCGCGCCGCCCGACGCTCACCTGACCGGCCAGGACCAGGCACGGGATCCCCCGCTCGGCCGCACCACCCGCCACCGCCGTGACCAGCTTCCCGCGCAGCGACTGCCAGTCGAAGCTGCCCTCGCCGGACACCGCGAGGTCGGCCACGTCCAACGCCGGGTCCAACCGCGTCGCAGACCGGACCAGCCCGGCCCCGGAGACCACCGACGCGCCCAACGCCATCAGCGCCGCACCCAACCCGCCGGCCGCACCCGCACCCGGCAGGTCCCGCACCGGCTCCAGCACCGCCATCGACGCGAGACGAGCCTCCAACCGCTCCACGACCTCCGGTGACGCCCCCTTCTGCGGCCCGAACGTCGCAGCCGCCCCGTGGGGCCCCAGCAACGGGTTCTCGACATCGGAAGCCGCGACGAGCCGTGCGGAGACCGAAGGCACCACGGACAACAACCCGGCACCACCGTCCGTGGTGGCGGAACCACCCAGCCCGACGACGACCGTGTGACACCCGAGCGCGTCCGCAGCCGCCACCAACTCCCCCACCCCGCGCGTGGAGGCGGACTCGACGGTCGACGCCCGTTCGTCCTCCGGGACCAGGTGCAACCCGCACGCCTGCGCGGACTCCACGTACGCCGTCCCGTCGTCGGCCACCAACCACCGGGCGGAGACGGGCTCCCCGCGCGGCCCGGCCACGACGGACGTGCGCACCACACCACCCAGTGCACCGTGCAGGACGTCGACGAACCCCGGCCCGCCATCGGCCAGCGGCCGGAGCACCAACTCGTCCCCGGGCGCAGCCGACCGCCACCCGTCGGCAATCGCCTCGGCGGCCTCCCGAGCGGTCAGGGTCCCGCCGAAGCAGTCCGGAGCGATGACAACGCGCACCTCGCGAAGGGTACGTAACCCCCCATCACGCCCATCTCCTACTCTTGGGGAGTGAGGTTCCTGCGCCGCAACGCCGACGAAGCCGCCCAGACCGCCGAAGAGACCCCGGCGGAGGTGACGGCCGCCGACCCGGCGCGCACCCCGGCGAAGGGCAAGCCCACCCCCAAGCGCCGCGAGGCCCAGGGCAAGCGCAGGGGCCCGGTCCCGCCCCCGCCCCGCACCCAGCGCGAGGCGCTCAAGCGGATGCGCGGCAACAAGCAGAGCAAGGAAGAGCGCCGAGCAGCCTCGGTCGAACGCCGCCAGCGCATGATGGCCGGCGAGGACAAGTACCTGCTCCCCCGCGACCGGGGCCCGGTCAAGGCGTACATCCGAGACCTGGTCGACTCCCGCCGCAACCTCATGGGCCTGTTCATGCCCCTGGCGATCCTGGTCTTCGTCGCCCTCCTGGTCCCCCAGCCGGCGATCCAGCAGTACGCGACCCTGCTCACCACGTTCATGCTGCTGGCGATGGTCGTGGAAGGCTTCGTCCTGGGCCGGATGGTCACGAAGCGGGTGCGGGCGAAGTTCCCCACCGACACCACCCGGGGCCTCTCGATCGGCTGGTACTCCTTCATCCGAGCCAGCCAACTCCGCCGCCTGCGCGTCCCCAAGCCCCGCGTCACCTACGGCGAAAAGATCTAACCCCCTCGGCACCCTCACACCCACAACCCCACGCCTGCGCCACGCCTGCGCCACGCCTGCGCCGCGCGCACTCCACCCACCAAGTCGTGTCATCCCCGTGTGGCCCGCGCGCCAGCGAACCGCGCTTGAGTGGGTAGTGCAAGCACGCCCTTCGCTTGCACTACCCACTCAAGGGTGGTTGTCTCCGACCGGGCCACACGGGGATGA
>NZ_JBFAJV010000024.1:0-71626 GCF_040655415.1 Actinosynnema sp. NPDC050436 | reverse complement strand
CGACTGCACCGACACCGGGAACTCGCTGCCCACACCCACCGACCCGACCATCAGCTGGCGGGTCTTGCGCCGTTCGGACAGCACGGGAGGCGGCATGGTGGGCGGAGGAAGAGGAACGGACGCCATGATCAGTCCTCCACGCTGAGCTGAGCCGACCTCGACGGGATGCTCGGAAGTGCCTGTGCTCCCACGATATGACTGTTCCCTCGGAAGTCTCCGCACCGGATGTTGCACCGGTTGAAGGACGCGTGGACAGGCACGTCAACCGGCCAACCGCTCCGACTCGGTCAGCACGCGTCGCACGGTGGGGTGCTGGCGGTAGGCGTGCAGCTTCCGTTGGAAAGCGAGGAAGGCCGTGGTCACCCGGCGGGACTGCACGTAGTGGTACTCGTCCAGGAACCGGGTCCACACCGAGCATGCCTGGTCCAGGTTCCGCTGCCGCAGGTGGAGGTCCGCCAGGAGGTGGGTGGCCAGCAGGCGGGACCTGCGTTCGTCGTCGGTCCGAAGTCGCAACGACTCCTGCAACCTGCGCTCGGCGCGGGCGTAGTCGCGGAGTTGGAGGAGGGCGTGGCCCGCCCGATAGGCAAGATCGGCTCGGGTCGAGTCCAGTGTTCGCGTGCTGACCACGTCTTCGATGTGTCGATCGGCTCGGGCCAGGAACATCGCCGTGTATCGGCACTGCGCCAGTGCCGCGTAGCTGACGGCTGCCTGTCCCAGCAGGGCGATGTAGATGTCGGGCTGCACGCCACCGTCGGCACGGCCGATGGCTCTGTGCGCCAACCTGGCCGCTTGCGCGTGATGTCCCAGGAAGCCGGCTTGGACGCTCATCCCGCACAGCACTCGCAGGTGCTCGTTCAGGTCACCGGACTCCTCGGCGAGCTTCAACGCCACCCGGTGGTATCGCTGGGTCAGCCCGTGCTCCAGGTTGTCGAAGCACTTGAATGCCAGCAGGGTGGTCAGCAACGATGCGGTGGCGAGCAATTTGCGCTCGGAGTTCCGGTCCATGTGGGGGTGTCGGCAGCCCAGGACGTCCGTCGCCAGGTAGGCCATCAGCGCGCCCCGTGCCGTGCCGCCTCCGAATGCTGCGTCCACCTCGGCGAAGGCGGAGGCGATCCTGTTGACGGCGACGATCTTCCCACGAGAGACCTTGTCATGGGTCGACGCCGGCTTCTCCCTGGGACTTTCCTGCCACGGTGGCATTTCGGCCCAGTCGATGCGGAACGGCAGTTCTGTCATCCAGACGCGACGGGTGGCATCCAGGTCCGTCGCCAGCAGGTCGTGCAATGCCGCCATGCCCGACGATTCGTCCGCCTCCGGCAGTCGTCCCTGGTCCTCGTGTGCCATGCCGAGGTCGGACGGAGACAGGAAGCGGCCCAGGCGGCGAGCGAATGCCTCGACCACGAAGGTGACGACCTGCGACCGCGGCTTGCTCCCGGACAACCAGTGGGACACGGTCGTCCGGTCGTAACGGAGGACGATGCCCACCTCGGCCGCGACCGAGTTGACCGCCAGCGCCAGATTCTGATTTGTCCATTTCGCGTCTCTCAGCAACGCGCGGAGCCGACTGTTCTCACCGTTGTTTTTTGGCACCGTCAATCCTCGCTCGACCGCGCTCTGCCGACCTTTCCGAAAAAGCGGAAGGCACTTGCCGACCTGCTTGGCTGGCTTCCCGCATTCCAGGACATACCCAGTGAACGTGATCGGATCTCACCTGACAACCCGGCGACAGAGTGAAGGCGGGATGCGCCCAGTCGTGGGAATCGGCAGATGGATGCAGCAGGTGGGGGGGTTTGCAGTAGTGGGTCGGGAGGACATCCGGGGTGGCGCGCGCCTTGTGCATCCGGCGGATCGTTCCTCGAGGGACTGGCCCGTCCTGGACAATGCTCTCCGGGTGCGCCGGCAGTGTCCGAAAGGGCGCGGAAACTGCGTGTGAGTGCGCCCGCCGGAATTGCGCACCGCCCGGACGAACTCCGGACACCCAGTCAGTCGCACCGGCCGATCGGGAGCCTGGGCCTTGGGCGCTGCCTATGCGGGTGAGCCGAAGAATGACAGGACGGTGCGCGCGATCGAGTCGACATCCAGGCCGGCCTGGGCCAACAAGAAGGGGCGGGACCCATGCTGCAGGAACGCGGGAGGAAGCGCGAGCGTCCGTACCCTCGTGGGCTGCGACGAACATGACTCCTGGTGGGCGAACCTCGCACCGAAACCACCGGTCTCGACGCTGTCCTCGATGGTGACGACCAACTCGTGCTCGGAGGCCATCCGGTGCAGCACCGGGTTGAGCGGTGTTGCCCACAGGGGGTCCACCACCGTGGCTTCCACACCCAGCGGCGAGAGCCGTTCGGCGACCGCCAGACAGGTCGCAGCCAGGGGGCCCAACCCGATCAGCAGTACCTGGGGCTTCGACGAAACCCACAGGACGTCGACACCCTCGACCTCGTGCAGCGCCGGTATGTCCGGCCCTGCGGTGCCCTTGGGGAAGCGCAAGGCGGTAGGACCCTGCGTGGTCTCCGTCGCTGCGCGCAGCAACGTCCTCAGCCGCGCCGGGTCTCGCGGGACGGCCATCCGCAGGCCGGGGATGGCGGCCAGGACCGACAGGTCCCACATGCCGTGGTGGCTGGCTCCGTCCGGCCCGGTGACGCCCGCGCGGTCCAGGACGAAGGTGACCGGCAAGCGGTGCAGGGACACGTCCATCAACAACTGGTCGAACGCCCGGTTGAGGAACGACGCGTAGACCGCCACCACGGGGTGCAAACCTGCCATCGCCATACCGGCGGCGCTGGTGACCGCGTGCTGTTCGGCGATGCCCACGTCGATCACCCGGTCGGGGAACGCCCGGGAGAACGCGAGCAACCCGGTGGGGCACAGCATGGCCGCGGTGACCGCGACGACGTCCGACCGCCGTCTGCCGATCGCCACCATCTCCTCGGCGAAGACCGAGGTCCAGCTCCGAGGCGAGGGCGACGTGGGCCTGCCGGTCTGCGGGTTGACCACGCCCACAGCGTGCAGGCAGTCCTCCTGGTCGGCCTCGGCGGGCGGGTAGCCACGACCTTTGCGGGTCACGCAGTGCACGACCACCGGGCGTTCCACCATGGTCGCCTGGCGCAGCGCGTCCTCGACCGCGGGGATGTCGTGACCGTCGACCGGCCCCAGGTACGCCAGGCCCAGATCTCGGAACAGGTTGGACCGACCGCGTTGCCCCTCGGCGGCCCGGCGCAACTCGGTCAGGTGTTGGGCCAGACCTCCACTGGTGGGGCTGTAGGAGCGGCCGTTGTCGTTGAGCACCACGATGACCGGTGCCGATGTCGCGGTGCCCAGGTTGTTCAGCGCCTCCCAGCACATCCCCCCGGTCAGCGCGCCGTCGCCCACGACCGCGACCACGCGGCGGTGTGACTCGCCGCGCAGGGCGAATCCCCTCGCCAGGCCGTCGGCGTAGGACAAAGCCGTCGAGGCGTGGGAGTTCTCCACGGTGTCGTGAGGGGACTCGGCCCTGCTCGGGTACCCCGACAACCCCTGGGCCTGCCGGAGTCGGTCGAACTGCGCCTGGCGACCGGTGAAGATCTTGTGCACGTAAGCCTGGTGGCCGGTGTCGAACACGATCCGGTCGACCGGGGAGTCGAACACCCGGTGCAGTGCGATGGTCAGCTCCACCACCCCGAGGTTCGACCCGAGGTGGCCGCCGGTCCGGCTGACCCGATCGACCAGGAAGTGGCGGACCTCACCGGCCAGGGCCGTCAACCGCTCTCGCGGCATCGCCTTCAGATCGGCCGGCATGGCGATCTCGGACAGCGTGACGGGGACACGTCGAACCGGGCTACCGCTCATGGGCGAAGACCTTGCGCGGTAGGGCGAACCCGACGTCTTCACGAGCAACAGGCTCTTCTACGACCTCGACCGGGCCGAGCCCGCGCAGGACCGCCACCACCTCGTCCACCAGGCTGGCGGGCGCTGAAGCGCCCGCCGTCAACCCGACCGTCTCCGCACCGGACAACCACTCCCACTCGATCTGCGCGACATCGTCGATGAGGTGTGCAGACGTACCACTGCGACGAGCCAACTCCACCAGGCGTTGGGAGTTAGAGGAGTTCTCCGATCCCACGACCAGCACCACGTCGGCCTGGTCCACGACGGCGCGCAGCGCGTTCTGCCGGTTCGTGGTGGCGTAGCAGATGTCGTCCGAACGTGGGCCGCGCAGAGCCGGGAACCTCGCGCGCAGCGCACGGATCACTTCTTCGGTCTCGTCGACGGCCAAGGTGGTTTGCGTGAGGTAGGACACGCGTTGGGGATCCGCCACCTCCAGCAGGGCGACGTCGGCGACGTTCTGGACCAGCACTGTCCTCTCTGGAGCCTGGCCCATCGTGCCCTCGGTCTCCTCGTGACCCGGGTGCCCGATCAGAACCAGCGTGTCCCCTCGTCCGGCGAACCGTCGAGCTTCGGCGTGGACCTTCGTCACCAAGGGACAGGTGGCGTCCACGACCTCCAACTCCCTCGCGGTCGAAGCCGCGCGCACCGCTGGAGACACCCCGTGTGCCGAGAACACCACTGGCGCACCGACCGGGATCTCGTCGACCTCGTCGACGAACACCACCCCCCGCTGTTCCAGTTCTCGCACCACGTGGCTGTTGTGCACGATCTGCTTCCGGACGTACACCGGTGGCCCGTTGCGCGCCAAGACCCTTTCGACGATCTCGACGGCACGCTCCACGCCCGCGCAGAATGAACGCGGGGAGGCCAACAACACACGTCGACGGCCACCGGCCGCCGCGGCGGCGCGCATCACCTCTCGTGCCGTTGCCAGTCCGGAGAGGTGCCGGTCGGACACCGCGACCGCCACACCACACCCCTCGTCGAAGGGGCCGGTGGTCAGCAGAACGGCCGCCTCGCCCTCTTCCGAGGACCTCGTGTCCAGTGCCGTCAGGCGCGCGTCGAGCCCGCGTCTCCGCAAGGCGTGCCAGAGCACCGGAGCGGCCGGACAGCGGACCCGGTCGCCTCGGCGGAACACGATCTCGGTCGCCACCACAATGTCACCCGGCGCCAACCCCCCGATGGCCGTCTCCGAGATGTCGGCCTGTGAAACTCGCGCGTCCGGCAGTTCGGCTTCCATGGCTTTCGGTCCCCTCTCCTCGCGCTGCGGGTCCGGCGACATCGGCACGACGCGAGCGCGGTCGCGTCTCGGCCGGCGCACCTGTGGTCGGCTATTCGTCGCGGTCGGCGATCAGACACGCGATCGCGCCGAGGGTGGCCTGGACCCCGGGATCGACATCCATGGCCGCCAACTGCGACAGCGCCTTGTGGAGGTGCTGCTCTGCCCGGTCCTGCACCCACGCCTTGCCACCGCTTTCGGTGACCAGTCCAGCCGCAGCCGCCACCTGGTGGTCGGACAGGGGCTCCGGACTGCGGTACATCCGGGCCAGGTCCCGACCTGCGGCAGTTCCGCTGGTCAGCGCGGCCACCACCGGCAGCGACTTCTTGCGTCTCCGCAGGTCCGACCCCACCGGCTTGCCCGTGCGGTCGGGATCACCCCAGATGCCCAGTAAGTCGTCCACGTACTGGAAAGCCATGCCCAGGTCGTGGCCGAATGCGCGCCAACCGGGGACCGACGAGGGAGCTGCTCCGCCGTAGAGGGCTCCGAGCGTGCACGAGCACTCCATCAACGCGGCGCTCTTGCCGGCGGTCATGATCGCGTGTTCCTCAAGCCCCACGTCGTGCCGCGACTCGAAGGCGATGTCCATCGCCTGTCCGGTCACCATGCGTTGCACCGACGAAGTCAACACCGTCAGTGCCTCGACCGTGGTGGGGTGGGCGGTGTCCAGCAGCAACTGTTGGGCCGCCATCAGCATCGCGTCGCCCAAGAGGATCGCGGTGGAGACGTCGAAGGCGGACCACACCGCTCGGCGATGCCGGCGCCGGTCGTCGCCGTCCATCACGTCGTCGTGCAACTGCGAGAAGTTGTGGACCAGTTCGACGGCCGCGGCTGCGGCCATGACGGCGTCGTCGTCGCTCACGCCGTCGCAAGCCTGGGCGATCAGCAAGACCAGAGCAGGACGGACCGCTTTGCCGCCGCCGGAGGACACCGGGCGCCCTGTGGTGTCGCACCAGCTCAAGTGGTAGCCGGCAGCCGTGTGCAGCGTGGGGTGCAACCGTCTCAACGAGGACCGCAAGCGGGGCTCGACTGCCCGACCTGCGCTGCGCAGCGCCCGCAACGCCTCCTGACGAGCCGAAGCCTCACTCCTCGTCGACACCTGGCCTCCTGACTCGGAAAGTCCGTCGGGGGAGGGACAGTCCGATTACAGACAAGCGCCTCGGTCGTGCGCAAGAGCGTCACGGGTGATTCCGTTGAACGTGTTGAACCGCCTCCGGCACCGCTTCAACGCGTTCAACAGCGAAACCGTCCGGAAGGTTGCGAGGAACTTGACCAGCGGGTCCACTGAAGCTCCACCCAGAGAGAAGCGAGGAGTCATGGCCAAACGGAGCAGGACCCTCCTGGAGGACATGTTCGACCGCCTTGACGACGCCGGAAGGGACCTGAGAAGGGCCGGCAGGCGAACGTTCAAAGCGAAGAAGAAGAACAGTGGCTCACGCAAATGGGCGAAGCGGAACAACCAGCAACTCGAACTGCTGACCGAACAAATATCCTTCCTGGTCAAGCACCTCTCGGCCGGCACGAAGGACGGCGCGCGCAAGGCCGGCCCGGAAACCGGAAAGAGTTGACGGGAATTTCGGTCGACTGGTTCACGGCGTGTCGGGTTCGGCCTGATGGCGAGATGCGTCGCCGTTGAACGAACCCGGTCGGCCACCGCCTCCCACCCGTTCACGTCCAGGTCGGTGTGCTGTCGAGCGCCCGACCCGACCAGGCGCTGGTCGATCCGCCCACGCGGATACCGCGCCCGGAGGAGAGCGTCCTTGCCCATGGAAATCGCACAGGAAAGTTCCGTTGTGCGCGTCCCCGGTCACCGCAGCCGCGTGCTGGCGGGCCTGGCGGGCACCCTCGCCGCAGGCGCGATTTCACGGAAGGCAGGATCGGGGAGTCGGGCGCGTACGGTCAGGGAACGAGCGCGCGCGCGAGCCGTACGCCTGGCTCTCGAAAGCCTCGGGCCGTTCTACATCAAAATGGGGCAGATGCTGGCCACGCGGCCCGATCTGGTGTCCGACATCATGATCTGCGAGTTGGAGAACCTGCACGACAACGTGGTGAGCGCTCCGTTCCTCGAGTTCGCGGACATCCTCGATCGGGACATCCCGACCTGGCGGCAGCGCTTCAGGTCGATCGACGTCCTCACACCCCTGGGTTCGGCATCGCTCGCGCAGGTCTACCGCGTGACCATGAGCGACGGCACGCTCGCGGTCGTGAAGATCCAACGGCCCCGGATACGCTCTGTCGTCCTGGAGGACATGAAGAGGATGCGGCGTGTCGCCCGGCTGATCGGCCGGCTCGCGCCGAAGTTCAACGAGTTGATCGACGTCGACGCGACTCTTCGCGTCATGTTCAACGGCATGGAACCAGAACTGGACTTCACCCTGGAGGCCCAGAACATGGTGGCCGCACGACGGGCGGTGAAGGAGTTCAAGCACCTCACGGTGCCGAAGGTGATCGACGCGACGCCCCGAGTCCTGGTGCAGACGCTGGCTCCCGGGGTTTCCATAGGAGTCGCGGATCCGGCTGCCTTCTCGAAGAAGCAGCGCAAGGGGATCGGTCGCGACCTGCTCTCCTTCATGTACCGGGGCTACTTCACCGAGCACGTGTTCCACGCCGATCCGCATCCCGGGAACATCCTGGTGCACCCCGGCCGGAAGGCCAGCGTCATAGACTGGGGGATGGTGGGCAGGATAGACCGCAACCTCGGCGCGACGCTCGTGCTCATCCTCCTGGCCATCACCAAGAACGACTCGCAGGCAACGGCACGCAGCTGGGTCGAGATGGGGCGCGCAACTCACCGCGCCGACCTCCAGGGATTTGCGAGTGATCTTTCCATGCTGATTCCCAGGATCGCGTCGTCATCCCTGGAGGAGTTGAACTTCGGCATAACGCTGACCACGATCCTCGCCTTCGCCACCCGGCGCGGGATCCACACCAGCCCGCACGTGTCGCTGTTGGGCAAGTCGTTCGCCAACGCGGAGGGCTCCGTGCGGAAGCTGGCCCCGGAACTCTCCATGGCCGAAGTGTTCGAAGACGCGGTGGTCGAGATCCTCGCGGACCTGTTCGCCGATTTCTTCTCCAAAGAACAGGCGGGCCGATTCGCGCTGGAAATCATGATGGGAGGAAACGCTGCGCTCACCCACCTCCGTGGGATCGTGAACGACCTCCACAACCGGCAGGTGACGCTGCGGATCGGGCTGTTGGAAGGAAGCGGATACCAGAACATCAAGCAGAACCAGAAGTTGACCCACCTGGGACTGGGTGTCCTGCTCGCCCTGGTGTGGTTCCGCGTCCGGAATTCCGTCCGGTGACCGGGTCGCCGCCTTCGGCGGGTGCGGGAATCGGCTCGTCCACGTCACCCCTGGAGGCCGCTGATGACAGAGTCGATCAAGGTTTCCCCCTCTGTCCGGTTCAGCCGGACGCTCATCGAACCGGCTTTGCGAGCAGTGGTGGACGACTACCACGACGACGTGGCGCGCATCGTCCGCTATCACTTCGGCTGGGCCACCCCGACCGGCACCCCCGTGGACGGAGGCGAGGCGGCCGGGGGAAAGTGCTCTCGCGGCACCCTGGTGTTCGCCGCTGCGCACGCGGTGTGCGGACGATTCGAGATGGCCCTCCCGGCGGCGGTCGGCGTCGAACTGGCGCACAACTCCTCCATCATCCACGACGACGTGATCGACGGTGACGCCGAACGACGTGGCCGCGCGACGGTGTGGGCACAGTTCGGCACCAGCTTGGCGGTCCTGGCCGGAGACGCTCTACTGGTATCCGCGTTGCGTGTGCTCGCGGACCCCGGCTCGTGTGACGGACGGGCATCCGCACTGATGGCCAGGGCGAACGAGCGTTTGATCGCCGGACAGGTGCGCGAGGCGGTCCTCCACGGCGGTGACACGGGTTCCATCGACGACTACCTCGACGTCGCGGAGAACAAGACTGGTGCCCTCCTGGAGTGTTCCGTCGAGTTGGGCGCACTCTTCGGCGGCGCCGACGAGTCCACAGTGGAACTCATGGGCGTCGCGGCCCGCCACATGGGAATCGCGTGGCAGGCGGCCAACGACGTGGAGGACATCTGGGGCAACGCCGCCGTCACGGGGAAGCCGGCCCGGAGCGACCTGCGACGCCGGATACGGACCCTGCCGGTCCTGGCCGCGCTCGAGACAGGTGGGCCGGCCGCGCGGGCACTGGCCGAGCGGTGGCACGCGACCTCGGCAGGCGACGACCAGGAGGTCGACGCACTCGCCGAACTGGTCGAGCAGGCAGGCGGTCGGGTGGCCGCCGAGGACGTGTCACGCCAACACCTCGACATCGCCCTGAGCCGGCTCGCGGACACCGACCTTCCTCCCGGTGCCGTGGCGTCCCTGGCGGAGCTCTTCCACCTGATCGTCACCCGCAAATCGACAATCGCCCCGGAGAGTGGTTCATGACGAGTACCGACAACGTCACCCGTACCGACTACGAACGGCGGTCGAAGGCGGACTGGGACGCCAAGACCGACGATCCCATCAACCTCCTGCTCGGATCCGAAGACGACCTCTACCACCACCACTTCGCAGTCGGCGGGTACGACCGCGCGGTGCTCTCCGCGCCCGTTGACGTGCGGGAAGACGCCATCCTGGCGGAGATGCACCGGATGGAGTCGGACCAGGTCGACCTCGTGCTGCGCGCGCTCGCCCCACTTCCGCCCGGCGCACAGGTGATGGACGCGGGCTCCGGTCGGGGCGGCACCAGTTTCATGATCGGCCAGAGGTACGACGCGCACGTCACCGGGATCAACTTCTGCCGGCACCACCTGGAGTTCGCCCGGAGCATCGCGGCGAAGCGCGGGTGGGATCGCAGGGTCCGCTTCCGGTACGCGAACATGGCCGACACCGGCCTGCCCGACCACAGCATGGACGCCGTCGTGACCAACGAGACCACCATGTACGTCGACCTCGACGAGACCCTGGCCGAGTTCACCCGGGTCCTGCGCCCCGGTGGCAAGTACGTCTGCGTGACGTGGTGCGCCAACGACGCAGTGGGCATCGGGGCCGAGATCGAAGCCATCGACCGGCACTACGTCTGCCACATCCACCGCCGGTCGACCTACTTCGCCATGATGGCCAAGCACCGCCTGGTCCCGTCCCTGGTGTGGGACCTCACCGCAGAGGCCATTCCCTACTGGGAACTCCGCTCCCGGTCCGCACACGCCACCGGCGTGGAGAAGCCATTCCTCGACGCACACCGCGACAACCGCCTCAACTACCTCGTCATCGCAGCGGAGTACGTGCCATGACCAGGCGCATGACCGCGAGCGGTGCCGACACGTCCGGCACAAGGACCCAGCGGCCCCTCGACGCCCACCCGGACAGATCGGCGTCCCCGGGCTCGGAATCCGGCCGGAGGAGGTCGGTGGTTCGCGTCGTGCGCACGGGACCACGCCGCCGACTCCACGACATCGGCGGCCCGGCGGGTGTGCGAGGTGGTCGCCACCATCCCCGGGTCGCGGATGCCCTGCTCGAACGCGCTCTCCGCGATCGCAGCGGCCGGGGCCACCGAGAGCCCCGGATGACGCTCGCACGTCCGGGGACCGCCAGAGCCCTGTTCCACAACCGCTGAACTTCGCACCGGTCCAGAACCACGGGAGCTGACATGGACACCGAACCCGCCCTGGAGTTGCGCACCCCGCTGGAAGAGGCGGCGTTCGCGTACTACGACAACAAGCGCACAGATCTCCTCAACCTCGGCCTCGGCTCCCTGGACGGCTTCTACCACCACCACTTCGCAGTCGGAGACTTCGACCACCGGGTCCTGGAGCTGCCCGACGACGAGCGCGAACAGGCCATCAACGCCGAGATGCACCGCATGGAGACCCGTCAGGTCGACACGCTGGTCGAAGCGCTCGGCAGCGTTCCCCCCACGGCACGAATCCTGGACGCCGGGTCCGGGCGCGGCGGCACCGCCTTCCTCCTCCACCAGGTGTTCGGCTGCCGCGTGGACGGGGTCAACATCTCCACCTACCAGAACGGCTTCGCCCGCGAACAGGCGCAACGTCGCGGCTGTGCCGACCTGGTCCACTTCCACGACCTGAGCATGACCGACACGAAGTTCCCCGACGCCTCATTCGACTTCGTGGTCACCAATGAGACGACCATGTACGTCGAGCCGTACGCGACACTCGTCGAGTTCGCCCGCGTCCTCAAGCCCGGCGGCCGCTACGTCCTGGTGAGTTGGTGCAACAACGACGTCGTCGCACCGCATCCCCCCGAAGCGGACGCCATCGACAAGCACTACCACTGCCACACCCATCGCCGCATCACCTACCTGCGAGCCCTGATCGACGCCGGAATGACCCCCTACCAGGTCGACGACCTCACCCGGCTCGCCATCCCCTATTGGGAGCTGCGCAGCCACTCGCGACTGGCTACCGGAATCGAAGAGGCGTACCTGGCCGGCTACCGCAGCGACCGCGTCAACTACATCCGCATCGCATCGCGCAAGGGTGTCTGATCCATGGACGCAACATCGTGTTGACTCGATTGCGCCCGACGCACCGGCACCACAGGTCCATTGGCATGTACGACCGGGAAGGACTCGCGTGAGCGGTATGGAAGCCGGAAATCCACCGTCCCACCCCGTCGACCGATTGCTGTCGACCAGCCGCGCCAACCCGTTGGCGGACATCGTGGAGAGCCGATCCCAGGCATGGCTCGACAGACACCGCCTGGTCGACGGCCACCCGTCCGGTCGCAGGGTGCGGGACTCGCAGATGGGCAAGGCGGTCTCTCGGCTCTACCCCGACGCAGGCATCGACCTCCTCCAGCTCGCGTCGGACTTCATCACCTGGCTCACCGCGTTCGACGATCTGCACGTCGAGGCACCCGAAGCCGGTACCGCCGCGCTGGCCCCACGCATCGCAGCGTTCCTCCGAGTTCTGCACTCCGAAACCACCAGTGCGCCCGGATGCCCGTTCGAGTCGGCCCTGGCGGAGCTGTCCGCCCGGATGGGCGACGTGCTCGATGCGGTCGCCGCGGCCCGCGTAGTCGCAGCCCTGCACGACACCTTCCTGGGGATGCTCTGGGAAACCACCGTGCGCCACAGGAGGATCAGCCTGACCGAGTACGAGACGATGCGCCCCTACACGATTTTCGGCCACGTCGCCATCTCCTTCATCGCACCGTGTGCCGGCTTGGACCTGCCCCCGGCCGCCTACGAGTCCGCGCCGATTCGTCAGCTCAACTCCGGCTTCGCGCTGTGGTTCGGCTTCGCCAACGACCTGAGGACCTTCCGTCACGAGCAGCAACTCGGCATATCGACCGTGTCGCTGCCGACAGTGATCGCACAGGAACGCGGCTGCTCGCTCGATGACGCGTTGGCCGAAGCGTCCCGCCGATGCGCTCGGGAACTCGACGCCGTCCGTCGGCTTGTCACCGAGCTCTCGGCTTCCTCCGCCGCACATCTGCCGCCATACGCGGCTGCGTTGGCGACGGCGTACAGCGGTACGGAACAGGTGTACAGAACCTTCACCCAGCGCTACGGCTCGGAAGATGGCTCGTAGGGCCGCGCACCGAAGAGACATCTCAACCAGCGTCGGACCGTCAGGGTGACGACAGGCATCGCTCGTCCCAACCTGCTGGCCCTGCTCGTCGCCGCACCGACAATTCCTTTACCAGGTCGACGAGCTCACCGGACACGCTGCCCCTGCTGGGAGTTCACGACCACGACCATCCGTCGCCCAACCGGAAAGGGGAGGGAAACCATGACCGCACCCAGCACCGCAGGCCAGCCGCCAACATCTCCGCCCGGGCCATGTCCTGGTCTCCCAGCGCAGCCGGTGTTGAGGGCCTGGTAGGTGTTGCTTTGTCCTGGCATCCGGTTTTCGCGGCGACGGTCCTGGGGACCGCACTGATCGTCGTGGCCGACGTGTCGTCGGCTGTCACGCTCCTGGGATGCGTCGTGTTGGCGGCAGCGTTGGCCGCATGGGTTGCCTATTGGCGGCGCGACCGGAGATGATCACACCTCCCCGGAGACCATCTGCAGCGCATGGCCGGAGGCACCTATCGGGCTCTCGCACCCGTTGACCGGGCGGCCGGGTCGCGGGCCGGTGCCATTCGCTGCCCCAGCACAGGTCGCTGCAATCCACCGCGGCTTCGGGATGCGCAACAGGGCGGCGACGGCCAGTACCGGTGTCGAGTTGTGCTGAGAGCGGTGTGGGCACGATTCGGCACGAACCTCGCGAAGGGCGAGAACCCGTTCGACGACTACCTGGGCATCGCCCCGGACAAGACCGGTGCGTTGCTGGAGTGCGCCGTTGCACCGGGGCCTTGTTCGGCGGAGCCCGGGTGATGGACGGAAGATCAGGACCGGAAGGTCGATTTCCACTACGCGAACATGGCGGACACCGGGCTCGCCGACAGCGCCTTCGACGCCGTGGTGACCAACGGTACGTGTCCGCGACCCGGTGTTCGACCGACGCCGCGGTGTGCGGCAGCGAGATCGACTCCACCGACCGGCACTACGTCTGCCGCGCCCATCCTCGCCCGGCCTATTTCGATATGCTTGCCAAGCGCCATTTGGTCCCGCCCCTGGTGTGGGGCCTCACCGCGGACGCAGTTCCCGACTGGCAGGTGCGCTTCCGGTCCGCGCACGCCGCCGGCGTTGAAGACGCGTTTCTGTCCGGTCACAGCAGCAACCAGCTCAACTACCTGGTCATCGCCGCCGAATACATTCTGGAAGCGGAAGCAGTGTCGCGTTCTGCTGATCGGGCAAAGGCTTGACGGCAGCTTCCGGAATGGCTCGCCCGTGCGGGCCGGAACCGGATAGGACGTATTCTCGACGGGGTGGGAGTGGGCAGGGAGCAGGTGAGGGTGCTGCTCACCACGACCACGCGACCGGCTCGTCGGCGCGGCCCTGGCGGAACCCGGTGGCGAACCCCCACCTCGTCGGGCACGTCGGCCGCCCGACACCGTTCGCGATCAGCCGCCCAGGACTTCGGCCGGTACGACTGACGGTCGACCGACCCGAGACCACGGGACGAGGTGAAACGGCGGTCGGGCAGGTCACTGGTTCGCAGACGAGCCCGGTAGGCGCGCGTCGGGCGCGGGCGACCGCAGTCTCCCACCGCCGGGGTCGCCGGACCGGCGCCCGCCCCGGATGCCGCCTCCAGCCACGCAGCGGAGTTCGTGCCTGCGGTCAGCGAGCGTCGGAACGGACAGGTGGAGGCTGTGCCCTCCATTCGAATATGCCATCCGCCATTGCGGCGCACACACCGTTCTCACGACGCCCCGGACCGTCGCCCGGATGGACGGGTTTGCGGCCGACGTTATCACCGGTCCGGCGGCATGGTTGATTCTTCACCGTGTGGTCCTCGTGCTCTGTCACGGCGCAATATGGATGCCGTGCCCGGGATTCAACACTTTCAACACCCGTCCGCCGGTGCACCTTGTGCGCACTGCGCGTTGCCGTGTTGACTGGGTAGTGGAATTGGATTTCCCAAGAACGGAGGCAGTCGTGGCGGACGCCGGCACGATCGTGAGCGGGTTCGACATCCCGGTTGAGCAGCACGTGGAAAACAATCAGTTCGTCATCGCCGCGCGCGAAGGCAAACTCGGAAAGGATCAGCTCCGCAGGCTGCTCCAACTCGAGTTCCAGACCCAGGAACTGGAGTTCTCGGCCTATCCGCTGCTGGCCATCCGATTCCGGCACGAGGTACCCGCGAGCCTGTTCGTCTACGTGGCCGACCGGGTGCTCAAGGCCAGGCGCCTGCTGGTCGGGGAGGTCGCCCCGGTGGTCGGGTGGGACGTCGGAGAACTGCGCCGGGCCCCGCTGACGCCGGCGACCCAGGAGGCCGCGACGTTCCTCGCGTGGATGGGTCTCCAGGCCGGTGCGGGGGAAGCCGCGCTCGTCGCCCGAGCCGACTTCACCCTGTGGACGGCGACCTGCGCGGAACTGGTCCGGGTGCTCGACGGCAGTGACGTCCCGGCCGAACTCCTGAACTACCTGCGGGAGTACTCCGAGCCGCCGCCGGAGGTCGTGGAGGCGGCGACGGACGTCGTCGAGTGGGCACTGGCCTCCGGTGAGGACCCGGAGCGGATCACCCGCAGCGCACCGGGAGTGGAGCCGTTGCTCGCCAAGCTGTGGCGCTTCGCCGCCGAGGGCTGAGCGGACCACCGGTGGGCGAGCGGATCGAGTCCGAGGTGTTCGACGCGGGCACCCGCGAGGTGTTCCGCCGTCGGCTGGAGGACTCGCTGGTGGCGTTGGATGCGGTGCTGAAGCGACCCGGTTTCGGCGCACCCGCCGACACGATCGGCGCCGAACTGGAGATGTTCCTGGTGACCGACGACGGGGTGCCGGCACCGTTGAACACCGCTCTGCTCACCGAGGCCGACGACGATCGGCTCACCCACGAGGTGGGCCGTTTCAACATGGAGCTCAACCTGACCCCGCAGCACACCGCGAACCGGCCGTTCAGCGGCCTGGAGGGTGAGATCGTCGCCGTGCAGGACCTGCTGGCGGAGGTGGGGAAGCCGTTCGGGGCGCGGGCGGTGTTCGTCGGCATCCTCCCCACCCTGGGTTTGGCCGACCTCGCCCGGGACGCGATGACCGAGGTGACGAGGTACCGGGTGATCGACCGGATCCTGCGCCGCCGTCGCAACGGTTCCCCGTTCCGGATCAGCATCAGCGGACCGGACCACTGCGACATCGAGGTGGACTCCATCGCGGTCCAGGCAGCCTGCTGCTCGTGGCAGGTGCACCTGACCGCGATCCCGGACCGGCTCGCGGCCACCTACGACGCGGTGCAGATGATCACCGCACCGTTGCTGGCCGTCTCCGGCAACTCCCCGCTGCTGTTGGGGCGGCGGTTGTGGCAGGAGACCAGGGTGGCGCTGTACGAGCAGGGCATGGGCGACCGCGCCACGGCGGCGGCGGCCGGGAGCGCGTCCCGGGTGTCGTTCGGGACGGAGTGGAAGCGCGGGGGCAGGGACGTGTTCGAGGACGCGGTGCGTGATCACGACGTCCTGGTGCCGGAGGTGTCCGACGAGGAGCCGTTGGCGGTGGTGCGGCGTGGTCGCATTCCGCGCCTGCGCGAGCTGCGGTTGCACCAGAGCACGGTGTGGCGGTGGAACCGGCCGGTGTACGACCCGGCGGGCAACGTCCGGGTCGAGGTCCGTGCGCTGCCCTCCGGCCCGACTGCGGTGGACATGGCGGCCAACACCGCGTTCCTGGCCGGTCTCACCGGCCATCTGGTAGCGACGGGCGGGGACTTCACTGCCGGGCTGTCGTTCGAGGCGGCCCGGGAGAACTTCTACCGGGCCGCTGCGGTCGGTCCCGCTGCCGTGGTGCGGTGGCCGTTCCCCGGCGGGGTCCGGGAAGTCGCGGCTGCCGACCTGGTGACCGACCTGCTGCCCGCGGCAACGGACGGCCTTCGGGCGCTGGGCGTCGACCACGCCGAGGCGGAGCGGTACCTGTCGGTCGTGGAACGCCGCGCGGCCACCGGGCGGACCGGCGCGCGGTGGCAGCGGCTCACCTTCGAGGCCCTGCGCGAGCACGGCTCCTCCGAACGGGCGCTGCGCGAACTGGTCCGCCGTTACGCCGGGCTGAGCACGAGCAACCAACCGGTGCACACGTGGCCGAGCCCTTCCCGAGGAGCTGCCTGGTGACTGAGACCCCTCCCGCTGCGGATCTGCAAGTGGACTTCCCCTTCGACTACGCCGCTCACGTCGCGGGTGACCGCCGCATCGGCCGCCTGCCCGAATCGGCGCTGGGCACCCGGGTGGCGGTGATCGGAGCCGGCGGCAGCGGGCTGACCGCCGCCTACGAGCTGATGCGCATCGGCTGCGCGCCGGTCCTGTACGAGGCCGAGCGCCACCCGGACGGCCCCGGTGGCCGGCGGCTGGGCGGCCGGGTGTACTCCCGGCGCCTCGACCCGGCCGACACCGCGGTGGTCGAGATGGGTGCGATGCGCGTTCCGGACTCCGCCGGCCTCGTGCGCCAGTACGTCGAGCAATTCGGCCTGCACTGGCAACGCTTCCGTGATGAGTACGTCGAAGGGGTCACGCCGCGCACGGTCCTCGACGTCGACGGCCGCACCCGCACCGCGCGCGCGCTCACCGACCTCTACGACGGTGACGAGCAGTTCCGCGACGCCCACACCCGGTGGCTGCGGGCGCTGGAGCGCGTCGGCCTGCCCGACCTGCGGCGGGCCGTGGCCGACCGCGACCGGACCACCATCCGACGGCTGTGGACGGTCCTGCTCCGCAGGTACGAGCACTGGAGCTTCCACCGGTTCCTGATCGATCCCGAGGGCGTCGGCCTGACCTGGGAGCAGGCCCGCCTGCTCGGCACCGCCGGGGTGGCGACGGCGGCCTGGGACTGCTTCTTCGAGCTGTCGTTCACCGAGGTCGTGCGTCTGATGCTGGCCACCGACGGCGCGGCCGTGTACCACCTGCGCGAAGGGCTCAGCGCACTGGCCGACGCGTTCTGGACCCGTCGGGTCGATCTGCCCGACGGGAGCACCACCAGTCTCGCCGAACTCAACGACGGTGTGCCGCGGCCCGCGGTCACCGCTCTGGACGTCGGTGAGGACGCGATCGAGGGCGTGGTGGTGCACGACGAGGACGGCGGAGCCGAGTGGTATCCGGCCGTGATCTTCACCCCGCAGTTGCACGTGTTGGAGACCTCCGTCCGGGTCCGTCCCCGGCGGGCGGGCGGCGCGGCACCCTTGGGCCCGCGTCTGCTGCGGGCCATCCGCAGGTTGAGCTACTGGCAGTCGGCCAAGACCGCCCTGGTGACCAGGACGCCGTTCTGGGAGGGCACGAGCCTGGACGGGGCGACCTTGACCGACCGGCTGCCCCGCGCGGCCTACACGCTGGACTACGGCGAGCCGGAGGAGCCGGGCGGCCGGCGGTCGGTGCTGGTGCTGAGCTTCACGTGGGCCGAGGACGCCATGAAGGTCGGCGCGTCCACCCTCGACGAGCGGGTCGAGGCTTTCACGCGCGAACTCGGCGAGATCCACCCCGGCGTCGCCGACGAGCTGCGCCGCCAGGTCGCCGAGGGTGAGACCTGCACGATCTCCTGGGAGAAAGAGCGGAACTTCCGGGGCATCTGCCGGTTCTCGCGGCCGGGGGAGTACCCCTACCAGTGGGACCTGTTCGCCCACTTCGTGAAGGACACAGCCGGCTCGGCCGCCGTACCGGGCGAGCCGGCCAACCCGTTGTTCCTCGCCGGCGACGACCTGGCGTGGTCGTCGGGATGGCTCGACCACGCCATGGCGTCCGGTCTGAACGCTGCCTGGGGCGTGCTGCGCTGCCTGGGCGGCCGGACGTCGCCGGACAACCCGGGGCCCGGAGACGTCTGGCATCGGGCCGAGTTCCGGCCGCTGTCACCCGCCGAGGTGGTGGACCGGCCGACGAGCACCCCGCCCGCGGTGGCGAAGCCCCGCCACGACGCGCCCGCCGAGCAGATCGTCATCGCCGACCGCCTGTGGGACGGTGAGCGAATGCGGGCAGGCGTCCGCGTCCTGGTGCGCCGAGGCCGGATCGAGCAGGTCGGTCCGGACGTGTCCGCACCGCCGGATGCGGAGGTCGTCGAGCTGCCGGGGCACACGCTGCTGCCCGGCTTGATCGACTGCCACGTGCACGTGGTCGACGAAGGGCTGAACACCGCTTCCCACAGCGCGCAGACCCTCGCGGCGCTTCCGAAGCTGCGCACCCTGTTGGACCACGGTTTCACCACCGTGCGCGACCTGGGCACCGCAGACTCGCCGATCACCGTCGACCTCCGGCAGGCGATCCAGGACGGCGTCGTGGTCGGACCGCGCCTCCTGGTCGCGCCGAACATCATCTCCGCACGAGGCGGGCACGGAGACAAGGAACCGGACCTGACCACGCGATTCGGCGTTGAGGTCGGCACCGTGGCCGACGGCGTTGCCGAGGTGGTCGGGCAGGTGCGCAGTCAGCGCAGGGCCGGGGCCGATTGGATCAAGTTCGCCGCCAGCGGAGGCTTCGCCTCACCGGCTGACCGGCCGGACACGGTGACCTACGACCAATCGGAGATCGACGCGCTCGTCTCGGCCGCAACCGATCTGGGTCTGCCGTGCGCCGTGCACGCGTT
Organism: Actinosynnema sp. NPDC050436; assembly: GCF_040655415.1. Classification (NCBI taxonomy): domain Bacteria; kingdom Bacillati; phylum Actinomycetota; class Actinomycetes; order Pseudonocardiales; family Pseudonocardiaceae; genus Actinosynnema; species Actinosynnema sp. NPDC050436. The sequence continues at coordinate 52,398 of NZ_JBFAJV010000024.1, read as the reverse complement.
CGGTGACGAAGCGGTGCGCCGAGCCGTGCGCGCCGGCGTGCGCTCGGTCGAGCACGCCAACCTGGCCGGCGCGGACACCTTCGCGCTGCTCGCCGAACGCGGCGTGTACCTCGTGCCCACCCTCCAGGTGATGTTCCACTTCATCGACCGGATCGACGACGGGGAGTTCTGGCGTGACACGCCCGGGTTCCTGCGCGCCAAGTTCGGCGAGTTCGCAGAGGGGATCTGCGCCTCGGCACGCCACCTGGCCGACAGCGAAGTGCTGCTGGCCCTCGGCTCCGACGCGAGCATGCTGCCCTATGAGGACACGTGGCGCGAGTTCACCGCGATGAGCAGGGTCGGCATCGGCTCGGAGCGGGTGCTCAAGGCCGCCACGTCCGTCGCTGCGGACCTGCTCGATTGCCCCGAACTCGGCCGTGTGCGACCCGGTGCGACCGCTGACCTGGTCGCTGTTCCCGGCGATCCTCTCGACGACATGGCCGTCATGGGGAAGGTGGACTTCATCCTGCAAGGGGGAATCCGCCGTGACCGGCGATGATCAGCCCACTGACTCCGTGCAATCCCGAACACGAGGGGTCGACCGGTATCGGGGTGCGTGACCGGACCTGCGGCATCGTCAAGCCGAAGCGCGGTTCGTGGGCCCGTCCCGGCCACCGGTCGGAGGGGACGCCGGACGGGCCGTGGTCACGGCCCACCACCAAGGTTGAGGGAGTGATCATGGTAGTTCTCGACCCGGCACAGTTGCGCATCGGTGACGAGGGGAACTCGGACACCGCGCTGTTGTCGGACGCCGTCCGGTGGATGCGCGAAGAACGCGACCGCATGCTGGGGTTCCCGGTGAACCTCGACTTCGATTGCCGGCCCTTGACGGACTTCCTGGCAGTACACGCCAACAACGTCGGCAATCCGCGCGAGGAGAGCATGTACCGGATCGACACCAAGCCGTTCGAGGTTGCCGTCCTCGACTTCTTCGTCGACCTGGCCGGCGGCGAGCAGGGGAAGGTGTTCGGCTACGTCACCAGCGGCGGCACCGAGGGCAACACCTTCGCGGTGTGGGTGGCGCGGGAGCGGTACCCCGACGCCGTGCTGTACGCCTCGGCCGAGGCGCACTACTCGTTGCCGAAATTGGCCAGGTTGCTGCGGATGCCCTACGTCGCGGTGGAGACCCGAGCGGACGGCACGATGGACACCACCGCACTGGTCCGCGAGCTGGCCCGACATCCCGGCCGGGCTGCGGTGGTCACCGCCACGATCGGCACGACCGGCCGGGGTGCGGTCGACGACCTGCCCGGTGTGCGGCGCGCGCTCGCGATGGCCGAGGTCGAGCGGACCTGGGTGCACGCTGACGCGGCGTTCGGCGGGCTGCTCGCCGAGTTCGCCGACGAGCCCATCCCGTGGAACCTGGCCTCAGGCGCGGACAGCGTCACCATGAGCGGTCACAAGGTGGTGGGCTGTCCGGTGCCCTGTGGAGTGGTTCTGGTGCCCGAGGTTGACGTGGTGAACATTCGTGCGGAGGGGGTGGCCGTCGGCTCGGACGACGACACGATCACGGGATCCCGGAACGCGCTGGCCCCGGCGCTGCTCTGGTACGAGTTGCGCAGCCTGGGTCGGCACGGGTTGGCAGACCGGGCGCGCAAGTGCCACCGGACCGCCGCGTATGCCCAGCGTGAACTCGCCGCGTTGGGACGCCACCCGACCAGGGCGCGCGGCGGGACCATCGTGTTGTTCGACGCGCCGTCATCGGACTTCTGCCGCCGTTGGCATCTCGTCCGCGACGAGTCGCACGCCGCCCTGGTGGTGATGCCACACGTCACCGAGCAGCACATCGACCGCCTGTGTGAGGAATTGGCCGCCGGCTGACACCACTCGCCGGGAAGGTCCGCTTCCCCGACTGCGTGCAGCGAAGCGGTTGTTGCACATCGAGATGGTGAAGCTGCGGTACCGGGCGCAGGACACGGTCTGCGGGTGGTGGTCGTGTTCGGAGGCGGGACGCAGCAGTAGGGGCGAACGGAATCGCCGCGTCCGCCACGGCACAGCAGGCCGGGACTGTGTCATCAGGGTGGTCAGCATGAGCGGAACAGGAGCGACACGTCGTGACCGCCGAAACCCATGGCGTTGTTCAGGGCGCTGACGGGTCCTGGCGGCAGGGGGCGTGGAGAGGGGCCGACGACGTCGAGGTCGATGGCGGCGTCGAGGTCGGTGAGGTTGATGGTGGGTGGTGCGACCCGGTGGTGTACCGCGAGCACGGTCAGCACCGATTCGAGCCCGCCCGCGCCGCCGATGAGGTGTCCGGTTGAGGACTTGGTGCCCGAGACGCAGACGTTGTCGGCGTGATGACCCAAGGCTCGTCGGATAGCGGTCGCTTCGGCCAGGTCGCCCAGGGGGGTGGAGGTGGCGTGGGCGTTGACGTGGACGATGTCGCCGGCGGTGCTGTCGGCGTCGCGCAGTGCGGAGGTGATGGCGCGCGCCACGCCCACGCCGTCGGGATCGGGTTCGGTGATGTGATGGCCGTCTGCGGCCAAACCGCAGCCGGCCAGTTCGCAGTACACGCGAGCGGAGCGGTCCCTGGCGTGGTCGGCATCTTCCAGCACCAGTACGCCCGCCCCCTCGCCGAGGACGAAGCCGTCGCGCTCGCTGTCGAACGGGCGTGAGGCGTGCCGAGGGTCGCCGTTGCGGCGGGACAGTGCGCGCATCCGCGCGAACCCCGCCAGCACCACCGGGTGGATGGACGCGTCCGCGCCGCCGGCCACGACCACTTTCGCCCGGCCGGAACGGATCATCTGCGCACCGTAGGCGACGGCTTCCGCGCCTGCGGCGCAGGCGCTCACCGGCGCGTGCACCCCGGCTCGTGCCCCGATCACCAGCCCCGCCTCGGCGCTGGGACTGTTGGGAATGGTCAACGGTATGCAGTACGGCGATATGGCGTCCGCTCCTCGGTCGCGCAGGATGTCGTACTGCGCGATCACCGAGTGGACGCCGGCCAGGCCGCAGCTGATCACCGTTCCCACCGACAGCGGGTCCACCGGACTGTCGCTGTCGGAGGCAGGGATGGTGAAACCGGCGTCGCACCACGCTTCGGTCACTGCTACCAGCACCAGTTGGGTCGCGCGGTCGGTGCGTCGGATCTGCTTCGGCGACAGGACGGTGTCCGGCTCGACGGCCACCGGTGCGCCGATGCGCACCGGCAGCCGATCGGTCCACGGGGACGGCAAGTCCAGAGTTCGGATGCCGTTGCGTCCGGTGAGCAGGGCCGACCACGTGGTGTGGGTGTCTCCGCCCAGCGGTGTGGTGGCGCCCACGCCGGTGACGACGACGGTGGGGGCTGTGCCTGACATGCGAGGGCTCCTGGTGCCGGGTGGTCGCAGTGGGCCGGGGCGCCGACCGCTTACGTCTTCTGCCGGAGGTAGTCGACGATCTCGCCGACCGTGGTGAGCAGTTGGGCCTCTTCATCGGGGATCTTGATATTCCACTGCGTTTCGGTCGCGTCGAACAGTTCGACCATGGCCAGGCTGTCGATGTCCAGGTCGGCCCGGAGCGCGGATTCCGGGTGGATCTTCTCCTCGGGGATCTCGGCGATCTCGGCGAGCAATGCGATGAACGCTTTCGACACGGTGCTCGGGTCGGTGTGCAAGGGAACCTCCCGACGGTGCGGCAGTGGGATAGTGGCAGCAGGTGCGGCCGGAGATGACGGAGTCGGCGCTTCGCAGAAACTTCGATTCTGGCTTCCTGGCTCATTACACAGGCCGTCTGCTCGTTCCGCAACCCATCCGACTCGGCCGGACGGGGGATGTCGTCCGGAAATCGCCACTGTTCGCCAGCTGATTCCATCGCGGATTGCCTTGCCTGGTCCCGGCCGCCGGTATTGGCCTCGCCGCGGTCGAGCCGAGGGTGGCCGGACAGATCCGTCCCGTCGACTTGCGACCCATTCACCTGAATGGAGACCGGACCTTCTGGGCCGTCCGAGTGAGGTCTTCGGTTGTATCCGTGCGAATGAGTGAACCGCCTTGAGGAACGTCTGTCCGATGCTCAAAATCAAGTCAAGTGCTCGCGGTCCTTGTGATTCCAATGCGACCGAAATCGCCGAGAACCAGGTGAGTCGTGATGCGTGGTGGCCGAGTCGACGCAAGGTTGGGAGCGCAGTGCGCGGCAGACCCGAGAAGTCACCTGGGAGCACCGGCTTTTCGCCGGAACGGCCGTTGACGGAGTACCCGTTCGAATCCCGCTGGTTCGACAACGACGGGTTCCGCCAGCACTACCTCGACCAAGGCCGAGGCGAACCGGTGCTGATGGTGCACGGCAACCCGTCGTGGAGCTACTTCTGGCGCCACCTGGTCGCTGCGCTGCAGGACGGTCACAGGTGCGTGGTTCCGGATCACATCGGCATGGGGTTGTCCGACCGGCCCGCCGAAGCGGCGTACCCCTACAGCGCCGCACGACGCGTGGAGGATCTGGACAGGTTGGTCGATTTCCTCGTGGGTCGAAAAGGGCTGCCCGACCGGGGGTGGACTCTGATGGCCCATGACTGGGGCGGACCGATCGGCCTGGCGTGGGCGCAGCGGCACCCCGGTGTGGTGGCCCGACTGGTCATGCTGAACACCGGCGTGCTCCCCTGGCCGCCCGCGTACCGGCTCCCGTGGTTTCTCCGGTTCATCCGCGACTGGCGCTCGGCGGCCTGGTTCGTCGACCGCACCAACCTCTTCACCCTGGCCGCCGCGCGATTCGGTGCCATTCGTCCGCTACCGCCCGCAGTGCGCAGGGCGTACATCGCCCCGTACGCCCGTCGACGACACCGCCTGGCCGTCACGCGATTCGTCCAGGACATTCCCCTGGCAGCCACCGATGCCTCCTGGGACGTGCTCCACGACGGAGCGAGGACCGCTACCGGACTTCCGCTCTTCATCGGGTGGGGAGAACGAGACCCGGTATTCAACGGTCTGGTACTGGATCAGTGGTTGCACCGGTTCCCGGACGCGGTGGTCCAGCGGTACCCGAATGCCGGGCACTACGTCCTGGAAGACGCGGCAGACGATCTTATCCCCCGGATCCGGTCGTTCCTCGACGCGGAACACCACGCGTCACTCCCGCGACAAGAGGAGATCTGAAATGCCTTGCGACTACGCGCGGATACGTGCCGTGGCCGTTCACGTCCCGTCGCAGGTGCAGCCGCAGGAAGAGTTGATCGCGCTGATACGCAAGGCGGCGGCACCCGGTTTGAAGGTTCCGGAGCGGACCTTGACCCGCATGTTCGGCCTGCACAGCAGGACTGTCGCGGATGCAGCGTGCTATCCCTCCGACCTGGCTGCGGCTGCGGCCCGGAAGGGGCTGGAGTCGGCGGGTTGGCACCCGGAGGATCTCGACCTGCTGGTGTTCGCCGCAGTCTCCGAGGACGTGGAAGAGCCGGCGACCGCGCACATCGTCGCCGACAAGATCGGCGCGCGCTGTCCGGTGTTCGACCTGAAGAACGCCTGCAACAGCGTGCTCAACGCGTTGCAGGTCGCCGATGCCCTGATCCGTACCGACGCGCGCTGCCGCCGGGTGCTGGTGGTGTCCGGCGAGACCTTGTCGCGGCACAGCAGGCACACCATCCGGGACCGGGACGAACTGCTGGAGTCGCTGGCGTCGTACTCCGTCGCCGACCTGGGGGCGGCCGTCCTGCTGGAGGCGGCGGACGCACCGGGGATCATCGCCGCCCGGTTCTCGGCCAACTCGCGTGCCTGGTCCGCCGCGACCCTGCCGAACGTGTACCTCCAGCAGAGCATGGGCGAGACGGTGGTGGGGGAGGGGGTCGTGCGGTCGTGGGAGTTGAGCAACGCGCTCGACGTCCGGACCCGTGACGAGGTGGCGGGCCTGCTGGCGGAACTGGACATGAGCATGGACGACATGGCGCTGGTGTGCGTGCACCAACCGTCCGTGGAGTTCACCCGTCTCCTGTGCGCGGGATTCGGCATCCCCGAGGACAAGGTGCGCGACACGGTGCCCTTCTACGGCAACGTCGGGGCGGCGACCCTTCCGTTGCAGCTGCACCTGGCCCAGCAGGCGGGAGCCCTGCGCCCCGGTGACCTCGTGGCACTGCTGGGCGTTGCCAGCGGCCTGAGCGTGGGATTGATGGTGCTGACATGGTGATACCGGAGTCGCCCTACCGAGGGGTGGGGGAAACGCTGGTCGGTGCGTTCCTCGACCACGTCGGGACCCGACCCGACCAGGTCGCCATGATCTGCCGCCCGTCGCGTGCGGACCACGTCCGCACCACCTTCGCCGGGCTGCACCGGTCCTACTCGCGTGCGGTCACCACCTTCGCGGAGGCGGGGATCGGCCGTGGCACCCGCACGGCGGTGCTGGTGCGCGATCCGGTCACCCTGGTCGCGTCGATCTACGCCCTCACCGCGCTGCAAGCCGTGCCGATCCTGCTCGATGCCGGGCTGCCTCGGCGCGCGCTCGCCCGCTGTCTCGCGGACGTCGCGCCGGAGGCTTTCGTCGGGGGCACCGCCGTGCACGCCGCCCGATTGTTGCTGGGATGGGGACGGCACTCCGCGCGCATCGCGGTGAAGGTCGGCGACCTGGTCGACGAGGGGAGTGGCGACGGACATGCGGTGCCGGAGCCGGTGACACCCGATGCAGACGGCCTGGCGTTGTTGGCATTCACCTCGGGTTCGACCGGACCGCCCAAGGCGGTGCAGTACACCCAACGCCAACTGGCCGGTCAAGCGGAGGCGGCCGGCGCGGTGCTGGGAATTCGGCCGGGAGCCGTGGCGGTCGCCGGGTTCGCGCCGTTCGCGCTCTACGGACCGGCCCTCGGGGCCACCATCGTCATACCGGACATGGACTTCCGCAAACCGGCCGAGGTGGACCCGCGTCGGCTCGTCACCACGATCACCCGGTGCGGTGCCTCGGTGCTGTTCGGGTCGCCCGCGTGGTTGAACACCCTGGCCCGCCACTGCGTGCATCGACGCGTCGTGCTGGACACGGTCACCTGTGTGGCATCGTTCGGAGCGCCGATGCCAGGCTCTCTCGTGGACCTGCTTGCACGTTGCGTTCCGCCGCCGGCACTCGTCCGCAGCGTCTACGGGGCCACCGAGTGCCTCCCGGTCTGCCTCATCGAGCGGAGCGAGCTCTCGGACACCAGACAGGCCAGGGACACCGGGGCCGGAACCTGCCTCGGCAAGCCGCTCCCGCGAGTGTCGGTGCGGATCATCCACCCGGGTGTCGATCACGCGGCCCCCTGGTCGGACCGCCTCCTCGTCCCTCCGGGACAGACCGGTGAGATCGCGGTCTGCGGCCCCGGGGTGAGCCGGGCCTACTTCGGCAGACCCGAAGCCGACGCCGCCGCCAAGATCCGCGACGGAGCCGAGGTCGTGCACCGGACCGGCGACCTGGGCCGCCTCGACGAGCAGGGCCGGGTGTGGCTCGCCGGGAGGAAGAGCCACCGCGTGCCGACGCGCTCGGGCCACCTGGACACCGAATGCGTGGAGCCTGCCTGTGACGCTGTGCCGGGTGTGCGCCGCACCGCTCTGGTCGACGCCGGTGTGCCCGTGCTGTGCGCCGAACCCGACGGCACCGCGGAGGGCAGCGACGAGCGGGCCCTGGTGGCGGCGCTGCGCCGACGGTTGGTCGAGGTGTGCGGGATCGACGTCGTGCACGAGGTGTTGATCCACCGGGGACTCCCCGTCGACATCCGGCACAACGCCAAGATCGACCGTGACCTGCTGGCGCAGTGGGCGCGACGGAGGCTGCACGGGCCCGCGAACCGCAGCACCGGAGGAGCCTCGTGAAAATCCTGGTCACCGGAGGCAGCGGATTCCTCGGTCGGGCGATCTGCCGGCGGTTGACGCGCCAAGGACATGCGGTGCGCAGCCTGAGCCGCGGCCACAGCACCGAGTTGACCGGCTTGGGAGTGGAACAGCACCGCGGCGATCTCCGCGACCCGGCCGCCGTCGCCACCGCCGTCGACGGCTGCTCGGCGGTGATCCACACCGGCGCGAAGGCCGGGATCTGGGGCACCCGGAGCGAGTTCTACGACATCAACGTCCGCGGCACCCAGCACGTCGTGTCGGCGTGCCGTGACCACGGAGTCGGCCTGCTGGTGCACACCTCCAGCGCCAGCGTGGTCTTCGACGGCACCGACCTGACCGGTGCCGACGAAACGACCCCGTACCCCGAGAGGTACCTGGCGGGGTACCCGTGGTCCAAAGCGCTGGCGGAGCAGGTCGTCCTGGCGGCCACCGGACCGCACCTGGCCACCACGGTCCTGCGCCCGCACCTGATCTGGGGTTCCGGTGACCCCCACTTCCTGCCGCGCCTGCTGCGCGCCGCACGCCGGCCACTGCCGTTGATCGGGGACGGCGACAACCGGATCGACACGATCCACGTCGACAACGCCGCCGAGGCGCACCTGCTCGCCCTGGACCGGCTGACCGAGCGGACCACGACGACGGGCCGGATCTACTTCATCAGCCAGGACCAGCCGGTGGCCCTGCGCGACATGATCGGCAGGCTGACGGCGGCGGCCGGGGTGCCGGCGACCTTCCGCAGACTGCCACGCCGGTCGGCCTACATCGCGGGTGGACTGATGGAGTGGTTGTGGAAGTGCGCCCCCGGTGCGCAAGGCCCGCCGCTGACCCGTTTCCTGGTCGCGGAACTCGCCACCTCCCACTGGTTCGACATCGGCGCTGCCAAGGCGGACCTGGCATTCGCCCCGACCATCGACATCCCCACCGGGCTGGCGCTCCTGGAGCAGCACCTGCGTTCCACAGGAGCCTTCCGCCCGGCCACCTGAGCTCGACGCCACCAACGCCTCCGCCCGTGACGATCCGGCCTTGACGACCAAGCGGAGTCCCGGAGCGCAGCCGAATCCTCCCGAGGCCCGTGGCTATGCGCCCATGTCGGACAGGCTCTGTGGGCAGGCGTCCTCGCGGGGCGCGGACGCAGACCGTCGTCCCGGGCCCGATGGTTGCGGTCCAGACGGGCGCAAGGACACGTGGTCGGCGCGCGGCTCCCGGTTGTCCCGTCCGGCTGGAAGGGACGCCAGCCGGACAGCGGCAGTGCGATTTCCCCGCCGGCAGTCGAGGCACAACGTTTCGAGCAGAACGGACCGGGAGGTCCGGACTATTCATCGCCGGGAATCCCTGGTGCACGATGGATCCAGTGCTCTCGGCGAATTCTCCACCGTCGAGGTCCCGGCAGCTCGCGGTCATCCCGTCGAATCGAGGGCCGGTGCCCGCGACGGGTGAGTCACGGGTTCCGGCAGCACGGCTACGGCCCGACCGGGGAACATGACGAAAGGCGGCGCTGATGGATCGTCCAGGAACTTTCGATGACCGAGTCGAATCCATCGCCGTCGTCGGTGTCGGCCTTCGCCTGCCGGGCGGTCTGCGCACCATGGACGAGTTGTGGGATGCGCTCGCGAAGGAGAAGGACCTGGTCGGGGAGTTGGCTTCGGACAGGTTCGACGTCGAGCGGTTCGTGTCGCCCGGCGTGCGGAAGGAGGGGAAGTCCGACACCGGCGCGGCGGGACTGCTGGACGGGATCGACCGGTTCGACGCGCGGTACTTCGGGATCTCACCGAAGGAGGCGTCGCGGATCGATCCGCAGCAGCGACTGCTGCTCGAATGCGCGGTCGAGGCGTTCGACGACGCCGGCATCGACCCCGACGGCCTGCGCGGTGGCGACACCGCGGTGATCGTGGGCTGCGCTTCGCACGACTACGCCGACCTCCAGACCAGGAGGCGGCGCACCACGAACGCCTACACCATGGGCGGCGGGGCGGTGAACAACACCGCGAATCGGGTGTCCTACGCCTTCGACCTGCGCGGCCCGTCGTTCGCGGTGGACACGGCCTGCTCGTCGTCGTTGACGGCCGTGCACCACGCCTGCGAGGTGCTGCGCACGGGGCGGAGCGGAGCCGCCCTGGCAGGCGGGGTGAACGTGCTGCTCAGCCCCCACTCCCAAGTGGGTTTCGCCCAGGCGACGATGTTGTCGCCGACGGGGAGGTGCAAGCCGTTCTCGGCGCTGGCCGACGGCTACGTGCGGGCGGAAGGCGCGGCTGTGCTGCTGCTCAAGCCGTTGCAGGCCGCGCTGGCGGACGGTGACCGCGTGCACGTGGTGATCGTTGCCAGCGGGATCAACTCGGACGGCCGCACCCAGGGGTTGTCGTTGCCGAGCGAGGAGAGCCAGGCGGAGCTGATCCGTCTGGTGCACGGCTCGGCCGGTGTCGAGCCGCACCGGGTCGCCTACGTCGAAGCCCACGGCACGGGGACGCCGGCAGGCGACCCGATCGAGTGCTCGGCGCTCGGCTCGGTGCTGGGCGCCCGGGGCGGCGCGCAACCGGTGCCGATCGGCTCGGTGAAGTCCAACCTGGGACACCTGGAGGCTGCTTCGGGCGTGGCCGGGCTGCTCAAGGCAGCGCTGGTGCTGCGGGAGAAGACCGTTCCCGCCACCCTGCACGCCGAACCGGTCAATGAGGCCATCGACTTCGACGGCCTGGGGTTGACCACCGTGGTGAAGGCACGGCCGCTGCGCGGAGGCGATGACCAGGTCGTGTGCGTCAACTCGTTCGGCTTCGGCGGGTCGAATGCGCACGCGATCCTCGCGGCCCCGCCGGCTTCGCCGCAGAGCGGGCAGGTCCGCACGAGCGTGCCGATCGTCGTGTCGGCCCGCACACCGGAAGCGCTCAGCGCAGCAGCACAGCGTTGGGCCGACCACCTGGACGGGGTGGAGAACGGAGCCTGGTACGACACGGCCTACACGTCCTGCCGGCGTCGAGGTCGGCACGAGCACCGCCTCGTCGCGCTGGCCGCCGACCCGGCGTCGGCCGCCGCCGGGCTCCGCGCCTCGGCGGCCGGCCGGCCACAGCCGGGTACCGCGTCGAGCCCGGCGGTCGAACACGGTGCGATCGGGTTCGTCTTCACCGGCAACGGGTCGCAGTGGGCGGGGATGGGGGCCGAGCTGCTGGCCGGCGACGACGTGTTCCGCGCCGAGGTCGAGGCCGTCGACCGGGAGCTGGCACCGTGGCTGGGCTGGTCGGTGCTGGAGCTGATGAAGAACGCGGGTCCCGGCGATCGCCGGGTGGAACGGACCGAGTTCGCCCAACCGCTGCTGTTCGCCGTCCAAGCGGGCCTGGTGGCGGCGCTCGCCGCTCGGGGCGTACGGCCCGCGGCGGTGCTCGGGCACAGCGTCGGCGAGGTCGCGGCGGCCTACTGCGCCGGGGCGTTGGATCGCGCGGAAGCCTGTCGCGTGATCGCCGTGCGCAGCCGCAACCAGGCCCGCACCGCCGGAACCGGGCGGATGGCGGCGGTGGGTCTCGGTGCCGCCGAGATCGAAGGGCGGCTCGCTGCCTACGCGGGCCGGCTGGCCCTTGCCGCCGTCAACAGCCCCCGGGACGTCACCGTCTCCGGTGACGTCGACGCGCTGGCGGACTTCGGGGCCGCGCTCGGCTCCGAAGGGGTGTTCTTCCGCGATCTCGAGCTGGACTACGCCTTCCACAGCGAGGCGATGGACCCGATCCGGAGGTCCTTCCTCGACGAGCTGGCCGGCGTCGACACCACCGACGCGAGCATTCCGCTGATCTCCACGGTAACCGGGCGCGCACTGGGCAAGACCCCGGCGGACGCCGACTACTGGTGGCGCAACCTGCGTGAACCGGTCCAGTTCGAGCGGGCGGTGCGGACTCTGGTACGCGCGCACGGCTGCGACGTCCTGGTGGAGATCGGTCCACACCCCGTGCTGCGCACCTACCTGCGGCGAGCGGCCGGCGCACGAGCAGTCGCGGTTCTGCCCACCTTGAGCCGCACCGCCGCGGATGTGCGGGCGGTGGACACGGCGGTGGCCTACGTCATCGCGGCCGGCGGCACCATCGACTGGGCCGCCTTGTTCCCGGCCGAGGGACGTGTGGTGTCCCTTCCCGCCTACCCCTGGCAACGCGAACGGCACTGGAACGGCGCACCCGACTGGTGGGCGGAAGAAGCGTCACAGCAGGGTGTCGACGACGACCGGCACCCACTCCTCGGCACCCGACGGCCAGGCCCCGAGCCGGTCTGGCAGCAGCAGTTCGAGCCGGGTTCACCCGGCTGGCTCGCCGACCACCGGGTCGGCGACTCGGTGGTGCTGCCCGCCGCCGCCTACATCGACATGGCCCTGTCCAGCGGCCGGAGCGTCTTCGACGCCCCGGCGGAGATCATCGGCATCACGTTCCACCGCGCGCTGGAACTACCGGTCACCGACCCGGACATGGATGTCCGCGTGAACACCGCGCTGTCCGCCGACGGGGTGTTCCGCGTCCACTCCGGCAGTGGCGACGGGTCGGATTGGGTCGAGCACTCCAAGGGGCACGTGCAGCAGTTGCTGCGTGACCGCCCCCCGGTGCTGGACGTCACCGGGATTCGGGCCCGGTTGGACGGCGAGTTCGTCGGTGACGAGCACTACGCGCTCTGCGCCCGGCTGGGCCTGGTGTACGGGCCGCACTTCCGCACGCTGGTCGGCGGCCGAGTGGGCGGGGAGGGGGAGTGCCTGGCCGAGTACGCCGCGCACACCGACCCCGGGCGTGTCCACGTCGCACACCCCACGATCCTCGACGGTGCCCTACAGGCAACGGTGGCGCTCGTGGGGTCGACGGGGCAGGCGTTCCTGCCAGCGTCGGCAGAACGCGTGTGCTGTTGGGAGCGCCTGCCCGCGACCGGTCTGATCCACGCCCGCGAGCGCTTCCACGACGACCGCGAAGCCGTCCTGGACGTGACCGTCACCCACCTCGACGGAACCGTCGTGCTGGAACTGCTCGGGTGCCGCCTGCGCCGATTCGACGGCAACCAGGCCGCCGAGCCGATCCACGTGACCGAGGTGCTCAGAGCAGCCCCGCTGCCCGGCACACCGGCACCCCCCTCCCCGGTGCCGCCACCGGAGATCGTCCTGCACCGCGCGAAGGCCGAACTCGCCGCACTCGACGCCACCTGGCAGGACAACCGCTACCCGCAGGCGCAAGCCGGCCTGCGCGAGTTGTCGAGCCACTTCACCGCCGCCGCCCTCCGGGAAATCCTGCCCGACCGGCGTTCGATAGCCCTGGAGGACCTGTTCGAGGCGGGAGTCGACCGCAAGCACACCCGCTTCCTGCGCACCCTCCTCCGCTCGGCGGAGCGGCACGGCGTGGTGGTCGGGGCGGGACCGGACCGCTGGGACCTGCCCGACCGACCGCAGCACCAGCGCTCGATGCGGACCTTCCTGCGCGACTTCCCCGCCGACAGCGTGGACGCCGTGGTCTTCGGCGTGTGCGGGCGCAACCTCGCGGACGTGCTCCGAGGCGTCCGAGACCCGCTGAAGCTGCTCGTCTCCGAGGCCGACGCCCTCGCCGCCCGCCTCTGGGACGGGTGGCCGGTGCTGCGGCACCACAACAAGCTGGCCAGGCAGTTGCTGCGCGAGGTGGTGGCAGGATGGCCCGGCGACCGCTGCCTGCGGATCCTGGAGGTCGGGGCCGGTACCGGTGGCCTCACCGCCTCCCTGCTGCCCGAGCTGCCGGCCGAGCGCACCCACTACACCTTCACCGACGTCTCCCCGGCGTTCTTCACCCGTGCCCGCAGCCGTTTCGCCGCCTACGACTTCATCGACTACCGGCAGCTCGACCTGGACTCCGACCCGCACGACCAAGGCTTCTCGGAAGCGTCCTACGACCTGGTCGTCGCCTCCAACGTGCTGCACGCCACCAAGGACCTCGGCGCGACGCTGGACCACCTCCGCCGGCTGACGGCGGACGGCGGACACCTGCTGGCACTCGAATCCCACAACCTGGAACTGCTGGCACCGGTGTTCGGGATGCTCGACTCCTTCTGGTCGGCGCAGGACCCCGTCCTGCGCCCGGACGGGCCGTTGCTCCCGCGCGAGCGGTGGGCACCGCTGCTGGCGGAGCACGGCTTCACCGGAACCGTTCAGACCGGGGATTCGACCGAGCCCGGGAGGAACGACTTCTCCGTCATCCTCGCCGCCCGTTCGCCCCGCGCCGTCGTCGCGACCGGAACCGCTGCCTCCGACGCAGCCCCGTCGTCGGTCGTGGTGGTCGGTGAGGGGGCCGCGGTGCTGCACGACGCCGTCATCACCGAACTCGACCGGCGCGCTTCGGGCGTCGTGCGCTCCTTCCCCCTCACCGACGACCCCACCTGCTGGGACGCGGTGTTGAACGCCGAACCCGAGCCGCTCGACGTGGTGCTGTTGCTCGACGAGCCACGAGATGATCTGTCACCGGCTCAGGTGACGGAGGAGGCCGTCCGGCGGATAGGGGTTCTGCGCGGGGCGATGGTCGCCCTCGAACGGCTGCCCGAACACCGCCGACCGACCCTGTGGCTGGTGCACTGCACCGTCGAGGAAGTTCCGGTCGCCCTCTCGCCCTCGCCGTCCTGCGTCGGTTCCGCGCTCTGGGGAGCCGCGCGCAGCGCGGCCAACGAACACCCGGGCACGGCCGTCCGCCGGATCTCGCTAGCCTACCGCAGCGAATCCAGCGGATCGGCGGTGCGCGACCTGGTCGCCGAGCTGCACGCGCGGCAGGAGGACGACGAGGTCCTGCTCACCGGAGCGGGGCGATTCGTCACCCGTGTTCGGCCGGTGCCGACCCACCCGGTGCCGAGTGCGTGCGACACCGCGCCCTACGCCCTGGCGTTGGACCGTCCCGGTCCGCAGTACCAACTGGACTGGCGCCCACTGTCCGTGCCCGAGCCCGGCGACGGCGAAGTCGTCGTCGAGGTCCGCGCGGCGGCGCTGAACTACCGCGACGTGCTGCTCGCGATGGGGATGGTGCCCCCGATGGCGGATCGACGCGGTCCGGGCCTGCCCAGCCTCGGGTGCGACTTCGCCGGCGTCGTGCGCGCGGTCGGTCCGGGCGTGACCGCGTTCTCCGCCGGGGACCGCGTGGCGGGCGCGACGATGGGGTGCCTGGGCAGCCACACCGTGGCCGATGCCCACCACCTGTTTCCCATCCCCGACCCGATGGGCTTCGCCGAAGCGTCGACCATGCCGACCGTCTTCCTCACCGCGATCTACGGGCTCAAGCACCTCGCCCGACTCGGCAGCGGTGAAACGGTCCTGGTCCACGGCGGGGCCGGCGGGGTCGGCCTCGCCGCCCTGCAGATCGCGGAGAACACCGGCGCGCGGGTGATCGCCACCGCGGGCACTCCCGCCAAGCGCGACCTGCTGCGCCTGCTCGACGTGGACCACGTCCACGACTCGCGCGGGCTGCGCTTCGCCGACGAGCTGCACGACCCGGCCGGCGGCGGTGGTGTCGACGTCGTGCTCAACTCCCTGGCGGGGGAGGGAATGGTCCGCAGCCTCCGGGCGCTCAAGCCGCACGGCCGATTCGTCGAACTGGGCAAGCGGGACTTCCTCGACGACAACAGCCTGCCGCTGGCACCCTTCCTGCACAACATCGCGTTCTTCGGTGTGGACGTCTCGGCGATGCTCGCCGGCTCCACGCGGATCGGCCCCGCCGTCGAGGAGCTCGGCCGCGCGGTCCGAGGCGGGAGCTGTCGACCGCTCCCTTTTCGCAGCTACGCCCCCGCCGAGGTGCAGGAGGCATTCACGAGCCTGCAACACTCGCGCCACATCGGCAAGATCGTCATCACCTTCGACGAACCGGCACCACTGCACCAACCGCTGCCCCCGATGGCCGCGGACCCGCACGCCACCTACCTGATCACCGGCGGTCTGGGCGGGTTCGGCGCGGCCACCGCGCGACACCTGGCCGCACGCGGCGCACGCCACCTGACGCTGCTGGGCCGACGCGGCGACCGCTCGCCGGAAGCCCCCGCCTTGCTGGAGGACCTCGCCGGCTCGGGCGTGGAGGTGGCGGTCCACGCCGTCGACGCCGCAGACGGCGACGCCCTGCGGGCCGTGTTCGACGACCTCTACGACCGCCGGCTGGCCGGCGTCGTGCACGCCGCCATGGTGCTCGACGACGCGCCGCTCACCGAGCTGACCGACGAGCGGGTACGCACCGTCCTGGCACCCAAACTGACCGCAGGTCTTCACCTGGACGCCTTGACGCGGCACCGGGAACTCGACTTCTTCGTCGTCTACAGCTCCGTGTCCGCCTTGATGGGCAACCTGCTCCAGTCCGCCTACACAGGGGCGAATTCCGCTATGGAGGCGATGGTCCGCGCACGGCGCCGCAGCGGGCTTCCCGGGCTCGCCGTCCAGTGGGGTGCCATCGCCGACGCCGGCTACGTCCAGCGCACCGGGATGGAGCGCGAGATCTCCGCCGCCGGCATCGGCCTGATGCCCGGCGCGCAGGCGCTGTCGGTCCTGGACCACCTGCTGGGCAGCCCGGATCCGGAGGTCGTCGCAGTCGGGCACTTCGACTGGGGTGCGGCCCACCGGTTCATGGTCGCGCTGTCGGCTCCCCGCACCCGGGAACTGCTCTCCTCGCACGAGGACTCCGACACCGACGACAGCCTGCTCGCCGACCTCGCACAAGCCTCTCCCGAGCACGTCGTCCTCGCCGCCCGGTCGGCGGTCGCGGAAGTCTTCGGCCACGTCCTCCAGTTGCCCGCCGACCAGGTCGACCACGACCGGCGGCCGGACCAGATGGGCGTCGACTCGTTGATGGGAGCGGAGATCTCCACCCGGATCCGCCGTCGGTTCGGCTGCGAGGTGCCCGTGCTCGAAGTCCTCGGCGCGGCCGACCTCACGGCCCTGACCCAGCGCATCCTCACCCGGCTGGGGCACTCCTCGGCACACCCGACCGCCTGAGGACCGGAGGACACCATGGCGACACTCCTCACCGGTGCCACCGGCTTCCTCGGCGGCCAGCTCTGCGCGGAGCTGCTGAAGGAGGAGGACACCCCCGTCTACTGCCTGGTCCGCGCACCCGACCGGACGACGGCGGCCCGCCGTCTCCACGCACGCTTGTCCGCTGCGGACGCAACGGAGGAGTCGATACGGCGGGCGGTACCCGTCGTCGGGGACATCACGCGGTCCGACCTCGGCCTGGCCCCCGGCACCCGGGACGAACTCGCCTCGTCCGTGACCGACATCGTCCACTGCGCCGCGTCGATCAACATGTCGGCTCCCTACGACCAACTCGTCCGCCCCAACGTCGAGGGGACGCTGCTCCTCCTCGACCTGGCCGAGCGCCGCGCCGGACTCGGCGGCGACCCCGTGCACTTCCACTTCGTGTCCTCGGTCGGGGTCTTCCTGCACGCACGTCGCACGGGGTTGTCCGAGGTGGACGAGGCGGTGACCCCGGATCCCCCCATGGCCGACTCCTGGGGCTACGCCCTGAGCAAGATCACCGCGGAGGCCGAACTGCGGGCCGCAGCGGCGCAGGGCCTCCCCCTCACCGTCCACCGGCCCGGGCTCATCACCGCCCACTCGCGGACCGGTCGCACGATGGTCGAGGCGGACACCCTCGCCGTGCTGGCCCAGGCCGTGGTCGTACTCGGCGTGGCCCCGGACACCACGTCCTGGTTCCCGCTCGACACCGTCGACACCATCGCCCGTGGGATGGCGGCGCTCCGCTCCCGGGAGAACACCGGCCACACCTACCACCACGTCCGCCCCACGCCGGTGCCGTTCAGCCACATCTTCGACGCGCTGCGCACTCTCGGGTACCGCCTGCCCACCGTCTCCACCGACCTGTGGTGGCGTCACGTCGCAGCACGGGCGGACGACCCCGGCGTGTCCCGACTGGCCATCCTCACCGACGTCGCCAAACCCGCGTTGACCAACGGCCACACACCGGACATCCGCTCCGACCGGACGTGGGACGTCCTCACCCGAACCGGCCTGAACCCGCCGCCACTGGACCACGACCACTTCTGCCGCTTCATCGCCCACCTCATCGCAGAGGGGACACTGCCCCCGCCGGTCGGCGCATGACACCTCCACGAGTCCCGGGTCCCGGTGCACGTGACGAGAGGACCACCGACCGGAAGCCCGGAAAATGCCCAGACTCGCGGTGTCGCCGCCCCTCGACCCTCGCCTCGATCACTCGATCGTGTGAGGCCGCCGACGACCCGGATCCGCCTCTGAACCACTAACGTGACGTGGCGATCGGCTGTCCAGGAAAGGGTCTTGCGGCGTGTGGCGGTCCTTGGCGCTTCTGGCCCTGATTTCCCTGCTGTCGGCGACCCCGGGGAGTGCTGCGGCCGCGATCGGTTCGGGCGCGGCGGCGTTGGCCAACGCCGCTCTGCGCCCGGACACCCCGCCCGCCGGGGCGAACGACTTCTCGTGCCGACCGTCGGCCGAGCACCCGCGACCGGTGGTGCTGGTGCACGGCACCGTCGAGAACATGACCTACAACTGGTTCGCCCTGTCGCCGTTGCTGGCCGAAGCCGGCTACTGCGTCTTCGCGTTCAACTACGGCCAGCGGCCCGGACGCGTCGTCGGCCTTCCCGGATCCCGCCTCGCCGGCGGCGTCGCGCCCGTTGCGGCCTCCGCGGTCGAACTCGCCGCCTTCGTCGACGAGGTGCTGGCCCGCACCCGCGCGCCGGAGGTCGACCTCGTCGGGCACAGCCAGGGCGCACTGATGCCCCGCCACTACCTGAAGTTCCTCGGCGGTGCCGCCAAAGTGCACCACCTCGTGGGCCTCGCGCCGCCCAACCACGGCACGACCGTGATCGGCCTGGCCCGGCTGCCCGGTGTGCCCGACCTGCTCGCCGCCGCCGTCGGCGAGTCGGTCGTGGACCAGGTGGCCGGGTCGGACTTCCTGCGCGAGCTCAACGCGGGCGGTGACACCGTGCCGGGCGTGCACTACACGGTGATCGCCACCCGCTACGACGAGGTCGTCACTCCTTACACCTCCGCTTTCCTCGACGGTCCCGAGGTGGACAACATCACCCTCCAGGGCCTGTGCGGTCCGTTGCAGGCGTCCGAACACCTCGGCATCTCCTTCGACTCCGCAGCCCTCGGGCACGTCCTCAACGCACTCGATGCCCCTCGTGCGCGGCCGGTCACGTGTGGACTGGCGCTCCCGGTGGTCGGCGGCTGATCCCGTCCAGGACGGGCCGGCCGCCTGCACCCCGCGTGGTCGACCCGGTCGACGGGTGCCCGCGCCACGGCACCACTCCCTGCTGAGCCGAGGACAATGGGGCGCAGGACCCCGGTCGGACAGACCGGACCATCCGACCGGCGCGGTCGTCCTGCGCGGTGTTCGCGCTGGTCTGCCGGGGGAGGCCCGACCGCACCTCGACCGCGTCACACCTTCGGGCCGGCACCAGGAGACGGCTGTCGTCCGCCACCCCGTCCCACGCAGACTTCAGACCGGTGACCACCGCACCGGGCGGCGTCGGGTCACGGAGAGGTGGTGAGGGCTGATGGCAGTCGGTCCCGATGTCCGGGCGCTGGCGCACGAGCACGAGGACTCCGATCACCCGCGCGGAACGGGACACGCCGTGTCCGAGGAGGCGGCGCTCCTCGCGGCCGCTCGACGGGTCCGGGAGCGGGTGCACCTCGTCGTGGACGGGGAGCGGATCGGTGTGGCGTTCGACGGCGACACCGACCTGCCGCCCGCCGGCCTCGTCGGCACGTTGCCCCCGCTCTACCCGGAGTGGCTCGGGGACCGCTCGTTCGGCCAAGTGCACGGCGTGCGGTTTCCCTACGTGGTGGGGGAGATGGCCAACGGCATCGCCACCACCGGCATGGTCGCGGCGGCGGCGCGGGTGGGCCTGCTGGGCTTCTTCGGCGCGGCGGGGCTGTCCGTCAGCGCCGTCGACCGGGCCCTGGACGAGCTGACCGTGGACCCGGGCGAACACGCGCCGTGGGGCGTGAACCTCATCCGCTCGCCCCAGGAGCCGGCGACCGAGGACCGCATCGTCGAACTCCTGCTGCGCCGGGGCGTCCGGTGCGTGTCGGTGTCCGCCTTCACCGAACCGAGCGCTGCCGTGGTGCGGTGCGCGGCGACCGGCCTGCGGCGCGGGCCGCACGGGGTGAGCCGCCGCGTGCGGCTGTTCCCGAAGGTCTCCCACCCGGTCGTCGCCGAGCGGTTCATGTCCCCCGCCCCTGCCGCGCTGCTGCGGGAGCTGGTGGACGACGGCCGGTTGACGCGCGAGGAAGCCGAGTTGGCGGCCGGCATCCCGCTGGCCGAGGACATCACCGTCGAGGGAGACAGCGGCGGCCACACCGACAACCGACCCCTGGTCGCCCTGCTGCCCACGATCACGGCGTTGCGCGACGAGGTGGTGCGCCGGTTCGGCTACCGGGAACCGATCCGGGTCGGTGCCGCCGGCGGCCTGGGCACGCCGGCCGGTGTCGCGGCGGCGTTCGCGCTCGGCGCGGCCTACGTGCTGACCGGGTCGGTCAACCAGGCCGCCGTGGAGTCCGGGCTTTCCGCCGAGGCCAAGAAGATGCTCGCCGCCGCGGACCTCGCCGACGTGGTGATGGCGCCGGCCGCCGACCTGTTCGAGTTCGGCGGCAAGGTCCAGGTGCTGTGCCGCGGCACCATGTACGCGGTCAGGGCCGCCAAGCTGTACCAGCTCTACGTGGACCACCCCTCCGTGGAGGACATCCCGGGCGCAGTCCGCGACAAGCTCGAACGGCAGGTGCTGCACGCCTCGCTGGAGGAGGTCTGGGAGGAGACGACCCGGTTCTGGCAGGCGACCGATCCGAGCGAGCTGGTCCACGCGCAGGCCGAGCCGAAGCACCGGATGGCACTGCTGTTCCGCTGGTACCTGGGCAGGTCCAGCCGCTGGGCGATCGACGGGGAACGCACGCGCCGCGCCGACTACCAGGTGTGGTGCGGCCCGGCCATGGGCGCGTTCAACCGGTGGGCCGCCGGCAGCCACCTCGCCCCGGTCGACAACCGCTCGGTGGGGGAGATCGCGCTGAACCTCATGGAAGGCGCCTCGGTCGTCACCCGGGCGCAGCAGTTGCGCAGCCACGCCCTTCCGGTGCCGGCGCGGGCTTTCTCGTTCACGCCGCGCCGGCTGACCGCCGAGAAGCACGGAGTCTGAGGTGGACATGACGAGCGAAACCCCCCATCCGCGCCAGGTGCCCATCGCGGTGGTCGGCGTCGGTGCCCTGCTGCCGGGTTGCGACGACATCGAGGACTTCTGGCGGTCCGTGCTGACCGGGCGGGACCTGATCGGCGACGTCCCAACGACGCACTGGTCGGTGGACGACTACTACGACCCCGATCCGTCCGCTGCGGACAAGACCTACGGTCGTCGGGGCGCTTTCCTGCGGCCGACCGAGTTCGACACGCTCGCGTTCGGGATCCCGCCCAAAGCGCTGCCGGCGACCGACACCACCCAGTTGCTCTCGCTGGTGGTCGTGGAACGACTGCTCGCCGACGCGTTCGGCGATCGGACACCCCCCGACCGCGAGCGGATCGGCGTCGTCCTAGGCACGTCGGCGGTCGAGCTGCTCTGGACCATGGCCGCCCGGCTCCAGCGCCCCGTGTGGCTCAAGGCCCTGCGGGCGAGCGGGATCACCGAACCGGAGGCGGAGCGGATCTGCGACCGGATCGCGGGCCACTACCCCGAGTGGCAGGAGGAGAGCTTCCCCGGCCTGCTCGGCAACGTCGTGGCGGGCAGGATCGCCAACAGGTTCGACTTCCACGGGACCAACTACATCACCGACGCGGCCTGTGCCAGCTCGCTGGCCGCGATCTCCACGGCGGTCGACCAACTGGCGCTCGGCAAGGCCGACGTCGTGATCACCGGAGGTGCCGACACCTCCAACGACATCCTGATGTACATGTGCTTCTCCAAGACACCCGCCATGTCGCCGTCGGGGGACTGCCGCCCGTTCTCCGACCGCGCCGACGGCACCGTCCTCGGTGAGGGACTGGTGTTCTTCGCCCTCAAGCGGCTGGCGGACGCCGAACGCGACGGCGACCGCGTCTACGGGGTGATCAAGGGCGTGGGCAGCTCGTCGGACGGCAAGGGCGCGGCCGTCTACACCCCCGTGCCGCAGGGGCAGCAGCGGGCGTTGCGACGCGCCTACGAGGTGGCCGGCTACGGACCGGACACGGTGGAACTGGTCGAGGCGCACGGCACGGGGACCAAGGCCGGCGACGCAGCCGAAGTCGCGGCTCTGCGTGAGGTGTTCGGGACCGGCGGCGCACCGCGCACCGCACTGGGGTCGGTCAAGTCCCAGTTGGGCCACCTCAAGTGCGCCGCGGGCGCGGTCGGCCTGCTCAAGGCGCTGCTCGCGCTCAACCAGGGCGTCCTCGCGCCCACCGCGAAGGTGGAACGGCCCAACCCGGACCTGTTGCTGGAGAGCAGCTCCCTGTACCTCAACACGACGGCCCGGCCCTGGGTGCGCGGTGGCAGCCACCCCCGGCGGGCAGCGGTGTCCAGTTTCGGTTTCGGGGGCAGCAACTTCCACCTGACGGTCGAGGAGTACGTGCCCGGCCCCGACTCCGCGGCGCACCGCGCTCCCCGGTTCCGCGCGCTGCCCGCCGAGCTGGTGACGCTGAGCGCCGCGACATCGGACGACCTGCTGGCCCGACTCGACGAACTGGCGTCGGGGAAGGCGGATCTCACCGCCGTGGCGAGGTGCGCTCAGCAGGAGTTCCGGGCCGGCGACCGACACCGGCTGGCCCTCGTGGCCCGGGACGGCGACGATCTCGTGCACCAGGCGACCGAGATCCGCCGGTTGGTCGGGAGCCGCCCGGACAAGCCCTTCGCCACCCCGGGCGGTGCCCACTACGCGGTGGGCGACGCCGCGCCCGGCGCGCTGTGCCTGCTCTTCCCCGGGCAGGGCGGCCAGTACCCGGGCATGGGCGGCGACGTCGCGGTGCACCTGCCGCAGGCGTTGGCGGTCTGGGACGCGGCGGCTTCGATCGACGCGGACGCGCGGATGCTGCACGAGGTCGCGCACCCGGTACCGGTCTTCACCGACGACGAGCGGACCGCGCAGCTCGCGCTGCTGACCGCCACGGAGTGGGCACAGCCGGCCCTGGCGGTGCACAGCCTGGCGCTGCTGGAGGTGCTGCGGTCGGTGGGCGTCCGGCCCGACCTGGTCGCCGGGCACAGCCTCGGTGAACTGGTGGCCCTGCACGCGGCAGGCGTGTTCGACGCACCGGACCTCGTCCGCCTGGCGCGCAAGCGCGGCGAGCTGATGGGCGCGGTCCGCGCCGCACCCGGCGCGATGTGCGCCGTCGCCGTCGGGGTGGACCAGGGCGAGGACCTGCTGGCCGAGTTCGGCGCGGACGGGTTGTGGCTGGCCAACGACAACGGTCCGGAACAGGTCGTGTTCTCCGGTCTCGCGGACCGCGTCGACGGTTTCCGGCGCTGGCTCGACGAGCGTGGTGTGCGCGTGCGCCGGCTGCCGGTGTCGCACGCCTTCCACACGCCGCTGGTGGCGGACGCCGGCGCACCCCTGCTCGACTTCCTGCGCGCCGTGCCGGTGCGCCCGCCGGGGATTCCGGTCGTGGGCAACCGGGACGCCGCAGCGTACCCGGATGACCCGGACGAGATCCGGCACGCCCTCGCCGCCCAGGTCGGCGCCCGCGTCCGGTTCGCCGACCAGGTCGAGGAGCTGTACCGGCGCGGAGCCCGAACCTTCATCGAGGTCGGTGCCGGCTCTGCGCTGACAGGTCTGGTCACCGCCACCCTCGGCGACCGGCCGCACGCGGCGGCGAGCACCGAACCCCGTCGCGGCGACGGCATCGCGGGGCTGTTCGAGGTCCTGGGCAGGCTGGCCGTGGCCGGCGTCCCGCTGGACTTCGCGGCACTCTGGGAGTCCTACGACCGGATCGGGACCGGACACCACGACAAGCCCGCCGGCAGGCGGGCCACGGTGCCGATCCTCGGTGCCAACTACCGCGAGCCCCGCTCCACCGAGAGCAGGTCGGCGACACCGCCCACGCCTGCACCGGAACCGCCGGTACAGGGCGGGCTCGTCGCCTCGGGCGTACCGCACGCTCCGGCCCTGCCGGCCCCGACCCGGCTGCCCGCCGCACCGGCGGTGTCCGCACCGCTGCCGGCCGCAGCGCCGAGCACCGTGCCACCGCCGTCGCCCCCTCCGCCGCCCGCGACCGTCCCGCTCAACGGCGACAGGTGGCGGGCATTGCACGAATCGCAACGCGAGACGGCACTCGCCCACGCCGCCTACCAGCGGGCGATGGCGGACAACCACACCGCCTTCCTGAAGCTGACCGAGGTGGCGCTCACGTCCATGGCCGCCGCGCTGGACGGCGACGGACACCGCACCCCCGGGTCGGACCAGGTCGAGCCCCCGACGACCCGGTCCGCGATCACGCCTGCCCCCGCGCCTGTCGCGCGGATGGTGCTCCCCACCGAGCCGCCACCCGCTCCCGAACCGCTCGCCGCACCACCCCCGCCCCCCGTCGAACGGGAAGGACCCCCGGCACCGCCCGGCCCCGCACCGGTGGAGACCCCGCCGAACCTGGAGGAAGTGCTGCTGTCGGTGGTCGCGGAACGCACGGGCTTCCCGGAGGAGATGCTCTCCGGCGACATGGACCTGGAGGCCGACCTCGGTGTCGACTCGATCAAACGGGTCGAGGTGCTCTCGGCGCTGCGCGACCGGGTGCCGGCGTTGGCCGACGTCGACGCCGCCCGGCTGGGCAAGACGCGGACGCTGCGCGAGATCGCGGACCTCTTCGGCGCCGTCGCGCCCGTGCCGGCCCCGATACCCGGGGCCCGCACGCCCGGACCGCTCGATCCCGAACCGCCGCCGGCGGCGCGGCTGGCACTGCGCACCGTCCCCGCGCCCGCACCCGGCCTGCGCATGGCCGGCCTGTCCGACGGGCCCGTTCTGATCACACCTGCGGAGTCCGGCTTGGCCGAAGCGCTCGCGGCCCGGCTCGCCGCCTGCGGCGTGCCCGCCGAGGCCGTGACCGAGGTGCCCGCCGACGCCCGCGCGGTGGTGTTCCTCGGCGGCCTCCGGCACGTCGACTCGCCCGACGACGCGTTCGCCGTTCAGCGCGAGGCGTTCCGGCTCACCCGCGACCTCGCCGCGCGCTTCGCCCGCGACGGAGGGCTCCTGGTCACCGTGCAGGACACCGGAGGCGACTTCGGGCAGCGCGGCGCGCATCGGGAGCGGGCCTGGCTGGGCGGGATCGCCGCCCTGGCGCGCACCGCGGCCGTCGAGTGGCCCCGGGCCTCGGTGAAGGCGATCGACTGCGAACGCGGTGACCGCGACGCCGCAGCTCTCGCCCACGCCCTGGCCGAGGAGTTGTTGACCGGCGGAACGGCCCCCGAGGCCGGTCTGCGCGCCGACGGGGCACGCACCACGCCCGTCCTGGTACCCGCGCCGTTGACCGACGAGCACGACGACCTCATCCGCCCGGATTCGGTACTGGTGGTCAGCGGCGGGGCGCGGGGCATCACCGCGTGTGCGCTGGCCGCGCTGGCCGCGCGGCACCGGCCGCGACTGGTGCTCCTCGGACGCACCCCGCTGACCGGAGAACCCGAGGCGCTGCGCGCCCACGGGGATGTGCGGTCGCTGACCAGGGCGTTGGCCGAGCGCGAACGCGACCGGACCGGGCACCTGCCCACCCCCGCCGAGACAGCCGCTCTGGCCGCCCGGGTGCTGGCCGGCCGTGAGCTGAACCGGACCCTGGACGAGTTGCGCGGCCACGGCTCGACGGTGCAGTACGTCTGCGTGGACGTCCGCGACGCGACCGCCCTGGACGCGCGACTCGCCGACGTGCGCGCGGACTGGGGACCTGTCACCGGGATCGTGCACGCCGCCGGGGTGCTCGCCGACCGGCGGCTGGAGGACAAGACCGACGTGCAGTTCGACCGGGTGTTCGACACCAAGGTCGAGGGGCTGCGCGGCCTGCTCGCGGCGACCGCGACCGATCCGCTGGAACTGATCTGCGTGTTCTCGTCGGTGGCCGCCGTGCACGGCAACCTCGGGCAGTGCGACTACGCGATGGCCAACGAGGTGCTCGCGCACGTCGCTTCCGTCGAGCGGGCCGCCCGCCCGCACTGCCGGGTGCGGTCGATCGCCTGGGGGCCGTGGCGCGGCGGCATGGTCGCGCCCGAGCTGGCCCGCGAGTTCGACCGCCGGGGCGTACCCCTGATCGATCCGGCAGCAGGAGCACGTGCGTTCGTCGCCGACCTGTCCGCCGACTCGTCGGACGTGCGGGTGGTCGTGGGAGCGCCGGGTGGCGGGGCGCCGCACGGCGTCGAGCGCACGCTCGCCGCCGAGGTGCTGCTCAGCGCAAAATCGCACGGCCACCTGGTCGACCACGCCGTCGCGGGCAGCCCCGTGCTGCCGATGGCGCTCGTGCTGGAGTGGTTGCAGGGCGCGGCGGTCGCCTTGTCGCCGGGCGCGGACACCGTGGTACTCGACGACGTCAAGGTCCTCCACAAAGTCCTGCTGCCCGACCTCGCCACCACCGGACACCGGTTGAGCGTGCGCGGCAGGCAGCGGGCGGAGCACGCCGAAGCCGGGTGGGACCTGGAGTTGGTCGGGAACGCCGGGACGATCCACTACCGCGCGACGGCGTCCCCGGTCGGAGCTTCCGATCCCTCGCCGTGGCCTCTGCCGAGCGGTGAGCCGTTCGGTCCGGACAGGCTCTACGACGGTGTCCAGCTGTTCCACGGGCCGGCGTTCCAGATGTTGAAGGAGCAGGTGGTCCTCGGCGAGGACACGGCCACCGGCGTCGTCGTCGGCCTGCGCGCGATGGGCTGGCCGGCAGGCAGCCGGCACACCGATCCCGCAGCGGTGGACGGAGCGCTGCAACTCGCCGGGTTCTGGGCGGCACATCGGCTGGGCGGCGGCTGGCTGCCCATGTCGGTCGGGCGGTTCGCGGTCGGCCGCGCGGGGCTGCTCACCGCGCCGGCCGACGTCGTCGTGCGAATCGGGCGGATCGAGCACGACACCCTGCGGTGCGACCTCAGGATCCAGGACGGCGGTGGTGTGGTGGCGGAGTTGACCGACATCGTGTTGGTGCGCCGGCCCGACGTGCCCGTCGACCGGCAGGAGAGGTGAGGACGTGGAGGATCACGAGCCGGTAGGCGTGGTCGCGGTCGTGGTCGCGGCCGCTGACGGTGCGACCACCGCCGATCTGTGGCGTGCCCTGCTCGACGGGGCGGCGTGGCCGGCCACCGGTGCGCGCGGGGTGGTCGTCGAACCGGTGTCCGCCGCGCTCGACGAGGCGGCGAGGACCGCGCTCCTGCCCGCGCGCGGCATCGCCGTGGCCGGCGCGGCGGACCGGGCCGGGGAACCGCTGGCCCGCCTGGGCTGTTCCGCCACCGTGCTCCCCGTCCCCCCGCACTCGACCCCGCTGGACGTGGCCGCCGGCGCAGTCGCCTCCCGCGCGGTCGACACCGCGCTGGCCGTCGAACTCGCGGCCCCCGGTCCCGGCGTACCGGAAATCGCCGTGGTGGTGGTGCTCAAGCGCCTCGCCGACGCCCGCCGCAACGGTGAGGTCGTCTCCGCGCTCCTCGCGGACCTGGACGGCCCGGCGGACCTGGCGGTGGGAGCGGGCGACGACCGGGAACCGCGCAGGTTCGACCCCGCCGCCTGCACGGGCGTGCCGGTGACGGGGCTGTTCGCGGTGGCGTGCGCCGCGTTGGCGGTGCGCCACCGGACGGTGCCGGAGGCGAACGCGCCCGCCCGCCCGTGGCCCGGCGGGTGGACCGCCGAGGTGGACACCGGGGCGCGCTCTGTCCGGTTGCGCACCGCCGACGCGGTACCGTGGGTCGCCGGAGCCCCCTGGGCGCTGCGGGTCTTCTCGGGAGCGGACCGGGCCGGAGTCGTGGCGTCGGTGCAGGCGGGGCGACCGTCCGACCTCGGGCCCGCCCGGCTGGTCGTGTGGTCCACCGAAGGCCGGCCGCTGCACGAGGTCGAGGCAGCCGCGTGCCGGTGGTTGGCGGGCACCGGGCCGAAGCCGCGCACCGCGGTCTACCGGCACGGCCCGCTGGCGGGGGAAGTGGCTTTCGTCTTCGGGAACGGCGCGGCGGCCTACCCGGGCATGGGTGCGGAGCTGCTCACCGCCCTGCCCGGACCGGTGGCCGACGTCGAGCGCGTGTTCGGCCCCGTCCGCGGCCTGCTGACGCCGGCGGCCGAGTCCGGCGACGACCCGATGCCCGCGGCACTGCGGCAGATCTGGGGCGCCGGGACGCTGGCGGGGGTGCACCGTGAGGTGACCGGGACGGTGCTGGGCATCCGGCCGGACGCGGTGATCGGCTACTCCTCCGGCGAGATGGTCGCGATGGCCGTCATGCGGGTGTGGCGGGACCCGGGCGAGGTCGTCCGGCAGGTACGCGAGTCCTGGCTCTACACCTCGGGTGTCGTGGGCGGTTTCGAGGCGTTGCGGGAGGGCCGGCAGCGGACCGGTGCGCCCGGTCGGGGATGGGCGTGCCACCTGGTGCACGCTGCGCCCGAGCAGGTCCGGTCCGCTGTGGCGGGGGAGCGCGGCGTCCACCTGATGCTGCTCAACGCCCCGCAGTCGTGCGTCATCGGCGGTGATCCGGGCGGCTGTGCGCGGGTGGTCGACCGGCTGGGCGTCGACCGCGCCTGGGAGATCGACTACCCGGTCGTCGCGCACGTGCCCGAGCTGGCCTGGGTCCGCGACCGGTTCCGCGCCCTCTACCACCAGCCCACGAACGAGGTCGGGGACACCCGCTTCTACTCGTGCGCGACCACCGGCTGGTACCTGCCGACGCCGGAGAACGTCTCGGACGCGCTCACCGCGCAGCTGGTCGGCACGGCGGACTTCGCCGGGACCGTGGAGCGCGCGTGGCAGGACGGGGTGAGGGTGTTCGTGGAGCACGGGCCGCGAGGGGTGTGCTCCCGGTGGGTCGACCAGGTGCTCGAAGGCCGCGAGCACCTGGCGGTCGCACTCGACGTGCCTGGCCGCGGGGATGTCCACCACCTGGTCGGCGTGATCGCGGAACTGCTCGCCGCAGGCGTGCGGATGGACGTGGCGGCACTGCTGGAGCACCTCTCGGACCGGTCGGCCATGGACGCGGCACCTGCGCTCCCGGTCGCGCACCACGTGCAGGTGGCGCGCTTGCACCAGGAGTTCGTCGAACGCGAGGGGGCCGTGCACCGGCGATTCCTCGACCTGCGTGCGCGAGTCGACGCGGTGCTGCGCGGAGGCGGGGGCACCGGCACGCCGACGGGCGACACCACTTCGCCGTCCGACAGCCCACCGGCGGCGAGCCCGTGGTGGTCGTCGAGGAAACCCGTCTTCGACCGCGCCCAACTCGAACAGCACGCGGACGGTCGGGTCGGCGAGCTGTTCGGACCCCTGTTCGCGGACCAGCACGGCTTCCGCAGGCAGACACGACTGCCCGGATCGCCGGTGCTGCTGGTCGACCGCGTGGTGGCGCTCGACGCCGAACCCGCCTCGATGGGCCGCGGCACGATCAGGACCGAGACCGACCTCCGCGCCGACGACTGGTACGTCGACCCCACCGGCCGGCTGGCACCCGCGCTGCTGCCGGAACTGGGCCAGGGCAACATCCTCCTGTTGAGCTGGCTCGGCGTGGACCTGACCACCGGCGGTGACCGGGTCTACCGCGCGCTGGGTTGCGAGCTCACCTACCACGGCAGCCCGCCCAAGGTCGGCGACACGGTCGAGTTCGAGACCACGGTCGAGTCGTTCGCCGAGCACAGCGGACTGCTGGTGGTCGCCTTCCGCGCAGAGTGCCGGGTGGCCGGGCAACCGCGTCTGACCGTGCGCGACGCCCGAGCAGGGTTCTTCACCGAAGCAGACCTCGCCGGCGCCGAGGGGGTGACGTGGCGGCCGGGCTCCGCACCCCCGCGACCGGGACCGGTCGACCCGCCGCTGTGCACTGCCGAGCGGTCCGCCTTCGGGCCCCGGGAGGTGCGGGCGCTGGCGGCCGGCAGCCCCTCCGACTGCTTCGGCTCGCCGTGGCGGCGGACGCGGG
Organism: Actinosynnema sp. NPDC050436; assembly: GCF_040655415.1. Classification (NCBI taxonomy): domain Bacteria; kingdom Bacillati; phylum Actinomycetota; class Actinomycetes; order Pseudonocardiales; family Pseudonocardiaceae; genus Actinosynnema; species Actinosynnema sp. NPDC050436. The sequence goes on along the minus strand of NZ_JBFAJV010000024.1, from coordinate 22,615 downwards.
CGCACCTGCGCACCCCGCGCATCGCGGGCGGTGAACTGCTGGTGCTGGACGAGGTGACCCGGCTGGAGTTCGGGGGAGGGCCGTGGGGCCGGGGCTACCTGCGCGCCGAGAGCGCCCTGACCGGCGACGAGTGGTTCTTCGCCGGGCACTTCGAGGGCGACCCCTGCATGCCGGGATCGCTCATGCTGCAAGGCTGTGCGCAGGCCCTGTCCTTCTACCTGGCGGCCTCCGGCTGCACGGTGGAGCGGGACGGGTGGCGGTTCGAACCCGTACCGGAGCGCCCGGTCCGGCTCACCTGCCGCACGCAGGTCACCCCCCGCAACCGCCACCTCGTCTACGAGGTGTTCGTGCGCGAGCTCTCGCTGCGGGGTCGCCCCACCGTGGTCGCCGACGTGCGGTGCTCGGTGGACGGGGTCGGCGCGCTGCACGCCCGGGAGATGGCCGTGCGCTTGGTGCCGGACTGGCCGCTGGACCAGTGGCGCTCGCAACCGGCGATCCCACGCCGGGTCGCACCGGCCGGACCACCCGCCGTGCTGGGCGGCCTGGCCGGGCACCGCGACGACCGACCGGCCGCCCGGGTGGACGGTCTGCGGCTCGACTACCCCGCGCTGTTGGCCTGTGCCTGGGGGCGGCCCAGCGAGGCGATGGGGCCGGCCGCCGCCGCGTTGGACGACGCGGACTGGATCGCCCCGCGCTGTCCCGGCCCGCCCTACCACTTCATGAGCAGGATCGCCGAGACCGGCGGGCCGCCACGCGGCACGCAGGCCGGCGGCGCCGTGGAGGTGGAGTACGACGTTCCGGACCGAGCGTGGTTCTTCGACCAGGACGACGACAACGCGGTGATGCCGTTCGCGGTGATGCTGGAGACGGTGCTCCAACCGTGCGGCTGGCTCGCCGCGCACGTCGGCGGGTTCGACCCGGTTCGCCGCTTCCGCAATCTCGACGGCTCCGCCACCGTGCGGGGGGTGGTGCGGGCGGGCGCGGGTGTACTGCGCACCCGGGTCGAGACGACCGAGTCGTCCACCAGCGGTGAGGTCACCATCCAACGGTTCGAGGTCGCCTGCCGGCTGGGCGACGTGCCGGTGCTGACGATGTCCACGGTGTTCGGCTTCTTCCCTCCCGACGCCTTCGCCCTCCAGACCGGCCTTCCTGCCACGGAGGCCGAACGCGCTGCGATCGCCGGACCCGCGCAGGAAGTGTGCGATCTCCGGGGGCCGGCCGGCTCGGCCGGCCCCCGGCTGTCGGTCGACCTGCTGCTCGCGCTCGACCGGATCACCGGCTACTGGCCGACCGGCGGGCCGGCCGGGTTGGGCCGGGTGAGGGGTGAGAAGCGCGTGGACGCCGGGGAGTGGTACTTCAAGGCGCACTTCTTCCAGGACCCCGTGCAACCGGGTTCCCTGGGGCTTGAGTCGATGGTCCAGCTCGTGCGGTGGTACGCCGTCGAATGCGGACTCACCGCCGGGATGGTCGACCCCCGTTTCGAACCGGTGGCGCTGGGGCACCCGTTCGAGTGGAGTTACCGGGGACAGGTACTGCCCACCGACGAATTGGTGACCGTGGAAGCCGACGTGCTGGAGATCCGCCGGGACGAGCGCGGCCCGGTCGTGGTCGCGCAGGCACGGCTCTGGGTCGACGGCAGGTGCATCTACCGGGGCACGCCCGCAGTCCGCATCGTCGCGGGGTGAGCCCCGACAAACGCGGCGGGAGCGGCAGTTCACTTCTTCATCCTGTCGGGCGGTCCGGTCCGCGACATTGCTCGAACGGGGTCGACCGGCCTTGACTCAGAGTGATTGACGGGCACCGGCATGTGCATTCGGCTGGAAGTCGTCGGATCCGAAACAGCCTGAATGGTCGCTGCCTCGCCCGGTATGCTCGGGTCGTCGGATCAGCCGCGGCAAGTCGAGCGCGGTTCGTTTGGCGTCGCGGAGGTGTCCGGGGTGAGTCCGCAGGAGCGCGATTCCGGTGTCGACGGGGTATTCACTGTTTCAGGTCTCATCCGCTTGGCGCGCATCCACCAGGCCATCGCCCAGGCGTTGCTCGCCCATGCCGAGAAGGTGGACCGGTGCGGGGCGGCGAAGTCGCCGGACACCGTGGACGACGTGGGGGGTCGGAACCTCACCGGCCGCGAGCGGCGCGTCGCCGAACTACTGGTGGAAGGTTTGTCCAATCGCCAGATTGCGCGGCAGATGGAGATCTCCGAACGCACCGTGAAGAATCACCTGCACTCCATCTTCTACAAGCTGGGCGTGGGCGACCGCACGCAGGCCGTCATCAAGCTGATGCGCCGGTCCTGAACCGGTCGCCGTCAGCCGCCGCGGTGCTTGCGCCACAGCAGCACGCCGCCGACCGCGGCGGCCCCGTAGAACACCTTCGCCGCCGTCGGCCGACTCGGTGCCGCGTTGAGGGAGTCGATCGGGATCTGCAACTTCCTGTTCGACAGGTCCCGCAGAATGCCCCGTGCCTGGGTGTAGCTGCCGTTGGCGGTCAGCAGGAGTTCCACCACGCCGCGGGCGAGGAACGACTCCGACAGCGTCTCGGCGGCGAGGTCGACCATGATGTCGGCCAGCTCGGCGCGCAGCACCTCGGCGGCGGACAGCTCGGGCGCCAGGTGCCGGATCGAGCCCTCCATGTTCGCGAACGACTTGCCCAGCATGGGGATCACCGGGCTGATCTTGATCCCGCGCCGGGTGGAGTGGCCCAGCACGGTGGTCAGGGTGAGGCCGAAGTTCAGCTCTTCCAACGACGCGGTCGCCGCCTTGGGCACCAGCACCGCCACATCACTGGTGAACCCGCTGATGTCGGCCCACTGCGTCGGCGTGCCCATCTCCACCCACGCCTTCGCGGCACCGTCGCCGTCGTTCTCCACGATGTTGATCAGGGTGAGCGCCAGCTTGAGGCTCGTCGGGCGGTCGAGCCGGCACACCATGCCCCAGTCGATCAGCGACGCGCCCCGGCCCGGCTCGACGAAGATGTTGCCGGGGTGCGGGTCGGCGTGGAACAGCCGGTCGACGAAGTAGCCCTGGTACATGTAGGCGAGCAGGTCGTGTGCGATCGCCAGGCGCTCGTCGGCGGGGAACGCGCCCGGCGGGACCTCCCGGATGGACCTGCCGGCGGCCAGGCTCTGCACCAGCACGCGAGGCGTCGCCAACAGCACTTCCGGCACGGTGAGGTGGTCGAACGCCGCTGCCTGCGCACGCCCGCGGTCCATGTTGCGCGCTTCGACGGTGAAATCGAGTTCGTCCTCGACCGCCTTGAAGATCAGGTCGAGCATCGCGTGCACGTCGACGACGCTGGTGAACTTCGGTCGTGCAGCGGCCAGCAGGGCGGCGGCCCTGCGCAGGAGGGCCGTGTCGGTCGCCACGACTTGCCGGATGCCGCCGCGCTGCACCTTCAGCGCCGCGCGGCGGCCGTCGGCCAGCGTCACCCGGTAGACCTGGGCGAGGGAGGCCGAGCCGAGCGGGTGCTCGACGTCGATGTGGCGGAAGAGCCGGTGCCAGTCGCGGCCCAGTTCGTCGGCCAGGACGGTTTCGAAGTCCCGGAACGGCGCCGCCGGCACCCGGTCGTGCAACTTGCCGAGTTCTTCGATGGTCTCCGCGGAGACGAAGTCCGGCCGCGTGGAGAGGATCTGCCCCACCTTGATGTAGAGCGGGCCCAGCCGTTCGAAGGCTTCCCGAACGGCCCGCGCCCGTCGCCCGCGCCGCAGGACGACGTCACTGCTCGTGCCGGTGGCAAGGGTGCTCGCGGCCAGCCTGGCCAGCGTCGAGGCGATCAGGTGCAACCGACCGTCACCCACGGTCGGCTCCCCGCTCGTCGAGCCGGAACGCCCGGCGCAGGAGCGAAAGCGGATTCGCGAGGCCGTCGTGGTGGACGGGTGATCCGGACAGGGCCGCGTTCAGCACGTCGACGAGGACCTCGACGGTGCACCCGGTTCCGGTGCTGCGCCGGTGGACCCGGAAGCGGCGGCCCGCTCTCAGGTCGTCGAGCAGTTCCTCGACGGCGACGACGCGCTGTTCGTCGACGTCGAGGAGGCTGCCGTCCGATTCTCGTACCAGCATCCGCCGCACCCGGCCGTCCCGCAGCGGCTCTTTCGCAATCACGCCTGGTCCCGTGTGATCACGTGAATCGGTTGCCGGTGGGTCACGAACTCTTCTTGGCGCCCGGGCTCGACGATCCGGACTGCGCGCCGGCCAACTGCTCGACGCGCTCGATCAGTTCGTCGAGCTCGCTCCGCAGAGCGGTGATGTCCTCGGTGGCGTCGGAGTCGTCGCCGTGCAACGCCCGGCGGGCCGTGCTGCGCACGTCGTGGTCCACGTCGTGGCCACGGTCGAGCACGTCGTCGATGTACTCCTTGGTGTCGTCGACGATGTTCCCCAGGTACCCGATGATGCCGCTGCGCTTGCGCGAACTGCGGCCCGTGCTCCTGCTGGTGGTCATGCCCGGTACTCCTCGGCTGGTCGATGTGCAAGGGAACGCGTCAGGCGTCGCCCGGGCGCGAACCGCCCGGGCGAACTCGGGAACGTCGAATTGCGCGGGCCGGCTCGGCCGCTGTTTCCGAACTCGATAGCGGGATCCGGCCTGCTGTCTCCGGTCCAGTGTGCAATGCACGACGACCACAAGAGAATGGGTCGCGCGCACTAGACCGATCGTGGCGCTCGAAAGGATCCGACCGCGATCCGCTCCCCATCGAGGCACAGACCGCCCTTCGCCCGCGACGAAAGCGGCCCGATGGTACCGGCTTCTTCCTCCTGCGCGACGGAGTGTCACCCCGGGCTCCATCCGAGTTGCGCTCGGACACCCCATCGGCGGTTTACCGGTCGGGCCCCGATGTTTGTAATTGGTCCCGAGCCGAAACGGCGCCGGCGTAATGCTCGTCGTATAGCGGCGGTCCGGGAAGGGATCTCCGGTTGCGCCGGCGCGTGCCGCCGACACCCCTGGAAGCGTCGACGCGAAAGCGAGGTGGTCGAAGTATGAGCGCTGATCCGTTCCGGCACTTGGCCGGTTCCCGGACGTGGGGCGCGGTACGGGAGATGAACGCGGTGGAGACCATGTTCTGGCGGGGGAGCACCAGCTCCGGGATGGACGTCAACCTCGTCGGCCTGCACCTGCTGGACCGCTCACCCGACTGGAACCGGCTGGTCGCCAAGCACGAATGGGTGGCCCGGGTGGCACCGCTGCTGCGCAGCCGTCCGGTCGAGCCGCCCCTGCGCGCAGGCCGCCCGTTCTGGGTCAACGACCCGTACTTCGACGTCCAGCACCACCTGCGCCGCGTGCGACTGCCCGCACCGGGCTCGCACCGCCAACTCCTCGACTTCGCCCAAGCGTTCTCGATGACCCCCTTTCCCGCAGGGTGGCCCCTGTGGGAGGCGGTGCTGGTGGAGGGTGTCAACGACCACGAGGCTGCCTACCTGCTCAAGCTCCACCACAGCCTCACCGACGGCACCGGCGCCTCCCAGCTGGTGCACCTGCTCACCGACGCACAAGAGGTGCCACCGCACCCCGAATTGCCGCCGCCGGCGGCTCCGGGCCGCGCGCGGGCCAACCGGGGGCTGCTCCTGGCCGGACGGCTGGTGCGGGTGGCCGGTGGACTGGCGCGTGGCGTTCGCAGGCTCCCGGTCACCCGGGCCGCCCGATCCACGGCAGGACCTGGTGATCGGAGGCCGGTGCGCGTCCGGTCGCGCGACCTCCTGCGACTGCTGCCACTCCTGCGCCCGACCCTGTCGGCGCTCGCGCGTGCCACCGTGCTGCCGTCGATCCCCCCGTCACCGCTGCTGGCCGGCCGCAGCCGGCGAGCCTGGTTCGACATGCTCGAAGTTCCCTTCGAGGCGTTGAGAGCGGCGGGCAAGGCTGCCGGCGGGACCTTCAACGACGCCTACCTGGCAGCCCTGGCAGGCGGGTTCGACCGCTACCACCGGCGATTCGGGATGGTGTCCGAAGCCCTTCCGGCCCTGCTGCCCATCAGCGTGCGCCGGCCGGGAGCGGTGGCCGGGGGGAACCACCTCGCCAGCTCCCGGTTCGTCCTGCCGACCGGTGAGCAGTCGACCACGCAGCGGGTACGGTTGATCAACGATCGGGTAGCCGCGATACGCAACGGCCCGACGCTCCACGCCCTCGGCCTGCTGTCCCGCCCCATCACCCCGCTGCCACCGTCCTGGGTGGGGCACATCGCCACGCAGATGTTCCGGGACAACGACCTGTTGGCGAGCAACTTCGCCGGTATCAAGAAGCCGATCTACCTCGCCGGCGCCAAGGTGACCGCCATCCAGCCGTACGCGCCACTGTTGTGCGGAGCAGCCTCCATCGCGCTCGTGTCCTATCAGGACAAAGCCTGCCTGGGAATCGCGCTCGACTCCGGCGCGGTCACCGAGCCCGAGGTCTTCATGACCTGCCTGCGGGAGAGCTTCGACGAAGTGCTGGGTCCGCCACCCGCCGGAAAGCCGCCGGCCGAGCAGGAAGGTGTGACATCCGGCCACCTGTGACCTCCTGCGCGGCAGAGACCGGAACCACCGTGACGACCGAGGAGAAGAAGATTGACCAGTACAGGCTCCGACGCAGTTGCCATCCCGTCGGCACGAGGACTTCCGCCCTCGCCGGAGCAGGAGCGGGAACCGGCCGATCCCGCACTCGACATGGTCAAGTACGCCTTGCAATGCGTCCGACAGGCTCTGGCATCCGTGGAACAGGCGGCACTCACGCTCGCGGAGGAACGGGGCGGAAGCCGGATGCAGCCCGAGACACCTCCCGTCGTCACCGCCCGCTACGGCGGTGGTGACTACGAACCCTGGTTGACCAAGCAGGAGAGGCGCGTGCTGACGCTGGTCGCGGCAGGGTTGTCCAACAGGGACATCGCCAACGCCCTGCAGATCTCGGAGAAGACGGCGAAGAACTACGTGCACACGGTACTGGTCAAACTCGATGCCGACAGCCGCACCGAGGCGGCGTTCACCGCCTTGTACGAGAAGCTGGTCGATCCCGACGAGTGCCACCGCGCCAGCAAACGGCAGCAGCCGGCCACGTGGCTGGTCCCCCCGCCGCGAAGCAGGCCACTGTCCTGACGACCGCGCACCACCGGACCTTCGCCCACAAACCGCATACACCACAACGGAAACTTCGGTGTCGTCATCACAGGCCATCGCAACCGGTCGAGGTCTCGACGCATCGGAGACAGCCACTGGAAGGAGCCGTCATGCCGCAACCGCGGGTTCACGGAAGAACGCGTCGTGGGCTGTTCGCCGGCGTGCTGACCGCAGGGCTGGCCTCGGCGGCCCTCCTGTCGCTGGCGCTGGCCCAGGGGGCACTGGCGGCGTCGTTCACCGTGTCGGGGACCAGCTTCAAGATCGCGGCCGACAAGCTGGAGGGAACGGGATTCGTCCAGTTCGGTGGAGTCGACAGCGGAGCGACCGAGGGACACCCGGTGGCGGCCAGCGCGTTCCGCACCGTGGTCCTCGACAACTTCTGCCAGTCGGTGTCACTGCGCTCCCTGCCGCTGGTCGGCGACGTGACGCTGCGGATCGCCTCTCCCGGTGAGGGCAGCATGACAGCGTCGGAGATCGTGCTCGGCGTGGCCGGGTTGAGCGGTGACCTGACCCTGGTCAACCCGCAGATCGGGGTGGACGCCGGACAGGTGTCGAAAGGCCCGCCCGGAGTGGTCGGCCAGGCCGGGGGGTTCGGCCAGCAGGCGGACGGGGCCACGATCATCGGCCCGAGACTGACGGCGTGGAGCGCCTCTGCCTACACGCTGCGCCTGAAGAACGCCCAACTGACCCTGCACAACGGGGGAGGCGAGTGCTTTTGACCGTAGCGGCGACGAGGGGAGGACCTCATGGGTAGCGGGTGGCGGCGAGCGGGCCGCGTCTGGCGGAGGTTCACGTACTGGCGTCGGAGCCGACCATTCGCCGCTGGTGTGCTGTTGTTGCTGTCCAGTGCCGTGATCGCCCTCCCGCCCTACGCCACGTTCCAGGTGGGGGATCTGATGATCTCCATCACGACCATGGGGGGCGTGTCGGCGTTGTTGATCGGAACGCTGCTCGCGGTCTGCGGCCTGTCGCTGTGGTTGCGACCGCAGTTCCGGTTCGCCGCAGGCGTGACCTCGGCGATCCTGTCGCTGGTCGCCCTGGTCGTGACCAACCTGGGGGGTTTCCTCGTCGGTACGTTCGCGGGGTTGACCGGGGCAGCTCTCGCCCTGGCCTGGACCGACCAGCCGAAACCACCTCGACGGCCGGTGCTGCACGTCGGCGTGGTGCTGCTCCTCGCGATGACTCCCGCCACCGGTGCCGGGACCACGAATGCCCGGGACACGCCGCTCGCGTCCAGTTGGACGGTGACGGCGAGCACGGTCCGGCTGGACGGCGTCGTGTATCACGGCATCGAACGAATCGTGGTCAACGGTCGGCCCGTCGAAACCATGCGGTTCACCGCAGAGCGCGTCGAGGCCGACAACCCGGTGCAGACCGCCGACCTGGGTGACGGGCACCGGTTGACGATCGCAACCGCAGGGCACGCCACCACCGCATTCGCCGCGTCGGTCGAACTGTTCGCCTTGAGGCTGACCGGCGTCGTGAGCGTGCTGGGCCTGATCGGCATCCCGGTCGACTTCACCCCGGCCCACCCACCACCTCTGGTACCGCCCTCCGTGGTCCTGACCGACGTAACGGCTGTCAACGCCCTGACAAGCGCCGTGGCGATCACGGTGCCTGACGGGAACCTGACTGTTCGGTAAGGGTGGACGGTGGTCCGACGTGGTTGATGCGCCTGGACATCCGGCCCGGCAGCCGACCCGCATGGCTTGGACCTGGGCGTGCACCCACCGCGAGCGTCGTGGCGAACCGGTCCGGAATCGGATGGGTGGAGGACAAGCCGTCTCCGACGCAGCGGCCTGTCGAGTACTGCGCAGTGGACCGGACGTATTCCTTGGTCTCTGGTGCAATGATCGCTTCAAGCGTGATTTTGTGGGACGACGTCGGAACACGTGCGGGCACTGCGGTGTTCGGGCGTAGGTGCCGAAACCCTCGCCGGAGGCGAGCCGGGGACAACTGTGGGGGCAACAGCGGTTTCTTCCAGGGTCGGCGCAGGTCGACCGCCGACCGGCGGGCGAGCCGGAGTTGGCTGCAGGTGGCCAGCAGCAACCAGGTCCACCGGTCGGCCTGCTCGGGCGTCCGGAGTTTCGGGGTGGTCCAGCCACACCGGTTTCGGAATCGCCCCGGACGGCAACCGGTCGACCTGCAAGCGGATCACGGTGCCTTCCAGGATCGGCAGGTTCCCGGCACGGCCGGCCCAGGCGATGCGGTGGGTCAGCCTCGGGTGCAGCCGGTCCCACGCCCGGACCAGGGCCTGGCCGTACCGGCGGGTCTCGACGTGTGCGGCGACGTCGGGCTCGCCCCACGTGCCGGGGTCGCCGAAGACGAACTCGCCGCCGTGCCGCCGGGGCCGGCCCAGGGCACCGGGCGCGCGCGGTGGTGCGGGGCGGCGCAGGACCCGGTCCGAGCGCATCCGCACCAGCACCACGATCGGCAGGTCCGCCAGGACATGGGCCAGGCGGGGGCCGTCGTAGCCGGCGTCGGCCACCAACAGGATCTCAGGATCCCCGGGCCGCCAGTGCCCGACGACGATCAGACGGTCCACCACACCGCGCACCTGGGCGGCGGTCACGGTCGCGGCGTCGTCGCCGGGAGTGAGCCGGACCGCGTCCAGCGGCGCGGTCCACGAACCACGCCCGGCCTCCAGCGCCACGACCACCGAACAGGGCCAGCTGGGCACCATCATGTGCTGGTCCTTGCCGCGACCGTAGGTGTGACACAGGATCCGCTGCCGAGCGGTGTGCGCCTCCGGACGCAGCCAACAGGTGACGTCCACCGCCGACACCAACCTGCCGTCCGCCGCGCGCGGGACCGACACCGCGCCGAGTGCCGTCTTCAACCGTACGAAGTCGATCCCGCCGCGCGCCGGCGCCGCATACCCACTGCCGTGTCCCCGACGATGCTCGCCCACCAGGGACAACTCGGCGATCGACCGCACCGGCCCGTCCGCGCACAAGACCGCGTCGGCGAGCTCGAACAACGCATCCGCACGCCGCGTCAGACGCTCATAAAGCGCCCGCCGGAACCTCGACAACTCCCCATCTGCAAGCCTGCCACCGGCATGAGGCACACTGATCACCGCAGCCCTCTGGTCGATCTTCCAACTGTCGCAAGAAGGAATGATCAATCACAGGGCTGCACCCATGATCAACGGGGTGCTCGAACACCGCTCGAAGGTTAAGACTTGAGCTAGGGCTCATCGCCCACCGCGCCGGCGACCACAGGCAATCCCTCGACCGGTACCGTCAAGCCCTCGGTCGATACCGCTCACTCGGCACCAGCTACCAGGTCGCGGACGCCCTGGAGAGCATCGGCTACCCTCACGCCGCCCTCGGACAGCACGAGCAGGCACGCGCGGTGTGGAGGGAAGCGCTGGAGTTGTACCGCGAACAAGACCGCTCCACCGACGCCGAACGCGTCCAACAGCAACTCGCTGAACTCGACAACCCCTCCGCTGACACGGCGGGGGCAGGTGAGCCGATACTCCGACTACTGAATAGGTGGCCGGTCAGCCGTCGCGCGGTCATCGCCCTGGTGGCTGACGACGACGGGGTCGGTTGTGCGACTGACTGTCGACACAAAGGTCCCTTCAAGGTGTCGTTGACCGACTCGACGAGTTGGCGGACGGACTTGAGCAGGGGTTCGCCCGGGTGCGGAGTCCGGTTGCGGTAGGACGGCCGGATCAGGCGGACGCGGCACCAGGGCATCGGGGTCGACGAAGTCGCGCGTCCACACCGCCAAACGGCGGCACACCTCGGCGTGATCCCAGGCCGAGGTGGTGACGAACTGCTGCAACTGCTGATGATCCATCCCCGAGGCGTTCGGCCATCGGCTGCATCGACTTGCGTCTGCCGTCCGACAACAGCCCGCGCAGACACAGTTCGCGCTTGGACCGTTGGTCATGCCGCGCGAACCCGCCGAACATGCCTGCGGCGAACTCCTCGATCACTGGGCGAACCAGCGCCAGCTCCTCCGTAGGCCTAATGCAACGCCTGCTGAAAGCAGCGTCGTCACTTCCCGCCCCCATGTCGGTTCCGTTGGGACAGAAGCGCGACCGTGCGCTTGTCGCCGGGGGAGCGTCGGCGATCACTCGGTCCGTACCGACACCCGGTCGGACGCCTCGAGGGGAGGCGGTGGTGTGCGGTGAACACCCGGTTGCGGTGTTCTTGCCGTCTTGTGGCCGGAGGATTGCGAGCTCGTCCACGTCGGTGGGAATCCGTTGTGACCTCGCGCGCGACATTTTTGCACGACTTGGCGTTCGGTGCCACGTGCTGGGCGCGGCCCGGCCTTTCGCGGTCGCATCGGCACAGGTCGGCACTTGTTCCCGCCGGCGGATCGGGCTGCGGAGTGCTTCGGAGACAGATGTGCCGGGCGGCCTGGAAAACAACCCTTCCGGCGTACTCGGTGGTACTTGAATGCGTGACCTCTCTGTGGTTCGGTGGTGTTTGAGTACGTTTTCGCCGGTATGTCGGTTCAAGGGGGTCCGGTCGGTGCCGGCTTTGCAGGGGTGGAGTCGCATTGTTCCCGTGCACGCGTTGCGGCGAGCCGAGGCGGTCGAGCGGAGTGGCTCGTGCGATAGGTCGTCGGCCGAAGCGGCGGACGCCTTGCGGCTCGTGTGCATCGACGCCTCGGGGCCGGTGGGAATTTCCCGGCTCCGGTGTTCCGCGTTCGTTTCCCGTGATCGGTGGCACCCCGGTCGCGGCACGCGGGCCGGGTGTCGTCGGGGGTGTCGTCGAGCGAGGGGGCCGGAGTAGTTGGACGAGGTGGACGCGGCGTCGACGGGAGCGGGCCCGGGTGCGGTGGCCTCGCGCGGGGCGTCGCCGGACCGGCGCGCGGACCGGTTCGCCGTGATCGACGTCGACCGGCTCCGGGGTTCGTACTCGCCGCGCCGGGTCGGCGAGGACCCGGCCCACGTCCGGGCGCTGGCGCGGGCGGAGGCCGAGTTGCCGCCGATCCTCGTGCACCGGTCGACGATGCGGGTGGTCGACGGGATGCACCGGCTGCGTGCCGCGGTGCTGCGCGGTCGCCGGACCATCGAGGTGGAGTTCTTCGACGGCGACGAGAGCGCCGCTGTCGAGTTGGCGGTGGAGGCCAACATCGCCCACGGCCTGCCGCTCTCCTCCGCCGACCGCGAGGCGGCGGCCCTGCGGCTGATCACGCTGTGCCCGGACCGGTCCGATCGGTCCATCGCCCGGTCGACCGGCCTGTCGGCCGACACCGTCGGTTCGATCCGCAGGCGTTCAACCGTCGAAACCCAACAGTTGAGCGGCGGTGTGCGGATAGGCCTCGACGGGCGGCGGCGGCCGGTCGACCCGGTGGCGGGACGGCGCCGCGCGGGCGAGTTCCTCGAGCGCAGGCCGGACGCCTCGCTCAGGGAGATCGCCGAGGCGTCCGGCATCGCCGTCGCCACCGCACGTGACGTACGCGAACGTGTCCGCCGTGGGGAGAGCCCGATCCCGGAAGGCCTGTACCGCCAGGCTAAAGGCGCGGACGACCAGGACCGGGGCGTGCCGCGCGGCCCCCACGACCGGGAGGCGGCGTTGCAGGCCCTGCGCCAGGACCCGGTGCTGCGCTTCACCGAGACCGGTCGGGCTCTGCTGCGCTGGCTCGACGCCGTCTGCGCGATCAGCGGCGAGCAGCAGTCCCGGGTGCTGGACGAGGTGCCCGCGCACTTGGTGTCGGTGGTCGCGGACCTCGCGATGAGGTGCGCGGAGAGTCTGCGGGCCGCCGCCGCGCGGATCGGCTCCTCCGGGCCGTAGCAGCGCCTGCGCCGGCACTGGGGGAACGGCGGATGCATGCCGACCGGCCCCCTGCTCCGCCCACGGGTAGCAGGCCGTGCGCGACTGCCGAAGCCGCCGGGACAAACCGGTTGGTCCGAACAAAGTCCGCCGGTAACCCGTTCGGCGGGCCCCGGGTGCTTTCGTTCGACCATCCGACCTCTCTGCTTGACACGGCGGCGCGCGGTGACGCTATTGTCGATGAGTAAGCGATCGGCGCGGTTAGGGGAATGCGCCGAAAGTCGAGTGTCGGGTAATCATCGCGTTGACGGTCGCCGCTCTCGATTTCATTGTGTCGTGGACCGAGCCTTGAGGAGACTTGTGACTGCCACCTTGTGCCCGGCGTGCGATGCGGGTGTCGTGGTCGATGGCGCGACCCTGCCCAACGAGATCGTCGAATGCGGCGAGTGCCGCAGTGAGCTGGAAGTGGTCACCACCGAGCCGGTGCTGCTCGCATTGGCGCCGGAGGTCGAAGAGGACTGGGGCGAGTAATTCCCCTTCCGCCGATCCGCCCACGACTCCACCGGGAGACCGACATGTCCACACTCGCCATGTTCGGGGGCCGCCCCGCAGTACCCGGCGGCACTCCGCCGCCGGCCTGGCCGGTGATCACCGAGGAGGACCGCGAGGCCGTGCTCGGCGTGCTGCGCACCGGGAGGTTCACGGCAGCGGCCGCAGGTGAGCAGGAGATCCCGGCGCTGGAACGGGAATGGGCCCAGCGGGTCGGCACGGCGCACTGCCTCGCGGTGGCCAACGGCACGATCGCGCTGAGCATCGCGCTCACGGCGGCCGGGGTCGGCCCCGGCGACGAGGTCGTCGTGCCCGCACTCAGCTTCGTCGGCACCGCGCTGGCACCGGTCCACCTGGGCGCGGTGCCGGTGTTCGTCGACGTCGACCCGACCACCTTCAACCTCGACACCGCACAACTGACGGCGGCTTTGTCCCCCCGGACCGCCGCAGTGCTCCCGGTGCACCTGCACGGCCTGCCTGCGGACATGGACGAGGTGCTGGCCTTCGCCCGGGCGCGCGGGCTCGTCGTGGTGGAGGACGCCGCCCAGTCGCACGGGGTGGCCTACCGGGGCCGGGTCACCGGTGCACTGGGCGACGCGGGCGTGTTCAGCCTCAACGTCTCCAAGAACCTGCCCACCTGCGGCGAGGGCGGCCTGATCACCACCGACGACCCGGCGCTCGCCGACCGGGCGGGCGTGCTGAGGCAGTTCGGCGAGCGGCTGCCGGACCGGGGCGAGCGCCCGTACGTGTCCGAGGTGGCAGGCTGGAACGCCAAGATCAACGCCATCCAGGCCGCGTTCACCAGGGTCCAGCTCACCCGGCTGGACCAGGCGCAGGCGCGCCGTGAGGAGAACGTCCGGCGGCTGCTGACCTCGGTCGCCGAGCTGCCCGGGTTCGCCGTGCCCACCGCCGCGCCCGATCGCGGGCACGGCTGGCACATCCTGCGCTTCCGGGTGCGCCCGGCGGCCTTCGGCCTGGTCCGGAGCCAGGCGTCGGCGCTGCGTGAGATCGTCATGCGGGCGCTGCGCGCCGAGGGTGTCGCGGTGTCCCGCTACCAGACGACGCCGCTGTCCGACCAACCGGTGTTCGCCGGCCGCACGGTCGCCTCCCGGTCGCTCGACGTGCCGGTGACGCGGGCCGTGCTCGACGACTCGTTCGTGCTCCAGCGGGTCCACCTCAACCCGGCCGCCGGGCCGGTGCTGGAGATGGTGGCGCAGGCGCTGGCGAAGGTGTGGGAGCACCGCGACCTGTTGGCGCGAGTGGTGGACGCGCGCACCCGCGACCGGGAGCCGGTGTGAGCGCCGCCGCGCGGATCGTGGCGCTGTGGAGCCTGCCGCGCAGCCGGTCGACCGCGTTCTTCCGGATGGTGCTCCAGCGGCCCGACTTCCTGGCCCTGCACGAGCCGTTCTCGACCAGGGCGGAACTCGGGTCGGTCGACCTCGGCGGCCAGGTGGTGCGCACCGAGGACGGGGTGGTGGACCGGCTGCGGGCGCTGTCCCGGGAACGCCCGCTGTTCTTCAAGGACACCACCGACGAGCGCTACCCGGCGGTCCTGGGCGACCGGGCGTTCCTCGCCGGCGACGTGCGCAGCACGTTCCTCATCCGGCACCCCGCCGAGACCATCCCCTCCTACTACGCGGTGAACCCGGACGTGCGGCCCGACCAGATCGGGTGCGAACACCTGCACGAGCTGTTCTCGCACGTGTGGCGGGTGACCGGCGAACGACCGGTGGTGATCGATGCCGCCGACCTGGTGCGCGAGCCGGAGTCGCTGGTGCGCGCCTACTTCGGGCGGCTGGGCGTGCCGCACCTGCCGGAGACGATGTCGTGGGGCACCGGCGAGCGCGCCGAGTGGCGGGCCACCGGCCGGTGGCACCGCGACGTCGCCGAGACGACCGGTTTCGAGAGCCGGTCCGCCCGGCACGGGCTGCGCATGGCCGACCTCGGCCACCTGCGCGGCCACCTGGAACACCAGTTGCCTTTCTACGAGGCGCTGCGGCAACACCGGCTGACGGTGTGAACACGGGAGGTCTGGGATGCCGGCGAACACCGGGCAGGGCTCGACCCTGCTGTTGACCGGGTTGTCCAGCGCGGGCAAGACGAGCATCGCGGCTGCGGCACTGGTCGAGCTGAGGTCGCGGGGACACCGCGCCGAGGTGCTGGACGGCGACGTCGTGCGCCGCGAGCTGTGGCCGGAGATCGGCCTGTCCCGCGCGGACCGGGAGAGCAACCTGGCCCGCATCGGCCTGCTGGCGCGGATGCTCGCCCGCAACGGCGTGGTCGTGCTGGTCTCGGCCATCGCCCCCTACGCCGCGTCGCGCCGGGCATTCGTCGACGCGCACGCGGTCGAGGGGCTGCGCTGCCACGAGGTGCACATCGCGACGTCGCTCGCGGTGTGCCGGGAACGGGACGTGAAAGGCCTCTACGCCAGGCACGCCCGGGGCGAGATCACCGGGCTGACCGGGGTCGACGCGCCGTACGAAGTCCCGGAGGAGCCGGATCTGCGCATCGAGACCGAGCACGTCGGGATCGACTCGTGCGCGCGGCTGCTGGTCGACCGCGTCGCGGACTGGACCACGACCGCCGCCTCGGCAGCCGGAGGAGCCGAGCGGGTTCCACAGTAGGTAGACGCTGAGCGACGGTGCTTCGGGGGTTCGTTGTGTCTCTGCAAGTCTTGATCTGTGATCAGCTGCCCATCGTCCGGGACGGTCTGTCGACCCTGCTGAGTTCCTCGCCCGACATCACCGTGGTCGACAGCACCAGCAGCGGTGTCCAGGCGTTGGTGCTGGCCCGCACCCGCCGCCCGGACGTGGTGATCACCGGGCTCGTCCTTGACGGCATGTCCGGCCTGGAGCTGATTCGCAGGCTCACCAAGGAGTTCGCCGATTCCGGCCCCCGCGTGGTGGCCTTCGCCACCCGCGACACCGACGAGGTGGTGCGCTCCGTGCTGGGCGCAGGCGCCAACGGCCTGCTGCTGACCGACGCCACCCGGGAGGAGATCACGGTGGCGGTCCGGGCGGCGGCGCGCGGGCAGACGATGCTCGCGCCGCTCGTGGCGCAGCGCCTGGTGGACTGGTTCAACCGGGGCGGCGGGCAGTCCGAGGAACCGTTGCGCACCGTGGTCACCGAGCTGACGCCGCGCGAGCGGCAGGTGCTGGTGATGCTGGCCGGCGGCAAGTCCACCGGGGAGGTCGCCGAGGACCTGTCGATCGGCATCACGACGGTGCGCACCCATGTCTACCGCCTGCGCTGCAAGCTCAACGTGCGCGACCGCAGCCAACTGGTGTCCTTCGCCTACCGGGCGGGCCTGATGCGCTCGGCCTGAAGTCCCCCGATTCCCGTCGACCCACGCCATCGAGCAGGAGGCACGATGACCGGCCGAACCACGGGCGAGACCTACCTGGTGGTCCGCAACGACGAGGAGCAGTACTCGATCTGGCCCGCGCACCGGGACCTGCCCCCGGGCTGGCACGCAGAGGGGTTCCGAGGTGCGGAGGAGGACTGCGTCGCACACGTCGACCGGGTGTGGACGGACATGCGCCCGGCGAGCCTGCGCCGGGCGCTCGCCGAGGCCGCCGACCGACCGCCCGCTGAGGCCGTCCTGCCGGAGGGGCCCGACTTGGTCACCAGGCTGTGTGCGGGCGAGCACCGGGCGCGGGTGGTGCTGCGGCCCACCGCGTCGGCCGAACGACTGGCTGCGGCGGTCCGCGACGGGTACGTGCACGTGCTGTTCGCGGACACCGACGGCGGTTCCGAACTCGGCATCGCCCTCGACCAGGACGCCACCGACGTCTCCGGTGCCGATTTCGCGGTGGGCGCGGGCACCGCCCGGCTGGTGGGCGAGCTGACCCTGGACTTCCACCGGTTGCGGTGCGAGGTCGTGGTGGACGTCGCCGACCTGACCGGCACCGGTTGCCTGCACCGGGTCTGAGCGCGGCCACCACCCGAGCCTCGCCCACCGTCCCGCCGCGGGACCAGACGACAGCACCAGCACAGAGGAGGCCGAGCCATGACACCTTCCGAGACGTCGCCGGGACCGCGACCGCCCGGACCCGAGGGCAACCCGGTCGTCGGCCAGTGGCGGTTCCTGCGCGACCCCCTGGGATATCTGGAGCGGGCCCACCGGGACCACGGCGACCTGGTGCGGCTGCCGCTGGTCGGGAGCCCGGTGGCGGCGTTCGGCCCGGACGAGGTGGACGCGGTCAACGAAGGACTGGGGGAACAGGTCGAGATCGACGGCGGCGGTGGGGTCGACCTGCCACCCCGGCACACCGTGCAGGGTCGGGGCGTGCTCAACTCCACCGGCGCCGAGCACGCGCTGTACCGCCGGATCTGCCACCGCGCCCTCGGTGGGCGGTCGTTGGCGTCCTACTCGACCATCGCGGCGCAGGAGACCGAGCGGCTGTTGGCGACCTGGTCGCCCGGAGACCACCTGGACCTGCTGCCGGTGATGACCGGCCTGACCCGGCGGATCTTCAAGCGGTACATGTTCGGCGCCGACCCGGCCGTGCGCTCGCCTGCCGCCGACGCCGCCGTGGACCTCTACATCGACATCCTGGAATCCACCCCGCGCAGGCTGGCGACGACGTTCCTGCCCGTCGAGGTCCCCGGGCTCGCCCAGCGCCGCAAGCTGCGCGTCGCGTTGGCGGCCATCGACGCGGAGGTCGAGGCCATCGCCGACGGGCGGGTGCGGCCCGCCGACCACTCGCTGGCCCGCGCGCTGCTGGACGAACTCGACCGGGAGGAGGTGCCCCGCGATCCAGGGCTGGTCCGGGACTTCATGCTCCAGCTGCACTTCGCGGGTCTCACCTCGCTGGCGTCGGCCGTGGTGTGGGCGCTGCTGCTGCTCTCACTGCACCCCGGGCCCGCGCGCACCCTGCTCGACGAGCTGGCGACGGCCGTCGAGGGCCGGGTGCCGCTGCCCTCCGACGTGAGGTCCCTGCCCTACCTGGAGGCCGTGCTGGACGAGACGATGCGGCTCTACCCGGCCGCCGCGTGGGAGGTCAAGCGCGCGGTCGGGCCGGTCGAGGTCGGCGGGCAGCGGTTGCCCGCCGGTGTGGCGCTGATGCTCGCACCGTGGGTGACCCAGCGCAGCGGGGAGTCCTTCCCCGAGCCGCTGGAGTTCCGTCCGGAGCGGTTCCTGGGCGGCCCCGGCGGCTACCCCTCGGCCGCGTTCCAGCCGTGGGGGATCGGCGAGCGGTCGTGCATCGGCAAGCAGTTGGCGCGCAACGCGTTCCGCTCCATCGTCGGCGGGGTCGCGCAGCGGTTCCGGCTGGACCTGGAGCCCGACCAGCGCATCGACCCCGATCCGGGGCTGCTGGGCAACCGGGTGCTGCCGAAGCCGGGGGTGCGGGTCGTGCTCGCCGCCCAGGACGGGGTCACCGAGCGGTCGGCGGCCCGGGTGCTCGGCTCGGTGGTCGGCGCGGTGCCGGGCCCGGAGGTCGGCCCGTGACGACCGCCCGGGCGGCCCGGCCCGGGTACTTCGCGGAGTTGCGCGGCGCGGTCACGGCCCGCCGGCAACTGGCCTCGCTGCTGCCCCTGGCGGGTCGACCGCTGGTGTGGGCGACCGTGCTGTGCGACCTGGCTTTGGGTGTGCTGCCCGTGGTGTTCGTGTTGGCCACCAGCGCGGTGATCGACCGGCTGCCCGAGGCGGTCGCCGGAGGCGGCGCGGTCTGGTCCGGCGCGCTGGCCCCGCTGGTCGTGGCCTCGCTGGCCTTCGCCGGCCAGCAGGTGCTGCTGCCGGTGCAGCACGGCCTGGGCGAGTTGATCGCACGCCGGGTCGACGGCCGGGTGTTCGACCGGCTGATGGCCGCCGCCCTGCGCGCGCCCGGCATCGGCGGGCTGGAGGACCACCACCGGCTCGACCTGCTCACCCGCGCGCGACGCGAGTTGGACCGGGGTTTCCAGAGCCCCGGCAAGGGGTGCGCGGGCCTGCTGCACCTGATCGCCCGCACGACCCAACTCGTCGGCTTCGTCGCGCTGGTGGGCATCGCGTTCTCGTGGCTCGCGGCGGCGGCGCTGCTGGCCACCGTGCTGGCGTTCCGGTATGGGCACCGCCGGGGGCTGCACCGGTTCTCCAATGTCTACCGGGCCGCCTCCGGCATCCGCCGGGAGTGCGACTACCTGCGCGAACTGGCCATGGGTGCGCCTGCGGCGAAGGAGATCCGGGTCTTCGGCCTGCGCGGCTGGCTCGCCGACCGGTATCGCGGGCGGCACCTGTCGTGGCTGCTGCCGTCGTGGTCGGACCGCCGCCGGATCATGCTGCGGCCCTTCTACGGCTACGCGGTGCTCGGTCTGCTGTCGATCACCGTCGTGCTCGGCGCGTTGGGCGTGGCGCAGCCGGCCACGGCCGAGGTCGCGTTGGTCGTGCAAGCCGTGATGGGCGCGCTGCGGCTGGCCGAGCACTACCCGGAGGCCGATCTCCAGACCGAGTACGGCGCCGACGCCTACAACGCCGTCCTCGCGTTCGAGCGCGGCATGGCCGACGACGCGCGCGCCGACACCGGGACGGAGCCCGCGCCGCAGCCCGAGGTCGAGATCGCCTTCCGCGGCGTGGCGTTCCGCTACCCTGGTGCGGCCGAACCGGTCTTCGAGGACCTGGACCTGACCCTGCAGGCGGGCCGCTGCACCGCCGTCGTAGGTGTCAACGGCGCGGGCAAGACCACTCTGGTGAAGCTGCTCACCCGGCTGCACGAGCCGGACCGGGGCGTGGTCGCCGTCGACGGCGTGGACGTCCGGCGGTTCGCGGTGGACGACTGGCGCGCCCGGCTCGCGGTGGTCTTCCAGGACTACATCCGGCACGAGCGCAGCGCTAAGGACAACATCGGCCTGGGCGCGGTCGAGCACCTCGACGACGAGGACGGCATCCGGGCCGCCGCCGAAGCGGCCGGGGTGGCGAGCGTCCTGGACGGGTTGCCCTCCGGCGCGGACACCCCGTTGGCCGGCCACGTCACCGGCGGTGTCGACCTGTCGGGTGGTCAGTGGCAGCGCGTCGCCCTGGCCCGCGCGCTGTTCAGGCTCCGGCACGGCGGCGCGCTGCTGGTACTCGACGAGCCGACCGCGAGCCTCGACGTCCGGTCCGAAGCCCGGTTCTTCCGGGAGTTCCACCGGCTGGCGGCGGGACGGACCAGCCTGCTGATCTCGCACCGGTTCTCCACCGTGCGCCACGCGGACCACATCGTGGTGCTCGCCGACGGCAAGGTGGCCGAGCAGGGCAGCCACGAGGAGTTGATGACCATGGGCGGGCGGTACGCCGGGCTGTTCCACCTGCAGGCCGACCGCTTCGCCGACCCGGTCGGCGGCGCACCGGAGGTGGTCGCGTGAAGCACGTCTTCTCCGCCGCACGCGACCTGCTGGCCCGCTGCCACCGGCAGAGCCCGCTCAAGACCTGGACCGCCGTCGTGCTGATGCTCCTGGCCGGCGCGATGCTCCCGCTGGCCGCGCTGGGGATCAAGGTGCTGCTGGAGGCGGCGAACGACGGGGACGGCGACACCGCGACCGTCGCGGGCGTGGTGGTCGCGGTGCTGCTGACCGGCGCGGTGACGCTGTCGCACTTCGCCCACATCGCCTACTGCGAGCTCGCCGAGCTCAACCTGGTCAACCTCGACGTCGAGTTGATCGGACTGGCCAACGGCTCGACCGGACTGGACGTGCACGAGACGCCCGAGCAGGCCGACCGGCTCGCCGTGTTGCAGGAAGAGGTCCCGCACGTCCGCATGGCGCTGCAGGCGCTGTTGACCGCCGCGAGCCTGGTGGTCGGCATGGCGCTGACCGCCGTGCTG
This sequence comes from Actinosynnema sp. NPDC050436, assembly GCF_040655415.1. Classification (NCBI taxonomy): domain Bacteria; kingdom Bacillati; phylum Actinomycetota; class Actinomycetes; order Pseudonocardiales; family Pseudonocardiaceae; genus Actinosynnema; species Actinosynnema sp. NPDC050436. The sequence continues at coordinate 1,474 of NZ_JBFAJV010000024.1, read as the reverse complement.
CTCGCCGTGGTGGACCCGCTGCTGCTGTTGCTCCCGCTCGTGGGGGTGCCCGCGCTGTTCGCCGGCAAGCGGGCAGAACAGGTCGTCGACGACGCCCGCACCGCGGCAGCGGAGCCGAACAGGTTGGCGCGCGGCGCTTTCCGGCTCGCCACCGACGCGGCGTCGGCCAAGGAGTTGCGCGTCTACCGGTTGGCCTCCGACGTGCGGCGCAGGCACGCCGAGCTGTGGGGCGCCGCCACGGAGTTGCTCGCGCGCGCCCACGTGAAGGCGACCTTGCTGCGCGCACTCGGGCAGTTCTTCTTCGCGGCCGGTTACATCGGCGCGGTGCTGCTGGTGGTGTGGGAGGCCGCGACCGGGCGGGCGTCGGCGGGCGAGGTGGTGCTCACCATCGTGCTGGCCGCGCAGGTCAACATCCAGGTGGCCATCACCGTGATGCTCCTGCCCGCGCTGCGGCGGTTCGCGTCGGTGGACCAGCGGCTGCGCGCGTTCCGGGCCGTCGTCGCCGACACCGAGCAGGCGGCCTCGGGCGGTGGGGGTGTGCCGCCGGACCGGTTGCGCGACGGTATCCGGCTCGACGGTGTGTCGCTCACCTATCCCGGCGCGACCGAACCGTCCCTGCGCGAGGTCTCGCTCACCCTGCCCGCGGGCTGCACGGTCGCGGTGGTCGGTGAGAACGGTGCGGGCAAGTCCAGCCTGGTCAAGCTGTTGTGCGGGTTCCACCGCCCGGACCGGGGAACCGTGACGGTCGACGGGCGCGACCTGGCCGACATCGGCGTCGCGGCGTGGCGCGAGCGCGTCGCGGCCGGGTTCCAGGACTTCGTCCGCTACGAGTTCACCGCCCGCGAGTCGGTGGGGTTGGGCGACCTGCCGCACGCCGACCTGCCGCACGCGGTCGAGGCGGCGCTCGACCGGGCGGGCGCGGGCGACCTGCCGCGCCGGCTGCCCGACGGCCTCGACACCCGGCTGGGCCGGAGTTACGCGCCGGGTGTGGAACTGTCCGGCGGGCAGTGGCAGAAACTCGCCCTGGGCCGGGCGTTCATGCGCGAACAGCCGCTGCTGCTGGTGCTCGACGAACCCACTGCGGCGCTGGACGCCGAGGCGGAGCACGTGCTGTTCGGTCGCTATGCCGATCAGGCGTCCCGGCACGCCGCCGAGCGCGGTGCCATCACGGTCCTGGTGTCCCACCGGTTCTCCACGGTCCGGATGGCCGACCTGATCGTGGTCATGGCGGACGGGCGGATCGCGGAGGTGGGCGATCACGCCGCACTGGTCGCTCACGGCGGGCTCTACGCACAGTTGTACGGATTGCAGGCCGCGGCATACCGCAATTGACGGCTTGCGCGATGAAGGCAGGAGTGGCCAGGGTCATGCGCTCGCTGGAATCCGAAGCGATCCACATCTTCCGGGAGGTCGCGGGCGAGTTCGACCGGCCGGTGATCCTGTTCTCCGGCGGCAAGGACTCGACGTTGCTGCT
>NZ_JBFAJV010000023.1:0-86096 GCF_040655415.1 Actinosynnema sp. NPDC050436 | reverse complement strand
CTTGGCCAGGGAATGCAAGCGGAAAGCGTGCTTGCATTCCCTGGCCAAGCGCGGTCCCCTGCGGGAGGCCACACGGGGATGACACGCAGACGTTGGGTGCGGTGTGTGTGGGGTGCGGGGGAGTTGGGGGTGAGGGGGAGTGGAGGCCGGGGCCGGGGGGTGTGAGGCCGGGGTGTGTGGGGGGTGGGCAGACTGGGGTGATGTTGCGCGTGGGCCTCTCCGGGGGCATCGGGTCTGGGAAGTCGACGGTGGCCGGGCGGTTGGCCGAGCACGGGGCGGTGGTGGTTGATGCCGACCTGTTGGCCCGGGAGGTGGTGGCACCCGGGACGGCGGGGCTCGCGGAGGTCGTGGCCGCGTTCGGCGGTGACGTCGTCGACTCGGACGGGGTCCTCGATCGGGGGGCGCTGGCCGCCCGGGTGTTCAGCGACGATTCGGCCCGCGCCACGCTCAACGGCATCACGCACCCCCGCATCGCCGCCCGCACCGCCGAGGTGATCGCCGCCGCGCCGGCCGACGCCGTGGTCGTGCACGACGTGCCGCTGCTGGTCGAGAACGGGCTCGCGCCGATGTACCACCTGGTCCTGATCGTGGACGCCGCGCCCGACGTGCGGGTCGAGCGGTTGGTCGGGCGGGGGTTGGCCGAGGAGGACGCCCGCAGGCGGATCGCCAAGCAGGCTTCCGACGCCGAGCGCCGGGCCGTCGCGGACGTCTGGCTCGACAACTCAGGTACACCCGATCGTGTGCTTTCCGTCGTGGACGAGCTGTGGGCGGACCGGTTGGTCCCGTACGAGGCGAACATCCGCCTGGGCCGTTACGCGTCCGGCCCGCCCAAGGTGGTGCCTTACGACCCCACGTGGCCCGAGCAGGCCGCGCGGGTGGCGGCGCGGATCTCGCTCGTCGCCGGTGACCGCCGGATCGAGCACATCGGGTCCACGTCCGTGCCCGGTCTGGCGGCCAAGGACGTGCTGGACTTCCAGCTCGGCGTGTCGTCGCTGGAGGAGGCCGACTCGCTGGCTCCCGCGCTGGCGGCGGCCGGGTTCCCGAACTGCGGTCCGCTCACCGACACCGCCCGGCACGGCGAACTCGCCGAGTGGACCAAGCGGGTGCACGCCGGGGCCGACCCGAAGCGGCGGGTGCACCTGCACGTCCGGGTCGAGGGCGGGCCGGGGTGGGAGTGGGCGCTGCGGTTCCGGGACTGGCTGCGCCGGGACGCCGTCGCCCGGCAGGAGTACCGCGACCTCAAGCTGGACCTCGCGCGGCAGCACGCCGGCGACGCGCACGGCCAGGCGTACAACCAGGCGAAGGAGCCCTGGATGGTCGCCGCGACGGCCCGGATGGACGCCTTCTACAGGGACGGCCAGACGTCGTAGATGCCCCGGTGGGTCAGCCACACGCCGAGGTCGTGCCGGTGCAGGCTGACCTCTTCCAACGTCCGGTGCACGGTGCGGAGGGCCTGGTCGGCGTCGTCGGGGTTGAGCACGCCCCCGGCGACGGCCGCCGCGAACTCCTCGGAGCGGACGATCCGGGCGGTCGTCCCGCCGGGCACGGCCAAGCCGAGCAGCAGGTCCGTGGTGCGCCACGAGCGCCCGTCGCGCAGGACGCGCACGGCCGTCAGGACGCTCGGACCGCTCCTCGCGTGACGTGAGCGGGGTCGGTGGTGGGTGAGGCGCAGACCGAGGTCCGGCATCAACCAGGTGACCTCCGAATCGGAGAACGGGTCCTCCGGCGTGGGGCATTCCAGGCGCAGCCCCCAGCTCTCCACGCGGCAGGTCGTCAGATGTCGGGACATGCCCGACGAATAGCTCCGAACTGCGCTGACGGTGTCGACAACGTCGACCAGCTGAGGTGTGATGACCGCTCCCACGCGACCCGAGGGTAGCCGTAAGTGTGCGGCCGGTAACACTGCGGGTCGATTCGTTACATCACGGTCTGTAGGTGTATCGGTCTCTATCCGGTGAACGACCTCGGATGGCGGTTGACCAGCATGTCTCACCCTCTGTATTACCTCCGGCGCCACGTGGTGACGATCCCCTGCGACGCCAGCCACCGGACGGCGTCGTGCCCGTGGGCGGAAATGCCGGCGACGGCGCGGTAGGTGGTTTCCAGCGCCCACTGCGCGCGGTGCGGCTGGATGAGGTTCTTGTCCAGCGCGGCCAGCAGTTCGTCGGTGTCCAACACGGTCACGCTGCGGCCGGTGCGCACGATCAGGTCGAGGTACAGGTCCACGGTCTTCCACACGGACCCGCTGGAGCTGATCTCCACGACGTCCACGTAGAAGTCGTAGTCGCGTTCGTGCCCGGGGTGCCAGGACTGCCGGGTGAGGCGCAGGCCGTGTGACGGGAGCAGCCAGGACTCGAAGTGGGAGAGCTGCGGGTGGCCCGGAACGGGGCGGGACATGTACAGCCCGTGCTGGGTCAGCCGGTACTCCTCGACGCCGCGCAGGTGCCCCTTGGGGTCCGTGTTGCTCTTGGCGTCGAGGTCGAAGTACTCGATCTTCGGCGGGTGGATGTGCATTTGTGAGGTCCCTGCCGCGCTCAGCGTCACGTCGCGCACTTTAGGCACGACGGGCCGCCGAACACCCGAATCTGTCACCCGAAAGTATGATGATCCCTTACTCTTCCGCCATGTTCGGGATCATCCGGCCGTGCCGCAACCGCCTGAGCTCCGACCTGCGGGAATCGTGGCTGGCGCACCTCTGTGGCCTGTGCTTGGCGTTGCGCGACGACCACGGGCACCTCGCGCGCGTCGTCACGAACTACGACGGGCTCGTCATCTCGGCGCTCGTAGAGGCCCAGACGACCCGTTCACGGCGTTCGGCGGGTCCGTGCGCGTTGCGCGGCATGAAGTCCGCCGACGTGGCCGTGGGAGCGGGAGCGCGACTGGCCGCGACGGTGTCGTTGGTGCTCGCGTCGGCGAAGGTCGGCGACCACGTGGACGACCGCGACGGGGCGTTCTCGCGCGCGCCCGCGCGGGGTGTGGGGCGGCAGGTCGCGCGGCGGTGGGCCCGCCAGGCTGCGGAGACGGGGGCGGACCTGGGGTTCGACACGGCCGTGCTGGTCGACGCGGTGCAGCGGCAGTCCTCGGTGGAGGCGTCGGCGGGGCTGGGCAGCTCGGTGCTGCTGGTGACGGAGCCGACGGAGACCGCGAGCGGCGAGGCGGTCGCGCAGACCGCGATCCTGGCCGGTCGGCCCGGCAACGCGGTGCCGCTGCGCGAGGTCGGGCGGCTGTTCGGGCGGTTGGCGCACTTGATCGACGCCGTGGAGGACCTGGAGGAGGACCGCGCGTCGGGCGCGTGGAACCCGCTTGAGGTGACCGGCACGTCGGTGGAGGAGGCGCGGCGGTTGTGCGACGACGCGGCGTGGGGGATCGAGCTGGCGTTGCGCGAAGTGGACTTCGTGGACGGGCGTCTGGTGCACGCGTTGTTGGTGCACGAGGTGCGGGAGTCGATTCGGCGGGCGTTCGAGGAGCCGCGTGCCCACGGTGCCCATGGCCGTGGGAACGGTCCGGGTGGGGTCGGTGGGGGTTGGAGCGGTGCGGGTGGGAGTGGCGGCGGTCAGTGGGGCGGGGCGTACGGCAGCGTGCCGCCGCCTGGGGGTGTGCCGCCGGCTGCTGCGTACGGGGGTGGCGGGAACGAGCCTCCGTCGCGGCCTACCCGGTGGGACCGGCGCGGTAAGGAGCCCGGTCCGGGGCGTGGGTTGTGGTTCTGGCCCGAGCTGGTGCACCCGCCCAAGCAACGGGGGCTGCTGCTCGGCTGCCTGGCGTTCTTCTACCAGTGCGGGACGTGCCAGTACTGCTGCCGCGACCCGTACCCCGGTCCGTTCAGCGGCAAGTGGCGGTCCGGGGGCTGTGACTGCGGGTCGGGCGGGTGCGACTGCGGCGGCGGCCACGGGCGCGGCGGTGGTGGCGGTGACGGGTGCTGCGACTGCTCCTGCTGTGACTGCTGACCCGGCTCACCTGCGCTGACCTGGGGCGACCGGAGATTGTCGTACCCGGGGCGTACCGTCGTACCCGTGGCTTTCCCTACCGAGATCCCGGTCAAGGCGCACTCGGCGCACCGCCCCGTCGGCGACATCCCGCGCACCGACGGGCAGTTCCGCGTGGTCAGCGACTACCAGCCCGCGGGTGACCAGCCGGCGGCGATCGCGGACCTGGAACGGCGGGTGCGGGCCAACGAGAAGGACATCGTCCTGCTCGGCGCGACCGGTACGGGCAAGTCCGCCACCACGGCGTGGCTGGTGGAGAAGCTGCAACGCCCGACGCTGGTGATGGCGCCGAACAAGACCCTCGCGGCGCAGCTGGCGAACGAGCTGAAGGAGTTCTTCCCCGACAACGCGGTGGAGTACTTCGTCAGCTACTACGACTACTACCAGCCCGAGGCGTACATCCCGCAGACCGACACCTACATCGAGAAGGACTCCTCGATCAACGAGGACGTGGAGCGGCTGCGCCACTCGGCCACGATGAGCCTGCTGACCAGGCGGGACGTGATCGTGGTGGCGTCCGTGTCGTGCATCTACGGCCTGGGCACGCCGCAGTCCTACCTCGACCGGTCGATCCACCTGGAGGTGGGCGGGGAGGTCGACCGCGACCTGCTGCTGCGCGCCCTGGTCGACATCCAGTACGCCCGCAACGACGTGGCGTTCAACCGGGGCACGTTCCGCGTCCGGGGCGACACGGTGGAGGTCATCCCGGCCTACGAGGAGCTGGCGCTGCGGGTCGAGTTCTTCGGCGACGAGATCGACAAGCTGTACTACCTGCACCCGCTCACCGGTGACGTGGTGAAAGAGGTCGACGAGCTGCGCATCTTCCCGGCGACGCACTACGTCGCCGGTCCGGAGCGCATGGAGAAGGCGATCGCCAACATCGAGGCGGAACTCGCCGACCAGCTCGCCAGGATGGAGCGCCAGGGCAAGCTGCTGGAGGCGCAGCGGCTGCGGATGCGCACGTCCTACGACATCGAGATGATGCGTCAGGTCGGGTTCTGCTCGGGCATCGAGAACTACTCGCGGCACATCGACGACCGGGGTCCGGGCACCGCCCCGGCGACCCTGATCGACTACTTCCCGGACGACTTCCTGCTGGTCATCGACGAGTCGCACGTGACGGTGCCGCAGATCGGCGGCATGTACGAGGGTGACGCGTCCCGCAAGCGCAACCTCGTGGAGCACGGCTTCCGGCTGCCCAGCGCGCTGGACAACCGGCCGCTGACCTGGGAGGAGTTCGCCGACCGGATCGGCCAGACGGTGTACCTGTCGGCGACGCCCGGCCCGTACGAGATGGGGCAGGCGGGCGGCGAGTTCGTCGAGCAGGTCATCCGCCCGACCGGCCTGGTCGACCCCGAGGTGGTCGTCAAGCCGACCGAGGGCCAGATCGACGACCTGGTGCACGAGATCCGGGCGCGGGCCGAGCGCGACGAGCGCGTCCTGGTCACCACGCTGACCAAGAAGATGGCCGAGGACCTCACCGACTACCTGCTCGAACTGGGCATCCGGGTGCGCTACCTGCACTCGGAGGTCGACACGCTGCGCCGGGTCGAGCTGCTGCGCCAGCTCCGGCTGGGCGAGTACGACGTGCTGATCGGCATCAACCTGCTGCGCGAGGGCCTCGACCTGCCGGAGGTCTCGCTGGTCTCCATCCTGGACGCCGACAAGGAGGGCTTCCTCCGCTCGGGCACCAGCCTCATCCAGACGATCGGCCGCGCGGCCCGCAACGTGTCCGGCGAGGTCCACATGTACGCGGACCGCGTCACCGACTCGATGCGCCACGCGATCGAGGAGACCAACCGGCGGCGGGCCAAGCAGATCGCCTACAACGAGGAGCGCGGCCTCGACCCGCAGCCGTTGCGCAAGAAGATCACCGACATCCTGGAGACCGTCTACGCCGAGGCGGAGGACGCGATCGCGCCGGGCGGTTCGGGCCGCAACGCGTCGCGGGGCAAGAAGCCCACCGGCGACCCGGGCGCGAACGGCCGCAGCTCGGGCGTCCTGGTCGACCGCAACACCGGCACCATGGCGCGGTCGGAGCTGGCCGACCTGGTGCAGCAGTTGACCGACCAGATGATGAACGCGGCCCGTGAGCTGCAGTTCGAACTCGCCGCCCGCCTGCGCGACGAGATCCAGGACCTGAAGAAGGAGCTGCGGGGCATGGACGCGGCCGGGGTCGGCAGGGCGGGGTGACGCTGGACGAGGTGATCGCGCACTGCCTGGCCAAGGCCGGCGCGGAGGAGACCTACCCGTGGGGCGAGGACGAACTCGTCTGCAAGGTCGGCGGCAAGGCGTTCGCGTTCATCGGCCTGTCGACGGGGTCGGTGGGCGTGAAGTCGGGCGTGGACGCCGAGGACGCGGCCGAGTGGCGGGACCGCTTCCCCGACGACATCACGGTCAGCGCCTACATCGGCCGCTACGGCTGGAACCGCCTGCACCTCGGCGGCAGCGTGCCGGAGGACGACGTGCGGGAACTGCTCGACCGCTCGTACGACGCGGTCGTGGCGAAGCTGCCGAAGGCCAAGCGGCCGGTGGCGGCGGGGGAGCACATGGGGTCCTGAGCGTCAGGTCGCCTCGGGCAGCAGCACGACCTTGCCCGGCGTCCCGGAGTGCGCCCGCGCCACCTCGGTGAGGGGCAGGGTCGTCGGAGGGGGCAGGCGGAGCCGGTCCCGGTCCACCAGGTCGGCGAGTGGTGCCAGGTGGCGGGCGCGGACGGACTACCGCGCGCCGGGCACGGGTTCCCGGGCCGAGGCGACCACGTGCAAGCCCCGCTCCACGGCCAACTGGACGGCGAACCCGCCCACCGCCCCGCCCGCGCCGGGCACCAGGACGGTGCCGCCGGGGTGGGAGGTTCAGCAGGTTCAGCGCCTGGAGCGCGGTCGACCCGGGCAGCGGCACCTGCTCGCCACCACGGCCGACACCGAGCGCGGTGCGTGCGCGACGGCCGACGCGTCCAGCACGACGAAGTCCGCCCGGGTCCCCGTGGCCGCCGGCCGCCGGTCCCGCAGGCCGATCACCGCGTCGCCGACCGCGAAGACCGGGGCGGTGCCGTCGCCCGTCGCCGGCCCGGCGGCGTCGACCACGCCGGCGACGTCCCAGCCGATCCCGGTGACCGGGCGGGTGGGGAGCAGGCCGGCGACGTGCAGCGCCCGACCTGGTGGCGAGGTCGAAGGGGTGCACCGCCGCCGCCACCTTGATCCGCACCTGGCCCGGACCCGGCACCGGGGGTCGGGGCGTCCACCAGTTCCAGCCGGGAGCTGCTGGACCGGATCGCCGACAAGTGGGTCGGCCTGGTCCTGGTGGCGCCGGCGGACGGCTCCCGCCGCTACAGCGAGCTGAACCGCACCATCACCGGGGTCAGTAAGAAGATGCCGGCGCAGACCCTGCGGTCGCTGGGGCGCAGCCCGCGGCCGGTGACGGCAACGATCAAGTCGTGGGCGGAGGCGGACATCGAGCAGGTGCCGGCTCACCGGGAGCACTACGACTCCCGGTGAGCCGGCAGGTCAGCTCGTGATGTCCTTGCGGGCGAACTTGCGGGCCGCCAGCAGCGTGAAGAACGCGCCGAACGCCAGCGCCGAGAACGTCCCCCGGGCCATCTGCGACCAGTCCACGTCGGACGAGAACAGGTCGGCCCACGCCAGCGCGTAGTGCGTCGGCAGGTAGTCGCGCAGGTTCTCCAGCGCGGTGATCTGGTCGAGGATCTGCGACAGGATCGACGCCAGCACCGCGCCGCCCACGGCACCGAGCGGCGCGTCCGTGGACACCGACAGGTACAGCGCGAGCCCCGCCACCCAGAACAGGTGGACGGAGATGTAGCAGACCGCCAGCGCCACGCCGTACACGCCGGACCCGAACGACGCCGCCTCGCCGGTCGGGCTGACCGCCTCGCCCGCGCCGTACCAGAGCACGCCGACGCCCAGCGCCACGGCGGGCAGCAGGACCAGCGCGAACAGCGAGAGCAGGCCGGAGGCCAGCGCCTTGCGGCGCAGCAGCCGGTGCCGGGGCACCGGAGCCGCGAGCAGGTACTTCAGGCTCGACCAGGACGCCTCGGACGCGATCGTGTCGCCGAAGAACAGCGCGACGATCATCGGCAGCAGGAAGCTGCCGCTGACGAACAGCGTCAGGATCACGAAGTTGACGCCGCTGGCCGTGGCGAGGTCGACGAACCCGCCGGACCTGCGGTTCGGCGAGGACTGCCCCAGCTCGAACGCCACCACCAGGATGAACGGCAGCAGCACCAGGAACCCCAGCACGAGCTGGGTCCGCCTGCGCCGCAGCTGCCGGATCAGCTCGACCCGGATCGGCAGCGTCCGACCGGCCCGGTAGCCGACCTTGGAGCCGTCCGCCGCGACCTCCGGGTGCTCCTGCGCGGCGGCGTCGGTGAGGTCGGAGATCGCCGACGGATCGGTGTGCACGCCGCCGCCGTCGCCGGTGGCCTTCATGCGCCCGCCCCCTTCCGGTGTCGGGGTGCGGCCGGGCGGGCCGGCCGGTGGGTGGTCGTGACCGGGACCGCCGGTCCGGGGTGGTGCGCCGGCGTGCCGCGCCGGGCCGGGTGGGCAGGTGCGGTCATTCGCCCACCAGCTCCAGGAACGCGTCCTCCAGGCGGCGGCGCGGACCGGCCTGGTCCACCGCCACGCCGGCGGCCACGAGGGCTTGCAGCGCCTCGGCGCGCGGGGTGCCGTTGAGGCCGGCGTGCACCTGCTCGCCGTCCACCGACACGCTCTGCACGCCGGCCAGGCCGCGCAGCACCTCGGCGGCCTGCTCGGGCCGGTCGACCCGGAAGCTGGCCTCGCCGCCGCCCGTGGCGATCTCCTCGACCGGGCCGGCCGCGACCAGGGTGCCCTTGTGCATCACCACGACGTGGCTGCACGTCTGCTCGACCTCGGCGAGCAGGTGCGAGGACACCAGCACGGTGCGCCCGGCCGCCGCGTACCGCCGCAGCACCTCGCGCATCTGGTGGATCTGGGGCGGGTCGAGCCCGTTGGTCGGCTCGTCGAGCACGAGCAGGTCCGGCAGGCCGAGCATGGCCTGCGCGATCGCCAGCCGCTGCCTCATGCCCTGGCTGTAGGTGCGCACCCGGCGGTGCACCGCGTCGCCCAGGCCCGCGATCTCCAGGGCCTCGTCGAAGTGCGCCTGCTCGACCGGCCGGCCGGTGGCCGCCCAGTACAGGTGCAGGTTGGCCCGGCCCGACAGGTGCGGCAGGAAGCCGGAGCCCTCGACGAACGACCCGATCCGGGACAGCACCGGGGCACCCGGGACGATCCGGTGGCCGAACACCCTGATCTCGCCCTCGGTGGGCTGGATCAGGCCCATCAGCATCCGCAGCGTGGTGGTCTTGCCCGCGCCGTTCGGGCCGAGCAGGCCGAGCACCTGGCCGTGCTCCACCCGGAACGACAGGTCCCGCACGGCCGTCAGGCCGCCGGGGTAGGACTTGGTCAGGCCGGAGATCACCAGCGGCACGCCGGACAGCTCCGGGTCGACGTCGGCGGTCAGCCTGCGCCGGAACCACGCCACCACGCCCGCCAGCGCGCACACGATGAGCACGATCCCGATGCCCCACAGCGCGGTCGTCGGGACCTCGCTGGTCGCGTTCACGCCCGGCACCACCGGCACCGAGAGGTCCGGCGCGGCCAGGCCGACCCGGTAGGCCGCCGGCTCGTTCGCGTTCTGGTACGCCTGGTCCGTCGTGGACACCACGAGCTGGAGGCGGTGCCCGCTCTCCACCGGGCGCACCGCGCCGGGCAGCGCCACGGTCACGTCGACCGGGCTGCCGTCGGCGGGCAGGTCCCGCACCCGGATCGGCGCGACGGCCGAGCCGGGCAGGGTGCGCACGCCGTTCGAGTCCGCGTCGTAGAGCTTGGCGAACAGCACCGCGCCCTCCGGAGGCACCGGCTGGCCGGGCACCGCCGAGACCCGCAGCCGCACGGTGGACGCGCCGGTCAGCAGCACCTGCGAGGTGAGCGGCTCGGAGTTGAACACGGCGGCCTGGCCAGGCAGGTCGACCGACAGCCGCGAGGCTATCGAGCTGGACCGGGACAGCGCCGAGCCCAGGCCGGGCAGGTTGCTCACCGCCGCCGGGTTGCCGCCCGCCGGGTTGACCACGGTCTGGTCGCGGCCGGTCAGCGCGACGGCGCGGCGGTCGATCGGGCCCGCGCCGGGCAGGCCCGGGTAGTGCGGCGCGACGACCGTGCGCAGCGACGGGGTGCCGCTGCTGCGGAACGCGCCGACCACGGTGTACTCGAAGCTCACGCCCGGGTCGGCGCCCCTGCCCTCCAGGTGGAACGCCATCCAGTCGGCGATCTGCGAGCGCAGCTCGGGGCCCGGCGAGCCGCCGTCGTGGCCGCCGGAGTACCAGACGACCTTGACCTTCGCGCCGTTCGCGGCGATCTGGCGGGCGTTCGCGTCGGCCTGGTCGAGGCCGAACAGGGTGTCCTGCTCGCCCTGCACGATCATCGTGGGCTGGGTGATCCGGTTGGTCACCGTCGCGGGGGACGAGCGGCGCAGCAGCTCCAGCGTCCGCTCGCTCGCCCGGCCGGTGGTCGCCACGTCGGTGTAGGCGGCGCACACGTCGGCCTGGAACCGGCCGCACGCCCCGGTGACCGGACCGGTCGGGCGGGTGCCGCCCGGCTGGTCCGCGGACGTGTCCGGCACGCCGGTCTCGGTGCGCTGCCCCGGCTCCTGCGCCTCCTGGCCGGGGCTGGCCAGGTCGCCGCCGGACAGGCCGGCGGAGAAGAAGATGCCCGCCCAGGACCGCTTGAACACGCCGTCCTCGCCGAACGCGCCGGGCGAGGGCGAGGCGGTGTCGACCGAGTCGGCGCGCGCCGAGTTCGGCAGCAGCGCCTGGCCGAGGTCGTTGAACGTGATCACCGGGGCGATGGTGTCCACCCGGCGGTCCACGCCGGCCAGCGAGAGCGCCAGCGCGCCGCCGTAGGACCCGCCGGTCACGCCGACCTTGGGGTCGCCCGCCGCGTCGGTGCGCACCTCCTCGCGGGTGGCCAGCCAGTCGAGCAGCTTCTGCGCGTCGCGGACCTCGTGGTCCAGCGAGTTCAGCGCGATCTGGCCGGAGCTGCGGCCGAAGCCGCGCGCCGAGTAGGTCAGCACCACGAACCCGCGCTGGGCCAGCTCGGTCGCCTGGGTGGTCACGCTGTCCTTGCTGCCGCCGAAGCCGTGCGGCAGCAGCACGGCGGGCGCGGGCGTGCGCTCGGGCAGGTACAGCGTGGTGTCGAGCTGGATCGTCCGATCGCTGCCGGGGCTTTCCGGCACGTCGATCAGCGCGTCGCGGTGGGCCACCGGAGGCGGTTCGCCGCCCGACCGCGTCCAGACCACGACGGCGCCCACCAGGGCGACGAGCACGACCAGCGCGGGGAGCGACCACCTGCCGCGGAGGCGGGAGGGGAGGGCCACCTTGTTGACCTTAGGCGGAACGCCGCCTCGAGGCCGGTTTTGCTGAGAACACGTCGTCGCTGGGGTCGGTCGTTCTCAGCGTGGAGCGCCACGGGCGGGTGGGTCCGATCACCACGACTGGCGCGAACCGGCGGTCATGCGTGAGACTGTCCCCAGCTTGGAGGGGAGTACTCCCTGAGCGGCGGTGTCGTCAGCACGGAGCCCAGCGTCGGGGTCCCGGTGCCGCCGGTCGGTTCTCGAACCGACGGAGGAGACCTCCGGTCATTGGCGTGCGCGCGATGTACCGGAGGTGTTTCGATGGCTGTTCCCGCGTGGTTGTGGATCGCGACGATCGCAGGTCTGCTCGTCCTGCTTGCGATCGACCTGTTCATCGTCGACCGCAAACCGCATGAGGTCACCATCGGCGAAGCCGGTCGGTGGGTGACGTTCTACGTCGCGGTCGCGGTCGCGTTCGGCTTGGGCATCTGGTATTTCTACGACGGCACGTACGCGGGCGAGTTCTTCGCCGGGTACATCACCGAGTACTCGCTCAGCGTGGACAACCTGTTCATCTTCCTGATCATCATGACCACCTTCAAGGTGCCGGCGATCCACCAGCACAAGGTGCTGCTGGTCGGCATCGTGATGGCGCTGATCATGCGCGGCATCTTCATCGCGGTCGGCGCGGCGGTGATCGCCAAGTTCAGCTGGGTGTTCTACCTCTTCGGCGCGTTCCTCATCTACACCGGCTACAAGCTGGCGCGGACGGACCACAACGAGGAGGAAGAGGACTACAAGGAGAACGCGGCGCTGCGGTTCGTGCGCAAGGTGTTCCCGGTCGCCGACCGGTACCACGACTCGAAGTCGTTCGTGAAGATCGACGGCAAGCGGTTCGTGACGCCGATGTTCATCGTGATGGTGGCGATCGGCACCACGGACCTGCTGTTCGCGCTCGACTCGATCCCGGCGATCTTCGGCCTGACCAAGGAGCCGTTCCTGGTCTTCACCGCCAACGCGTTCGCGCTGATGGGCCTGCGCCAGCTGTACTTCCTGCTCGGCGGCCTGCTGAACAAGCTGGTGTACCTGTCGATCGGCCTGTCGGTGATCCTCGGCTTCATCGGCGTGAAGCTGATCCTGGAGGCGCTGCACACGAACTCGCTGTCGTTCCTCAACGGGGGCGAGCCGCTGCCGGTGCCGACCATCGGGATCGAGCTGTCGCTCTCGGTGATCGTGGGTGTGCTGGTGATTACCACCATCGCGTCGCTGATCAAGGTGAAGCGCAACCCGGAAGCGGCCAAGGTCGTGAAGTGACGATTGCTCCTATTCGCGGCGACGGGTGATCGCGAGGTCGCTCCCCGTGTGTGCGGACGGCCGGTTCTCCTTCGGGGGACCGGCCGTTCCGCGTGTTCGGGATCGGCCGTTCCGGTCGTTGCGGTGGGAGTTCCGGCGGAAGGCCGGCGGTTTTCGGCGTCGGGTGATCGAATGGTGGCGCAGAGTCGTTCCGGAGGAACTGTGAGCGTCAAAATTCTCGTGAGCCTTGCTAACGAGTTCTGCGGTACCGTCCTGAATCGTGCGCCCCGATGACTTGCAGTCGCTGACCCTGCCCGGCTCCGTGTCGGTTCGAGGGGACCTCGTCCTGGTCAACGTCCAGACCCCGGACCTCACCGCGAACGGCTATCGCGGCGGGCTCAGCGCCGTGGCGCTCGACGGCGGCGGCGCCCGGCCCTGGACGTGGGCGGAGCGCGACCAGGCCCCCCGCATCTCGCCGGACGGGCAGTGGGTCGCGTTCCTGCGCGTCGCAGAGAAGGGCACCGCGCCGCAGTTGCACGTCATGTCCACCCGGGGCGGCGAGGCGCGCAAGCTCACCGACCTCAAGCTGGGCGCGGGCGTGCCGGTGTGGTCGCCCGACTCCACCCGGCTCGCGTTCACCGCGCGCGTGCCCGAGCCCGGCCGGTACGGCACCACCGCCGTCGAGGGCGAGGAGCCGCCGGCACCGGACGCCGAGGCGGCCCGGCACATCCTGCGGCTGGACTACCGGTTCGACGACATCGGCTTCACCACCGACCGAGCGCCCCGGCTGTTCACCGTCGACCTGGACGACTCCGCGCCGGTCGCGCTGACCGACGGCGCCTTCACCGTGTCCGACCCGACGTGGACGGCCGACGGCACGGCGCTCGTCTTCGTCGCCGACCGCGACCTGGGCGCGGTGGAAACCCTGAACACCGACCTGTACTCGGTGCCCGCCGCCGGCGGCGAGCCGGTGCTGCTGCTCCAGTCGCGCGGGCAGGCGGCGGCCCCGGTGGCCTGCGCGGACGGCCTGGTCTTCTACGGGACCGAGTTCACCGGCGTGCACAGCGTCGCCCGCAACACCAGCCTCTGGCGGTACTCCGGCGGGTCGCTGACCCGGTTGACGGACGTGGAGACGGTCGACTGCGAGAAGCTCGCCGGCCCGCCCGTGGTGGTCGGCGACGCGGCCCTGGTCGCGGTGCGCAACCGGGGCGCGGTCGAGCTGCGGCGGGTGCCGCTGGACGGCTTCGAGTGGACCCTGTCCGAACTGGAGCTGCTGGCCGGCGACCGGGCCGAGGTGAAGTCGTTCGCCGCCGACGGTGACGTCGTGGTGGCCGTGGTGTCGTGGACCGACAACACCGGCGAGGTGGTGAGGGTCGGCGGTGCCGGGACCAGTGGTGGCGAGGCGGTGCTCACGTCGTTCGGCGGGGCGTTGCCGTTGCGGCCGGCGGTCGAGCTGACCGGGTCGGCGTCGGACGGGTACCCGGTGCACGGGTGGCTGGTGCTGCCCGAGGGCGAAGGACCGCACCCGGTGGTGCTGGCGGTGCACGGCGGGCCGTTCATGTACCACGGGTGGGGCTTCTGGGACGAGGCCCAGGTGTACGCGCGGGCCGGCTACGCCGTGGTGCTGCCCAACCCGCGCGGGTCGGCCGGCTACGGGCAGGCGCACGGCCAGGCCGTGATCGGCGCGTTCGGCACCGTCGACGTGGACGACGTGCTGTCGGTGCTCGACGTGGCGCTGGAGCGCCCGGACCTGGACGCGGACCGCGTCGGGGTGATGGGCGGGTCCTACGGCGGCTTCATGACGTCGTGGCTGGCCGCGCACCACGGTGAGCGGTTCCGGGCCGCGTGGAGCGAGCGCGCGGTCAACGCGTGGGACTCGTTCTCCGGGTCGTCGGACATCGGCTGGTTCTTCACCGACGCGTACTGCGGCCCCGGCCTGGAGGCGCAGCGGGCGATGTCGCCGCTGACGTACGCGGAGAAGGTGTCGCTGCCGTTCATGGTGGTGCACTCCGAGCACGACTGGCGCTGCCCGCTGGAGCAGGCGCAGCGGATGTTCGTGGCGCTGCGGCGCAACGGGGTCGAGGCGGAGATGCTGCTGTTCCCGGGTGAGGGGCACGAGCTGACCCGGTCGGGCAAGCCCCGGCACCGCAAGCAGCGGTTCGACGCGGTGCTCGAGTGGTGGGGGCGGCACCTGTCCTGAAGCACGCGGGGTCGGGTTCCGGGTCGAGGCGGGGTCGCTCGCCGGGCGTCGGGCGTTAGCCGGGCGCGGTGAAGTTGGGCGGATCGGGTTCAGCCTCGGCGAACGGGTGGTCGGGACGGCGGATCGCGGGACACTGGTGACCTGCGAGGAGGTCGTCCATGACCGTGATCCCGACACCCCGCGCCGGCAGGTGGCCCGCGGGGACCTTCCTGGACCTGCTGCCCCCCGAGAGCCAGGGCGCGCTGCTGGAGCTGGGCGTGCCCAAGGCGATGCGGCGCGGCGAGGTGATGCTGCGCGAAGCGGAGGAGTCCGACCACGTCGTGCTGCTGGTGCGGGCGGTGGTGAAGGCGACCGTCACGCTGGAGAACGGCCGGGTCGCGCTGCTGAGCATCAAGGTCGGCGGCGACGTCGTCGGCGAGATGGCCGCGCTGACCGGCGAACCGCGCTCGGCGACCGTGACGGTGTGCAGTGACGCGCACGTCCGGGTGATCTCGTCCGTGTCGTTCCAGGAGTACCTGGGCCGCTTCCCCGAGGCGAACCTGGCCCTCACCCGGATGATCATGCAGACGCTGCGGTGGGCGGACAAGCGGCGGATCGACTTCAACGGCTACCCGGCGTCCGTCCGGCTCGCGCGGGTGCTCGAAGAGCTGGCCGACGGGTACGGGCGGGTCGTGCCGGAGGGCGTGACGATCGACCTCGGCCTCACCCAGCGCGAGCTCGGCGCGCTCGTCGGCGCGGAGGAGGACACCGCGCGCAAGGAACTCCGCTCGCTGCGCAACCGGGGCGTCATACGGATGGGGTACCGGACCATCACGATCGTGGACCGCGAGGTGTTGAGCAGTATCGCGTACGACTGGTCGGAAACCCGGTGATACCGCTAGTTGTTCCGCGACGGCGGGTCGATGCTGTGCGAGTGATGCTGGACACCGTGACACCACTCGACGGACTGGTCTACCGGCTCGTGGTCGCCGTGGACGTCGAGGGCTACAGCAAGCTCGACGCACTGGACCAGTCGCTGGTGCAGTCGAGACTGGGCGAGGTGCTGGACGTAGCCGCCCACGACGCCGGACTGGACCGTTCCCAGTGGTACCGCCAGCTGCGCGGTGACGGGGAACTGGCCGTGCTGCCCGCCGATGCGGACACGGCCTGGGTGATCGCCCACTTCACCGAGGGCGTGGCACGGGCGCTGCGCGAGCTGAGGCGGGCGGGGACCCCCCTGCGGATCAGGCTCGCCATGCACTGCGGCACGCTCACCGCCGGCCGCTTCGGCCTGGTCGGGCAGGCCCCGATCGTCACCTGCCGGCTGCTCGACGCGCGGGTCGTGCGGCGCGCGCTGGCCGAGGGGGACAGCGACCTGGTGCTGGTCATCTCCGAGCGCCTGTTCGAGGACGTGGTGCGCACGCGGTTCCACGAACTGGACCCGTCGCGGTTCCACCCGAGCCGGTTCTCGGCCAAGGGCGCGAGCTACGCGGGGTACGTGTGCGCGGGAGCGCCGAGGGCACTGCCGGAGCTGGTGTAGAGCGGGGTGGGCCGTGTGCCGGTTCGTTCCGGCTTGGTGGAAAGCTAGCGAACCGGACAGCCGGTGCGGCACGCTCACCGGATGCAGTGGACCGTGCGGACCGGTCGGCCCGACGACGCGCCCGAGATCGCCAGGATCAACGTCGATGCCTGGCAGCACTCGTACCGAGGCATCGTGGACGACCCGGTGCTGGACCGGATGCTGCCGGAGAGCCGGCTGCCCGCCTGGTCCCGGGTGCTGTCCCTGCCCGACCCGAGCCGCGTGTTCGTCGCGGTGGGCGACGACGGGCGGATCGGCGCTTACTGCTCGGTGGACGCGGTCCGCGAGTCGAAGGACGCCCACCCCGACCTGCACACGGGCGAGCTGGTCGCCATCTACGCGGACCCGCGCTACCGGGGAACGGGCGCGGGCCACGTGGTGCACGAGGCCGGGGTCAGGTACCTGCTGGACCAGGGGTTCCGGTACGCGGTCCTGTGGGTCTTCCAGGACAACGCCCGCAGCCGCGAGTTCTACGAAGCCCACGGCTGGCGACACGACGGCCTGGTGCACCGCTACGAATTGGGCGAACAGGAACTCCCGGAGGTCCGCTACGCCCGCTTCCTGTCCGCCCCACGCAGAAGGGCTGCGGTCAGCCGTTGAGCGCGGCGGGTTTGTCGGTGGGCGGTGGGATAAGTGTTGTTCCAGTAGTGAGGGGAAAGCTGAAAAGCGGCGCTCGCCGCTGGGCAAACCGCCGGGGAAGAAGTGCGGTCCGTCGTGTTCTCCGTATGGCCTGCGCTGCGCCGGGCGCGTCGAGGAGGGCGTCCTCGTGATCAACCTCGTGGTCGAGCCGCTGTGGCCGGTCGTCGTGGAGGCCCTGCCGGGTTGGTGCGCTCCACGTAGTCCGATCGGAGGCCCGCCAGAAGTGCTGCCCTGGTGAACCTTGTGGCGTCGAGCGTGACGCTGAAGTCGCCCATTGGCGTGCCTCATCCAGCGGGATCTGCCCTGACCTGGAATCAGCGGGTTGTGGCACGGGCGGCCGTGGCGCTGAGAGCCCACCGGGCTTCGGAGATCAGTTTCTCCAGGGCTCGGCGGGTGAAGGTCAGTTCGAGCGCTCCGCCGGCGAACGTGAACTCGACTTCTCCTGCGACGACATCGCACTCAATCGAACTGTTCGACTCGATGCGGGCATGGGAAGCGACGCTTGTTCCGGTACGGGTGATCACGGTTCGTCCTTCGTGGAGTTCGGTGAAGAATCTGTTCAGGCCGAAAGTCCGAGCAGTCGTGAGACGAGGACGAATGCGCCGTCCTCGATGATCTCGTTGCGCACTCGGAGGAAAAGGCGCGCGCCCGGTGGGAAAATGCTGACGGCGGCACCTGCAGGTCGGACACATCGTCTCCGATGGCTCATCACACGGATTCGCAGATCGGGCCTGCCGTGCGCATGTTCTGACCTTTCGCCCCACGCTCGTCCGGGTTGGACGGGCACGCGGCAACGGTAAGCCTGCTACCGGTGAGTAGTCCGAGCCCGTGGCTCGGGTTGTCCCCGGGTGCTGGAATCAGAGCGGAACTCCGACACGTGTGGCCAGGCGTGCGGCTTCGGTGGCGACTATCCGACGTCCGCGATGCACGAGCGCGTTGAGGAGCCGGTGCGCGGCCGGACGGTGATTCAGGTCTTCGGGTGCTTCGCGCTCGGTCGCCGCCAGCATGACGAGGGCGCTCGCGGCGTTGTTCGTAGCCCTTGGCCTGGTCGAGCAGGAAGGCGACGCGGCGTTCGATGGAGCGGGAATGGTGGTGGTCGATCTGCTCGGCCAGCCGTAGACCCTCTGCGGCGGAACCGGTTTCGACAGCCACCGACACAGCGAACATCTTGACGTTGGTCGGCCCGAAGGCGGTCCAACACGTGTTGCGTTCTCCGGTTCGTCGGGCCAACGGTTCGACGGACCGCACGCGATCCTGGGCGGTCCACCGTTCCCCTCGGCGGGCGGCGGCTATCGCGGCCACGAGCGTGAGCGAACCGTGAAGGGCCAAGGCGTCGAGGTCGTCGCGGTCGATCTCGGGTCGCAACTCCCGGACGGCGTGCAGGGCGACGGTTTCCGCCCCTTCGGCCTGGCCGCCGGACAAGAGCACTTGAGCCAGGTTCCACCGGGCTGCGGCCAGCCGTAGCGGATCATCGGCCGCCTCTGCTGCCCGCAGCGCACGATCAGCGGCGAGGAGCGACAAGTCCACACGTTCGACCCGCTTGGCAACTGTGCGCACGAGGCCGTAGAGGTCCGCCGCACAGCGATCGGCCGCACGGCAAGCGGCACCGCTGTCGCCCCGACGCTCCCGAACAGCCCGTTCGACGTCGATGACGAGGCTGGGCAGTGTTGCGCATAGCGCGGTGTAGCGCGTGGGTGACGTCTGCCAGGTCTGCCAGGCATTCTGCACCGCTCGTGCGAGACGAGGTTCGTCGATCGGTTCGGACAGACTGGTGGTCATGATCACGCCTCGGGTGCTCGTGCTCTGGGACATCGACCACACCCTTCTGGAATCACGCGGAATGGGGCGCGAGATGTACGAGCGCGCAGTGCCTCTCGCGTTCGACCGGCCGTTCGTGCGACTCGCCGACGTGAGCGGGCGGACAGAGTCGGACATCATCGCGGAAACCCTCGTCCTTCACGAAATGAAGCCCACCGCCGAGCATGTGGGCCGACTGGCTCAAGCCTTGACCATGAGCTATGAGGCGGGTCGCAAAGAACTGGCAGGCAGAGGACGAGTGCTGCCAGGCGCGCGGGAGGCACTGACCTCGCTCGCCGAAGAACCGGCTTTGCGCCAAGGTGTGCTGACCGGCAACCTCCGGGCGATAGCGCGCGTGAAATTGATGGCGTTCGCCTTGGACCAGTACGTCGACCTCGAATCCAGCGCCTACGGCGACGATCACCGGGACAGGGCGGAATTGGTCCACATCGCGCGAGCACGGGCTTCTGGACGCGCCGGAATCGAGTTCGACGGACCACGCACCGTGCTGATCGGCGACACGCCGCGAGACGTCGAAGCGGCACGCGCGGCGGGCGCACGGGTGATCGGAGTCGCCAGCGGGCAGAGCAACATGGACGAACTGCGGAGAGCCGGAGCCGACCACGTGCTGGCAGATCTGCGCGACCTGCCCGCCCTGAGGCGACTCCTGCTCGCCTGACCTCCGACGTGTCGAACAGTATCCGCCCGACCGCGCCGAGCTTCCGAGCATCTACCGGACAGACCCGGCGCAGGAACTCGAATCGTTCTTCCCGCAGGTGACATCCGGAAACCGAATATCGGCAACCCTACGGGGAGAACACGACCCTGCGGGGGGCGTTGCTGGTCTTTTGGTCAGCCGAGAAGGGTGTAGTTCAGTTCTTCGCAGGCCCTTGCCAGGGGGAGGTCCAGGCCCGGGTGTTCCAGGGGCAGCAGGACGTCCGGGGCTGGGGGCAGGCCCGTTGCGCCCGGTGGGTCCCACAGGCAGACCGCTGGCTCTCCCGAGTCCATCGACGAGCGGTACCAGAGGCCGTCCAGTTCCGGGTAGGCGGCTCTGATCGCCCTGGCCCACTGCTGGGTCAGGTGTTTCGGGCCGGCGCTGATCTCCTGGGACGCGCCCACCCTCGTCGGCCACAGGCCCGCCAGGTCCAGCAGGCGCAGGGTCCGGCGGGGGCGCAGGACCACCAGGAACGGGCTTCGGGTTCGGCGGTCGACCACCGACGTCTGCTGGTAGACCTCGGCGAGGCTCGTGCGCACGGTCAGGCCGAAGTAGAGGACGCCCTGGTCGTGGGCGTGGGTCGGGGCCCCGTCGGGGGACGGGGGTTGGGTGTCGAACCGCGCGTGCGGGAGCGGGCCGGTGTAGCGGAAGCTGTTCCAGCGCTGGGGGTGCAGGCCCTTGGCCGTGAAGATCCTCACGAGCCTGGTCGCGCGGTGCACGGCCACCACGTCCTCGGTGCGTCGCAGGGTGGCCTGGAGCACGGCAGGAGCGGGCGGCTGGGGGAGCCGGGACATTCGGATCCTGTCGGTGAGGCGGTGAGTGGCTAGGCCGGCGTGCCCAGTTGGGTGGCCAGGTCCGCCACTCGGCGGGGGTCGCCGCCGGCCAGCAGCCAGTCCCTCGGCGACAGGCGCTCGTTCTCGACCAGGAGGTCCTCCTGCTCGGAGGTCATGAACCCGGCCACGACCAGCGCCGGCTGGTCGGTCGGGACGGCCGCGAGGACCGCTTCCAGGCCGGGCAGGACGCCGTGGCCCGCGAACTGCCACGCGGGCAGCCGCCACGCGCCCCGGTCCTTCCAGCCGACCAGCCTGCCCACGCCCAGGCGGTGGCGGATGCGGCTGGTGTCGACGCCCAGTTGGCGGGCCGCCTCGGCGACCGTCATGGCGGAGTCGCGCAGCACGGCGTGGGCCACGATCGTGCGCGCGCGGGGCTGGTCGTCCTCGATGCGGTGCGGGGTGAGGTCCAGGCCGGCTTCGGTGAGGGCCTCGCGCTGGTCCGGGGTGAAGTAGCCGGACGGGTCGGGGTGGGGTGGGGCGAGTCGCTTGGCCGCGTCTGCGACGAGTGACAGGAACTCGTCGGGGGTGACTTGCAGACCTGCCTTGGCCAAGACCGCCTCCAGCGCGGGACTCATGCGCACAGGGTATCCCGAGCGTGCGCTCTTGTGCGCAGAGTTGCCCCGAATGTCCCAACCAGGGGACGCTGCGCAGTCATCCGTTGACCCTGCGTAGGCAAGAATGTCGGTGGCACGGTGACCTGGCCCTCATCCGGCCCCTCGTTACGATGCCGGTCGCACCTGATCGGGGGCGGGTTAGGGGAGAAGCGTGACTACTGCGGCGGCCTCCGGTCCGGTCCGGCTCGATGCTCGCGGGCGGTGGGTGGTGGCCGCCTGGGCGCTCGCCATGGTCGCCAACGTCGTCTACGTGGCCCTCCGGCCGCTGGGCTGGTCGTTGGACCTGCGCGTGTACCGCGCTGGCGGCGAGGCGTGGCTGGGCGGCTTCCCGGTCTACGTCGACGGGTTCGCGGTGCCGATCGGCGGGCCCGACCTGCCGTTCACCTACCCGCCGATCGCGGTGCTGCTGTTCGCGCTGGTGGCGCTCGTGCCGCTGCCGGTGGCGATCGTCGGCATCGCCGCCGTCAACGTGCTGTCGCTGTCGGCCCTCTGCGTGGTCGCCGCCGTCCGGGTGCACGGCCGGGGCGCGCGTGCCCTGGTGTGGGGCCTCGGTGTCGCGGCGGTGGTGTCGGTGTTCGACCCGATGCGCGAGACGCTGTGGTTCGGGCAGATCAACCTGATCCTCGCGGTGCTGGTGATCGTGGACTGCCTGCTGCCGCGCCGGTACGTGCCGCGCGGCGCGCTGATCGGGCTGGCGGCGGCGATCAAGCTGACCCCGGCCGTGTTCGCGCTGTACTTCGTGGCTCGCCGGGAGTGGCGGCCGGTGCTGACCGCGATCGGCTCGTTCCTGGTCTTCGGCGTCATCGGGTTCCTGGTCATGCCGTCGGACGCCCAGCGGTACTGGCTGCACGCGCTGCCGGACGCGGGCCGGGTCGGGCGGCTGACCTACGCGAGCAACCAGTCGGTGCGCGGGGCGCTGGCCCGGCTGGGCCTGTCCGACGGCGGGCAGCTCGTGGCCTGGGTGGTGGTGAGCCTGCTCGTGGTGGGGCTGGCCTGGTTCGTGGCGGCGCGGTTCTCCCGCGCCGGGGACGACCTGACGGCGTTCCTCGCGGTCGCCGTGGGCGGGCTGCTGATCTCGCCGGTCTCGTGGGGCCACCACTGGGTGTGGATCGGGCCGGGGCTGGTGCTGCTGGGCGCGGCCCGTCGCACCGGCCTGCGCTCCCGGGTGGCGGCGGCACTGGTGGTGGCCGTGTTCGCCGTGGGGCCGCACTGGTTGTTCCCCAGGGACAACGACGTCGAGCGGGACTGGGCGTGGTGGCAGCAGGTCGTCGGCAACGCCTACGTGTGGTGCGGCCTGGCGGTCCTGGTCGGGTGGGCGTGGGTGGCGCGGCGGGCGGCCCCCGTCACGCGCCCGTGATCAGCGCGACCGCGCGGTCCCGGGTGGCCTCGTCCACCTCGGCGGGCCGGAACTCGCGGTCGCGGATGTGCCGCACCAGCGCCGGTTCCGGCGGTAGGCCGTGCTTGCGCAGGTAGTGCGGCACCGCGCCGGCCCAGATCCAGGTGCCGTCGGTGCGGAAGTTCAGCGGCACGTCCTGCTCGCCGGGCGCGAACTCGTCCACGTCCAGGTTCCGGGCGGCCAGCACGACCGGGGCGGCCTCCAGGTAGGCCAGCAGGGCGTCGCGCAGCTGCGCGTCCACGGCCGGGCGGTGCACCACCGGGCGGCCGGCCTCGTCGCGGCCGTCGTACACGTGCGCGGTGCGCAGCTCGCCCGGTGCCACCGGCTCGACGCGGGGCGGCAGGCCGACCCGCTGCCGCAGCCAGTCCGGGATGCGCTCGTCGGCGCGGGGGAACGTGCGCAGCTCGTCCTGGAAGCCGATCAGCGGCGGCGGGTTGCGCCAGCGCGGCTCGTCCTCGGCGTTGAAGTCCACGGCGAACGCGGCGGGCGCCTCCAGCTCGTACACCGCGCTGAGCCACGTGCCGCGCTCCGAGGTGTACATGCCCGCCCGCAACTGGCCGAACAGCTGCACGACGTCCATCGGGGGCCGGACCTGCCGCCACTGCCCGTCCGGGCCGGTGAACGCGAGGTCGACCTCGATGTGCCTGCCCGCCGCGCGGTACTCGGCGCGCACCCGCTGCCACCCCGCCGGGAACGCCGGCAGCATGGCCCGGCCGATCCGCCGGACCAGCTGCTGCTGCTCCTGCTCGGACAGCGGTGAGGCTGGCTGGCTCATGCGTCGAACACCCCTTCGGATCCCCCCGGCAAGTGCGCTGATCTTAACGGCCGGCGGATGCGGGCGTCGGGCGGTCCGCCGAGGTCAGCATCCGGTTGCGGGGACGGGGTCGCCGCCGGGGCCGACGTCCTGCGCGACGTCGGCCGGTCGGGGGTCGCCCGCTCAGGACAGGAACGACTGGCCGTCGAAGTCGTCGTCGTCGCGCGGGCCGCGCGACGGTGGCCGGCGGGTCGGCGGAGCCGGGGGCGGTGGGGGCGCGGTGGGCGGCCGGCGGTGCCGGGCGGACGAGGGCGGCTCGTCGTCGATGCCGAAGCTCAGCTCGCGGTTCACCGGCGGCGGCACGTCCTCGGCCGGCGGGGGCGGGAAGTTCTTCCGCGCCTCGCCGAACAGCACGTTGGCCGTCTCGTCCTGGGTGCCGATCGTCTCCGCCATGGCCTGCTGGAGCAGCTCGGGGATGCGCGACTGGGCGCGTTGCAGGGTCCGCATCACCTCGGCGGAGACCTCGGCCATCCGCTTGGTGGAAGCCTGCTCGGCGATCTCCAGCGCGGTGAGGATGCCGTTCGACCCGATGGTCAGCCGCACCAGGCCGTCCTTGGACGTCTCGGTGATCGACTGGCCCTGCACCAGCTCGGCCATCTCCTGGTAGCGCTGGGCCTTCTGCTCGATGTCCGCCTGCCACTGCGCGAGCATCCGCTCGGACCCGCCGATGTCCTCGGGCACGGCAGCTCCCCCCTGGTCGTCGTTGTCGTTGCGCTGACGCGGTGGCGCGCGGCCCGGTTCCGGGCGGAACCGGGCCGCTGCCGGGTTAGTCCACGCCCAGCAGGTCCACCACGAAGATCAGCGTCTCGCCGGGCTTGATGACGCCGCCCGAGCCCCGGTCGCCGTAGCCCAGGCTCGCCGGGATGACCAGCTTGCGCCGGCCGCCCACCTTCATGCCGGCGACGCCCCGGTCCCAGCCCGCGATGACCCGGCCGCCGCCGAGGGGGAACGAGAACGCCTCGCCCCGGTCCCACGAGGCGTCGAACTGCTTGCCGGTGGAGTGCGCGACGCCGACGTAGTGCACGTGCACGAGCTGACCCGGGGTGGCCTCGGGGCCGTGGCCGACGGTGATGTCCTCGATCAGCAGGTCGGCGGGCGCCGGACCGTCGTGCGGTTCGACCACGGGCTTGGTCATGAGCGGTCTCCTCGTGAATCTGGTGTGGTGCGTTCGGGTGTGTGGCCCGCGCCGAGTCAATCACGTCGGCCGGGCGGGGCCGGTGCCGGCTGCCGTCGTCGGGCGGGCGTGCAACGCGCGGGGCGGGCGCTTCCGTCCTGGTGGCATGACGGGATGGACGTGGGGTAGGCGGGCGGCGCTGCTCGGCGGGGCGGCCCTGGTGGCGGTGGTGGCCGCGGCGTCGGCGGTGCCGGCGGTGTTCGACGTCCGGTCGTCCACGCCGGTGGACGCCGTGCCGGTCGAGCTCGTCGCGTACGACACGTGCGACGCGGCGCTGGGCGAGCTGCGCGCGGCGATGGCCCCGCACGTCGGCGCCTACGGGCTGGCCGGGTCGCGGAACTTCGGTGTGCTGGAGATGGACAGCCGGGCGGCGGGCGTGCCCAAGAGCACCGCCGACAAGGCCGCGCCCGAGCACTCCACCACGAACGTGCAGGAGGCCGGGGTCGACGAACCGGACCTGGTCAAGACCGACGGCCGGCGGATCGTCACCGTCGTGGACGGCAAGCTGCGCGTGGTCGACGTCGCCTCGCGCGCGCTGACCGGCACGCTCGACCTGCCGGCCGGGTTCGGCACGCACCTGCTGCTGCGGGGCGACCGGGCGCTGGTCGTCGCCGGGTCCGCGATGGCGACCGACAGCGGGTTCGCGCCCGGCAAGATCGCACCCGAGGGCGTCACGGTCACCATGGTCGACCTCGCCGCCGCGCCGAAGGTGGTCGGCTCGCTCGCGCTGGACGCCCGCTACCTCGACGCCCGGCAGGTCGGCGACGTGGTGCGGGTCGTCGTCGCCTCCTCGCCGCGGCTGCCGTGGGTCTACCCGCAGGAGGGGCGCACCGAGGCGGAGTCGTTGCTGCGCAACAAGGAGGTCGTCGCCACCGCGCCGATCGGGGCGTGGCTGCCGGAGTACGAGCTGACCGCCGGCGACGGGTCGCGCACGAAGGGCCCGCTGGTCGCGTGCGAGCGGGTCAAGCACCCCGCGCAGCACTCGGCCACCTCCCTGCTCTCGGTGCTGACCTTCGACTTCCCCGGCGACCTGGGCACCGGGGACGCGGTCTCGGTCGTCGCCGACGGCGACACCGTGTACAGCACGGAGAAGTCGCTCTACATCGCCGACGACCACCACCTGGTGCCGAACCAGAACCGGATGCCCGCGCCGCCCACGACGACGGCAATCCACCAGTTCGACATCTCCCGCCCCGGCCCGCCGCAGCACGTCGCGTCCGGCAAGGTCGCCGGGTCGCCGCTCAACCAGTACGCGCTGTCCGAGCACGACGGCCACCTGCGGGTGGCGACCACGGCGTTCGACGCGCCCGGCATCCCGGAGCAGCCGCCCGCGTCGCAGAGCGCGGTGACCGTCCTCAAGCGGGTGGGCACCGAGCTGGTCGAGGTCGGCCGGGTCGACGGGCTGGGTGTCGGCGAGCGGATCTACAGCGTGCGGTTCGTCGGCCCGGTCGGGTACGTGGTGACGTTCCGGCAGACCGACCCGCTCTACACCCTCGACCTGTCCGACCCGGCCACGCCGCGCAAGGTCGGCGAGCTGAAGATCAACGGCTACTCCGCCTACCTGCACCCGGCGGGCGACGGGAAGCTGATCGGCGTCGGCCAGGACGCCACCGACCAGGGCCGCGTCCAGGGCACCCAGGTGTCGCTGTTCGACGTCCGCGACGCCGCCGCACCGACCCGCGTCGCCAGTCACCACGTGCCCGGCGGGACCTCCGAGGTCGAGTACGACCCGCACGCGTTCCTGCACTGGCCGCAGCGCGACCTGCTGGTGCTGCCGGTCGTGTCGTACCCGGCGGAGGGCAGGCCGACGGACGAGGCGTCCGGCGGTGTGCTGGTGCTCCGCTTGCGGGACAACACCTTCACGTCGCTGGGCACGGTGCGGCACGCGTCCGGGCAGGGCTTCGACCCCGGGGTGCGGCGGGCGCTCGTGGTGGGCGACGACCTGTGGACGGTGTCGGCCGGCGGGTTGCAGGCGACCCGGATCGACGGGCTCGCTCAGCAGGCGTGGGTGCCGTTCACCTGATCTGGTCGTTGAGCAGGCGGTGCGCGAGGACCGTGCCGCCTGCCATCGCCGCCGGGAACACGACCAGCGCGGCCAGCGGCACGAGGCACAGCAGGTAGGTCGGCACGGCGAAGCCGAGCGTCACCGCGCGGCGCTTGCGCAGCACCCGGCGGCGCACGTCCAGCTTGAGCCCGCGCCGGGTGAACGGGATGCCGGTCAGCTCGATGCCGAGCAGGGTGGCGTTCACGCAGACCGCGACGACGGGCACGACGGTCTGCCCGACGACGGGGATGAACCCGGCCAGGAACAGGGGGATCGCGCACAGCACGGCCAAGCCGACCAGCAGCACCCCGTCCCGCAGGCCGACGCCCGCCGAGCGCGCCCAGCTCACCCGCTGAGCCTCGGGGACGCCGCCCAGCTCCTCGTCCTCGATGGTCTCGGCGATGTGCTCGTAGAACGGGCCGCCGATGATGAGCGTGATGGCGGAGAACAGCAGCAGGCCCACCGCGATGTACGCGCCGAGGATCGACAGCCCGGCGGCGAACCGGGTGGCGGTGCGCAGGGTCTCGTTCCAGTCGTCGGCGAACGGCGTGGCCCACGCGGCGATGTCGTTGATCCACACGCCGAGCGCGACCAGGCTGCCGATCAGCAGCACGCTGGTGATCAGCGCCGGCACCGCGCCGATCAGCAGCAGCTTGGGCGAGCGGAACACCAGCCCGAAACCCTTGGCCAGCAAACCGACACCGGTGGAGAAGTCGCGCAGCACCCTGATCACCGCCGGAGCATATCCGCCGGGTGGGTGCGGTCGGGACGATTCGGGCGCGGCGGGCGTCCGGGACGGGCTCCACCCCGGACCTCCGGGGGACGGGTGTCCGGGGTGGAGTGGTCGGGACGCCGGTTACCGGCGGCGGCGGAACGAGAACGAGCGCGCGCCCGTGCCGACGCCCGCGAGGTGCAGCGCCACGCACAGCAGACCGGCCACGAGCAGCGTCCCGCCGTCGATGACGGAACCCAGCGAGACGTTGGCCAGGTCGAGCAGGAGGGCGAGCCCGAAGATGACCGCGGCGATGATCGCGAACACAGGAGCCTCCTAGGGGTTAGGTGTCCTGTCGATACCCCGTGGTAATAGGCCCGAAGCAGGCATTCGGCCCAATTCCGCGTGCCGCGCGGCGGCGGTCAGGACGGGCTCGTGCCGCCGACCAGGCGGGGTGGCGCGGGGGTGGCGGTCCGGGCCCAGTCGACCAGGCCGCCGACGTCCACGCCGTGCGGCGGTTCGGCGCGGAACGGCTCGATGGAGCGCGCGCCCCGGTCGAGCAGGGCGCGCGCGCCCTTGGCGTTGCCCCGTGCCAGGTGGGTCAGGCCGACCGCGAGCTGGGCCAGGCCCCGCCACAGCTCGCGCTCCGCCTCGGGTGCGGACTTCCAGGCGTCTTCCAGCACCTCGTGCGCGTGGAACGGCTTGCCGTCGTCCAGCAGGCGCTGCGCCTCGACCAGCGACTCGTCGGGCGGGCGCGGCACGCCCTCGGGTTGGCGCTCCACGCCCGGAGCGCCGTACGGCAGGGGGCGGCCCAGGCCGTCGCGCGGGCGCGCGTTGCGGGCCCGGCCGTTCTCGTCCCGATCGCGGGGGCTGCCTTCCACGACCTCGATCGTGTCACGGAAGGCAGCCCGCCCGCATCACGCCCGCTTGGAGGAGAACCGGATCTGGTTGCCCGACGGGTCGCGGAACGCGCAGTCGCGCGCGCCGTAGAACTGGTCGATCGGCTCCTGGACGACCTCCGCGCCGGTCGCCCGGATCCGCTCGAACGTGCCGTCCAGGTCGTCCACCTGGAAGATCACGCTGTCCAGCGCGCCCTTGGCCATCAGCGACCGGACGACCTCGGCGTCCTGCGGGGAGCGGCCCATCTCCGGCGCGCACAGCACCAGCTCGACGTCGGGCTGCGACGGCGGGCCGACGCTGAGCCAGCGCCAGGAGTCGAACGGCGCGTCGTCGCGCACCTCCAGGCCGAGGACGTCCCGGTAGAAGGCCAGCGCCGCGTCCTGGTCGTGCACGTGGATGAAGGTGTGGGAGAACTTGATGCTCATGACCGGAAAGCTATCGCCGCTGGTCAGCCTCGCGCTTCTCGAACTCTGCTCGGTCTGGACGCGGTCCTCGCCCAGCACGCGGGCACCCCGGCGGTCGCCGAGTGGTCCCGCGCCCGGTAGGCGCTCGGGGTCTCGCCGACCAGCTCGGTGAACCGGGTGCTGAACGAGCCGAGCGAGGTGCAGCCGACCGCGATGCAGACCTCGGTGACGCTCAGGTCGCCGCGTCGCAGCAGCGCCTTGGCCCGTTCGACGCGGCGGGTCATCAGGTAGTTGTAGGGGGTCTCGCCGTACGCGGCCTTGAACTGGCGCGCGAAGTGCGACACCGACATCAGCGCGGCGCGGGCCATCGTCGGCACGTCCAGCGGGCGGGCGTACTCGCGGTCCATGAAGTCTCGGGCCCGGCGCAGGTGGCCGAGTTCCTCCGGGGTCACGCGCCCAGCATTTCACGCACATACTGGTGGACGTGTCCGAACAGGACTGGGTGCTGCACGTGGACCTCGACCAGTTCATCGCGGCGGTCGAGGTCGCGCGGCGGCCCGAGCTGCGGGGCAGACCGGTGGTCGTCGGCGGGAACGGCGACCCGACGGAGCGCGCCGTGGTGGCGACCGCGTCCTACGAGGCCCGCGCGTTCGGCGTGCACTCGGGGATGCCGTTGAAGGTCGCCGTGAAGAAGTGCCCGGACGCGGTGTTCCTGCCGTCCGACGCCCCCGCGTACGAGGCGGTGTCGGCGCGGGTGATGGACGTGCTGCGGGAGCTGCCCGTCGTGGTCGAGGTGATCGGCTGGGACGAGGCGTTCCTCGGCGCGCGCACCGACGACCCGGAGGCGCTGGCCGCCCTGGTCCGGGCCCGGGTCGAGGAGGAGACCGGGTTGAGCTGCTCGGTCGGGGTCGGGGACAACAAGCTGCGCGCCAAGATCGCCACCGGCTTCGCCAAACCGGCCGGCGTCTACCGGCTGACGAGCGAGAACTGGGTGCGGGTGATGGCCGAGCGGCCGGTGGTGGCGCTGTGGGGGATCGGCGGCCGGACCTCGGCCAAGCTCGCCGAGCTGGGCGTGCGCACCGTGGCCGACCTGGGTCGCGCCGACCCGGACGTGCTGGCCCGGCGGTTCGGCCCGGCCACCGGGCCGCACCTGCGCGCGCTGGGGCTGGGCGCGGGCGACGCGGCGGTGAGCGCGACGCCGTGGGTGGCGCGCTCGCGGTCCCGCGAGACGACGTTCCAGCAGGACCTGGAGAACCCGGCGGACGTCCGGGAGCAGGTGCTGGTGCTCGCGCGCCGGGTGGCGGGCGACGTGCGGGCGGAGGGCCGGCTCGCGCTGCGCGTGGCGGTCAAGGTCCGGTTCGTCCCGTTCTTCACCCTCACCCGCAGCGTCACGCTGCCCGAGCCGACCGACGACGCCGGGGCGATCGAGCGCGGTGCGCTGGCCGCGCTGGAGAAGGTCGAGCTGACCCGCGCGGTGCGGCTGCTCGGCGTGCGGGCGGAGTTCGGCGCACCGCCGGAGGGTGCCTGAGCTGCGGGCGAGCAGCCGTGCGAGGGGTCGGTCCGGGACGCGTCCGGACCGACGTGCTGCGGGCTGTGATCTGCGTTTCACCCGGTCGAGCGGTTGTCCTTACCCCTGTGGGCTACCCCGGCCGATCTCGTCGCGCGGTATCGGAGCGGTGCACAGAGCATCGTGCGCATGTCCCGCACGCGTGCTCACCTTCTCGGCGTCCTCGGCGCGGTGGCCCTGGTCACCGCAGTCGGCCTGCAGGGGATCGGCTCGGCCGACCCGCTCCCCGGCGGGCTCGGCCCGTGCCTCGGGCCGCAGTGCCCCGACAAGCACCCGGCGGTGAACAACGGCGACTTCGCGGGCCGCGACGAGGGCATCAACATCTTCGTCGGCGGGGACATGCTGGTCCGCAACGGCGCGGTCGAGGCGGAGGGCCTGGTCGTCGTGGGCGGCGGGTTCGACCAGAACAAGGCGGCCGGCGGCTCGCCCATCTACAACATCGGCATCGTCGGCGTCGGCTCGCGGGTGCCGCCGCCGGACGGCTCGGACTTCCTGGTCACCGGCGGCGGGGTGTCCGTCGCGGCCGGCCAGCGGCTGGTCGGCGAGGGCGGCGTCGTGCACCACGCGGGCGCGCTCACCGGCACGGTCGTCGGCGACACGAACGCCGACGCGAACGCTTTCGCCCCGTACTCCAACCTGTCGACGCAGCTCACCACCGCCAGCCAGTGCTACAAGACCGCCGCCGCGACCGGCACCGCCGTGAACCAGGGCTACCAGACCCTGTTCACCGGCGACGGTACGTCCGCGCTCCAGGTCTTCAACGTCGACTTCGACGTGGCCGCCGCGAACGGCGGCGCGCAGGGCATCGCGTTCGAGGGCATCCCTGCAGGCGCGACGGTGCTGGTCAACATGCTCGGCGCGAACCGGAGGGTCGTCACCTACACCGGCGAGCTGGTGGACGGCGGCCCGGTCAACGCCCTGCGCGAGCGTCTGCTGTGGAACTTCCCGGACGCGACGACGGCGGGCATCAACGGCAGCGCCCAGTTCCAGGGCAGCGTGCTGGTGGGCAACCCGGCGAGCATGACCTCGGTGACCGTGCCGGGCCTCAACGGCCGGTTCTTCTCGGCGGGCTCCCTGACGCACGGCGGCGAGGGCACGGCCGGCCAGGAGTTCCACGCGTACCCGTTCAACGGCGACCTGCCGAGCTGCGACCAGCCGACCACCACCACCACCACGACCACGACGACCACCACGACCACTACGACCACGACCACGACCACGACGACGACGACGACGACGGAACCGACCACAACCACGACGGAGCCGACGACCACCACGACAGAGCCGACGACCACCACGACCGAACCGACCACGACCACGACCACGACCACGACCACGACCACGACCACGACGACTACGACCGAGCCGACGACCACCACGACGACGACGGAACCGACCACGACGACCACCACGACGACGACCACGCTCGGGCCGACGACGTCATCCGGCACGTCGTCCACCACGTCGTCGTCCACCACGTCGTCGTCGACCACGTCGTCATTCGCCCCGTCGACCACCACGTCGTCGGGTGGACCGGCGACGACCACCGCGCCCGTCGCGACCACCACCGATGTGGTCGACGGCGGTGGGGACGACCTTGCGCAGACGGGCGCGAACGTCGGGTGGGTGGTAATGGTCGGCGGTCTGCTGGTGGCGGGCGGCACGGCGGTGCTGGCGCTGGTGGCGCGCAGGCGACGGAGCTGACCTGACGACGAAGGCCCACGGCCCGGATCGCGCCGGGCCGTGGGCCTTCAGGTGTCCGAGGACCCCGGACCGGTGTCCCGGCCCGGGAGTCCTGCTCCGTGCTCTGCCGTGAGGAGCCCGTCCGCGCGGCCGGGTTCGCCGTCGCGGTCGCGCGGACGGGCCGTCCGGTGGGGGGATCAGACCCCGGCGACGGACTGGATCCAGGAGCGGTACCGGGTCACGTTGGTGTACGCGGTGGTGGTCTGCCGGTCGCTCGTGGAGGCCACGCCGATCTGCTGGCCGTTGTACATCATCGGGCCGCCGGAGTCACCGCCGGCCGTGATGCCGTTGCCCCGGCGGGCGCACACCGCGGTGCCGCCGTAGGCGTCGGTGCAGGAGCCGGACACGGTCACGTTGGCGACCTTCAGGCGCTGCGACTGGCAGTTGATCTCCGAGCCGCACCGGGAGGTGGCGCCCCAGCCGTAGACCTGCACCGAGGTGCCGGCGCCGGGCGAGGACGCGGCGAGCCGCGCGTACGTCGCGGACACCGACTTGTCGAGCTTGACCAGCGCGAGGTCGGACGAGTGGGTGACCGTCTGGATGCCGTTGGCCATGGTGCCGCCGCTGGTCTGGTCCAGGCTGCCGATCCGGAAGGACAGGCCGCCACCGCTGACGCAGTGCTTGGCGGTCAGGATCCAGGTGGGGGCGATGATGGTGGCCGAGCAGGTCTGCCGGCCGTTGGAGAACAGGCGAGCCGCCCACGGGGCGCTCGTCGCGTAGCCACCGCCGATGATGTACGGGGTGACGCCGCCGTCCGAGGTGGCCGGGGTGGCCGACGCGGACGGGATGACGGTCAGCAACGAGAGGGCAGCGGCTGCGATCGCAGGGATCAACCTGGAGATGCGCAAGGTTCCTCGATTCCGAAAGACACGCGATTTCTCGCGCACAGGGTGTCTTTGGTCACGAAAATTCGTACCACCCAATTGGGGTAAAAGGGATATACCGATCCGGTTATAGCTCGGCGTTAGGCCGACTTTCGGCGGGTCGTCCGGACCGTCCCGACCAGGCCGGACGGGTGGTTCAACAACGTCCTGGGTGTGAATGGCGGCGAGCGGTTCAGCCGTTCTGCTGCGGCCATTCGAATCAATGCCGCGCACCCCGACGCAGAACCACCGCCGGTCGGCGGCATGATCTGGCCATGCTGGTCGAACTGGCGGTCGGGGACGCGTACGGCGCGGGCTTCGAGTACGCCGCCGCCGATTTCGTCGCCGCGCACAACACGCTGGCGGGGTACGTGCGGCACCCCGCGCACCACGGCATCGCGCCCGGCGCGTACACCGACGACACCCAGATGACGCTGGCGCTGGCCGAACTCCTGGCGGACGGCGGCCCGTGGACGCCCCCGGCGATCGCCGACCGGTTCGTGGACGCCTTCCACCGCGACCCGCGCGACGGGTACGCGCGGGGGTTCCAGGCGTTCCTGCGCGAGGTCCGGACGGGCGCGGACTTCCTGGCCCGCATCCGGCCGGACAGCGACAAGAGCGGCGCGGCGATGCGCGCGTCTTCGCTCGGCCTGCTGCCCGACGTGGACGAGGTGCTGCACCGCACCGGGGTCCAGGCCCGGGTCACGCACGACACGCCGGACGGGGTGGCGTCCGCGTCGGCCGCCGCGCTGGCCGTGCACTACTGCCGGTACGACCTGGGTCCGGTGGCCGAGGTCGGCGGGTGGGTCGCGGACCGGCTCGGCTCCCCGGTGTGGGCGCGGCCGTGGACCGGCCCGGTCGGGTCGAAGGGCGTGATGAGCGTGCGGGCGGCGCTGACCGCGCTGGCCGGGGGCAGCTCGGCGAGCGGGGTGCTGCGGGCCTGCGTGGCCTGGACCGGGGACGTGGACACGGTGGCCACCGTCGCGCTGGCCGCCGCGTCCACGTCGTCGCGGGTCGTCGCGGACCTGCCGGCCGTGCTGGTCGAGGGGCTGGAGAACGGGCGCTACGGCCGCGATCACCTGGCCCGGCTGGACGCCCGGCTGCCGTAGCGGCGCTCCAGCTCGGCGAACCGGTCCTCCGGCCACGGCCCGGTCTCGCCGAACGCGGCGGCGAACAGCAGGTCCAGCCGGACGTGCCAGGAGGCCAGGGCGGTCGCCGCGAACGCCGGGTCGGTCAGCGCGTGCGTCAGCTCGACGGACGTGCCGCGCTCGGGGTCGTGCCGGAACTCCCAGCGCACGGTCCCGGTCGGCGAGGCGAACTCCAGCAGCCGGGGCGGGTCGAGCGCCGTCGTCGGGCCGGCCGGGACGTGGGGCGTGGCCGCGTGCGCCGGCAGGTCCGCCGGGTCGCCGGCGAGCAGCGCCCACACCTCGTCCAGCGGCTTCCACACCAGGTCCCGGACGAACCGCACGACGCCGTCCGCCTCGTGGCCCTCGTCCAGCCCGAACGCCCGGACGTAGTGCCGCACCGGGTCCAGCCGCCCGGCCGGCTGCTCGGCGGTGCGCCCGTCGAGGCCCGCGCCCAGGGCGGTCAGGCAGGTGTCCCAGCCCGCTGCGGTGCGTCCGGCCGTCCACTCGGCGTCCAGGGCGTGCGTGAAGACCAGCAGGCAGCCGTCCTCGTGCGGGAACAGCTCGAAGCGCAGCACGTCGGTGTTCCAGCGGAACGCGAACACCCTCGGCGCGTCGAGTTCCAGCACCTCGCCGGTGCTCTCCGAGTCGGGGAACGCGAACCGCAGCGCGGTCCCGTCCACGGTGACCGACGCGGGGAACCAGTGCGCCAGCTCGGCCGGCTCGGTCACCGCCCGCCACACCTCGGCGGGGGAGTGCCGCAGCACGCGTTCGAAGCGCAGCACCGGTTTCCCGTCGACCCGTCGCAGTTCGGCGCTCATCCGTCCATCCCGTCCAGTCGTCGTTCCAGGGCGTCCAGGCTCTGCTCCCACAGCAGCCGGTACGGGGCGAGCCACGCGTCCACGGCGGCCAGCGGGCCAGGGCACAGCCGGTACCACCGCCGCTGCGCGTCCCGTCGCACGTCGACCAGGCCGGCCTCGCGCAGCACCTTGAGGTGTTTGGAGACCGCCGGCTGGGTCAGCGCCAGCCGCTCCACCAGGTCGTTGACCGGCCGCTCGCCCGCGCGCAGCACGTCGAGGATCTCCCGGCGGTGCGGGTCCGCCAGCACCGCGAACGTCGATTCCACCCAGGTAATATAACTCCAAAGGCATATATGGGGTCAACGGTTGGGCTGGAACTCCGGCCGCCGTCACCCCCGTCCGCCCGGCTCCTCGCGGCACGACCGCGACCACCCCGCTCCCGATCCCCGAGGAACCGCCATGCCGCGCACCGTCTCCAGCTCGCCCGTCCGCGACCTGCTCGCGCTCACCGCGCGGCCCGAGGTGATCTCGTTCGCCGGCGGGCTGCCCGCGCCCGACCTGTTCGACCTGGACGGGATGCGCGCCGCGTTCGACCGGGCGCTGACCCGGCGGGCGCTCCAGTACGCGTCCTCCGAGGGCGACCCGGACCTGCGGGCGCGCGTCGCCGAGCGGATGATCGCGCGCGGCCTGCCGACGCCCGGGGAAGACCTGCTCGTCACGACCGGGTCGCAGCAGGCCCTGACGCTCGTGGTCACCGCCCTGCTGGAGCCGGGCGCGGTGGTCGCCGTCGAGGAGCCCACCTACCTCGCCGCGCTCCAGGCGTTCCGGCTCGCCGGCGCGCGGGTGGTCCCGGTGGCGGGCGACGAGCACGGCGTCGACCCGGCGGCGCTGGCCGAGGTGGTCGAGCGCGACCGGCCCACCCTGCTCTACCTGGTGCCCACGTTCGCCAACCCCACCGGCCGCACGCTCACCCCGGAGCGCCGCGCCGCGATCGCCGCGCTCGCCGACCGGCACGGCCTGTGGGTGGTGGAGGACGACCCGTACGGCGAACTGCGGTACCGGGGCGAGCACGTGCCGGCGCTGGCGTCGATGAGCGGGCGCGTCCTGCACCTGGGCAGCTTCTCCAAGATCGGTGCGCCCCGCCTACGCCTGGGCTGGCTGCGCGCCCCCGCCGAGCTGCTGCGCACGCTGGTCGTCGTGAAGCAGGCCGCCGACCTGCACACCTCCACCGTGGACCAGGCGGCAGCCGCCGCGTACCTGGCCGCCAACGACCTGTCCGCGCACGTCCGCGCGCTGTGCGCGGCCTACGGCGAACGCCGGGACGCGATGATCGCCGCCCTGCCCGGCACCGTGCCGGACGGCTCGCGGTGGACCGACCCGGACGGCGGCACGTTCGTCTGGGTCACCCTGCCCGGCGGGGTCGACGCCGCCGACGTGCTGGCCGCCGCGCTCGCCCGCGACGTGGCGTTCGTGCCCGGCGCGTCCTTCTTCGCCACCACGCCCGACCCCGCGACGATGCGGCTGTCGTTCACCACCAACACCGTCGAGCGGATCGCCGAGGGGATGCGGCGGCTGGCCGGTGCCTGGCAGTAGGGCCGGGACCGGCAACTGAACGGTCCGCACCCGCCCCCGGTGGGGCACGATCGACCCGGCCGGGACCGTTCCCGGGCCGGAGGAGGTCGCCGTGATCCGGGTGCTGGTCGCCGACGACGAGGGCCTGGTCCGGGTGGCGCTGGCCGCGCTGCTCGGCCTGGAGATCGACCTGGAGGTCGTGGCGCTCGCGGCCGACGGCGCGTCGGCGGTCGCGGCGGCCGTGCGGGTCCGGCCGGACGTGGCCGTGGTCGACGCGGTGATGCCCGGTGGGGACGGGTTCGCGGTGGCCGCCGAGCTGGGGCGGGTGCTGCCCGCGTGCGCGGTCGTCGTGCTGACCGGCCGGGACCGGCCGCCGCACCCGCAGCGCGCCCTGGCCGGCGGCGCGAAGGGCCTGGTGCCCAAGGGTTCGCCGGTGGGCGCGCTGGCCGACGTGATCCGCGCGGTGCACGGCGGCGGCCGGTACGTCGACCCGGCCATCGCGGCGCACGCCCTGCTGCCGCCGCCCTGCCCGCTGACCCCGCAGGAGCTGGAGGTGCTGCGGCAGGCCGAGTACGACACCCCGCCCGCCGAGATCGCCCGCCGGATGGGCCTCGCGGTCGGGACCGTGCGCAACTACCTGTCGGCGGCCGTGGGCAAGCTCGGCGCGGCGGGCCGGTGCGACGCCTTCGCCACCGCCCACGACAACGGCTGGCTGTGACCCGGCCGGTGGCTCAGCGGCCGGACACCTCGCGCACGCCGCGCACCGCGAGCTGGTCGGCGCGCTCGTTGTCGACGTGCCCCGCGTGGCCCTTCACCCAGTGCCACTCGACCTGGTGCGGTGCCGCCGCCTCCTCCAGCCGCCGCCACAGGTCGGCGTTCTTCACCGGCTGCTTGGCGCTGGTCAGCCAGCCGTTCGCCTGCCACTTCGCCATCCACGACGTGATGCCGTTGCGGACGTACGTGCTGTCGGTGTAGATCCGCACCACCGAGGGCCGGGTCAGGCTCTCCAACGCCCGGATGGGTGCCATCAGCTCCATCCGGTTGTTGGTGGTCGGCCCGGCGTCGCCGCCGTAGAGGTCCTTCTCGTGCCGCCCGTACCGCAGCACCGCGCCCCACCCGCCCGGACCGGGGTTGCCGCTGCACGCGCCGTCGGTGTAGATCTCGACCTCCACGCCCGGCAACATACAGGTGATCACCCGGATGCCGCGTCGCGCTTGAGCTTGCGCCACCCTCCGGCCCGGTTGTCGGCGATGATCTGCCGGAACATGGCGAGCAGCGCGGGCGCGTTGATCGGGTCGTCCCGCCGGAACGCGACCGTGCGCGCGGTCTTGTTGTCGTGGCCGGCGGTGATGATCCCCTCCGGGTCCGGCACGATCGCGCCGTCGTAGAGGAACACGTTGACGTGCGCCTTGGCCGCGAGCAGCGCGCAGACGTTGCCGTCGAGCACGAAGTACGGCCGGTTGGTGCGCTTGATCGTCTCGACCACGTCCGGGTCGGCCTCGTGCACCAGGTCGCGCACCGCGCGGCAGATCTCCCGCTGCCACTCCGGCAGCGCGTCGATGTACTCGTCGACCCGGGGGTCGGTCGCGTACGGCGCGGGTGCCGAGCCGGCGGGGTGGGACGGGGTGTGGTCGGTCATGGTGGGCCTCCTGCTGCTCGTCGGACTCGCACCCCGGACGTCGCAGCCGGTCCGCGGTTCTCGACATCGCGCACGACGTACCTTCTCCCACGACCGACCCCACTGCCCGGTGCGCGAGGCCCCGTTGACCGCCGGGTCACCAGTTCTTGCTCTCGCGCACCGCCTCGGCGACCAGCGCGTCGTCGGCGGCCAGCAGCGGCAGCCTGACGTCGGGGGTCGGGATGCGGCCCTGGGCGTGCAGCAGCGCCTTCACGACGGTCGGGTTCGGCGCGGTGAACACCGAGGCGGACAGCGCGGCCAGCCGACCGCCGAGGTCCCGCGCGCGCACCACGTCGGTGCGCCACGCCTCGACCAGCTCCGCGAACCGCCCGGTGGCGAAGTGCGCGGAGGCCAGGATCGCGCCGTGCGCGCCCAGCGCGAGCAGCGGCGAGATCACCACGTCGTCACCGCCCAGCACGGCGAAGTCGGCGGGCGGGTCGGCGAGCAGGTCGACGGTGTCCGCGTCGATCCCGCCGACCGCGTGCTTGATGCCGACCACGTGCGGCAGCGCGGCGATCCGCCGCAGCGCACCGACCGACAACGCCTGCCCGGTGCGGTAGGGGATGTGGTAGACGACCAGCGGCACCGGCCCGGTCAGGTGGGCGAAGTGCGCGACCACGCCGTCCTCGCCCGGCCGGACGAACGGCGGCACCACGGCCAGCGCGGCGGCGGCCCCGGTGCCGTCCAGCGCGTCCAGGGCGTCCTGCGTGCTCGCGCCGACGATCAGCGGCGCCGACCGCTCCCGGCACACCGCGCCCACCACGTCGAGCACCGAGCGGCGCTCGTCGGCGGTCAGCGAGCCGGGTTCGCCGGTCGTGCCCAGCGCGACGATCCCCGCCGCGCCGTCCTCCAGCACCTCGTGCGCGAGGCGTTCCACGGCGTCGAGCGCGACCCCGCCGGCGGTGTCGAACGGCGTGACCAGAGGGACGAATACCCCGGAGAGCGTCATGGTCACCAGGATCCGGCCCAGGAATCGTAAGGTCCAGTTCGCGTTTCTGGCGTGAACCGTAAGCTGTCCTGATGCTCGACGTCCGCCGCCTGAACTGCTGTGCGACCTGCACCGCCTCGGCACCATCGCCGCCGTCGCCCAGGCCCACACCTACACGCCCTCCGCGGTCTCCCAGCAGCTCTCCACGCTGGAACGCGAGGCCGGCGTCCCGCTGCTGGAGCGCACCGGCCGCCGGGTCGCGTTCACCGCCGCCGGCCGCGTCCTGGTCCGGCACGCCGAGACCGTGCTCACCGCGCTGGAGCGGACCTCGGCGGCGCTCGCCGCGTTCGCGGGCGGCCTGACCGGCCCGCTGCGCATCGGCGCGTTCCCGACCGCCGTGCGCACGGTCCTGCCGCCCGCCCTGGTCGAGCTGGGTCGCCGGCACCCCGGCCTGGAGCTGATGGTGACCGAGCTGGACCCGGTGGACGTCCCCGCCGCCCTGCACGACCGGCGGCTGGACACCGGCCTGCTCCAGGACTACGACACCAACCCGGTGAGCCCGGACCCGGCGCTGGAGAGCGTGCCGCTGCTGGACGAGACGGTGTACCTGGCGACCTCCGGCGGGACCGGCACCCCGGCGGACTTCCGGGACGCCGCGTGGATCATGGGCAGCCCCGGCACCCTCTGCCACGCGGTCGCCGCGCAGGTCTGCCGCGACGCGGGCTTCACGCCCCGCACCCGCCACCACGCCGACGACTACACCACCGTCCTGGCGCTGGTGGCCGCCGACCAGGGGGTGTCGCTGGTACCCCGGCTGGCCGCGACCGACCCACCCGCCGGCGTCCGCCTGATCCCGCTGCCGATCCGCCGCCGCACCCGCATCGCCTACCGGCGCGGCACCGCCGACCACCCGGCGATCGCCGCCTGCGTGGCAGCCCTGCGCGAAGCGGCCGACACCTACGCCGACCGCTGACCCCGCTCGTCCTTCGAGCGCACCTGCCGCTGCTTCCGGCTCACCGACTCACTGGCTCACCGACTCACCGACCGGTCCGCAGCAGGGCGTGCGCTCCCAGCGCCACCGCGAACCCGGCGCACCCCGCCACCACGACCACCACCCGCAACGCGTCGGTGAACCCGGACCCGAGTGCCGTCAACGCCGAACCGACGGCGGCCAGCGCGACGGTCTCCGCCGCGAGCCGCGCGGTGTTGAACAGCCCGGCCGCCGTCCCGGCCCGGTCGGCGGGGACACCCGACAGCGCCAGCCCGTCCACGACACCCGTGGTGAGCCCCACCCCGATCCCGGTCAGCAGCAACGGCACCCAGGGCACGTGGTCCGGCCCGATCGTCACCAGCCCGACCACGCCCGCCGACGCGACCAGGACCGAGCCGGTCGCCACCAGCCTCGGGGACCGCTTGGCGACGGCCGCGCCCAGCCCCGGCAGCAGCACGGACGGCACGGTCAGCGCGAGCATCCACAGCCCGGCCCGCGTCGGCTCGACCCCGGCCACCTCGATGAAGTACGACGGCAGGTACACCAGCAGCGGCACCAGCAGCGCCATCATGGCCGCCGCGACCAGCGAGTAGCCGAGGAACGCCCGGTCGCCCAGCAGGGCGAGGTCGAACACCGGCCCGACCGCCCGCCGCTCGACCCGCACGAACCCCACCGCGCACGACACCGCCACGACCAGCGCCACCGGCAGGTCCGGACCGGGGTCCGGGGCGTGGACGAACACCCAGATCACCGCCCCGAGCCCGACCGTGAACAGCGCGCCGCCGGCCCAGTCGACCCGCCGCCGCACACCCCGCCCGCCCGGCAGCGCGGGGCACAGCAGCAGCGCGAGGCCCGCGAGCGCCGCAGGCACCCAGAACACCGCCCGCCACCCGGCCACGTCGACCAGGAACCCCGACGCGGTCGGCCCGAACGCCACGCCGACGCCGAGCACCGTGCCGAGCGCACCGAACACCCGGGCCCGCGCCGCGCCGTCGAACACCGAGGCGAGCAGCGACTGCCCGGTGGCCGTGGCGACGGCCGCCCCGACCCCGGCGAGCAGCCGGGCCGCGACCAGCAGCCCGACGTCCCCCGCCACCGCGCACAGCGCACTGCCCAACAGGAACAGCGAAACCCCGGTGGCGTACAGCCGCCGCCTGCCCAGCACGTCGGCGAGCGAACCGCCGAACGCCAGGAACGCGGCGAAGCACAGGTTGTACCCGGTGACGACCCACTGCGCGGCGGTCGGCGAGGCGTGCAGTTCGTCGGTGAGGCCGGGCAACGCCACCGAAGCGCCGGTGATGGTCAACGGGAACGACAACGACGACAGCAGGACGGCCGCCGGCACCAGCACGCGGCGGTTCACGCGGACCACCGCCCGACAGCGTCAGGACGAGGGGAGGTGAAGAAAAGGAGGTGCACGAAACGCTCCGGAACTCCGTGGAGGGAGCCGGGCAGCACTCAGGAGCCGCACCGGCGAGGACTCGCGGGTGCGGCGGCGCGAAGCGCTAAGAGCTGGGGTTCACGCCGCCGCGAGGGCGGCACCCCGGTCCGAGGCGGGCACGAGCCGAGCGTAACCGATCACTGTTGTGGGCTCGGGTGACCCGCATTCGTGCGGCCCGGGTGCTTGCTGTTGCCCCTGGTCTCGCGCTGGGTCGCAGGTGTGGCGCGGCTCGGCTTACAAGGCGATCAACCCGGCGTCCGTGGGCCGGAACCCGCAACTGTCGAAGTAGAACGAGCGGAGGTGCTCGTCGAAGTCGACGTGCAACCACTCACACCCGGCCGCACGGGCCCCTTCGGTGGCACGCGCGACAAGCTCCCGCCCCACCCCCTGCCGCCGCACGGGCCCGGCGACCAACGTGTCGAGCACGAAGGCGTGCACCGCGCCGTCCCACGCGACGTTGACGAACCCGACGAGCGCACCCTCCTGGCGAGCGCACACCCATCCGAGACTGTGCCGGTTGACCTGCCCCCACCAGTCGTCATCGAGCACCCGGTGCTCGAACCCCTCGGCGTGCAGGACGTTGACCTCACCGTTGTCGAACCGACCCCGCCACTCGTAAGTGATCATCAGCCGAAGCTAGCCGACCACCCCGCGCACTGACGCCCGCATTTCCGTTGACCGACGTCCCCTGACGACCACGGCCGGTCCCGGTGAACAGGTCCGACAGATGTAGCCCAAAGTGCTACGCATGGCTACAATGGATCTGTGAAGGTCATCAGCCAGCGGGAGTTCCGCAACAACTCCGCTGCGGTCATGGACGCGGTGGAGGCGGGGGAGACCTACCACGTCACCCGCAACGGTGTGGAGGTCGCCGAAGTCCGCCCTCTGCCCCGCCGCCGGCGTTGGACGGCGGAGGAGCTGGTGGAGCGGCACCGAGGGCTGCCGCAGGTCGCTCACGACCGCATGAGGCGTGAAGCCGACGACCTGTTCGGTGGCGAAGATCGGGTCGGCGGGGACGACCCCTGGGACCGGGCTCGTGGCTGAG
Source organism: Actinosynnema sp. NPDC050436 (assembly GCF_040655415.1). Classification (NCBI taxonomy): domain Bacteria; kingdom Bacillati; phylum Actinomycetota; class Actinomycetes; order Pseudonocardiales; family Pseudonocardiaceae; genus Actinosynnema; species Actinosynnema sp. NPDC050436. The sequence continues at coordinate 43,888 of NZ_JBFAJV010000023.1, read as the reverse complement.
CGGCGAAAGTCCGGCGTGCTGGACACCTGCACCTACATCGACCTGGGGCAGCTCGACCCGGCAGTGCTGCCGGAGATCCCCGAGTTGACCGCTGTCACCATGGCGGAACTGCACCAAGGCGTGGCGATGGCCAAGGACGCTGCCGCGCGGGCCGCGCGGACCGAGAAGTTGGGCGCGGCGCTCGTGGAGTTCGAGCCGTTGCCGTTCGACGGTCAGGCCGCTGCCCGCTTCGGCACGCTGGTGGCGCTGGTCCTGGATGCGCAGCGCGACCCGAAGCCGCGTCGCCTGGACCTGATGATCGCCGCCATCGCCTCCGTGCGCGGACTACCGCTCTACACGCGCAACGCGAAGGACTTCGCCGGCCTCGACGGCATGGTCGAGATCATCGAGGTGTGAGGAGCGGGGCCGGTTGGACCCCGCTTTCGGCTCACCAGCCGCGTGAACGCCACTCGCCCAGGTGAGGACGCTCCGCTCCGAGCGTGGAGTCATCCCCGTGGCCGGGGTAGAACCACGTGTCGTCCGGCAGTTCGCCGAACACCCGGGTCTCCAGGTCGTCCATCAGGCTGGCGAAGTCCTCCGGTGACGTCGTCCGCCCCGGTCCGCCGGGGAACAGGGAGTCGCCGGTGAACAGGTGGGCTCGGCCGGTCGGCTCGCGGTACAGCAGGGCGATCGAGCCCGGGGTGTGGCCGCGCAGGTGGATCACCTCCAGCGCGAGCCGGCCGAGGGCCACCGCGTCGCCGTGCTCGGCCAGTTGGTCGGGCGGGATCGGGAGGACCTCGGCGTCCAGGGGGTGGGCCACGGTGTTCGAGCCGTTCGCCCCCGCCACCGCCCCGAGCGCGCCCCAGTGGTCCGCGTGGCGGTGGGTGGTCACCACCGTTTTCAGGCGCGGGCGTTCCAGGCTGTGGCCTACCAGGTCGGACAGGCGGGTCGGGTCGGCGGCTGCGTCGATCAGCAGGGCCTCGTTCGTCGACCGGCACACGAGCAGGTAGGCGTTGTTGTCCATCTCGCCCACCGAGATCTTCGTGATGGTCAGTTCTTCCAGCGTGCGGCGGGTGGCCGGGCCGTTCGGCTCGACGTGGCCCGTGTAGTCCTCTAGTACGTCCACGAGCGCCGACGGTAGTCGAACGGACACCCTTCAGGGTCCCCACAGGTTGGTCCAATAGGCTTAGTAACGATCATCCCCCGACCGACGACCTCATTTGAATGCCTTCTGGACTGGGTATCACGCTCTCGTGCCAACACCTCGCCGAATCAACTGGGACGTCCTGCGCGTCCTCGCCGTGGCTGCCGTGCTGCTCCAGCACGCCACCCACGCGGGGCCGTCCGTCCACCAGGAACTCGGCTCCCCTGTGTTCACCGTCTCCCTGGAGATGGGGGCGAGCACGCTCGTCGTCATCTCGGCCTTCTTCGCCTGCGCTTCGCTGGCCAAGGGCGAACCGGCCCGCTTCCTGCGCAACCGGCTCGCGCGGCTGCTCCCCCCGTACGCCGCTGCGGCCGTCCTGACCTACTTCGTGCTGACCCGGCTCGCTCCCGAGGGCTGGAGCGAGCTCGAACCGCGCGACCTGGTCGTCAACGTCTTCATGCTGCAGAACTGGTTCCCCGACGCCCGCCTGGTCGACTTCTCCTACTGGACCCTCCCGGTGCAGGTCACGGGGTTCGTGGCGGGCGCGCTGCTGTTCTCGCGGGTGCGCGGCAACGGGCTGCGGGTCCTGCTGTGGGTGCTCGTCGTCGGGCCCCTGGTGCTGCGGATCTGGACCGAGGACCCCGGCCTGGTCCGCACCTTCTACGACGGCCTGGGCATCCACCGCGCCCAGTTGTTCGCGGCCGGCGTCGGCATCTGGCTGTGGTCCAAGGATCGCCTGGGCACCTCCCACCTGGGAGCGCTGCTGGTGGCCGTGCTGGCGGCCCAGGGCATCCACAGCGACGACCCGGAGTCGACGCTCGCGCTCGGTGTGATGCTGCTCGCCATCGCGGCGTGCGCGAAGGGGCCGGACTGGGACGTGCGGCCGGTGCGCCTGCTGCGCCGCCCGATCAAGTGGCTGGCCGGCATCTCCTACGGCGTCTACCTGGTCCACCAGGAGATCGGCTACGTGGTGATGGCCGCCGTCGCCCGCTTCGGGCCGTGGGCGGAGCTGGCCGCGTTCCTCGGGGTCGCGGTCGTCCTCGGCTGGCTGCTCACCCGGTTCGTCGAGCAGCCCGCCCACCGGGCGCTGACGGCCGGCTCACGCCCGGTGCTGGTGCGGCTGGTGCTGGCCGCCGGCCTGCGCCGCCCTCAGAGCCACCTCGGCAGCGCGGGCGCGGCGCCGTTCATCGTCGCCCCGCTCCGCCGGCCGGTCAGCCACCCGATGGCGTCCGCCGCCGAACCCGCCACGGCGGTGGCCTCGGCGGCTGCCGTCAGCGCCCAGCCGCGCTGACGGCCGTCCGGCAGGGTCACCTCCAGCCGCACGTCGGGCACGTCCGCCCGGTCGGCGAACTGCCCGACCACGTCGTCCACGAACCCCTCCACCAGGTGCTCCGGGAGGTGCTCGAAGTCCACGCCCGCGTCCAGGTCGACCAGGTGGAACCAGACCTCGCGCAGCCGCAGCCACGGCACCCGGTGCGCCAGGAACGGCCCGCCGGCCGGGTGTGACACCTCCGACTCCCACGCGGTGGGCGGCAGCTCCCGGGCTGCGGTCTCGAACCGCCGGCAGGCCGCGTCCAGGTCGGCGCGCAGGAGCTGCGGCAGCCGGGTCGCACCCTCGGCGATGTCCGCGTCGCGGTCGGCCCGGCTCGGGTACATCTGGTGCTCGACGCCGGTCTTCGCCCAGGTCAGGAGGTTGACCAGGGCGTCGGCGTTGCGCGCCAGGTGGGTCACGACGTGCGCGCGGCTCCAGCCGGGCAGCAGGCTGGAGCCGCGCAGCGCGACCGCGTCCAGGCCGGCGACCACCTCGTACAGCGCCCCGGTCGCCCGGTCGACCTCGGCGAGCCCGGTCACGGCGTCCTGCACCGAGGCGGACTGCTCGCGCGGCGCGGGTACGCTCGTGTCTGCGGACCGCACCCGGGCGGCATCAGCGAAGCTCATGGGCACCTCATCCCCGACGTCTTCGGCCGAATGGCCTATCGTTCCAGCGTAGGGCTGTTCGCTACCGCCCGGTAGAGCCGTTGGCGCACGATCGCGGATCCGCCCGCCCGTTTTTGTCGGTGGTCGCCTCTACCATGGTGGCCGCCCTCCCCGACAGGCCCGCCGAGGTGGTCCAGTACGCTTTCGAACGCCTGTTCGGGGGATGGTCGAAATACCGAAGGGAACCGTTGTGGCTGACCGCCTTGTCGTTCGCGGCGCGCGCGAGCACAACCTGCGGGGTGTGGACCTCGACCTGCCGAGGGACAGCCTCATCGTGTTCACCGGCCTGTCCGGCTCGGGCAAGTCCAGCCTCGCCTTCGACACCATCTTCGCGGAGGGCCAGCGCCGCTACGTCGAGTCGCTGTCGGCCTACGCCCGCCAGTTCCTCGGCCAGATGGACAAACCGGACGTCGACTTCATCGAGGGCCTGTCGCCCGCCGTCTCCATCGACCAGAAGTCGACCAGCCGCAACCCGCGCTCGACGGTCGGCACCATCACCGAGGTCTACGACTACCTGCGCCTGCTCTACGCCCGCGCGGGCAAGCCGCACTGCCCGACCTGCGGTGAGGCCATCTCCAAGCAGACCCCGCAGCAGATCGTGGACCAGGTGCTGGCGATGAAGGCGGGCACCAAGTTCCAGGTGCTCGCGCCGGTCATCCGGGGCCGCAAGGGCGAGTACCTGGACCTGTTCTCCACCCTCCAGTCCCAGGGCTACTCGCGCGCCAAGGTCGACGGCGCGGTGTACGCGCTGGGCGAGGTGCCCAAGCTCAAGAAGCAGGAGAAGCACCACATCGCGGTGGTGATCGACCGGCTCAGCGTCAAGGCGGGCTCGAAGCAGCGGCTGACCGACTCGGTGGAGACCGCGCTGCGGTTGGCCGACGGCCTGGTCGAGCTGGAGTTCGTGGACGTGCCGGAGGACGACCCGACCCGGGTGCGCGGCTTCTCCGAGAACCTGGCCTGCCCGAACGGCCACCCGCTGGCCATCGAGGACCTCGAACCCCGGTCCTTCTCGTTCAACTCGCCCTACGGCGCGTGCCCGACCTGCACCGGCATCGGCGTGCGCAAGGAGGTCGACCCGGAGCTGGTCGTCCCGGACGACGAGCTGTCGCTCGCGGACGGGGCGATCGCCCCCTGGGCGTCCGGCCAGACCGCCGAGTACTTCGGCCGGCTGCTGGAGGCGCTGTCGCTGGCCATCGGCTTCCGGATGGACACGCCGTGGCGGCAGCTCCCGGCGAAGGCGCAGAAGGCGGTCCTGCACGGCTCGACCGAGCAGGTCAACGTCCGCTACAAGAACCGCTACGGCCGCGAGCGCTCCTACTACGCCAACTTCGAGGGCGTCATCCCGTTCCTGGAGCGGCGGCAGGAGCAGACCGAGTCCGAGCAGATGCGGGAGAAGTACGAGGGCTACATGCGGGAGGTGCCGTGCCCGGTGTGCCAGGGCACCCGCCTCAAGCCGGAGATCCTCGCGGTCACGCTGCACCACGGGCGCAAGGGCGACAAGTCCATCGCCGAGGTGTGCGCGATGTCGGTGTCCGAGTGCTCGGAGTTCCTCGACGGCCTCAAGCTCGCCAAGCGCGAGTCGATGATCGCCGGCGCGGTGCTCAAGGAGATCCAGGCCCGGCTGCACTTCCTGCTCGACGTCGGCCTGGACTACCTGTCCCTGGACCGCGCGTCCGGCACGCTGTCAGGCGGCGAGGCGCAGCGCATCCGGCTGGCCACCCAGATCGGCTCCGGCCTGGTCGGCGTGCTCTACGTGCTGGACGAGCCGTCGATCGGCCTGCACCAGCGCGACAACCACCGCCTGATCGAGACGCTGACCCGGCTGCGCGACCTGGGCAACACGCTGATCGTGGTGGAGCACGACGAGGACACCATCCGCACGTCGGACTGGGTGGTCGACATCGGCCCCGGCGCGGGCGAGCACGGCGGCCGGGTGGTGCACAGCGGCACCTACCAGGAGCTGCTGGCGAACGAGGAGTCGGTCACCGGCGCGTACCTGGCGGGTCGCCAGGAGATCCCGATGCCGCTGACCCGCCGCGCGGTCGACAAGAAGCGCCAGCTCACGGTGGTGGGCGCGCGCGAGCACAACCTGCGCGGCATCGACGTGTCGTTCCCGCTGGGCTGCCTGGTGTCGGTGACCGGCGTGTCGGGCTCCGGCAAGTCGACGCTGGTCAACGACATCCTGGCGACCGTGCTGGCGAACAAGCTCAACGGCGCGCGCCAGGTGCCCGGCCGGCACACCCGGATCAAGGGCCTGGAGCAGGTCGACAAGCTGGTCCAGGTCGACCAGTCGCCGATCGGCCGGACCCCGCGCTCGAACGCGGCGACCTACACCGGGGTGTTCGACCACATCCGCAAGCTGTTCGCGGCGACCACCGAGGCGAAGGTGCGCGGCTACCAGCCCGGCCGGTTCTCGTTCAACGTCAAGGGCGGGCGCTGCGAGGCGTGCGCGGGCGACGGCACCATCAAGATCGAGATGAACTTCCTGCCGGACGTCTACGTCCCGTGCGAGGTGTGCAAGGGGGCCCGGTACAACCGGGAGACCCTGGAGGTGCACTACAAGGGCAAGACCATCTCCGAGGTGCTGGACATGCCGATCGAGGAGGCTGCGGGCTTCTTCGAACCGATCAACGCCATCCACCGCCACCTGCGGACGCTGGTGGACGTCGGGCTCGGCTACGTGCGGCTGGGCCAGCCCGCGCCGACCCTGTCCGGCGGTGAGGCGCAGCGCGTGAAGCTGGCCTCCGAGCTGCAGAAGCGGTCGACGGGCAAGACGGTCTACATCCTCGACGAGCCGACCACGGGCCTGCACTTCGAGGACATCCGCAAGCTGCTGGGCGTGATCAACGGCCTGGTGGACAAGGGCAACACGGTGATCGTGATCGAGCACAACCTCGACGTGATCAAGACGTCGGACTGGTTGGTCGACATGGGGCCGGAGGGTGGCTCGGGCGGTGGCACGGTGATCGCCGAGGGCACGCCCGAACAGGTCGCGGACGTGGCCGGCAGCTACACCGGCCAGTTCCTGCGCGAGGTGGTGGGCACGGCCGCCGCCGCGGTCTGAGCCGAGAGGTGCGCCGAGAGGTGCGCCGAGCGCCCGGTCCGGGCACCTCGGACCCGCCGGGCGGTCACGGTCCGTGGTGGGCCGGGAGTGGGCGGAAGTGCCACGCCACCCGGAATCCGGGTATCGCCCGAATGGTCCACTGGTGCGGTCGGTCGCGCTGGACGACCATCACGACCATGCCGTTGAACTCCTACCGCTTCCGCAGCACCTGGCTGGTCGACTCGCCGCCCGGGGAGACCTTCGACGTGCTGGCCGACCTGGCCAGTTACCCGCAGTGGTGGCCGGAGGTGCGGGAGGCGAGGCAGATCGCGGACCGGGCCGCCGAGCTGCGCTGCCGGTCGCTGCTGCCGTACGACCTCGTCTTCGAGACCTGGCACAACGCGAACGACCCGGGCGCGGGGCTGCTGCGCGCCGACCTGGTCGGCGACCTGGAGGGCACGGCGAGCTGGCGCGTCGAGGCGGACGGCGCGGGCACGCGGCTGGTCTACGAGCAGGAGGTGGAGGTGCGCAAGACCCTGCTGCGCCGGATCGCGCTGGTCAGCCGCCCGGTGCTCAAGGCCAACCACGAGCTGATGATGCGCCACGGCCGGCGCGGCCTGCGCGCCTACCTGGCTGGGTTCCGGGCCGCGCGCCGCGCTTAGCGGCGGGGCCGATCCGAAGTCCCTCCGGATCGGGGTGAACCGTTCCGGCTCGGCAGCCGTGTCGGGGGCGAGTCGGTTGCCGCAGCGGAAGCGAGCGAACACCCCCAGGAGGTCTGCCATGTCCCGTACTCGTGCGCTCTTCTTCGGGGCCGTCGCGCTGGTGCTGCTCGCCGCGTGCGGCCGGGGCACGGAGGGAGGCGACCCGGTGCCCGCCGCCGGCGGGGGAGCGGTCGCCGAGCGCCTCGGCCGGGTCGACCCGGCGGCGGGGGACGCGACCCTGCTGGGCACCGCCGCAGTGCCAACGCTGGGCACCGTGCTGACCGACGGCAAGGGCATGACGCTGTACCGCTTCGACGAGGACACCGCCAAGCCGTCCGCGTCCACCTGCGACGGTGAGTGCGCCGCGAAGTGGCCGCCGCTGGTCGCCCAGGCGGCCGAGTTCGAGGTGAGCGGCGTCGACCGGGCCCTGGTGTCCACGGTGGACCGCGCGGACGGCGTCCGGCAGGTCACCGTGGCCGGGTGGCCGGTCTACCGCTTCGCGCAGGACACCGCACCCGGCGACGCGAAGGGCCAGGGCGTGGGCGGCACGTGGTTCGCCGCCGCGCCGGACGGCAGGAAGGTCGTGCCGGCGTCGGCGGGCTCGGCGGGCTCGGTGCTGGCCACCGCCTCGATCGGGAACCTGGGCACGGTGCTCACCGACGCCGAGGGCATGACGCTGTACCGCTTCGACAGGGACACCGCGAAGCCGCCGACCTCCAACTGCACTGGCGACTGCGTGGCGACCTGGCCGCCGCTGCTGGTCGAGTCGACCGAGTTCGAGGTGCGGGGCGTGGACCGGTCGCTGGTCGGCACCGTGACCCGGGTGGGCGGCCAGCGGCAGGTGACCGTGGCCGGGTGGCCGCTGTACCGGTTCTCCGGCGACGAGGTCTGCGGCGAGGCCGAGGGCCAGGGCGTGGGCGGGGTGTGGTTCGCCGCCAAGCCGGACGGTGGGAAAGCCGGCTCCTAGACCACCTGGCGCCCCTCGGAAGGCCAGTGCCCGCCGGGAGTTCCGGCGGGCACTGGCACACGCGGGACCGGCGTCAGACCACGAGGCTGAGCAGGGCCGCGACGGCGAAGCCCACCACCGACAGGATGGTCTCCAGCACCGTCCACGTCTGGAGGGTCTCCTTGACCGACAGCCCGAAGTACCGCGACACGATCCAGAAACCGCCGTCGTTGACGTGCGAGGCGATGATCGACCCGGCCGCGATCGCCATCACGACCAGCGCGAGCTGCGGCTGCGAGTAGCCGAGTTCGCCGACGACCGGCGCGACGATCCCCGTCGTGGTCACGATCGCCACGGTCGCCGAGCCCTGCGCGATCCGCAGCGCGCAGCTGATCACGTAGGACAGCGCGATCACCGGCAGGCCGAGGTCGGCCAGCGACGTGGACAGGGCTTTGCCCACGCCCGTCGCGGACAGCACCGCGCCGAAGAACCCGCCCGCGCCGACCACCAGCAGGATCATCGCCACCGGCCGCAGCGACGCCGCCGACAGCTCGGTGACCTGCTCGCGGGTCATGCCGCGCCGGTAGCCCAGCAGCCAGAACGCCAGCAGCACCGCGATGGTCAGCGCCACGGCCGGCGTGCCGAGGAACGCGAACACGCCCAGCGCCGCCGAACCCTTGGGCAGCAGGATGCTGCCGAACGTCCCGGACAGGATCAGCACCAGCGGCACCGCGATGATGCCCAGCACCAGCGACAGCGGCGGCTCCGGCCGGGACTGGTCGCCGCGCAGCTTCTCGGCCGCCGCGAGCATCTCCTCGGGCACCGGCACGACGACCTTCTTGCCCACCCACGCCGAGAACAGCACGCCGCCGAGGAACCACGCCGGGACCGCCACGGCCAGCGCCATGATGATGATCCACCCCAGCGAGACGTGCAGCAGGCCGGCGGCGGCGACGGGACCGGGGTGCGGCGGCATGAACGCGTGCATCACCGACAGGCCCGCCAGCAGCGGCAGCGCGTAGAGCACGATCGACCGGCCGCCGCGCTTGGCCGCCGCGTAGACCAGCGGGGCGAGCACGAAGATGCCGATGTCGAAGAACACCGGCACGCCGAACACCAGGCCGGCGAGGCCCATGGCCAGCGGCGCGCGCTTCTCGCCGAACGCGCGCAGCAGCGTGCGCGTGAGCACCTCGGCCCCGCCGGACGCCTCCAGGATCGACCCGAGCAGGGTGCCGAGCCCGATGATCGCCGCGACGTGCCCGAGGATGCCGCCGAACCCGTTCTCCAGCAACGTCCCGGACGCCTTCTGCGCGGAGCCGACGATCTGCTCCACCGGCAGCCCGGCAGCCAGCGCCACGGTCAGGCCGACCACGAGCAGGGCGATGAACGGCTCCACCTTGAGCCGGATGATCAGCACCAGCAGCAGGGCGATGGCCAACCCGGACAGGGTCAGCAGCCCGCCGGTGCTGTGCTGCAGCCAGTCGATCACGCGCGGCCTCCGGGGTTGCGCAGGGAATGGCCGGCCAGGGCACCCGTCGGCCTGCCGTCGTCGATCACGGGAACCCCGTTGACCAGCACGTGCGGGATGCCCGAGGCGGTCTGCCGGGGTTCGTCGAAGGTGGCGGTGTCGGTCACCGCGTCGGGGTCGAACAGCACCAGGTCCGCCGCCCAGCCCTCGCGGACCAGACCCCGGTCGGTGAGGCGCAAGCGCTTGGCGGCACGGCCGGTGAGGTGCGCGACGCACTCCTCCAGCCCCAGCACGCCCAGCTCGCGCACGTACCGGGCGAGGTAGCGGGGGAACGTGCCCCACGCGCGCGGGTGCGGCCGGTCGCCGACCAGCAGCCCGTCGCTGCCGCCGGTGTGCGCCGGGTGCCGCATGATCGCCTGCACGTTGTCCTCGTGGCCGACGTGCATCAGGCACGACGTGCCGAGGCGTTCGGCTACCAGCACGTCGAAGTACAGCTCGGCGGGCGCGCGCCCGGCGGCCCGTGCCGACTCGGCGACGCTGCGCCCGACCAGGTGCGCGTTCTCGGCCCGGCGCACGCCGTTGATCTCGATGGTGGCCCAGTCGACCGGCACGCCGTGGCAGCCGTCCGACCCGGTGTCCTCGATCTCCGCCCTGATCCGCTCGCGGGTGTCCGGGTCGGACAGCCGCGCCAGGGTGGCGTCCGGGCCGCCCTCGCCGCTCCAGCTCGGCAGCAGCGCGGACAGGTAGGTCGCGCCCGGCAGGTACGGGTAGGTGTCCAGGGTGATGTCCACGCCGTCCGCGATCGCGCCGTCCAGCAGCGCCAGCAGCTCGCCCGCGCGGCCCCGGTTGACCTCGAAGTTCATCGTGGCGTGCGCCAGGTGCAGCGGGCAGCCGGACGCCCGCGACACGTCCACCATCTCCGCGTACGCCTCCAGCGCGCCCGCGCCGTACGAGCGGTGGTGGGGGCTGTAGTACCCGCCGAGTTCGCCGACCACGCGGCACAGCGCGACCAGCTCGTCCACGCCCGCGTACATGCCGGGCGTGTAGGTCAGGCCCGACGACATGCCGATGGCGCCCTGGGCCAGCGAGTCGGCCAGGGTCGCCCGCATCCGGTCCAGCTCGGCGGCGGTGGCCGGCCGGTCGTCCCAGCCGACGCACAGCATCCGCAACGTGCCCTGCGGGACGAGGTAGGCGGCGTTGACCGCGATGCCCCGGTCCAGCCGGTCCAGGTATTCGCCGACGGACCGCCAGTTCCAGTCGAACCCGGCGGGGTCGTCGTTCCAGCCGGCGAGCTGCCCGCGCAGGGCGGCCAGGACGGAGTCGTCCACGGGCGCGTAAGACAACCCGTCCTGGCCTAGCACTTCGGTGGTCACGCCTTGCGAGACCTTGGCCAGGTGGTCGGGCCGGGCGAGCACCTGGAGGTCGGAGTGGGAGTGCATGTCGATGAAGCCCGGTGCGAGCACCAGGCCGTCCGCGTCGACCGCGCGGCCCCCGCTCGCGTCGCCGATGGCCGCGATCCGGCCGTCCCGCACGCCCACGTCCGCCCGGTAGCCGGGAGCGCCCGTGCCGTCCACCACGAGCGCGCCCTTGAAGACGATGTCCACGCCGCCGTCCTTTCTCAGAAGTACGTGCGCACCAGGTCGACCACGGTGGTGCCGTCGACCACCGGGAGGAGCTGCCACTTGTCGAACACCGTGCACGGGTGGGACAGGCCGAAGCCCACCCAGTCGCCGACCTCGACGGCGGAGGAGCCCTCGGGCAGGGCCAGGAACGTGTGCTGGTCGTTGAGCGCGGTGACCGTCGCGTCCAGGGGCCGCTGCACGCCGTCCCGGCCGCGCACCACCTGGGGCTCGGGCAGGCCCTCGTCGAACGACGCGTCGCGCTTGCCCATGGTCAGCAGGGCCAGGCCGGGTTCGGGCTTGGACGTCACCTGCGCCCACGCCCGCAGCGCCGACCGGAACGGCTGTTCGCCGGCGACCCGGCCGAACGGCGAGATGCCCCGGTAGAAGCCGTCGTCGTGGGTCACGTACGCGCCGCTGCGCACCACGGGCAGCACCGGGAACGGCCACGACCCGCCCAGTTTCGCGGCCACCTGGTCGAAGTACGCGCTGCCGCCCGCCGTGACGACCGGCTCGGGCACCTCGAACAGGTCGTGCACCTCGACGGTGAACGCGCGCAGGTCGTCCAGGTAACCGTCCACAGCGGACAGCGCGGCGGGGGAGGAGTCGTGGGCGAGCGCGCCCTCGTAGCCGGCGGTCCCGGCCAGCCGCAGCGCGGGGCTGCGCACGACGGCGCGGGCCACCTCGACAGCCGTCGCCCGGTCCCGCGCCCCGGTCCGCCCGCCGGGTGCGCCCAGCTCCACCAGCACGTCCACCGGGCGGTCGACCGCGCCCAGCGCCTCGGTCATCAGCTCGACCCCGGCGACGGAGTCCGCCCAGCAGGTGAACTCGAACGACGGGTCGGCGGCCAGCTCGGCGGCGACCCAGGCGAGCCCGGCGGGGTCCACGAGCTGGTTGGCCAGCAGCACCCGGCGCACCCCGAACGCCCGGTACACCCGCAGCTGGCTGGTGTTCGCGGCGGTGATGCCCCACGCGCCGAGTCCCAGTTGGCGGGCGAACAACTGGGGTGCCATGGTCGTCTTGCCGTGCGGGGCCAGCAGCACGCCGTGCGCCGCGCACCAGCGGGCCATGGTGCCCAGGTTGTGCTCCAGCGCCGAGGCGTCGAGCACGACCAGCGGGCCGACGAAGCCGTCGGCGAACAGGTCGGGCCGGCGGTCGGCCACTTCCGCGAGGGTCGCGCCGAACGCGCTCGCGGGCAGGCCCTTGAACCGCCAGTCCACGCGCTCGGCGCGGATCGCGGCCACGGCGTCGTGGTCGATGTCCACTGTCTCGCTCCTCACGTTGCGTCTTCCGCAACGGCTATTGCGCGATGTGATGATGAGTTGTGTAACATTCGGCTGCCGCCTCGTCAATCAAAGGGCTCGGAGGAGCGGATGCGGTTCGACCTAACGGGCGGCGTGGTGTGCCTGGGCGAGACCATGGTGGTGCTGGTGCCCGCCGACCCCGGTCCGGTGCGCGAGGTGCGCACCTGGACGCGGGCCATCGGCGGGGCCGAGTCCAACGTGGCCATCCACCTGGCGCGGCTGGGGCTGCGCAGCCGGTGGGTGGGCGCGGTGGGGGACGACGCGTTCGGCGGTGCCGTGCTCGACTTCGTGCGCGGTGCGGGCGTCGACGTGTCGGGGGTGCGGGTGGACCCGACCCGGCCCACCGGTCTCTACGTGAAGGAAGCGGACGCGGCGGGCAGCCCCGTCCGGTACTACCGGCGCGGTTCGGCGGCGTCCGCGATGGGGCGCGACGCGCTGGACCGGCTCGACCTCGACGGCGTGCGGCTGCTGCACCTGAGCGGCATCACCGCCGCGCTGTCCGACAGCTGCCTGGACCTGGTGCGGGAAGCGCTGTCCCGCCCGCGCCGGCACCTCGTGTCGTTCGACCTCAACTGGCGGCCGGCGCTGTGGCCGGACCGCGACCCGTCCGTGCTGCTGGACCTGGCGGACGCGGCCGACATCGTGCTCACCGGCGCGGACGAGGCCGAAGCGGTGTGGGGCACCGGCGACCCGGCCAAGCTGCGCACCCTGCTGCCCACGCCGCGCACCATCGTGGTCAAGCAGGGCGACCAGGGCGCGACCCTGGTCGAGGACGACGTCACCACCTACCAGGAGGCGCTGAAGGTCGAGGTCGTCGAGCCGGTCGGCGCGGGCGACGGGTTCGCCGCCGGCTACCTGGCCGCCCACCTGGCCGGCCTGGAGCCGACACGCCGACTGCGCGCCGGCCACCTCCAGGCGGCTGCGGCGCTGCTCACCAGCGAGGATGTGGGCGAACCGCTGCCGGCCGGGGTGACCGGGCCGCTGCTGGACGCCGATCCGGCGACGTGGGCCGCCGCGCACCTGAGGAGACGAGTGGGATGAGTCAGAGCCTGGACCGGGCGTTGACCCTGATGGGGGAGCTGGCCAAGGGTGCCAAGACGCTGGACGAGCTGTCGGCGGTCATCGAGGTGCACAAGTCGACCACGCTGAGGTTGTTGCGCACCTTGGAATCGCACCGGTTCGTCAGACGCGACGGCGTGCACCACTACCGGCTCGGCGCGGCGCTGTTCGACCTCGCCAACCGCGCGCTGGAAGAACGGGACGTCCGCCGCGCGGCCGAACCCGCCCTGCGCGACCTCAACGCCCGCTTCGGGTACACCGTGCACCTGGCGTCCTACGAGGGCGGCGAGGTCATCTACATCGACAAGTACGACAGCACCCACCCGATGCGCATGTACTCGCGCATCGGCCGGCGCGCGCCGCTGCACTGCACGGCCGTCGCCAAGGTGCTGCTGTCGGACCTGCCGGAGGCCCGCCGCCGCGAGATCGCCGCGACCATCGACTACGTCCCGCTGACCGCGAACACCATCACCACCCCCGCCGCGTACCTCCAGGAGCTGGACCGGGTGCGGGCGCGCGGGTACGCCGTCGACAACGCCGAGCACGAGGACTTCATCCACTGCCTGGCCGTGCCCATCCGGGGCGCGCGGGGCGAGTTCGTGGCGGCGCTGTCGATGTCGGTGCCCAAGGTGATGCTCGACTTCGACGGCCTGATGTCCCACCTGCCGGACCTGCTCGCCACGGCGCGCGCGGCCTCGCTGGAATGCGGCTGGTCGCCCCGCGACTGAGCCGCGCCCGCCACCCGAGCCATCCCGCGCAGTCCGAACCCAAGCCATCCCACGCAGTTCGAACCCCAACCACCGCGCGAAGCCGCGTCTTCCCAGCGGCTTCGCCCGCCTCGGCGGAGCCGAGGCAATCCAACACAGGAGAACGAGCATGTCCAAGACCGAGATCCGCACCTCCAACGCACCTGCTCCGGTGGCGGCCTTCTCCCAGGGCGTCCGCAAGGGCAACGTGCTCCAGGTCGCGGGCCAGGTCGCGTTCGACCCGGCGACCGGCGCGATCGTCGGCGAGACGGTCGCCGAGCAGACCAAGCAGGCGCTGGCCAACGTGGTCGCCGTGCTGGAGGCGGCGGGCGCGTCGCTGGAAGACGTGCTCATGCTCCGCGTCTACCTCACCGACACCGCGCACTTCGGCGAGATGAACGAGGCTTACGGCCAGGTCGTCACCGCGCAGCCGTTCCCCGCCCGCACCACGGTGTACGTCGGGCTCCCCGAAGGTCTGCTGGTGGAGATCGACGCGCTCGCCGTGGTGGGCGACTGACGGTGACCCCGACGCGCCGCGTCGGCTGATCGGGTGACTCCGCGTACTTCTGCCGGTTGTTCTGCGTGGTGCGCGGCTTCGCCCGGCGGTTGACTTGGGACATCCCAGTAGTCGCGCGTCACGGAAGGACCACACGGCGATGGCCAGGAACGCCTCACCGATCGGCTGACCGCGATTCGGCGGCCCGTGACCGGCACCGTGCTGCCGCCTCCGGGTCGCCGAGCTCGTCGTGCGCCTCGGCCAGCACCTCCAGCACCGCGCCGGCCCGGTGGAGCCGGTGCCCGGTGGCGAGTTCGTCCGCCACGACCAGCTCCGCCCGCGCCCGCTCCGGGTCGCCGAGCCGGAGCAGCGCCAGCCCGCGCAGGTGCCGGGCGTCGCACGTGCTGCCGGGCGCGCTGGCGGCGGTCGAGTGCCCCAGCGCCTCCTCGGCGGTGGTCAGCACCTCCGACCAGCGCCCCAGCTCCACCAGGCTCTCCGCCGTGCGGGTCAGCAGGCTGGCGAGCATCTCGTCCCGCAGCACCGGCGCGATGTCCAGCGCCCCGGACCGGACGTCGGCCACCAGCCGCCGGTGCACCCCCGCCGCCTCCTCGTAGCGCTGCAGGCCGTGCAGCACCAGCGCCAGGCACGACAGCGAGATCTGCTCGCCCAGCGGGAACCCCGCCCGGCGGAACAGCTCCTGCGCCCGCTCCGCGCTCACCCGCGCCGCGTCCAGCGCGCCCGACCGCATCTCCGACGCCGCCCGGTAGTGCACCGCCCAGCCCTGCTCCACCACGTCCTGCGCCGCCACGGCCGCGCGCCACGCCTGGTCGTGCAGCGCCAACGCCTCCCGGGGCTTGCGCTGGAGCACGCACAGCGTCCAGGTCAGGAAGTTCAGCTGCACCGCCTCGTCGCGCACGCTGCCCAGCGCCCGCGCCGCCGCGATGCCGGCGGTGAACACCTCCACCCACGTCGCCCCGTCGCCGCGCTGGTCGGAGTACCAGTGCACGGCGGTCGCCAGGTCGAGCACCTCGCGGTGCGCGCCGTCGGCCGCCGCCCACCGCAGCGCACCCGACCAGTTGCCGGTCTCGGCGGCCAGCCACGCGTCCGCGTCCTCCCGGCCCCGCAACGACCCCGACGAGCCGGTGCGCGCGTCCGGCCCGAAGAACCCGGCCGCCGTCGTGGCCGCGCCGAGCAGCCACGACACCACCCGCCGCCGGGTGTCCTCGTGGTCGGGCTCCTCGCCGGCCAGCCGCTCGCCGGCGAACACCCGCACCAGGTCGTGGAACACGTACCGGCCGGGCGTGTCCGCCGTGTCCAGCAGGCTCATGTCGACCAGTTCTTCGAGCGTGTCCTCGGCCGCGTCGCGGTCCATCCCCGCCGCCACCGCCGCCAGCTCGGGCGTGAACGTCGCGCCGGGCACCAGCGACAGCCGCCGGAACACCAGCGCCGCCTTGCCGTCGAGCTGCCGGTAGGACATCTCGAACGCCGTGCGCACCTGGAGGTCGCCCGCCGTCAGCGCGGTCAGCCGGCGCCGCTCGTCGGCGAGCTGCCCGGCCAGGTGCGCGACCGTCCACTTGGGACGGCTGGCCAGCCGGTTGCCCGCGATCCGCAGCGCCAGCGGCAGGTGCCCGCACAACCGGGCCACGTCCCGCGCCGCCGAGTCCTCGGCCGCCACCCGCGACCGGCCCGCGATCGCGCCCAGCAGCGCCACCGAGTCGGCGTGCCCCAGCACGTCCAGGCCGAGCCGCGCCACCGCCGACAGCCCGCCCAGCACCTGCCGGGACGTGACCAGCACCAGCGACCCGAGCCCGGTCGCCAGCAGCGGCCGGACCTGAGCCTCGTCGGCGGCGTTGTCCAGCACGAGCAGCGTCGACCGCTCCCGCAGCAGCTCCCGGTACAGGTCGGAGCGCTCCGCCTCGCTGGCCGGCGGGTGCTCCACGCCCAGCGCCAGCAGCATCCGGTGCACCACCTCCGCCGGGTGCACCGGCCGGGCGTCCATGCCGCGCAGGTCGAAGAAGAAGCAGCCGTCCGCGAACCGCGACCCGAGCCGGTACCCGGCGCGCACCGCCAGCGCCGTCTTCCCCGCGCCCGGCGGGCCGTGCACCACGACCACCGACGTCGTGCCGCCCGCAGCGGCCTCGGCCAGCGCGCCCAGCGCCCGTTCCCGGCCGGTCAGGTCCGCGACGTCCGGCGGCAGCGCGCACGGCGCCACGGTCACCTGCCGCCGCGCCCGGCCCTCCTTCGCCGAGGCCACCAGGGCGTCGGACTGGTCCCGGTCCAGTTGCAGCACGGCGGCCAGCGCCTCGACCGTGCGCCGCTGCGGGCCCTTGGCCCGGCCGCGCTCCATGTCGCTGATCGCGCGGACGCTCACCCCGGAGCCGTCCGCCAGCTCCTCCTGGGTCAGCTTCACGCGCTGCCGGTGCCCGCGCAGCAGATCGCCGAAGGTCGTCCCCACCGTTCCGACAGTAGTGTGCGCGGCGGCCCCGCCCGCACCGACCATCGTCACATCCCGTGCCTGCAACCGTTTCGGCCGAACGGCGTGATCAGCGACGACGGTCGCCCCGCCCGCCGACCTGCCGGTCCCACCGCACGGACCCGGCGAACCGCCTGCCGAAGCCGGCGCGCGGCGACCTGCCCGCGGACCGGCCGGACTGGTATTGCTTCGGGCATGAAGTGGTACGCGGACCGGCCCGGCCGGTTTGGGCGACAAGTGGCCGCCGACCTCCTCGCGGCCGGCTGGGTGTGGTTCTGGGTGACCGTGGCGCTGGCCGCGCGGGACACCGTGCTGGCGCTGCGGGCACCGGGCGACCAGCTCACCCGCGCGGGCGGCGGGCTGCGCGACACGTTCAGCGACGCCGCCGCCAAGGCCCGGGACGTGCCGCTGGTCGGCGGGAAGCTCGGCGAGGCGCTGGACCGGGGCCGGGACGCGGGCGGCACCCTGGTCGACGCCGGCCGGACCCAGGTCGAGGCGGTGGAGACCGCCGCGCTGTGGCTGGCCGTCGCGCTGATCGCCGTGCCGGTGGCGTTCCTGCTCGTGACCTGGCTGCCACTGCGGCTCCGCTACGCCCGCCGGGCCGCCGCGACCGCCCGGCTGCGCGACACCGGCCGGTTCGACCTGCTCGCGCTGCAGGCGCTGAACACGTTGCCGCTGCGCGAACTCGCCCGCTTCGACGGCGACCCGGCGGACGGCTGGCGACGCCGCGACCCGGCGGTCGTCGAGGCGCTGGCGGCCCGGCAGCTCGCGGTCGGCGGGCTGCGCGCGACCCGGCGCGGCGCGACCCGGCACGGCCCCGCCCCGGTCTAGGAGATCCAGGTGAGCACGGCGTCGCCGGACCGCGCGGCCGACCGGAGGAACCGGGACAGCTCCGCGTACTCGCCGGCCAGGAGGTGGAGCGCGTCCTCGTCCGCCCACCAGGACACCGGGTACACCTCGGCCGCGACCAGGTCCTCCGGGGTGAGGTCGCCCAGCAGCGCGCCGGGGTCCGTGCGGGCGGCGAACCGGGCGGCGTCCCACACCTCGTCGCGGGTCAGGTAGCGGGGCGGGCCGTAGCCCCGGTCCTCGGCGCCCGGCACGTCGTGCTCACCCCGGACCACGTCGACCGGGAAGCCGCGCCGGCCGGTGGCGAACGCCAGCGCGTGCCACGCCTTGCCGGTGCTGTGCAGGCGGGCGTCGTCCTCGTCCACCCCGTCCACCAGCTCGCCGACCCACGCGGGGTCCTCCAGCGCGCGGTCGAGTTCGGCCAGGGTCAGGCGCAGGTGGTTCCCGATCATGCTCACCCGCCGGAGGGTAGAGCCGCACCCCGACAACGTCCCTGCGGCACGGCCCCGTGCCGCAGGGAGGGGGATCAGTAGACCGGACCGGTGAACTTCTCGCCGGGGCCCTGGCCCGGCTCGTCCGGCACGGCCGACGCCTCGCGGAACGCGCGCTGCACGGACTGGAGGCCCTCGCGCAGCGGGCCCGCGTGCGGGCCGAGGTACTCGGCCGACGCGGTGACCAGGCCGGCCAGCGCGGTGATCAGCCGGCGGGCCTCGTCCAGGTCGCGCCGGGGGCTGGTGTCGGGGTCCTCGTCGGCCAGGCCGAGGCGCTCGGCGGCGGCCGACAGCAGCATGATGGACGCCTTGCTGATCACCTCGATGCTGGGAACGTCGGACAGCTCGCGGACGTTGTCGGTAGGCAGGTCGGTCACGGGAGCCATTCTCGCAACCTCCTCGATCGGGTCGCCGGTTCGGGGGTTGACAAGGCCGTCTGGTAGCATTCTCCGCGCGACCAGTCCCCACCCGTGTGGGGACGGCAAGTGGAGCCCCGCTCCCACCCGCGCTCCACCGCCTCAGGTGGCCGGGTCCGGTCACCTCGACGGGTGGACTGCGCCCTTCGTTGTGCGATCGGTCGGAAGCGGGCCTCACACCGGGCAGGTGTGGGGCCTCTTGTCTTCGGCGCACAACGAGTCACAAAGGACGTGAATGACAAGTCCCTCGAACCGAGGTGCCCCCGCCAGCACCGAGCCGCGCATCAACGACCGCATCCGCGTGCCCGAGGTTCGACTGGTCGGGCCGAACGGCGAGCAGGTCGGGATCGTTCGCATCGAGGACGCGCTCCGACTCGCCCAGGAAGCGGATCTCGACCTCGTCGAGGTCGCCGCGCAGGCACGGCCGCCGGTCTGCAAGCTCATGGACTACGGCAAGTTCAAGTACGAGAGCGCGCAGAAGGCCCGCGAGTCGCGCCGGAACCAGCAGCTGACGGTCATCAAGGAGCAGAAGCTCCGCCCGAAGATCGACCCGCACGACTACCTGACGAAGAAGGGCCACGTGGCCCGCTTCCTGTCGCACGGGAACAAGGTCAAGGTGACCATCATGTTCCGGGGCCGTGAGCAGTCCCGGCCCGAGCTGGGTTACCGGCTGCTGCAGAGGCTGGCGGAGGACGTCGCGGAGCTGGGCTTCGTCGAGTCGAACCCGAAGCAGGACGGCCGCAACATGATCATGGTGTTGGCGCCGCACAAGACCACGAAGACCCGCCCGGTGAAGCAGGACGGCGGCGACGCCGACCACGACGCCGCGGAGTCTGTCGAGGAGTGACCTCCCGGCCCCCGGGCCGGGAGCACGCGAGGCCGCCCCACCGGGTGGCTGAACGAGACGAGGACGGACATGCCCAAGAACAAGAGCCACAGCGGGACCTCCAAGCGAGTGAAGGTCACCGGCAGCGGCAAGCTGATGCGGGAGAAGGCCGGCAAGCGCCACCTGCTGGAGAAGAAGTCCAGCAAGCTGACCCGCCGCCTCTCCGGCGCGACCGAGGTCGCCAAGAACGACGTGCCGCGCTTGAAGAAGCTGCTCGGGCTCTGAGCCTGCACTCCCCCCGTGAACACCCCGGGGCCCTGACCGGCCCCACGAGATCGACAGGACGGACCCGTGGCACGCGTCAAAAGGGCAGTGAACGCCCAGAAGAAGCGCCGTACCACCCTTGAGCTCGCCAGCGGTTACCGCGGCCAGCGTTCGAGGCTGTACCGCAAGGCCAAGGAGCAGGTGCTCCACTCGCTCAACTACGCGTACCGCGACCGCCGCGCGCGCAAGGGCGACTTCCGGAAGCTGTGGATCCAGCGCATCAACGCCGGTGTCCGCGCCAACGGCATGACCTATAACCGCTTCATCCAGGGTCTCCGCCTCGCCGAGATCGAGGTGGACCGCAAGATCCTGGCCGAGCTGGCCGTCAGCGACCCCGGCGCGTTCACCGCGCTGGTCGAGCTCGCCAAGGCCGCGCTGCCCGCCGACGTGAACGCGCCGGTCGAGGACCAGGTCTGAGCATCGCACCACGACCCGGGGACGCTCCGTTCACCGAACGGACTCCCCGGGTCGTCGCCGCTCGGCGCCTGACCCGCCGCCCCGGCCGCGACCGGGCGGGCCGGTTCCTGGCCGAGGGCGCGCAGGCGGTGCGGGAAGCACTGGCCTGGGCGTCGGCCGGCCGAGGACGGGTGCACGAGCTGTTCGTCACCCCGGCCGCTGCCGACCGCAACCCCGAGCTGGTGCGCGCGGCGATCGACGCCGGCGTGCCGGTCAGCGCCGTCACGGACAAGGCGGCGTCGGCGCTGTCGGAGACGGTGACCCCGCAGGGCGTGGTCGCGGTGTGCGACCTGGTCGAGGTGCCGCTGTCGCTGACCGGCGCGCGGCTGGTGGCGGTGCTGCACGGCGTGACCGACCCCGGCAACGCGGGCACGGTCGTCCGGGTCGCCGACGCGGCCGGTGCCGACGCGGTGGTCTTCGCGGGCGACGCGGTCGACCCGCACAACGGCAAGTGCGTGCGCGCGTCCACGGGCAGCGTCTTCCACCTGCCGATCTCGCGTTCGCGGTCGGCGGACGAGGTGTTCGCGGCGTGCCGCGCGGCCGGGCTGCGCCTGGTCGCGGCGGACGGCTACGCGGACGAGGACCTGGTCACCGCCGACCTGCGCGGCGACCTGGAGCGCCCGACGGCGTGGGTGTTCGGCAGCGAGGCGCACGGCCTGCCGGACGAGGTGGTCGCCACCCTGGACACGGCGCTGAAGGTGCCGATCTACGGCGGCGCGGAGAGCCTGAACCTGGCCACGGCCGCAGCCGTCTGCCTCTACGCCTCGGCCCGCGCCCAACGCACCACCCACTGACACCCGCCGCCGGGAAACCCCCAGGGTGTCGCCCGCCCGGCCAGTGCCCGAGCGTGCCAAGCGCTCCGCGCGGTTCGCTCGCCCAAGCCCCTCCTCGGCGGCCCCTGCCTCGGCGGCCCGGCCGGTTCGGGCGGGCCGCCGAGGATGAGGTCAGCCCTCCAGGCGGGCGGTCAGGGCGCGCAGGACCGGGTCGCCCGTGGTGGGCTTGTCCTGGGCGCGAAGGGCTTCCTCCAGCACGTTGGCCGTGTCGCCGACGATCTGCGGCGGCGTCTCGTCGGTCACCAGGCCGGCGGCCCGGCGGGCCTCCTCCTCGGCGTTGCGCGGGTCGCCGGACTCCAGCAGGAACCGCGCTCCGCGCTGGGCCAGGAACGTCTGCCAGTCCACGTCCCCGAGCCGGGCCGCCAACTCCTCGGCCACCCCGTTCTGCTCCACCGCCTCGGCGTGCTCCCCGGCCTGGTAGTGCAGGAACGCCCGGATGGCCGCGATCCGCGCCGCCAGGTGCGCGCGGTGGTCCTCGTCCTCGACGGCCGGCAGCAGCTCCTCGGCCGCCGTGAGCGCCTCGGCGGTCGCGGTGTGCTCCTCCTTGGGCAGCGCCGCCGCCGACTCGACCCACGACCCGGCGGCCTCGGCCTCGTCCGGCACCTCCTGCCACGCGCGGGCCGCGTCGGCGTACGCGCGTGCGCCCTCCATCGGCTCGTCCAGCCGGCGCAGCACGCCACCGAGCACGTCGAGCACCAGCGCCCGCCGCCACGGCTCGTCGGCCGGCACCAGCGGCAGCGCCACCTCCAGGTGCCGGCGGGCGGCCTCGTTCTCGTCCAGCCGCGAGCAGGTCTGCGCCAGCCGGTACCGCACGGGCACCACGAAGTCGTACGACACGTCGTGGCCCTCGATGACGCGGACCGCTTCCTCCAGCGCCTCGGCCGCCTCCACGAGCCGGTTCGACTTGAGGTAGCCGCCGGACAGCGCGTGGCACGCCTTCGCCACGTCCTCCGGCACGCCCAGCTCGTGACCGGCCGCGATCGCCGCGCGCAGCTCCTCCAGGTGCTGCTCCTCGACGCCGAGGCGCTCGATCGACGCCACCCGCTGCCGGTGGGTCTCCGCGGTCCACGGCCCGCGCGGCGTGCTGAAGGCGGTGACGAACTCGGTGGCCGTGCCCAGCGCCGCCGCGTCACCCCGGACGGTCTCGATCTTGAGCCGCAGCCGCAGCGCGTCGAACCGCACGGACGGCGACGGCCCGTCCGCGAGGACGCCCCGGACCAGCTCGGTCGCCTCGTCCAGCTCGCCGACGGTGGCCCGGTGCTGGGCCAGGTCGCAGCGCGCCCGCGCCACCAGGCCCGGCACCTCGGCCTCGGCCACCGCCAGGGCCTGCGCCACCAGCTCGCCCTGCTCCTCGAACTCGTCCGCGTCGGCGAGCAGGTCGGCCAGCAGCAGCCGGGACAGCACGCGGGTGTGCGGTGCGCCGGTGCGGTCGGCCTCGACGACGCACTCGCGGGCCACCAGCGCCCCGGCCTCCGGGCCCTCCTCCTCGGCCAGCAGCACCGCGCCCCGGCAGCGGTAGCGGTTGGCCAGGTCGGTCTCGCCCGCCTCGGCCAGCCGGGCGACGGCGGCGTCCAGCTCGGCGCGGACCTCGGCCGGCTGCCGGGACTGCCTGCCGACCAGCGCGCGCCGGGCCGCCACGACGGCGGCGAGGCCCTCGGGCAGCAGCGGCTCCAGGTCGGCGGGCAGCGACTTGAGCAGCCGGATGCCGGTGATGAAGTCGCCCCGGTCGAACGCCTCGGCCAGCTCGCTCGCCAGCTCCACCGGGTCGGCGGTGGGGACCGGTTCCGGTTCCGGCCCGGGGTCGGGCGCGGTGGGCGCGGGCACGGCCTGCGGCACGTGCGCGGTGTCCGCCAGGTCCAGCTTCGCCCTGATCCGGCGGCTCACCGCGTCGGTGCCGTTGCGCTCGTCGAAGCGCGCCGCGATGGCCAGCGCGCGCTCCTCCAGCAGGGCGCGCAGCTGCGGCGCGGTCAGCACCTCGACCTGGCCGTTGTCGGGCACCGCGAACTCCAGCGGTCCGGTGACCCGGCTCAGCAGCAGCGCGCCGCCCGCCGCGAAGTGCATGGCCTGCGACGGCGAGGGGGAGTGGTGCACCCGGTGCAGCTGCCGCCGCAGCAGGTCCACGCCGCGCTGCACGTTCCCGGAGGTCGCGCAGAACACCAGGTGCTCGTCCAGGTAGCCGCCGTACCGGTCGTCGCGGACCAGCCGGTAGGCCACGGTGTGCGCCTGCCGCGCCCGCTCCAGCTCGCCCAGCGCCACGAACGCCGGGGTGAGCGTGGTCAGGATGCCCTGCGGCTGGGTCGCGCAGCCGGTCTCCTTGTCGAGCTGGTGCTCGGCGTGCGCGACGGCCTCGGCGTACCGGCCCTGCCGGATCAGGTGGCCGGCCTGCTCCTCGATGACGCACGCCTCGCAGTCGCTCATCGGGCCCCGGTCCATCGCCAGGTACCGCGCGAAGTGCTCGCGGTACGCCTCCTCGTCGCCCACGTGCTCGGCGAGGTCGGCGCGCGCCCCGTGCACCGGTTGCAGGGAGAACCCGTGCTGCTGGTAGCGGGTGGCGAGCTGGTCGACGAACGAGCCGATCTGGGCCAGCGAGAACCTCGGGTCGGCGATCAGCCCGCTGACGATCCACTTGTGCGCCCAGTCGTAGCTGTGCGTCTCCCACTCGTCGAACGCCGTGGGGTCGCGCTTCTCCGCCGTGCCGCACCACGCGAACGGGGCCAGCATCAGGTCGTAGCGGCCCAGGTCGTAGGCCGACCGCAGGAGCGCGATCCGGCAGCTCACGGCCAGCGGCAGGTGGTCCACCGCGTCGGCGGTGCGCGCGGCGCGTTCCAGCGCCTCGTGCCGGGCCATGCCCTCGGGCAGGTGGTACGCCTCGACGAACTGCTGTTCGGCGGCGTTCTTCTCCTCGCTCACGCGTGCCCTCCGACGGCGCGGTCCAGCAGTTCCAGGAAAGAGCGGTTCAACGCGGCGGTGTCCTTGGGGCGCATCGGCCGCCGCGCCTGGAGCAGCGCGTGGACGTACAGCGACTCCACGGTCAGCTCCACCAGGGCCGAGTCGTCCAGCCCGGCCAGCCGCCGCACCAGCGGGTTGCGGCAGTTGAGCACCAGCCGCTGGGAGGCGTCGGACTCGTCGGACACCAGGCTGCCCAGCAGCTCCGCCCACAGCGGGTCGGCCTGCTCGCCGACCTGCTCGACGTCCCGCTTGCGCTCGCCCTCCACGTTCGTGACCAGCAGCGCGGGCAGCGAGCCGGGGTCGAAGTCGCGCGGCACGGCCTCGCAGTCGTGCCGCTCCAGCACGTCCTTCGCGAGCGCCAGCCGGTCCCGCAGTGCCCGGTCCACGTCCGGTTCCGGGTCGCCCAGGGCGGCCAGCACCTCGGTGGGCGCGACCCGCCGGGCCGCCGCCGGGCCGTCCAGCGCGACCAGCCGGTCCAGGATCTCCACGTCGTAGGCGTAACCCGCGTTGAGCAGGCCCATGCCCTGGGCGTGCGCGACCGGCGCGAGCTGGCGGAACTCGTCCACGTCCGGCACGTACGAGACCGTGCCGTGCTTGCGCTTGAACTGGCGCAGCGACTGCGCGCCGTCGGTGGTCTCGAACGGCAGCCAGCGCTCGACCAGCCGGAACATCTCGTCGTCGACCCTGGCCAGCGACTTGATGCCCAGGTGGTGCGCGTCGAGCAGGGCGGCCGTGCGGTCCGGGTCGGTCGCGTCCAGCCGGACCAGCCAGTCCCGCACCTGCCTGCCCAGCTCCTCGCGCACCGCGAGCAGCGTCTCGTCCTGGTAGAGCGCCTCGCGGCTGGCGGTGGGCCGCAGCGACGACGAGTCGACCACGCAGCGGACGAAGTACGCCCACTCCGGCAGCAGGCCCTCGATCGAGTCGCCGACGAGCATCCGCTTGAGGTAGACGCGGTGCGACTGGCGCGCGCCGGGGTGCACGCCGCGCGGCAGCACGTACGCCACGCCCGTCAGGCCCACGGTCGGCACCTCGACCGGGATCGCGTCGAACGGCTGCACGCCGAGCACGCGGGCCCCGTAGTCGAGCGCGTCCTCCAGCCACGGCAGCGCGTCCCCGGTCACCACCTCGCCCGCCACGGTCACCCGGTAGGGCAGCAGCTCGCCGTACTCGGCGACCAGGGCGCGCACGACGTCGCGCTCCAGCCAGTGCTCCGAGTCGCGGTGCGGCACCAGCTCGATGGTCGTGCCCACGGCGACGTCCCCGTCGACGGTCTCCACCTCGTAGTTGCCGGCCGCGTCGGCGGTCCAGCGCACGGCCGGCCCGCCCTTCGCCGACCGCGACACGAGCCGGATCCGCTCGGCGACGAGGAACGCCGAGAGCAGGCCGACGCCGAACTGGCC
Source organism: Actinosynnema sp. NPDC050436 (assembly GCF_040655415.1). NCBI lineage: Bacteria > Bacillati > Actinomycetota > Actinomycetes > Pseudonocardiales > Pseudonocardiaceae > Actinosynnema > Actinosynnema sp. NPDC050436. The sequence continues at coordinate 18,392 of NZ_JBFAJV010000023.1, read as the reverse complement.
GAGGAAGCCCTGCCGGGCGAACCCCAGCTCGTCGCGCTTGGAGGTGCGACCCAGCGTGGACAGCAGGTCGTGCACCTCGCGCTCGGTCAGGCCGATGCCGGTGTCGGTGATGCGCAGGGTGCCGCCGGTGCCGGAGTCGATCGGCTCGACGACCACCTCGCCGGGCGCGTCCGGGTGGAGCGCGCGCCGGGCGGTGATCGCGTCCACCGCGTTCTGCAGCAGCTCTCGCGCGTACACGCGGGGGCTGCTGTAGAGGTGGTGGCTGAGCAGGTCGATGATCCCGCGCAGGTCGACACCGAAGGTGTGTGCCATGGGAGTGGAAGTCACCTCGGGTCAGGTACGTAGGACGGTCGATTCTAGGTGCGCGACGACGGCGGCGGACCCGGTTTTCGGCGGTTCGCCCGCCGGGTCGGCGGCTCGTACCGCACACTGTGCCGGCACCCACCGACATCGCGTCGGTACCGCACTCCCGTCGATGCCCTGACCTGGGAGAACGTCGAAATGTCGGTGTCGGTGGGCCAACGGCTCCACGATTCCCGCGCGCGACGGGCCGGACGTCGACCGCCCGGTGATCCCCGGCGGAGTCGCTTACGCCGACTTCGTGGGGGTGGAGCGGCGGGCCGGCGGACGGGGCGGGCGCGGCGGCGGTGGACCCCGCTCCGGCTCGATCGCCTAGGATCGATCCGCCGCTCCGTGCCCAAGACGGGGTGGCTTCCACACCGCGCGTGACGGGAGCTGTCCACCAACCATGTCCGGAGCCAACGACCCGTACGACCCCAAGCAGGTCGCGGCGCTCTCACCGGAGGCGCTCGACGCGGCGGTGGAGCAGGCCCGGGAGGCGTTCGCGAAGGCGTCCGACCTCGACGAGCTGGCCGCCGTCAAGCCGGGCCACCTGGGTGACCGCGCGCCCGTGCTGCTGGCCCGCCGCGAGATCGGGGCGCTGCCGCCGGCCGCGAAGGCCGACGCGGGCAAGCGGGTGAACGAGGCGCAGAACGCGGTCAAGCTCGCGTTCGAGGAGCGCCGCGCCGTGCTCCAGGCCGAACGCGACGAGCACGTGCTCCGCGAGGAGTCGGTCGACGTCACGCTGCCGTGGGACCGCGTGCCGCGCGGCGCGCGCCACCCCATCTCCACGCTCGCCGAGCGCATCGGGGACGTCTTCGTGGCCATGGGCTACGAGGTCGCCGAGGGCCCGGAGCTGGAGGTCGAGTGGTTCAACTTCGACGCCTTGAACTTCGGCAAGGACCACCCCGCGCGCACCATGCAGGACACGTTCTACGTGGCCCCCGAGGGCTCCGGCCTGGTGCTGCGCACCCACACGAGCCCCGTGCAGGCGCGCACGCTGTTGGAGCGCGAGCTGCCCGTGTACGTCGTGTGCCCCGGCCGCACCTTCCGCACCGACGAGCTGGACGCCACGCACACGCCGGTCTTCCACCAGGTCGAGGGCCTGGCCGTGGACAAGGGCCTGACCATGGGCCACCTGAAGGGCACGCTCGACGCGTTCGCGCGGGCCATGTTCGGCGAGGACTCCCGGACCCGGCTGCGGCCCAGCTTCTTCCCGTTCACCGAGCCGTCCGCCGAGGTGGACGTGTGGTTCCCGGAGAAGAAGGGCGGCGCGGGCTGGGTCGAGTGGGGCGGCTGCGGCATGGTCAACCCGAACGTGCTGCGCAACTGCGGCATCGACCCGGACGTCTACTCGGGGTTCGCGTTCGGCATGGGCCTGGAGCGCACCCTGCAGTTCCGCAACGGACTGCCCGACATGCGCGACATGGTCGAAGGCGATGTCCGCTTCACCCAGCCATTCGGAACGGAGGCATGACCGGTGCGCATTCCGGTTACCTGGCTGGTCGAGCACCTGGAGTTCCCGGAGCTGCCGACGCCGGAAGCGATCGCCGAGGCGTTCGTGCGGATCGGCCTGGAGGTGGAGGACGTCCACACCCTCGGCACCGTCACCGGGCCGCTCGTCGCGGGCCGCGTGGTGGAGATCGAGGAGCTGGCGGAGTTCAAGAAGCCGATCCGGTACTGCCGGGTCGAGGTCGGCCCCGACCAGGTCAACAACGTCATCTGCGGCGCGCGGAACTTCGTGGAGGGCGACACCGTCGTGGTGGCGCTGCCCGGCGCGGTGCTGCCCGGTGACTTCGCGATCGCGGAGCGCAAGACCTACGGCCGGATCAGCCAGGGCATGATCTGCTCGGCCCGCGAGCTGGGCCTGGGCGACGACCACGCCGGCATCCTGGTGCTGCCCAGCGGCACCGCGCAGCCCGGCGACGACGCCGTGGAGCTGCTGGGCCTGGGCGACACCGTGATCGAGCTGGCGCCCACCCCCGACCGGGGCTACGCGTTCTCGGTGCGCGGCCTGGCCCGCGAGATCGCGTGCGCGTTCGACGTGCCGTTCGGCGACCCCGGCCTGGCCGAGGTGCCCGAGGGCGAGGGCGACGTGCTGCCCGTGCACATCGAGGACCCGGCCGCGTGCTCCCGGTTCGTGGCGCGGCGCGTCACGGGCGTGGACCCGACCGCGCCCACGCCGTGGTGGATGCGCCGGCGGCTGATGCTCGCGGGCATCCGGTCCATCTCGCTGCCGGTCGACGTCACCAACTACGTGATGCTGGAGCTGGGCCAGCCGCTGCACGCGTTCGACGCCTCGGCGGTCAAGGGCGGGCTCGTGGTCCGGCGGGCCGTCGCGGGCGAGAAGCTCACCACGCTGGACGAGTCGGTGCGCGCGCTGGACCCCGACGACGTCGTGATCGCCGACGACAGCGGCGTGATCTCGCTGGCCGGCGTGATGGGCGGCGCGTCCACCGAGGTCCGCGACACCAGCACGGACATCCTGCTGGAGGCCGCGAACTGGGACCCGAAGTCGATCGCGCGGACCGTGCGGCGGCACAAGCTGCCCTCCGAGGCGGCCAAGCGGTTCGAGCGGACCGTGGACCCGGCGCTGGCGCCGGTCGCGCTGGAGCGCGCCGCGCGGCTGCTGCACCTGTTCGCCGAGGGCAGCATCAAGCCGGGCCGCACGGACGTGGGCACGCCCGCGCTGCCGACGCCGGTGACCATGCCGATCGACCTGCCCGACCGGGTGGCGGGCGTGCGGTACGCGCGCGGCGTCACGGCCCGCCGGCTCGGCCAGATCGGCTGCCTGGTGGAGGTCACCACGGGTGACGACGGCACGACCCTGGTCACGGCCGTGCCGCCGACCTGGCGGTCCGACCTCGCCCAGCCCGCCGACCTGGTGGAGGAGGTGCTGCGGCTGGAGGGCTACGACACGATCCCGTCCACGCTGCCGCCCGCGCCCGCCGGTCGCGGCCTGACCGAGCGGCAGCGGCGTCGCCGGACGGTGTCCCGCGCGCTCGCCGAGAACGGGTTCGTCGAGGTCAAGCCGTTCCCGTTCGTGTCGCCGGCGGTGTTCGACCAGCTCGGCCTGCCGGCCGACGACGTGCGCCGCCGGACGGTGAGCGTGCTCAACCCGCTGGAGTCCGACAAGCACGCGCTGGCCACCACGCTGGTGCCGGGGCTGCTGGAGACCGTGCAGCGCAACCTGGCGCGCGGCGCGAAGGACGTGGCGCTGTACGCGGTCGCGCAGGTGACCCTGCCGCGCGCGCAGCCGGTCCCGGTCCCGGAGGTGGGCATCGGCGAGCGGCCGTCGGCCGAGGTGGTGGCGTCGCTGGACGCCGCGCTGCCGCAGCAGCCGGTGCACGTGGCCGGCGTCCTGGCGGGCCGGCGCGAGGCGGCCGGCTGGTGGGGCAAGGGCCGCGCGGCGGACTGGGCGGACGCGGTGCAGGCCGCGCGGCTGGTCGGCGCGGCGTACGGCGTGGAGCTGACCGCCGTGGCGTCGGACCTGGCGCCGTGGCACCCTGGGCGGTGCGCGGAGCTGCGGGTCGGCGACTGGCCGGTGGGCCACGCCGGCGAGCTGCACCCGAAGGTGGTCGAGGCGCTCGACCTGCCCAAGCGGGCGGTCGCGTTCGAACTCGACCTGGACGCGCTGCCGCTGGCCGACCGGCGGCCCGCGCCGGTCGTGTCGCCGTACCCGCCGGTGCTGCTGGACGTGGCCGTGGTGGTGGACGCGGCGGTGCCGGCCGAGGAGGTGGCGCGGGCGCTGCGGTCCGGTGGCGGCGAGCTGCTGGAGGACCTGCGGCTGTTCGACGTCTACAGCGGGGACCAGGTCGGCGGGGGCAAGCGCTCGCTGGCGTACGCGCTGCGGTTCCGCGCGGCGGACCGGACGCTGACCGTCGAGGAGGCCACGGCGGCGCGCGACGCGGCCGTTGCCGAGGCCGCAGAGCGGTTCGGCGCGGCGCTGAGAGCCTGACGCACAGTCCCGGGCCCGCACTGGTGCGGGCCCGGGATTGGTCCGGCCGAGTGAAGCTCCGGCCGGCCGGCCAACGGTGAACGTGCAGTTCAGGGCACTCGGAGTGACCTGTCAAGGGGTCTTTGGACCTGTGTTTCCGGGTCTGCTTGGTTCTTGCGCTGAGGTTGAACGTTCTCCAAGATTGGTGCTTCGGCCCGTGGGGTCGAGGGGCGAAGCGATGAACCGCCGGGCGAGTCTGGTCGCCGGTCCGGCGGGGAGCTAGCGGCGAACCCACCGCCTGATGCAGCAGTCGTAGCGAGGTTGCCTCATGCGTAGCTTGGGACCACGGATGGAAGTCGCGGTCGCGATGTCCATCCTGGGGGTAGGGGCCGCAGTGGTGGCCGCCATGCACCTGACCTGGCCCGAGCCCGAGCTGCCCGCCATGGCGTACGCGGTCAGCAACGGCGAGGCGGGCGTCGCCGACCTCCAGCCGTTCGAGATCGACGACATCTCCGGCGCACCGGTCGAGCTGACCCCCGGCACCGAGGGGTCGCGCCGGGTGCGGCTGTCCAACCCCAACACCGTCGACATCGTGGTGACGACCCTGGAGGCGCTGCCCGGCCAGCCGCTGGACGCCGCGCACAACCGGGTCGTGGACTGCCCGTCCGGGGTGCTGTCCGTGGTGCCGATGGCGCAGCCGGTGCTCATCCCGCCGGCCGGGTCGGTCGAGGTGGACATGGTCGTGCAGATCTCGCCGGACGTGCCGCCGGCGTGCAAGGACTCGGTCTTCCCGCTCACCTACACGGGCCGCGCGGCCCGGGGCTGAGCGGTCTTCGCCGGACGGCCACCGCGCGTCCGCCCGGTGCACCGCCCCGGGCCGGCCCCGGTGTGACACGCTGCGGGGCATGAGCGAGTACGACTACGACCTGCTCGTCATCGGATCCGGTCCGGGCGGGCAGAAGGCGGCCATCGCGGGCGCGAAGCTCGGCAAGCGGGTCGCCATCGTGGACAAGGCGGACATGGTCGGCGGGGTGTGCGCGAACACCGGCACCATCCCGTCCAAGACGCTGCGGGAAGCCGTGATGTTCCTGACCGGCATGAGCCAGCGCGAGCTCTACGGCGCGGACTACCGGGTGAAGAAGGACATCACCATCTCCGACCTGCTCGCCCGCACCCGGCACGTGATCGGCCGGGAGGTCCAGGTCGTGCGGGCGCAGTTGCACCGCAACCACATCGACCTGCTCACCGGAACCGCGCGGTTCGTCGACCCGCACACGGTGTCCGTGCAGGGCGCGCACCGGGGCGAGCACCACTCGGTCAGCGCGGAGAAGGTCGTGATCGCCACCGGCACCCGGCCGGCGCGGCCCCCGCAGGTCGACTTCGACGAGGAGCGGGTGCTCGACTCGGACGAGGTGCTCGCGCTGGAGGAGATCCCGTCCTCGCTCGTGGTGGTGGGCGCGGGGGTGATCGGCATCGAGTACGCGTCGATGTTCGCGGCCCTGGGCAGCCGGGTGACCGTGGTCGAGCAGCGGGAGCGGATGCTGGAGTTCTGCGACCCGGAGATCGTGGAGTCGCTGAAGTTCCACCTGCGCGACCAGGCGGTGACGTTCCGGTTCGGCGAGAAGGTGGTCGACGTCAAGGTGTCCGACAGCGGCACGGTGACGACGCTGGCCAGCGGCAAGCGCATCCCGGCCGCCGCCGTCATGTACTCGGCGGGCCGGCAGGGCTCGACCGAGGAGCTGGACCTGGGTGCGGCCGGCCTGTCCGCCGACCACCGGGGCCGGCTCTCGGTGGATGAGCACTACCGCACGCCGGTCGAGCACATCTACGCGGTCGGCGACGTGATCGGCTTCCCGGCGCTGGCCGCCACGTCGATGGACCAGGGCCGGCTCGCGGCGTACCACGCGTTCGGCGAGTCTGCGCGCGAGCTGGCCGCGTTGCAGCCGATCGGCATCTACACGATCCCGGAGATCTCCTACTGCGGTGCGACGGAGGCCGAGTTGACGTCGTCGGCGGTGCCTTACGAGGTCGGTTTGGCGCGTTATCGGGAGCTGGCGCGCGGCCAGATCGTCGGCGACGCCTACGGGATGCTGAAGCTCTTGGTGTCCACGGTGGACCGCAAGCTGCTGGGCGTGCACCTGTTCGGCACGGGCGCCACCGACCTGGTCCACATCGGACAGGCCGTGATGGCGTGCGGCGGCACGGTGGACTACCTGGTGGACACGGTGTTCAACTACCCGACGCTGTCCGAGGCGTACAAGGTCGCCGCGCTGGACGTCACGAACAAGATCCGCGCCCTGGACCGCTTCGGCGGGTGACCCGCCGGCAGCCCGCGTCGCGCCGGTAATCGGGTCGACGCGGGCGGGCGGCGTTCGCCAGGGTCGGGGGATGGTCGACCGACTCTTCGCTGATCCCCACCTGGCCTCGCTCTACGACGAGCTGTGCGCCGGCCGCCCGGACTTCGCCTTCTACCTGCCGCTGGTGCGCTCCGCCCGCGCGGTCCTCGACGTCGGCTGCGGCACGGGCGAGCTGCTGCGGCTGGCCCGCGCCGCCGGCCACCCCGGGCGGCTGTGCGGCCTGGACCCCGCCGAGGGGATGCTCGCCCGAGCCCGCGCCCGCGCGGACGTCGAGTGGGTGCTCGGCGACCTCGCCACCACCTCGTGGGACCGCGAGTTCGACCTCGTGGTGATGACCGGGCACGCGTTCCAGGTCTACCTCACCGACGACGAGGTCCGCACGGCGCTGCGGGCCATCCGCGCGGCGCTCGCGGACGGGGGCCGGTTCGTCTTCGAGACCCGCAACCCGGCCGCCCGCGCGTGGGAGCGGTGGACGCCGGAGCACGCGGTCGACGTCGTCGCCGGCGGCCGGACGGTGCGGGTGACGACCGAGGTGCGCGAGGTGGCGGGCGACCTGGTCGCGTTCACCCAGTCCTACGCCGCGCCGGGCTGGTCCGACGAGAGCCGCAGCACGCTGAGGTTCCTCGACGTCGACCGGCTGGACGCGCTGCTGGCCGAGGCGGGCCTGCGGCCGGCCGCCCGGTACGGCGACTGGGCCGGCGGCGGGTTCACGGCGGGGAGCCCGGAGGTGATCACGGTCGCGGTGCCCGGCTGACCCGGGCCGGGCGGCGCCCGGAGCCTCGCGGCGGCCCGCCGGCCGACTTACGATGACCGGGGGAGCACGTGAAGAACGCTCTCCTTTCGTGAAGCCGAAGTCCGGTCGCCACCGGGTGTGGTCTGGCCGACAAAGCGCTTTGAGTGACGATGCACTTGCGTGCATACTTATCCGCATGACGGTACGGATCGCGGTCGCCGGAGCCAGCGGGTACGCCGGGGGCGAGCTGCTGCGCCTCCTGCTCGGCCACCCGGACGTGGAGATCGGCGCGCTGACCGCCGGCGGCAACGCGGGCACCCCGCTGCTCGCCCACCAGCCGCACCTGCTCCCGCTCGCCGACCGCACCCTCGCCGAGACGACCGCCGGGACGCTCGCCGGCCACGACGTCGTCTTCCTGGCCCTGCCGCACGGCCACTCGGCCGCGATCGCCGCCGAACTCGGCGACGACACCCTGGTGGTCGACTGCGGCGCGGACCACCGGCTCGCCGACCCCGCCGCCTGGCAGCGCTGGTACGGCGGCGCGCACGCCGGGAGCTGGCCCTACGGCCTGCCCGAGCTGCCCGGCCACCGCGACCGGCTGCGCACCGCCCGGCGGGTCGCCGTCCCCGGCTGCTACCCGACGGTGTCCTCCCTCGCCCTCGCGCCCGCCATGGGCCTGGTCGAGCCGGAGGTGACCGTGGTCGCGGTGTCCGGCACGTCCGGCGCGGGCAAGTCGCTCAAGCCGAACCTGCTCGGGTCCGAGGTGATGGGCTCGCTGAGCGCCTACGGCGTCGGCGGCGCCCACCGGCACACCCCCGAGATCACCCAGAACCTCTCCGGGGTCGCCGGCGGACCCGTGAAGGTGTCGTTCACGCCCGTCCTCGCGCCCCTCCCGCGCGGCATCCTGGCCACCTGCTCGGCCACGCTCGTCGCCGGCACCCCCGCCGCCGACGTGCGCGCGGCCTACGAGAAGGCGTACGCGGACGAGCCGTTCGTGCACCTGCTGCCGGAAGGCCACTGGCCGACCACGGGCGCGGTGCTCGGCTCGAACGCGGTGCAGCTCCAGGTCACCGTGGACACCGACCTCGACCGACTGGTGGTCGTCGCCGCGGTGGACAACCTGGCGAAGGGCACCGCAGGCGCTGCGGTGCAGTGCATGAACCTCGCACTCGGCCTGCCGGAGACCACCGGCCTGTCCACCGTTGGAGTAGCCCCGTGACCACCGAGAACGGCCCCGCACCCGCGCAGAGCCCGACCCGCGACCGAGGCGTGACCGGGCCGAAGGGCTTCCGGGCCGCAGGGGTCGCCGCCGGCATCAAGGAGTCCGGCGCGCTCGACCTGGCGCTGGTCGTCAACGAGGGGCCGGGCCAGGCGGCGGCCGGCGTGTTCACCACGAACCAGGTGAAGGCCGCGCCCGTCCTGTGGTCCCAGCAGGTGCTCAAGGAGCGCAAGCTCACCGCCGTCGTGCTCAACTCGGGCGGCGCGAACGCGTGCACCGGGCCCGAGGGCTTCCAGGACACCCACGCCACCGCCGAGAAGGCAGCCGAGGTGCTCGGCGTCGGCGCGATCGAGGTCGCCGTGTGCTCCACCGGCCTGATCGGCGAGCGCCTGCCGATGGACAACCTGAAGGCCGGTGTGGAACTGGCCGCCAAGGAGTTGGCGGGCACCGACCGCGCCGGCCTCGACGCCGCCACCGCCGTGATGACCACCGACACCCACCCCAAGCAGGCGTGGGCCGCGCACCCGGACGGCTGGTCGGTCGGCGGGTTCGTGAAGGGCGCGGGGATGCTCGCCCCGAACATGGCCACCATGCTCAGCGTCATCACCACCGACGCGGTGGTCGACGGCGACACGCTGGACCAGGCGCTGCGCGCGACCACCGCCCGCACCTACGACCGGCTCGACGTCGACGGCGGCACCTCCACCAACGACACCGTGCTGGTGCTCGCCTCCGGCGCGTCCGGCGTCGCACCGACCCCGGCGGACTTCGCGGAGCTGCTCACCGCCGTGGCCGGCGACCTGGTCAAGCAGCTCCAGGGCGACGCCGAGGGCGTCACCAAGGAGATCGCGATCACCGTCACCGGCGCGGTGTCCGAGCAGGACGCGGTCACCGTCGCCAAGACCGTCGCCGAGGACAACCTCGTCAAGACCGCGCTGTTCGGCTCGGACCCGAACTGGGGCCGCGTCGCGATGGCCGTGGGCCGCTCGCAGGCCACCGTCGACCAGCACAAGCTCGGCATCACCATCAACGGCGTCACCCTGTTCGAGGACGGCCACAAGGCCGCCGACCGCGCCGAGGCCGACCTGTCCGGCCGCGACATCACCATCGCCATCGCGCTCAACCTCGGCGACGGCGAGGCGACCGTGCTCACCACCGACCTGTCGCACGCCTACGTCGAAGAGAACAGCGCCTACAGCTCATGAGCCGCAGCGCGCAGGACAAGGCCGAGGTCCTGATCGAGGCGCTGCCCTGGTTGCAGCGCTTCCGGGGCGCGACGGTCGTCGTCAAGTACGGCGGCAACGCGATGGTGGACGACCGGCTCAAGCGGGCGTTCGCGCAGGACGTGGTGTTCCTCAAGCTCGCCGGCCTGCACCCGGTCGTGGTGCACGGCGGCGGCCCGCAGATCGCCGCGATGCTCGGCAAGCTCGGCATCCGCAGCGAGTTCCGGGGCGGCCTGCGGGTCACCACCCCGGAGGCCATGGACGTCGTCCGGATGGTCCTCGTCGGCCAGGTGCAGCGCGAGCTGGTCGGCCTGGTCAACGAGCACGGGCCGCTCGCCGTCGGGCTGTCCGGCGAGGACGCCCACCTGCTCACCGCCGAGCGCCGGGGCACCGTCGTGGACGGCGAACCGGTCGACCTCGGCCTGGTCGGCGACATCGTCCGGGTGAACCCGGAGGCGGTGCTGGACATCGTGCGCGCGGGCCGCATCCCCGTGGTGTCGACGGTCGCGCCCGACGCGGCCGGCGTGGTGCACAACGTCAACGCGGACACCGCCGCCGGCGCGGTCGCCGTGGCGCTGGGAGCCCGCAAGCTCGTCATCCTCACCGACGTGGAGGGCCTGTACGCGGACTGGCCGGACCGGTCGTCGCTGCTGCACCGGATCGCGGCCGACGACCTGGAGGAGATGCTGCCCCGCCTGGACAGCGGCATGGTCCCGAAGATGGAGGCGTGCCTGCGCGCGGTGCGCGGCGGCGTGCCCGAGGCGCACGTCATCGACGGCAGGTTGGCGCACTCGGTGCTGTTGGAGGTCTTCACCTCCGACGGCGTCGGAACGATGGTGACCGCGAACGCGGCCACCGAACGGATGGGGGAGTCATGAACGACCGGCAGCGGTGGCAGGCCGCGATGATGGACAACTACGGCACCCCCGGCCTGACCCTGGTCCGAGGCGAGGGCGCCTACGTCTGGGACGTCGACGGCAACCGCTACCTCGACCTGCTCACCGGTCTCGCGGTCAACGCCCTCGGCCACGCCCACCCGGCGGTCGTCGCGGCGGTCACCGCCCAGATCGGCACGCTCGCGCACACCTCGAACCTCTACATCAACCAGCCGGCGCTGGACCTCGCCGAGCGGCTGCTCGACCTCTCCGGCGCGGACGGCGACGGGCGCGTGCTGTTCTGCAACTCCGGCGCGGAGGCCAACGAGACCGCGTTCAAGCTCAGCCGGCGCACCGGCCGCACCAAGGTGGTCGCCACCGAGGGCGGCTTCCACGGCCGCACGATGGGCGCGCTCACGCTCACCGGCCAGCCCGCCAAGCGCACCCCGTTCGAACCGCTCGTCCCCGGCGTCTCGCACGTCCCGTTCGGCGACGTCGCCGCGCTGGAGGCGGCGATCGACGGCGAGACCGCCGCGTTCTTCGTGGAGCCCATCCAGGGCGAGCAGGGCGTCGTCGTCCCGCCCGAGGGCTACCTCCAGGCGGCCCGCGAGATCACCGCCCGGCACGGCGCGCTGCTCGTCCTGGACGAGGTGCAGACCGGCGTCGGCCGGCTCGGCTCCTGGTTCGGGTTCCAGCAGGTCGGCATCGTCCCCGACGTGGTCACCCTGGCCAAGGGGCTGGGCGGCGGCCTGCCGCTGGGCGCGTGCCTGGCGTTCGGCCCGGCCAAGGACCTGTTCGGACCCGGCCACCACGGGACCACGTTCGGCGGCAACGCGGTGTGCTGCGCGGCGGGGCTCGCGGTGCTGGACACCATCGCCGCCGACGGCCTGCTGGAGCACACCGCCGCCGTCGGCAAGGAGATCGCGGCCGGCGTCGAGGCGCTGGGCCACCCGCTGGTCTCCGGGGTGCGGGGAGCCGGCCTGCTGCTCGGCATCACGCTGCGCGAGGCGGTCTCGGCGAGGGCCGCGGCAGCCGCGCAGCGGGCCGGCTACCTGGTCAACCCCGTCCAGCCCGACGTGCTGCGGCTGGCACCGCCGCTCGTCCTGGACCTGGAGGACGCGCACCGGCTGGTCGCCGACCTGCCGTCGCTGCTCGACGAGGAGTCCTGATGGTGCGCCACTTCCTGCGCGACGACGACCTGAACCCGGCCGAGCAGGCCGAGGTGCTCGACCTCGCCGACAAGCTCAAGGCCGACCGGCTCGGCCCGAAACCGCTGGCCGGGCCCCGGTCCGTCGCGGTGATCTTCGAGAAGAACTCCACCCGCACCCGGCTGTCGTTCGAGGTCGGCATCGCCCAGCTCGGCGGCAACCCGGTGATCATAGACGGCCGCTCCATGCAGCTCGGCCGCGAGGAGACCATCGAGGACACCTCCCGCATCCTGTCCGGGTACGTGGACGCGGTGGTGTGGCGGACGTTCGCGCAGAAGCGGATGGAGGCGATGGCGTCGGTCTCCCGCATCCCGGTGATCAACGCGCTGACCGACGAGTTCCACCCCTGCCAGGTGCTCGCCGACCTGCAGACCATCCGCCGGGTGCACGGCACGCTCGCCGGGCTCACCGTCACCTACCTCGGCGACGGCGCGAACAACATGTCCAACTCGATCCTGCTCGGCGGCACCACCGCCGGGATGCACGTCCGGATCGCCGCCCCGGCCCACTTCGCGCCCCAGCCGTGGGTGCTGGCCGACGCGCGCGAGCGCGCCGCCGAGACCGGCGGCAGCGTCGAGGCGATCACCGATCCCCGTGCCGCCGTCGACGGCGCGCACGTGCTGGTCACCGACACGTGGACGTCCATGGGCCAGGAGAACGACGGCCGCGACCGGGTCGGCCCGTTCCGGCCGTACCAGGTCAACGCCGACCTCGTCGCCTCCACCGGCGTCAAGACCACCGTCCTGCACTGCCTGCCCGCCCACCGGGGCTGGGAGATCACCGACGAGGTGCTCGACGGGCCCGACAGCGCCATCTGGGACGAGGCCGAGAACCGCCTGCACGCCCAGAAGGCCCTGCTGGTGTGGCTGCTGGAGCAGTCGCGATGACCCGCACCGCGCGGCAGGCCCGCATCGTCGAACTGGTCAGCCAACGCGCCATCCGCAGCCAGTCGGAACTGGCGAAGACGCTGGCCGTGGAGGGCATCGAGGTCACCCAGGCCACCCTGTCCCGGGACCTGGACGAACTCGGCGCGGTCAAGCTGCGCGGTGCCGACGGCGGAGCGCCCGTCTACGTGATCCCCGAGGACGGCAGCCCCGTCCGGGGCGTCCAGGGCGGCACGTCCCGGCTCGTGCGCGTGCTCGGCGAGCTGCTCGTCTCGGTCGACTCGTCGGGCAACCTCGCGGTCCTGCGCACCCCGCCCGGCGCGGCCCAGTTCCTGGCCAGCGCCCTCGACCGGGCCGCGCTGCAGGACATCGTCGGCACGATCGCCGGCGACGACACCATCCTGGTCGTCGCCCGCGAACCGCTGACCGGCGCGGAACTCGCGGCCCGGGTCAGCGCGCTGGCCGCCGGCGACGAGAGCGGCGGCGACTGACCACCGGCCCCGGTTCGTCCGGGGGCGGGCCGCCGCGCGCGCCGGCGACCCGTTCCACCAGACTGTGCCAAGGGCCCGTGCGGCCCGTCCGGCAAGATCGCAGCGAAGAGGGATCAGAGCAAGTGAGTTCACTTTGGGGCGGGCGGTTCGCCAGCGGACCCGCGGACGCCATGGCACTGCTGTCGGCCTCCACGCACTTCGACTGGCGGCTCGCGCCTTACGACATCAGGGGCTCCCGCGCGCACGCCCGCGTGCTCCACCGCGCCGGCCTGCTGACCACCGACGAGCTGGACCGGATGCTCGCCGCGCTGGACACCCTGCACGCCGACGTCGAGTCCGGGGCGTTCACCCCGACGCTCGCCGACGAGGACGTGCACACCGCCCTGGAACGCGGCCTCATCGAACGCGCCGGACCCGACCTCGGCGGCAAGCTCCGCGCCGGCCGGTCCCGCAACGACCAGGTCGCCACCCTCTTCCGGATGTGGCTGCGCGACGCCGCCCACCGCGTGTCCGAAGGCGTCCTGGACGTCGTGGACGCCCTCGCCGGCCAGGCCGAGGCGCACCCCACCGCCGTCATGCCCGGCCGCACCCACCTCCAGTCCGCCCAGCCCGTGCTGCTCGCCCACCACCTGCTGGCCCACGGCCAGGCGCTGCTGCGCGACGTCGAGCGCCTCAAGGACTGGGACAAGCGCGCCGCCGTCTCCCCGTACGGCTCCGGCGCGCTCGCCGGCTCGTCGCTCGGCCTCGACCCGGCCGCCGTCGCCGCCGAGCTGGGCTTCGACGCCTCGGCGGAGAACTCCATCGACGGCACCGCGTCCCGCGACTTCGCGGCCGAGATCGCGTTCGTGCTGGCCATGATCGGCGTCGACCTCTCCCGGTTCGCCGAGGAAGTCGTCATCTGGACCACCGCCGAGTTCCACTTCGCGGTGCTCGACGACGCGTGGGCCACCGGCAGCTCGATCATGCCGCAGAAGAAGAACCCCGACGTCGCCGAGCTGACCCGGGGCAAGAGCGGCCGGCTGATCGGCAACCTCACCGGCCTGCTGGCCACCCTCAAGGCCCAGCCGCTCGCCTACAACCGGGACCTCCAGGAGGACAAGGAACCCCTGTTCGACTCCGTCGAGCAGCTCGAACTCCTGCTGCCCGCGCTCACCGGCATGATCGCCACCATGCGCTTCGACACCGCGCGGATGGCCGAGGTCGCGCCCGCCGGGTTCACCCTCGCCACCGACATCGCCGAGTGGCTGGTCCGCCAGGGCGTGCCGTTCCGGGTCGCGCACGAGGCCGCCGGCGCCTGCGTCCAGGCCGCCGAGAACCGGGGCGTCGGGCTCGACGAGCTGACCGACGCCGAGTTCGCCGCCATCTCGCCCCACCTCACCCCCGAGGTGCGCGGCGTGCTGACCGTCGAGGGGTCCATCGCCTCCCGCGACGCCCACGGCGGCACCGCGCCCGACCGGGTCGCCGAACAGCTCAAGCGCCTGCGCGACCGGTCCGGCCTGGCCCGCCGTGGTTAGACAGCTCACCGAGCAGGAACTCGCGGTCGACCCCGTCGACGCCGCACGGCTCCTGCTGGGCGCGGTCGTCGAGAGCACCACACCCGACGGCGTGGTGGGCGTGCGGATCGTGGAGGTCGAGGCGTACCGGGGAGGCGACGACCCCGCGTCGCACTGCTACCGGGGCCGCACCCCGCGCAACGACGTCATGTTCGGGCCGGCTGGTCGCCTGTACGTCTACTTCGTGTACGGGATGCACTTCTGCGCGAACGTGGTGTCGCTGACCGACGGCGTGCCCGGTGCCGTGCTGCTGCGCGCGGGCGAGGTGGTGAAGGGCGAAGACCTCGCCCAGATGCGCCGGCCGTCCGCCCGCAGCACCGCCGAACTGGCCAAGGGTCCCGCGCGCCTCACCAGCGTGCTGGGCCTGGCCCGCGAGCACAACGGCACCGACCTCACCGCCGAGAACGCTGCCGTGAAGCTGTACGCGGGAGACCCCGCCACCGACATCCGCACCGGGCCGCGCGTGGGCGTGGCGGTCGCCGTGGACGTGCCCTGGCGGTTCTGGATCGACTCGCCGGCGGTCAGCACCTACCGGCGCGGCACCAGGCGCACGCGCGTCGTCTGACCCCCACGGGCCCCCGCGCACCGGGGGCCCGTGGAGACTCGTCAGACCTCGCCGAACACGTACGTGCCCGGCGCGTCCTCGTCGTCACCGGCCCAGAACTCCACCCAGTGCCGGGCGAACTCGCCCTTGGAGATGTGCCCGTCGCCGTTGACGTCCAGCCGGGCGAAGACCGCGTCCGTCGACGTCTCCGCGCCCGTCCAGGCGCGGATCATCCAGCCGTACTCCTCGGCGGAGATCTCCCCGTCGCCGTCCTGGTCCACCGCCTCGAACATGGACTCCGCCGTCGCCACCACCAGGTCCAGCATGGTGCCCAGGTTGTCGACGACGGAGAGCAGTTCGTCGAACGTGACCCTGTCGTCCCGGTTCTCGTCCGACGCCGCCTGCAGCGTCTCCCACCAGCTCATCATCAACTCGCGCAGCCGGGCCTCGCCGCTGTCGCCGCGGATCGCGGCCCAGCGTTCGGTGAGCGCCTCGAAGTCCGCCCGCTCCAGGAAACCGTCGTCGTTGGCGTCCATCGCGCGGAACACGATGGCACCCTTCCGCTTCTGCAAGTCGCTGGCCACCCGCCAAACCTGGCCGCCACGCGCGCGTACGACAATTGGCCACCGGGGCGAATTTTCCTCACCCGAGTGAATCATGTGGTGACCCTCGGTAGCGCTAGCGGACCGTCCTGCGGTACCAGACCCGCCGTTCGCCCGCCGGCAGCGCCACCCGTGTGATGAGGTTCGTCAGCACCGCACCGATCACCAGCCACAGCACCGCCGCCAGGCCGTCGTTCAGCAGCGTCCGCAGGCCGTCGCTCTCCGGCGTGAACAGGCCCCGCAGCCCCAGCGACACGCCCGCCGACCACGACTCGATCATCTGCGCGAACCCGTTGGCCTGGTTGGCACCGGCGACCACCAGGAAGATGTGCACCGCCAGCACGATGGCGAACACCCAGCAGACGACGTCGATCACCGCGCACACGACCCGCACCGTGCGCACCCTGCTGTCCCCGCGCTCCACGACCTCCTCGCGCACCGGCTGCCGCAACGGCTCACGCACCGGCTCGTGGACGGGATCGTGCACACGGTCGCGCACGGGGTCGTGCACCGGGTCGCGTACGGGCTCCGCCACAGGAGGTAAGGCTTCCGTCGGACGCTGGGCTCGACGGTCGCGGTCCGGGTACGTCATCGGCCGAGTCCTCTCAGCTAGGTGTCCCCCGACGCCATGAGCACGCCACGACTACCCGTCACCCGTGCCCGCTCAAACCGGTTCGACCTGGTGGGGGAGAATGCCCCGGTGAGTGAGCACATCCTCGACGAGCTGTCCTGGCGCGGCCTGATCGCGCAATCCACCGACCTCGACGCACTGCGCAAGGACCTCGACGCGGGTCCGCTCACCCTCTACGCCGGGTTCGACCCGACCGCGCCCAGCCTGCACGCCGGCAACCTCGTGCCGCTGCTCATGCTGCGCCGCTTCCAGCGCGCCGGGCACCGGCCCATCGTCCTGGCGGGCGGCGCGACCGGCATGATCGGCGACCCGCGCGACAGCGCCGAGCGGTCCCTCAACACCCTCGACACCGTCGCGGAGTGGGCCGGCCGCATCCGGGGCCAACTGGAGCGCTTCGTCGAGTTCGACGGCAGCGACACCGGCGCGATCGTGGTCAACAACCTCGACTGGACCGGCAACGTGTCCGTGCTGGAGTTCCTGCGCGACGTCGGCAAGCACTTCTCGGTCAACGTCATGCTCGCCCGCGAGACCGTCAAGCGGCGCCTCGAAGGCGACGGGATGTCGTACACGGAGTTCAGCTACCTGCTCCTCCAGTCGCACGACTACCTCCGCCTCAACCGCGAGTACGGCACGCGGTTGCAGGTGGGCGGCTCCGACCAGTGGGGCAACATCATCGGCGGCGTCGACCTGGTCCGGAAGGTCGACGGCAAGTCCGTGCACGCCCTCACGGCCCCGTTGGTGACCGACGCGGAGGGGCGCAAGTTCGGCAAGTCCACCGGCGGCGGCAACGTGTGGCTCGACCCCGCCATGACGTCGCCTTACGCCTGGTACCAGTACTTCGTGAACGTGGGCGATGCCGACGTGCTGCGGTACCTGCGGCTGTTCACCTTCCTCTCGCAGGAGGAGATCGCCGAGCTGGAGCGCCAGACCGTGGAGGCCCCGCACCTGCGGGCCGCGCAGAAGAAGCTGGCCGAGGAGTTCACCACCCTCGTGCACGGCGAGCGTGAGACGCGTCAGGTCGTCACCGCCAGCCAGGCCCTGTTCGGCCGGGGCGAGCTGCGCGAGCTGGACCTGTCGACGCTGGAGGCCGCGATGGCCGAGGCCCCCACCGGTGAGGTGCGCCTGGCGGACGGCCCGACGATCGTCGACCTGCTGGTCGGCTCCGGGCTGGCGGAAAGCAACGGCGCGGCGCGGCGCACCGTGAAGGAGGGCGGTGCCTACGTGAACAACGCGAAGGTGACCGACGAGGCGTGGGTGCCCGCGCAGGACGACCTGCTGCACGGGTCGTGGCTGGTCGTGCGCAGGGGCAAGCGGAACACGGCCGGCGTGCGGGTCCGAGTGTGATCGCGGTCACACTGTCGCGGGCTGACCGGGTCGGATAGCGTGGTGGTGAGCGCTGCACGGGCTGCTGACCTGCGGTTTCAGCCTGTGCAGTCGCGCTGCGCCCCCGATTTGACCTCCACGTCAGGTGCGTGTAACTTTCTCCATGTCAGCGCGGAACGGGCCGGGAAACACCGGAACGGAGTGCGACAGGGGTCACGAACCAAGCTCCCGCCAAGTGTGGTAGAGTGGGTGACCTGCGAAACGGGAAGACCCAGTCGAGGCCGGTAGATGGCCGTTGTGACCAGGGCGTCTAGTTTCACCACAAGCTTTCTGAATGCACAAGCCTCCGATCACGTCGCATCAGACGACGGGTGACGATGAGCGCGTGTTCTTTGAGAACTCAACAGCGTGCCGAATAGCCAGTAAATTTATGAACCTCGTCAAGAGGTTTCCTTTGAGATTGACTGGACAAC
>NZ_JBFAJV010000022.1:96956-119784 GCF_040655415.1 Actinosynnema sp. NPDC050436 | reverse complement strand
CCCCCGGATCATGCCTTCGACTGGGGGCGTCAGTCATGCCGGACCCGGCGACCACAGCTCCTCGATCAGGAACTACGAAAAAGGTAACGGGGGGAGAAGGGTCAAGCCCCGCAGGCGTCTTTCCTGCCGGGCTTGACGCTCGACCACCGACGGCGCAGCGTGCGCGTCGGCCCGCCGAACCACGGGAGCGGGGCGATGTTCCAGGTGGAGGCGACAGGTTCGGCTTCTGCCTCCTCGGGTTCCTCTGTGGCGCAGGCCCAGCCCTACTCTGGAAGGTGGAGCCGGTATCCGATCGGGGTGGCTATCCGATCGCCCGGATGCCGCCGCACGACCGGGTCGGCTGTGTCAGGCGGTGATCACCAGGCGGGTGTGCTGTTTGTCCACGATCTGCCCGTCGGCGAGGTCGTCGTCGGGGGTTCCTGCGGGGTAGGCGGTGATGACGGGTTGGGCGGTGCGGTCGTGGTCCCAGGCGCGGATTCCGGCGCAGAGCCGTTCGGCGAGGTGTGCGCCGGCGGGGCCGTGGCCGATGGCGCCGAGTTCGAAGCGGCGTTCGGCGGTGTCGGGTGCCGGTCGTCGCAGGGTGAGGTAGGCCAGCGAGTCGCCTTCGGCGAGTGCCGGGCTGGAGTAGGCGAAGGCCGGGTCGGCGAGTCCGGCGTCGACGGCGGCCTGGGCGGCGGCGAAGCGGCAGGTGCCGGGTCCGAGTCCGGTGAGGAGGGGCCAGATGAGGTCGGTGGACTCCATCGGCACGATCGAAGCTCCGGACCACACGGTGGTGGAGGGTCGGTCGAGGACGCCGCGCAGCCGGTCGGGGTCGAAGGGCTGGTCGGGGTCGTGGTGCAGGGCGACGTCGTCGGCGAGGGCGATGACGCGTTCGCCGTGCTGGTCGTCGCCGATCATCGGGATGAACCCGCACAGCCTGCTGTCCTGGGCGCGCAGCACGCTGTTGTCCTGTTTGACGAAGGCGACGCTGCGGGTCTGGCCGCGCCAGGTCAGCGGCACCACCAAACGCCCGCCGGGGGCGAGCTGGTCGGACCAGGCCGGGGGCAGGTCCCACGGGCCGACGGTGACGATGATCCAGTCGTAGGGGGCGTTGTCGGGGTGGCCGTGCGCGCCGTCGCCGGTGACGACGCGCACCCGGTCGTGGCCGGTGGCGGCCAGTGCGCGGCATGCGTGGTCGGTGACGTCGGGGTGGATGTCGACGGTGGTGACCTGCCCTGTGGTGCCGACGCAGTGGTCGAGCAGTGCGGCGTTGTAGCCGGTTCCGGCGCCGATCTCCAGACCTCGCTCGCCGGGGCGGGGGTCGAGCTGGGCGAGCATCATCGCCACGACGGTGGGCACGGAGATGCAACTGGCGGGCCTGCCGCCGGGCGGGCCGGGCTTGATCGTGATGGAGCGGTTGGCATAGGCGTCGGCAAGGGGCGCATCGGGCACGAACAGGTGCCGCGGCACGGCGCGCAGCGCGCGTTCGACAGCGGGTGGGAGTCGGTGTCCGGCGGCGAGGACGGCGTCGACCATGCTCACACGCAGCTCGTCCGGCTCTGTGTCGTCAATCATCCTGCCCTGTTCCTGTCGTGGCTCGCGGCGGGCATCGTCGGGGACAGATTCCTGTCTACAGCGTTGTGCTGGAAGTGCGCTCGTCGAAGATCGCGGTGCTCGCTGCGGCAGCGAGGATGCTCTGGCTCCGGGTGGGCAGGCCTAGGCGGTTCCAGTGGAAGATGATCAGGTAGCTGAGGATGTCGCGTTGGCCGCGTTCCAGGGTTCCCGTACGGGCTGCGGAGCCCAGGCGGTGTCCTGCGGCGCGGAAGCCGTCGACCCAGCTCGCGACTGCGGCGAGTGGGCCCTCCTCTGTGAGCAGAGGTCCGTCCGGTGAGAGGTCGGCGTGGATCACGTGCCGGAGGTCGTGGGCCAGGTCGGTCAGCTTCGCTGCGGGGACGTCGGTGGGCAGTGGGCGTTCCCGTGCGACTCGGTGCCAGGTGTCGCCCTGTTCATAGCGTTCCGCGCCAGCGGCGCGGATCAGGGCGGTGCAGAGCAGAACAGACAATTCGCGGCGGCCGAGGTCGATGTGGTGGTGGCGGATCAGGTCGGTGATGGCGCGGCTGTCGGTGCAGAACAAATCGTGGGCGATGCTCATTCCGGTGTTGCCGCCGAACGCGGTGGTTTCGGGCTCGTAGACCGCGGGTCGCCAGTCGGTGATCAGGTGTTCGGCGACGAGCGCATCGAGACCTGCCGTGAGGTGGTGCGGGGCGTGGCCGGCGGTGCCGGGTCGGCGTGGGATGCGCACCCGCCAGCAGGGGTGTTTACGCATGAACCACCACTGCGGACCCGGATCGTCGGTGGTGTGGTCCAGCAGGGGCGCGATGTGGTGGGCGAAGACGGTTTCGGCTCCTGCCCAGTCGGTGAATTCGATGTTGATCTGCCACCAGCCGGGCCGGCGGTGGTGGTGTAGGGCGTGTTGTCCGGCGCGTCGGTAGCGTTCGGCGGCATCGGCGAGGTCGTCTGGGTGCAGGTGCGTCGCGCGGGCGGCGTCGGTGGGAGTGGTGCCGGTCAGGACGGCGAGCACGGCGGCTTCGAGTCGCCCGGTGGATGCCTCGGCGTCGTGTGGTGCGGGCTGGTGGGGACCTAGTCGATGAGCAGGCATGTGTCCCATCCCGAGCTCAGCGGGCGGCGCTGGGCGGCGGTGTGCAGGGCGAGTGCGGCGCCGGTGTCGCCGTCGAGCAGCCCCGGGCTGGTTCCGGTGTTGGGGTGGTGGGCGAGAGCTGCGGCCAGGCACGGCAGGCGGGCGTCCAGTGCCGGGTCGGGGCTGTCGAGGGCGGCGCGCAGGACGGTCTGGTAGACGCCGGCCAGACCGTGGCAGAGCCCGGTGGTGGTGAGGCGGGCTTGCTGGTCGGGGTCGTCCAGGCAGGCGAGCAGGGCGTGTTCGTAGTGCTGTCGGAGGCGGGTGTCGCCGAGGGCGAGGGCGGCCTGTTGTCCGGCGCGGGCGATGCCGGGTGTGCCGTAGCACCAGCTGGGGCGTGCCGGTCCGGGTTGGCGCGCTTGGCCGTCGTGGTGTTCGGCGAGGGTGATCCATTCGGGCCACCAGGGTCCGGCGGGGCCGTCCTGCCGCCAGGTGTCGAGCCAGGCACAGATGGTGGCGATGGCCTCGTGGTGGCCGTCGACGGTGATGCCGCGTCGCATGGTGCGGGCGAGGAGGGCGAGCGGGCCGGTGATGCCGTGTGCGATGCCGAGGTTGGCGTGGCCGTGGGGTGAGGGGTTGCGGTGGGGGTCGTGGCCGACCCACCAGCCGGGCAGTTCGCAGCTATCGAGGGGTTGGGGGCGGGTGAGGGTGACGAGGTAGTCGAGGATGCGGTGCAGGGCGCTTCCGCCGGGGTCGCGGCGCAGCAGCAGTGCGCCGATCCCGGTGAGGCCGTAGAACACGTCGTACTCGCGAAACCCGGGCAGCGCGCCGGATCGGATGCGGTCCAGCGCGGTGTCGACGCGGCGGTGCGCGAGTGCCGCGACGGGGGCGTCGAGGTCGGCGAGCGCCTGGCGGTAGCGGTCGGGGGTACCGGTGGCGGCGGCGTGGAGCATGAACGCCAACGCGGGGGCACCGAGGTAGAGGCCGTTAGTGTCGGCGGCACTGGCCCCGCCGGCGACGGCGGCGGTGATCCACCGATGGGCCTGTTCCCAGCTACCGGTGCCGGTGTGGGCGCGTTCGATGTGCAGCAACGCGACCCCGGCGGCACCCCGGGCGAGGGACTGCGGCAGCCACGTCTTGTCGGCGGGGGGTGGCTGCGGCGCGGCGAGTTGTGCGGCGATCCGGTCCACGGTCTCCGCCGCCGCGAGGCCGTTCACCGCGTCCCTGTGGTGTGCAGGTAGTGCAGGGCGCAGGCGCGGACGAGGTGCCCGGTGGCGTGTTCGACGGCCGGGTCGACGCCGACGGCGCGATTGTGGTGGCTGTGCAGCAGAGCGGGCACGACGGTGAACGGGTCACGTTGGGCGGCGAGGGCGTCGCGGTAGACGGTCAGCGCCTGCGCGCGGGCCTGCCAGGCGGCCACGACCGCTTGGCTGCCGGGCAGTGCCCGGAGGCAGGTCCAGGAACGGGTCGGGTCGGCCCACGCCAGCGCCTGGTCCCGCACTGTGCGGTCCGGCCGGAGGCGGCCTCGGGGAATGGTGTGGCGCAGCCGGTCGAGTGCGGCGTCGGTGGTGTCCGCGAGCCCGAGGGTCAGGTCGACCATGCTCGCGGCGGCCAACGCCTGGGCGCTGACACCGGCACGGGCGGCGGTGGTGATCTGGGCGAGCGCGGCGGCGGAGTCGGCGGCGAACACCTCGTGGGCGCGGTCCAGGACGATGCCGTGCCCGTATCGGCCGGTCTGCGGTTCGTAGGTGGTCAGCGACAGCTGCGCCAGCAGCTTGTCGCGGCTCAGCGTCCGGCCCCACGCGGCGAGGACTGCTGCGGCCTCGCCGTAACCATCGGCGGGTACGCGCAGGTGGAGGGCGAGGTAGCGGTCGGCGTCGGGGTGGCGCATCCGACGGTGCCGCCGGAACCACCACACGGGGTCCCCTCCGGTGAGCGGATCGAGTGCAGTGAGCAGTTCGGGCAGGTGGTCGGTGAGGATGTCGTCGGCGCGGGCCGGGTGCCCGTGCAGGTGCGCACACAGCACGGTGAACCGGCCGGGCAGGTGCCCGGCGTCCGGGTCGACGGCGTGGTTCCGTTCGGTGACGGGGACCGGCGGGGCGGGCGTCGGCTGGGTGGAGGTCAGGCGGAACACGACTTCGTGTACGCGTCCCAGCCACCCGTGGTCGGCGGGTGCTGGGGTTTCGCGGAGTTCGAGGCGGCCGGCGCGGTCCAGGCGGCTGCGCAGCAGCCGGCGGTGCAGCGGGTGGGTGAGGTCGAGGGGTTGCCGCCGGTCGTGGTCGACCACCGCCACCTGGCGGGGTGCGCGCCAGCGCTGCCGCCACGCGTCGAGTTCCGTGTCCCAGTCTGGCATCGGGGTGTCGCGGCCGGGCAGGTCGGCGGTGGTGAGCGTCCAGCGGGCCGGGGCCAGGATGGTGCGGCGGTAGCGGACGCGCGGCAGGCGGGGCAGGCGGGAGGCCGCGCCGAAGGAGAACGGTCCGTAGACGGCGGCGCGGGCGTCGGTGATGTCGGCGAGGAACCGGGCGATCGGCGGGGTGTGGACGGTGGCTTCCAGGGCGTGGGTGACGCGGGGCGCGACGCGGCGGCCGGTGGGCAGGTGGATCAGGTGGAAGCGGTGCTCGTCGACGGTGACGGCGAGGTCGCCCGGCTGGATCAGGTGCGGGTCGGGTGCGTGGTGTTCGGCGAGGGCGATCGTGTGCGGGAGCAGGCGGGTGGTGCGGGCGACGTTGTCGTTGCGGCGTCGGCGCGGCGGGAACGACAGCTGCGCGGCGACCGATCCGGTGCCGTCGGCGGTGAAGGTGGCGGCGAGGTTGTCGCGGGCGTCGTCGGACAGGAGGTGGGCGTGACGGCCGGTCATGCTGCTGCCGGGTCGGGGGGTGCCGGTCACGGTCAGCAGGAACCGTCCGGTCTCCATCGCGTCCAGGTCGGTCGCGAGGATCTGGACGGCGATCTCCAGGCGGTCGGGTAGGTGGCCGGTGTCGCCGGGGTCGCTGCCGGTCAACTCGTCGAGAATCCGGTCGGTGAGCAGGATTTCGTCGGTGCCGTCGACGGCGGCGCGTTGGATCAGGGCCAGGATCGTCTCGTCGCGTCCGCTGGTGCGGCGGGCCTCGCGATCGCGGCCTGAGCCGAGGTAGCCGGCGGGGAGTTCGAGTCCGCTGTCGGCGAGCAGGTCGGGCAGGGGCACCAGCGCGCCGGTGCCGTAGCGGGCGCGGAACGCGGAGTGGTACTCCCGCCATTCCGGTCGGCCGAACCGGTACGGCGACAGTCGCAACAGGACGGTCGCGGCGTCGGCCGCTTCTCGGGCGATCTGGTGCGGGAGGCGGAGGTCGCAGTCCAGCACGGTGTCCACCATCACCGGCACCTCCGCCGCCCGGCTCACCGCTCGCATCCGCGCGGTCACCCGTGCCTGTCCGGCTGCGGCCGGTTGTCGGGCGGAGAGTTCGCGATGGATCGAAGCCAACTCGTCCACCAGAGGCGCAATCACGGGAATCCCGCTGGCGTCGACGGAGTCGAGTATCGAGCAGACGCGGCCGAGGGCGTCCGGGGTGGTCATCGGTGCCCGCAGGTCGCTCAGCAATACGCCCTGCGTCAGCAGGCCGTCGAGCAGATGGTCGATCCGGTCCGGTGCGGTGTCGGGAAACCGGTGCCGCAGGGCGTTGCGCAGGTCGCCGAACCGGATGGGGGTACGGGCGGCGTCCAGGACGGCTTGCACGGGACGGCTGTGGCGGACGGAGACTTCGACGGGCGCGAGTCCCGGGTCGGGCGGTGGAGTGCCGGGCACGACGAACCGGGCGCCGCGCACCATGCCGGCGTTGTTGGCCACGACGTGCAATCGGTCCAACAGCTCGGGGCAGCGGTGCAGTCGGGACAGCACGTCGTCGAGCCACGCGCCGTCGGCCCGCGCGACCGCGGTGTGCCCGGCACCCCACCGTGCCGTCGCTCCGGTGCCGATCCGGACCGGGGCGACGCCGGCGAACACGCCGAACGGCGTCGGCCGCAACTGCCAGCGCAGCAGGTAGGACGCCAACGTAAGCACGACGCGCCGCACCGCACGGACGTCGCCGCCCTCGGCGACCAGTGTGTCGATGCGGCGAGACAGGGCGGGGCTGGCCTGGGCCAGCGCGGCGCGTACCACGTCGCGTTCCCACACCCGGCTCACCCACCGCAGACCGGACTCGGCAGCGTCGGGACCGTCGAGGTCGAGGTGGTCGGGCAGGTCCAGCCCGCCCGGGTCGGTGACGGCACGCAGCACCGCCACCTCCGCCCAACGCAATCGCGACGACCACGACGACACAGCGGTGATCCCTTCTCCGAAGGCGGTGCTGGACTGCGCTGCCGGTGCGCCGGGGTCGGCGCACCGGCAGCGGAACGGTCAGACGGGACTGTCGGCATCCGAGGCGCAGGCACTGGCGTCGTTCGCGCAGGTGTTGCCGCACCCGTCGTCGGTCGGGCAGTCACCCGCCATCGGACCGTGGGTCACGAACACCCGCACGTCCAAGGCGAACTCGTCCACTTCCACCAGGTCGGCGGGCGACGGCTCGGCCGTCGCGGCACCACCACGGGTTAACAGGGCCTCCGTCATGTGCTGTCACACTCCCTTACTCAGTCGGCTTCTGTCGGGTCGCCCGGCCGTCCGCGGCGGTGGCCGCCTGCGGCCAGGAGATCGTGATCCGCGTGTGGCGCTTGTCCACCACGCTGTCACCTGCCAGGCGCTCGTCGGGGGTTCCGGCCGGGTGGACGCCGAACCTCGGACCGGGACCGCCCCGGTAGTCGCGGGTCCAGACGCGCAGCAGGTCAGCGACCTCGCCGGCGAACCGGTCGGCGCCGGCACCGTAGGCGTGCACGCCCCACTCGACGTGGTGCTCGTCGAACGGCCGGTAGGTGACGTAGGCCAGGGTGCCGCCGTCGACCGCGCCGGTGGCGGCGGACATGCGGCCGGGCGGGACGACCACGCCGGTGTCGAGGGTCCGGTCGAGCACGATCCGGCAGTAGCCGGGCAGGTGCGTGGCCAGCCACAGGTGCGCGTCCGACCAGGGCTCACCCTTGGCGATGGCCGCCCCGGTCCACACCTCCACCCGCGGACCCTCCAGCGCCGCCGCGACCGCGTCGAAGTCCGCGGCGGGCTCGCCGTCGAAATTCAGGGTCAACTCGCCGCCGCGCAGCACGACCTGCCGGCCCGGGTGCGCCCCGACGCCCTGCATCGGCACCCACCCGAACATCCGCGACGAACGGCTGACCAGACCACGGTCGCCGTCACGCTCGAACACCAGCGTCCGCGACAGGCCCCTGACGCTGAGCGGCACCAGCAGCAGACCGTCCTCGGCGAGCTGGTCGGTCCACGCGGGCGGGACGTCCCACGCGCCGACGGTGACCAGGATGCGGTCGTAGGGGGCGTGCCCGGGCACCCCGTGCTCGGCGTCGGCGAGCACCACCAGCACCTGCGGGTAGCCCGCCTCGGGCAGGAACCGGCGGGCCCGGTCGACCACGTCGGAGTCGATGTCGACCGTCACGACCGTGCCGGACGGGCCGACCAGCTCGGCCAGCAACGCCGCGTTGTAGCCGCCCGAGCCGATCTCCAACACACGGTGGCCGGGCCAGATGTCGGCCTGCTCCAGCATGTGCGCCTGGACCTGCGGCGCGGACACCGAACTCAACGACGTCCCGTCCCCGCCGACCTTGGTCACGAACCCGCGGCCGAGGTCGTAGACCTTCTCCAGCTCGCCTTCCGGCGCGAACACCTCACGCGGCACGGTGCGCATCGCCACCTCGACCTGCGGGGAGACGATGGTGCCCTCCGCGACGAGCGCGTCGACCACCTCGTTCCGCATTACGGCGGCACGCCGGGCGCGGTCGCCCGCCTGGTCTGGTGACAGAGTGCTGTCGGTCACGAAGAATCCTCACATTCCGAGACATCGAGGTGGACATGCGCAGGGGTTCGTCGCCACGCGGGCGGTCGAAGCGCCACTGTATCGACCCCATCACTCTCCGCAACGACCACCGGGCACGGTCGACCCGGAGAACGAACCGGCCGATCCCGGGACCGGCGTGGGCGGTGGAGGGACGAGTGCGGGGTCCCTCCACCGCCTAGGAACCCGCCGGCCGGGTGTGCGCGGGGCCGGCGGGGGTGGCGTGTCGAGCGGCCCGGGTCGGGGTCCCGGGCTGCTCGACGGCGATCAGGTGCCGGTGGACGGTGAACCACACCGGGCACCTCGGGGCGCGACCGATCCGCCACCGTGGACGGCAGGTGCGGCACCGACCGCGCGGGTCGGGCCGGTGCTCGTCGAGCAGGTCCCGGATGGTGCCGGTCAGGCGCAGCACGCCGCTGGTGAGCAGGGCCTGGTGGGCGGTGGGGTCGCCGTCGACGGCCATTCGGTCGTAGGTGGCCAGGGTGCCGTCGAGTTCGGCGTGGATGCTGGCCGCGAGCACTTCGTCCACCGTGGTCTCCGATCTCGCTCAGGTCAGGGGCTGGTCGCCGGGTCGTTCCGGCGGGGCGGGGGTGGCGGTGGGTGGCCAGAGGGTGGCGTGCAGGTCGAGCGGCACCAGGTAGCCCACGGGCAGGTGGTCTTCGGTTAGCGTGCGTGCGGCCTCGTCCCACGGTCCGCAGGGCCACGGCGCGCGGCAGAGCACGCAGGTGCGGTGTCCGGAGGGCGGGGGCAGGTGGCCGGCGAGCACTTCGACGTGGCGGCCGGCTCTGCCCAGCGGGGAGTCGGCGGGGACCACCAGGGCGGCGACGGCACGCCAGTCGGCAGGCACGGCGTCTACAGGGCGAGTGCGCCGAGCGGGACGGCAGGCAGGCGTCGCCGTCCGGAGCGGAGGTCGGTGAGCAGGTCGTCGTAGGCAAGGGTCAGGGTCGCGAGCGCCTCGGCCGCGTCGTGGGGGTCGCGGTGGTGGCGGGGATCGCCGTGGGCGACCACGACGCGCCAGGGGACCCAGGCGGCGGTGAGCCGGTCCACCAGCTGGCCGAGGGTCTCGGTGTGCAGCAGTGCTGCGGGCACCGCCTCCGGGAGCCGGTCGAAGGCCCACAGGTCGATCTGGTCGACGAGCACCTGCCGGGCGGTTGCCCCGGCTCCCAGGACCCGGGTCGCGGACGCGGACTCGGACTGGTCGGCGTGGTCGGCGTGGGCGCAGGACACCGCGTCGATCCTGTTCCAGTGCGTGCGGACCTGCGCCGCCACTGCATTCGCCAGGGCGTCGGGCATACCGGCCGCTGCGTTGCCGAACGAGCGGACCAGTCTCCTGCCCTTGGGCAGGCGCAAATCGCCACGGGGCGTTGCGGGGATCGGGTGTGGAGGGGTGCGGTGACCACGATGTCCACCTCCGGATGTGTGCGGGTTCGGAATGTGGTCGGGCAGTACTTGCTTCGCCCGATCAGGGCGGGCGGGTGCCATGCCGGGCTTCAGCATCTCGTTGTCCTACCTGCCGGAGTCAGAGAAGGCGGGTCGGTGTGTTCCAGCCAAGCGCGGTCGGTTCCAGTCCGGGAGGTGTGGTGCCGCTCGTGCACAGCCTGTGCGGATTCCGGGTGGACTCTTGACCCGATCGGGGCTCGCGGAGTAGTCCCCCGAGGGGTGAGGATTTTGGGGATGTCGGAGCTGTCTCCAGGAGAGGCCCTGCGCGCAGAGCGCGTGCGACGCCGCCTCACTCTTGCCCAGGCAGGGGAACTGCTGGGCTATTCGGGCTCGACGTTGTCCCGTATCGAACGCGGCCGGCCGGTGGGAGTGGAGGAGTTGCGTCGGCTGGCCGCGCGCTACCGCATCCCTCCGGTCAGGTTGGGACTCGCTACGGTAGGGCCGACGGACGCTCTGGATGGCGGTGATGACGTGCTGCGGCGAGAACTGTTGACCGGGATGCTCGGGGTGGCCGGGGCGACACTGCTCGGACTCCCCTCCGCCGGCGCCACTGCCTCGGGTTCATGCCCGGTCGACGTCGACGGATTGCGCCGCCGGGTCGGGCAGGCCCAGGCCGACTACATGGCCTGCCGGTACTCGCAGCTGGCCACGGCCGTGCCCGACACCATCCGCTACGCCCAGGCCGTCCGCGCGGTGGTGGACGGCGACCGGCGCGGCGAGGTCGAGGCGTTGGCCGCCACCGCGTATCGGCACGCCACCTGGCTGGCGCTGCGACTGGGCGAGGACGGGATGGCGGTCGGGCTGTCCGAGCACGCCATCTCCACCGCCCGCGTGTCCGGCGATCTGCTGGTGGAGGCGGAGGCTGCGCAGATGGGCGCGGTGGTGGTGCGCCGCTACGACCAGACCGACCGTGCCCAGGAGTTGGTGGTGGGCACCGCCGCCAGGCTGGAGAACACCGCCGGTCTCGCCGACCCCCGCCACACGGCGGCCTACGCGATGCTGTTGGAGACCGGCGCGTACACCGCCGCGATCGCCGGCCGCCGCTCCGACGCCCTGGACCTGCATGCCGAGGCGACCGCCGCCGTCCGCACGACCCGGGTCACACTGGCAGACAGGCCCACGCCTTCCGTGGTGGACGCCCGTTTCCTGGGGCTCTACGAGATCAGCGTGCACCGCAAGCTCGGCGACTACGGCACCGCGATCGCCGCCGCCCGCGCGATCCGGCCCGACTCGATCACCGTCACCGAACGGCGGGTGCGGTACTACGAGGACGTCGCGTTGGCCTATGGCGCGTGGGGCAAGCGGGAGCAGGCTTTCCACGCGCTGCTGGCTGCGGAGAAAGCCGCTCCGCAGGAGGTACGGGTGCGTCCATGGGCCCACCGTCTGACCCGACAGTTGCGCTCGTCCGGCCCCACATTGCGGGGACTGCCGGAGTTCGCCGCCCACGCCGGCGTCGCCTGACCACCCCCACCTCCGCCGACAGTGGCGCAGCAGCAAGGAGATCCCGCGTGAGCGACGGTGCTCGTGTCTTCCGGGAAGCCTGGATCGCCGGAGTCCTCCGGCACCACCCGGGCGAGCCCAAACCCGGCTACGTCACCCCGTGGGATGACACCCCGCAGTGGGAACGCGACTCCGCCGGCGCGGTCTACCGGCAGGTCCGCGATTTCCTCACCGCGACCGACGGTGCCGCCGCAAAACTCACCCGCGCACAGAAAAGCCAGTTCGTCGCCGCCTGCTGGACCGGGCAGATCCACCGCCACTTCCCCGACCCCAAACCGTCCTACATCGCCGACTGGGACGCCCTACCCGGCTGGCAGCAACACACCGACGCCGACATCTTCCAACGGATCGAACAGGACCACCACAACCGGACGGACCCCGGCCCTGGCTGAGCCGCGACCCGGCGATACGGACATCGACGGCGCGGCGTCGCGCCCGCGCCTCCGTCGCGACCGCCACCTCGTCATGGACCTCGGTGAGTCGCCACTCCGGCTTCCGCCGCCCACACCTGTCATGGAGCTTGGCCACTGTGGCGAGATGACCCCGGTCGGGCGTGACACGCAACTCCCCCATCATCCAGTCCGCGAAGCCCGCCTGCGAACAGTAATCGTCTGGCCCCCGAACGAACATGACGCTGATTCTGTCCGGCACGACCGCACAGGGCCTCCCGTTTGCCATACCTACGAGGGGCATGCATGACCGCGACCGAGCGCCCCTACGGGGCGGGCACCGGCCAGGTCACCGTCGCCTCACCACCTACACCACACCCTAGGACCTGGTTGTCCGATTGCTCGCGCCAATACTGCCACCAACGCGCCCACGGGCCGCGCGTGGCTGCTGCGCGCCTGCACCACCGAAGATCTGCCCACACTGGCCATGGGGATACGCCACGAACAGCACTACAGCCACCGACCCACGCGGCCCACCGCCCTTCATGACGACCCTTTGACTTCCCCATGGGTCGACCAGGGTCGCGATGGTGGCTTATAGATGGCTGTTGGGTGGGGAAGGCGTCGCTCGCACCGACCACTCGTCTACTACTCGGCCCCCACCGAACCTAAACGGAACTCAAACGCACCGAATGAAAACCGGCTCATCTCGCTGTAAACTTACAGGTCGAGAAGTGTCTTCCCCGCGCGAGCGGGGGTGGCCCCGACGCGACCAACAGCCGCGTGGCGTGCGGGTTGTCTTCCCCGCGCGAGCGGGGGTGGCCCGTGGCCTGACCGGATGTGGCAGTGGGCGTCGGAGTCTTCCCCGCGCGAGCAGGGGTGGTCCGATCGCCACGGGGTTGGGTCCGGTCGCCTCGGCGTCCTACCAGCGCAACGGAGGGTGGTTCGGATGAACTCGACACCGTGTTGGAGGACGACAAGTCCCTCTCGCGCGAGCGGGAGTGGTCCGTAGTAGCGCCGACCCGCACGCGCAGTTGCCCAAGCAGGTAGTTGACACGCGCCTCAGCCGCGTCTGGCCAGGCGACGCTTCATCAGATGGTGTCGTCCTAACATCGTCGCGCAGGTCCGATCCGGCACAGTCGACGATCCTGAATGTTGCGCTCCACCAATCCGCTGCGGACCCGTTCAAACGTTTTCGCCCAACGCATCACCGAGTCCTGCTCGGATATGTGTTAAGTGCCAGCGTCCGGGACTTCGCAAGGCGGGTCGTTCCCAGGCACGCCGTCCCGTGAACTGAACGACACCGAGCCGTAAAGTCCGTCTCCCCTGTGATGGTGTTTACTCGTCGGGTGTCGAAGCCGTGGGCGAAACGTGATGGACTGCCCGGCGACTACTACCTGCCGTTCCACCTCATGGACGCCGCCGCTGCCGCATACATGCTATGGGACAACTATCTTCCGTTGGGAGTGAGGCGATGGCTCGGACAGGAACTGGGTCTCACCGAACCGAGAACGCGAGACTTCCTCGCCTTTCTTGCCGGTCTACACGATGTCGGCAAGGCTTGCCCTTGCTTCCAGGATCAGTGGCCACCACGCAATAGTGCCGACTACCGGAGCCACGAGCAGGTCGGTTACCTCAGTCTTCCGACCCTGCTATCCGATTTCGCCGGGCTCACCGATCCCCTGGTGGACAGCATCGCGCACCGTATCGCGGAGGTCGTCGGCAGTCACCACGGGGAGTTCCAGCCGACACAACGCCGACATGTCCGCCGTGCCGAAGGGGACGTCCTGTTAGGAGGTCCGGCGTGGCACGCCTATCGGCGTGGAATCGTCGACACGCTCCGTCAGTTGATCGGCCCGGTGCCACCGGCGCGGCTCAACCGACCGACGGCCGTCGTGCTCAGCGGCATCGTGGTCCTCGCCGATTGGATCGTGTCGGACACGAAGTGGATCACCAACAGTCAGTGGAAGGCACCCGACGCTCTGCAGGAGCGGTGGGACCACACACTGCGGGCGGTTCGAAAGCGCCTGATGGGACTGGGGTTCGTGACGTCGTCGTCGACCGCTCGGATCACGACGCTGGTGCTCGTCGGGGATAGACCGAACGCGCTGCAGCGGTCGATCGAGGACACCTTCCGCCCCACCGGCTGTGGCATCTTGTTGATCAGCGCGCCGACTGCGGCGGGCAAGACCGCTGCGGCCATGGTCGCCGCGGATCGGATCGGGCATGCGACGGGTCGTCCCGGCTTGCTGATGTGCTTGCCCACGCAGGTCACGACCAATGCGATGTGGGAGCGGGCGAGAGGGTTCGGGTATCCGCCTTCTCCGGGGCGAGGGCGGGTCACCTTGTCGCATGCCCTGGCGACCGCCTACCCGCCTTACCGACATTACTGCGCCGACGATGAGGCTCTGCGGTGGTTGAACGGCCCTCATCGACCGCTGTTGGCCGAGTCGTCGGTCGTCACCATTGATCAACTGCTCCTGGCCGGGCTGGCGATCAGGTTCAACATGCTGCGGCTGTTCGCGCTGACGGGCAAGACTCTCGTCATCGACGAGGTCCACGCGCATCAACCGTATATGCTGGCAGTTCTCGGACGAGTGCTGTCGTGGTGCGGTCGCCTCGGTGTCTCGGTCGTGTTGCTTTCCGCGACCGTGCCAGCACATGTCGCGGGTGAGCTGACCGCCGCCTATCTGGCAGGAACGGGTTCAGCCCATCCACCCCCAGTGGAAGCAGCCGGGTATCCGGGCTGGGTGTGGCACGCGGTCGACGGCTCTTTCCAGAAGCCGACCACCGCGGAGCGAACCGCGATGAGCACTCTCGGTGCCCGCACAGCGCGCATCAAGCATGTCCGATATCCGATGGGAACTCGGACGTCGACGATCCTCCGCTATGCGCGGCGCGTGCGAGAGGAAGGCGGGTGTGTCGCGATCATCTGCGGTACGGTGCCGACGGCGCAGAAGACGTTCCGTGCTCTGAAGGGTTCGGACCTGGACGACACGCGGATACTGCTGCTGCACGCACGGCTGCCCCATCGGCAACGTGCGTTGACCGAGGCGCAGGTCGAGCGAATGTTCGGCAAGCACGCCAGCCGTGACAACGGACGCCGTCCGAAACGCGCGATCCTGGTGTGCACTCCGTTGATCGAGCAGAGTCTCGATCTCGACTTCGATCTCGTGGTGACCGACCTCGCGCCGATCGCGCTGCTGATCCAGCGGTTGGGTCGGTGCCACAGGCACCTCCGTCCGGAAGAAGACCGGCCGAAATCTGCGAGGGTACCGACCGTGGTAGTGCTGGATCCGGAAGGGGACCGGGTCCCCGCGCAGTGGCTCAAGCTCCACTCCGGGTACGAATTGCGTGCCACACGCGGTCTGCTGATGACACGACCAGCGGACGTGGTCATACCCGACGATGTGGATCAACTGGTGCAAGCGGTCCACGACCTCGGTCTGTCTCCGTTCGACGAAGCAGCAGCGGCCGAGTGGCGCGGACGGCACGCCACGACGACGTTCGAACGCGGCTTGGCCCGGCTGTCGGCGGTGCCTGCCCCGCAGCTGATCGACGACCTCGCCGGGATGACGCATCGCGAAGTCCGCGACACCGACGCCACCACCCGCTTGGGCATCGACGACGCGCTGGTCGTCCCCCGGTGGACGGACTCGGCTGGACTGTCGTGGTTGGACTCGGCGCACACCGTGCGATTCCCCGAGGGAGAGGTATTGACAGGCAGGCAGATCTCGTCGTTGATCGACGTGTCCATCCGTTGTCCTGCGACATGGGTCCAGAGCCTGGACACCGCCGTTCCCCGGTGGAAGCACGCTTTTCTGTGCGACGCACGCGTCCTTCCTCTGCCTGGCCGCCACCCCCTGGTCGTCGACAGCGACCTGGGACTCGTGAACGGACTCAAAGATGACAATCTGTGACCTGCGCACCGACGCCGTGCTCCGAGTCGAGTTCGCCGACGGTTCTGACGGGAAGGTCGGTCTGCGCGAACTCCTGCTGCGCGCCCACGAGATCACCGATCTCGCCCTGACGATGCCGCCTGCCTTCGCCGGTGCCCTCCGCGTGCTCTACGTGATCGCGGCGCGTGTGACCGGCCTGGACAAGATCGTCGATGCCGGTGGAGATCCGGGTGACGAGTGGCAGCAGCGGCGAAACGAAGCACTGCGTCGGGGCCGGTTCGTCGGGGCCGAGGTCGACAAGTACCTGGAGACTCATTCGTCTCGATGGAACCTGTTCTGTGCCCGGTGGCCGTGGTGGCAAGACCCTCGACTGGGCGAGCAGGCCGAACTCAAGTCGTCGAACACTTTCGACATACGCCGGCCGGATGACAACAAGCCGATCTGGTGGCGACACACCCACAAGGGCCACGCACCGGATCTGAGCGTGACCGACGCATTGGAACTGCTGCTGATCCACCACTACTACGGCTCTGGGGGCACGGGAGGAACCCGCACTGTCGGGCAGACCCGCAGCCAACACATGTCGGCCGGGCCGCTGCGGTCAACAGTCACCTTCTATCCGTTGGGCGCCAACCTCTTCGAGACGTTGATCGCGGGGATTCCGAGTCCCGCGTTCGGCGCCGATCTGACAGGCGAAGACCTCGCACCATGGGAGACGACCGACCTCCACGATCCCTTGGGCGTCCCGCCAGAGCCGACCTGGCCGGCGCGTCTGCTGGTCGGACAATCGCGGCACGCGTTGTTGTTGACTCCGGATCCGACCGGTGAGGCGGTGGTGGGCTGCCACCTGACCTGGGGATGGAAGCACAAGCACCCGCCGCTGAGGGACCCGTACTCCATCGAGGAACGGAATAGCCAGGGTGAGTGGAAGCCGCGGCGCGCGTCGGCCGATCGCGCGTTGTGGCGCGAGGTCGATGCCCTGTTGGCGGACCGCGAGACCACCCAGCGGCCTGCAGTGTTGTCGTCGGCGTTGAGTCTTCCCGACGACATGCTGGACAGGCTGCGGATCCGCGCGGTGGGCTTCGACCAGGACAGGAAGGCCACCAATAATGCCTGGAGCACGTCGGTCACTCCGCCGATCATCCGCTACCTCGACGAGTTCGACCCGGCGCGCGCCAACGGCGCCGAGGCGTTGACGACCGCCGCGAAGGAAGTCGCCACCGCCATGATCAACGAGCTGCGCAAGGCGTATCGCGCGCTGGGCAACGGCTCCTCTGCCAAATCCGACAAGGAGGCCCCGTGGGTGCAGCCCGCGCAGCGCTGGTTCTGGCCCCGAGCAGAAGACCTGTTCTGGCGGTCCCTTGCTGAAGCAGACTTCGCCGAACCACACCGCGCCTTCCAGCGAATCGCACTCGGTGCCATCACGGAAGCCACCCGCCCCGTGGCGGACAGTCCGGCGGTGGCGCG
Source organism: Actinosynnema sp. NPDC050436 (assembly GCF_040655415.1). Taxonomy (NCBI): domain Bacteria; kingdom Bacillati; phylum Actinomycetota; class Actinomycetes; order Pseudonocardiales; family Pseudonocardiaceae; genus Actinosynnema; species Actinosynnema sp. NPDC050436. Next base: position 102,569 of record NZ_JBFAJV010000022.1, on the reverse strand, counting down.
TGAGGTGACCAAAGCCAAGCGGGCCCTCACGAAGTTCGTCGCGAGCAAGAACCCTCGGCCACGCAAGGAGAAGCCAGGTGGCAACTGAAGCGTCGACGTCATTCGTGACCAGGATCGCCGAACTCGCGTCCGAACCCGGCCCCCGGGCCGATCTCCGGTCCGGCCTGGGCAGGACGGTCGATCAGGCTAGTCGAGTCCACCGCTACGTCGCGCCCTGGACCGGATCCTGTGGTCCACACCAGAAAGCGGTCTACTACGCGGTGGCCTCGCTGATCGCCCACCGACCCGAAGACGCCGTGACCGCAGCGTGGGCGGGCAACCTGGGCACCTCCATCGCCCGATGCCACAACCTGGCCATGTCGACTCGTGAGACATCGGTACACCTCTTGAGCCGGCAACCCGCCTCCACATTCTGCAGGATGCTGACCAGGATCGTGCTCCCGTTGCGCACCGCGGCCACGCCGGTCGACTTCGCCACTCTCCTCCACCACGGATCCCGGTGGCCGTCGTCCAGGCAGTCCATCAGCAGTAGCTGGCTGCAGTCGTTCTACCGCGAGGTCGACGGCGGCACCGACGTCGAATACGACACCGAATCCGACGATCAGCCGCTCTGATCGTCACCGGCTCACCCTTCCCTCAACTGTGCGTCAAGGAGAAGTCGTTGTACCTGGACATCCACGCGTTGCACACGCTGCCCTACGCCAATGTCAACCGGGACGGACTGGGCAGTCCCAAATCCTGCGTCTACGGCGGCGCTCCACGGATCCGCGTGTCTTCGCAGTCGTGGAAGCGGGCGGCTCGGCAGGAAGTCGAGAAAGGAATGGAGTCGCGCACCGTACGGACACGGCAGATCGCCGCGGTGCTGCGCGAGCACCTCGTCGACGAGCACGGCTGGACAGCCGATGACGCCAGGCGCGCCAGCCGCGGCATCATCCACGCGTACGGCTTGGAGCCCGAGGCGGACGACTCCACCAAGGTCCTGCTGTGGTTGCCTGTCTCCGTCGTCCGGGACCTGGCCCAGCTCGCGCTGGACCATCGCGAGACGCTCAAAACACTGCCACTGCCGGAACTCGACGCCAAAGGCAAGCCGAAGAAGCTTTCGGCCAAGGAGAAGGAGACTCTGCAGCAGACGATCAGCGCGGCGGTGTCGGCGATCGCGGCTCCGGTGACCGATATCCTCAACAGCAGGCACCCGGTCATCGAACTACTGGGCCGGATGCTCGCCGAGGTGCCCGGACACACCGTCGACGGACACACCCAGGTCGCTCATGCGTTCACCATCCACGAGAGCGCGCCCGACTTCGACTACTTCACCGCAGTCGACGACTGTGCCCCTGGCACCGGCGCGGGGCATCTCGCCACCGCCGAGTTCGCTACCGGCACCTTCTACCGCTACTGCAACGTCAACGTCAGTCAGTTGGCCAGCGTGCTCGGTGATGTGGACACCGCGATCAGCCTGGTGCAGGCATGGGCCCGCACCTTCCTGACGGTGGTTCCCACGGGCAAGGCGAACTCGACCGCGCCGGCCACCCGACCGGACCTGGTCCACCTGGCGCTGCGAGACGCACCGCTGTCCCTGGCCTCGGCATTCGAGAAGCCGGTGCCGACGAGCCCCGACGGCTTCAGCGAACCCGGACGGCGACTGTTGGCCGCCTACACCGGCCGCCTACACCGCTTCGTCGACGACCCCGGGCACTGGTCCGGCTACGCCTCGCCCTACCCCGAGGCGCTCCCGGCGCTGGGAAGCCGCCACGACTCGCTCGACGGACTCGTTCGTACGGTCGCCGACACGCTAGCCGACCGCTTGCGGGCGGCGGTATGAACGGCGTACTGCTGCACCTGTCCGGTCCCCTCCAGTCCTGGGGCGGCGACTCCCCGTGGAACCGCCGCGACACCGGGCGCTACCCGACCCGGTCCGGCCTGCTCGGCATGATCGGCGCCATCGTCGGCCACGGCCGAGACGAGTCGCTGGCCGAACTCGACAGTCTCCGGTTCACCATCCGCATCGACCGGCCCGGACAACCCGTCATGGACTACCAGACCGTCGGCGGCGGCCGGCCGCACAAGCAGACGCCGCTCCTGGCCAGTCACTCATTCCGACCTGCGGGCAAAGGAACCCTCGTCAGCGAACGCTTCTATCTGAGCGACGCCGCTTTCACCGTGGCCGTGACCGGTGACGGCGTCCTGGTGGACCGGCTTAGCCGCATGCTGGCTCGGCCGGTCTACGCGCCCTATCTCGGACGCCGGTCGTGCCCGCCGGCGGGCCTGCTCGTCCTGGGCCGTCACGATGATCCGGTGCACGCGCTGTCGGAGACGGTTCCGCTCGCACGGAAGGCACCCCGCCATGCGGACACGGTGGCGGTCGACTTCATCACCGAGTCACCACCCACCGGCGACGTGTTCGGCACACGGGAAGTGTCCAACACCCAGCCATTGACGAACTTCCGGTCACGCGAGTTCGACCGCCACACCAGATGGCGTACCACTCGCCGTCTCGCTGCGCAGATGTGCGGCGGGGTCGGACTCGACTACCTGGACCGACTGGCGACGGGCACCGCCGAGGAGCCCCACGACGACGGCCATCCCGAGGAGAGCAGTTGATCAGCCTGGACCTCGACACGCCGACGTTGACGAAGATCATCGCCAATCCCGCGCATCCACATGTCCGACGGGATCTACGCGACGTCGACTCCCTGCACAGAACTGTCACAGATTTCGCATGCCCGCCGGGTTTCGGACCGAACGCACGACAGGCGGCAGGGCTTCTCTACCGCGTCGAGGAGACAGCCGCCGGGGTACTCCTGCTGGTGCAGTCGAAGTTCCCCGTTGACTCCTCCCGACTACCCCCCGGCTACGGCCACGGCGGTACCCGCGATCTACAAGCCCACCTGGCCAGGATGACTCCCGGCACCGGTGTGCGGTATCGGATCGTCGCCAATCCCACCAAGCAGGTATTCGTGCGCGGACAACGTGGCACGGTGCGGAGCCTGTCGGACGAAGAGGCCCACGCATGGTGGCAGCGCAAGGCAACCCAGTACGGCCTTGAGTTGACCACCGCGTACATGAGGTGGAGCGACGTGCGCACTGGCCTGCGCAAGTGCGGCGAGAAGTCCACGAAGATCACGGTGGCCGTCACGCAGTTCGAAGGCACTGCGTTCATCCGCCATCCGGAGCAGGTGCGGGAGGGGATCTTGAACGGCATCGGACGCGCGAAGTCGTACGGCTGCGGCCTGCTGTCGCTGGCCGTGCTCTGATGACAGCCAGCCACGTCATTCGATCATACAGCCAGCAGCGTTCGTCGATCCTGCCAGGCCAGGCGGAGCAAGGTCAGCGCGCCTGAAGTCAGTCGTGGTTCCAGGCGATCGATGGCGTCCGCGGTGAAGGGGACGCCCACTCGACCGCCTGTCACGACCGTACGCCCCTCATCGTTGACCGTCACCGTGTCTCCGAGGAGCCGGTCGAAGGTGCCGTCGTCGATGACAGCGACGGTGCGCTGGCTCGCGCCCAGGCGAAGCGGGTCCATGATCAGGCCGTAGTGCCACATCCGGATGTGGCCGGATGCCCGTGCCGCCTCGAACGAGACGAAAGGCTCCTGTTCGGCGTAGGGGATCGAGCGGGTCCGTTGCCGTCGTGCTCGGGGTTGCCGAGGAACTCCTCGGAGAACTCGCGCATGATGTTGCGCCAGAGGGAGAAGTCGTTGCGGACGTCCACCGTCGCCACGGACGAGGGTTGGAACTCGCCCGCCGGCATCAGGCTGGCAATGTTCCGACCGTCGGCGACGGCTCCGCCGTCCCGCTCGTGCAGCACGAACCGGTGGTCCCCGCGGGCTCCCCGGCGGATGGTCAGGGTGTTGATTCCCGGTGACATGAGCAGCCGGTCCGGATCGAACGGGTCACTGATTGCGCTGCGCAAGGGCAGCGCGGACCACTCGGGCACCTCTTTCCCGGCCGCCAGCCAGGCCGCTTTGAACTCGTGGGCCAACGCCTCCTTCACGTCGAACACCTCGAAGTAGGTGGTGGTACCGAAGGTCAACGTGAGCGCATCGTGACGGGCGGTGCCGACCAGGCGATAGCTGACTCGATTCTCCAACAGACGAGGCCGTATGAGGTCGCGGACGGCCCGGCTGTAGCCGGCGTAGCGCTGTGCGCGGTCTGTCAGCGGGACCACGTGATCGATCGGCCCGAAGGGGGGTGCCTGGTGCGGAAGGTCGGAGAAATTCAGCCGGATCGAGTCGAGTTCGACGGGCTTTTCCAACAGCCAGCCGGGTCCCGCCAGCACATGACCGCCGGGGGCGCGCATGTCCGCCGGGTACAACCACGCGGCCAGTTCTGCCAGTTCACGTCCGCGCGCGCCCGGAGCCTGCCGCACGGTGAGCCATTCCTGCTGGCTGCGCCTCACCCGTGCGGAGGCCACTGCGGCGCACGTCGAGCCGGGATGCGCCTGTCCGGCCGGCGACCAGGCGCCTTCGACTTCGACTTCGACTTCGACTTCGACTTCGAAGGACTGTCCACTTCCGTCGTGGAATCGGCCTGAGTCGTCGTGCGGTACGGGCAGGCGGTCGCCCGCCGTCCGCACTACGGATGCCGGTTCGCCGGCCAACTCGGCGGGCATGTGGAACCAGAGGAGGTGGTGGGGGATGTGGAGGGTGTGCGCCCAGCGGATGAGTTTGGCGAGGTCGTTGACGGGTTCGCCGTTTTCGATGCGGCTCAGTCGTGTGGTGGACAGGGTGATCCAGGCTGCGACGGTGTCCTGGGTGATGGCCTGACCATGGTGGGGGTGTTTGCGGTAGGCGCGGATGACGGCGCCGATGTCGCGGGCGGCCAGGGCGGCGCGCAGGTCGGGGTGGTCCCAGAACCCGGCGGGCACCTCCGGCGGCGTGGAGGGGTGGCGGCGGCCGGCCCGAGCGCAGGGTCCGCAGCGGCTGGTGTGGTTGTCGCGGGCGAGCCGGGTACCGCAGGCACAGCGCCGCACCACTTCGGAGCCGCCCACCCCACCACCCCTTCCCAGCAACCAGCCACTCGGCTGCCTCGGTCACGGTACCGGCACACAGCGTAATGAGAGCGCGCCGCCTCCGATTCACGGACGTGCGGGCGCCTCACTCCCCCGATGCTCGGTAACCCGCTCGTGGAAGTGGGTGGCCATGGCCAAAGCCCCACGCACCGAAAGATCAGAACCAGGCGCCGAAGCATGTGCTACCCAATGCGCGGGAGTTGCGCCCCAGCGCTGGACCTGGCGGCGCTGTCGAGCGATCATCGTCGTCGACCCGGCTGAGTCGTGCGACGGAGAGGTCGTTTCCAGACGAACGGTCGAACAGGGGTGGGCTGTCGCTGGCGAGGAAGGAGTGGCCCGCATCGACCGCGCCGATCACTGCCCCAATGCCGAGCCGCACCTTAGCGGAACCGGAACGCACCGAATGAAACCCGGCTCACCTCGCTGTAAACTCACTGGTCAAGAAGTGTCTTCCCCGCGCGAGCGGGGGTGGTCCGCTCACGTGGGCAACCTGGAGCGTTTCGCGCAGGTCTTCCCCGCGCGAGCGGGGGTGGTCCCGTGACCGCGACGCCGCCGAGTCCCATCTCCGGGTCTTCCCCGCGCGAGCGGGGTGGTCCGGCGGTG